>JBIQLB010000003.1:0-186763 GCA_044464665.1 Nocardioides sp.
GGCGCGGACGGCCCTCAGCTCGATGTCGGCGGCACCAGCATCCCGGTGCTCTCCGTCCTCTCGGTCGGCACGACCACTCCCACGACCACCCCCACCAACTCCTGATCCCGAAGGGACAACCACCATGCTTCGTTCGCTCTTCGCCGGCATCTCCGGCCTCCGCGTCAACCAGACCATGCTCGACGTCACCGGCAACAACATCGCCAACGCCAACACCACCGGCTACAAGGCCAGCACCACGGTCTTCTCCGACACCCTGAGCCAGATGCTCACCGCCGCCTCCGCCGCGAACGCCAACCGTGGCGGCACCAACCCGATCCAGATCGGACTGGGCGTCCAGCTGGCGGCGACCACCGGCAACTTCACCCAGGGCTCGACCCAGACGACCGGCCGGCCGACCGACCTGATGATCCAAGGCGACGGGTTCTTCGTCACCAAGAAGGGCACCGAGGACATCTACACCCGTGCGGGCGCCTTCACCTGGGACAACACCGGCACGCTGGTGTCCCCGGCCGGCAACCGGGTCCAGGGCTATCTGCTGGACGCCACCGGAGCGCCCACCGGCGGCCTGGTCGACGTCACCATCAACTTCAACCCGCCGGCCCTCACCCCGCCGGTGGCGCCGGGCACCACGCTGGTGTCGTACAACATCGGCTCGGACGGCAAGCTGCGCGGCATGTTCTCCGACAACGTCCAGCGCGACATGGTCCAGATCGCGATCGCGGACTTCAACAACCCGCAGGGCCTGGAGAAGATCGGCGAGACCTCGTTCCGGGCCTCGGCCAACTCCGGTGTACCCCAGGTCGGCGTTGCCGCCGAGGGCAACCGCGGCGTGATCACCGCCGGCGCGGTCGAGATGTCCAACGTCGACCTGGCCGCGGAGTTCACCAACCTGATCCTCGCCCAGCGCGGCTTCCAGGCCAGCTCGCGGGTGATCACCACCTCCGACCAGGTGCTGGAGGACCTGGTCAACATCAAGCGCTGATCCCACCGCGCGTGGAGCCCGGTCCGGGCCGGCGTCCGAAGACGCTGGCCTGGGCCGGGCTATCCATATATCCTTTTTATCCCAGTTCGACCGATTTGACGGGTTGGCTCAGGTCCCGCGGGACCCGGCCGATCTGACATCTCGAAGGGCCACGGACGGCCCCGATGCTCGACCCACCACGGAAGGTGCGACCCCGATGATCACGCTCACGCGGCTCTCTGGATCCGTGTTCGTTCTGAACGCGGACCTGATCGAGCGCGTCGACGCGACCCCGGACACCGTGGTCACTCTGGTCGACGGCAAGAAGTACGTCGTCACCGAGTCTCTGGCCGAGATCGTGGCCGCCGTTCAGCAGTACCGCGGCCAGATCATCGCCGTCTCTAACCACATCGACGTGGAGGCGCCGCCAGCCGTCCCCAGCCCGATGCCCACTCCGGCCGCGAAGGCCGACCGGCCCACGCTGGCGCCGGTGTCACCGATCCACGGGGAGGCGTAAATGGATCCGGCACCCGCAATCGGCATCGGGCTGGGGTTCGTCGTCGTCGTCGCCGCCAACGTGATGGAGGGCGGCAACCCGATGAGCCTGCTGCTCCTCCCGCCGATGATGCTGGTCTTCGGCGTGACCATCCTGGTCACCGTGGCGGGCGGCACCATGGCCGACGCGAAGAACATCGTCCCCTCGCTCAAGCGCGCCTTCACCGGCAAGGTCACCCCGGCCGCCGCGATCATCCCCGACGTGGTCAGCCTCGCCGTGCGCGCCCGCCGCGAGGGCCTGCTGGCCCTGGAGGAGTCGGTGGCCACGCTCGAGGACGAGTTCCTCGCCAAGGGCGTCACGCTGGCCATCGACGGCACCGACCCCGAGGAGCTGCGCGACATCCTCGAGTCCGAGGTCTACGCCAAGCGCGCCGCGGACAAGCAGAGCGCCAAGTTCTTCAGCGACGCCGGCGCCTACGCGCCCACCATCGGCATCGTCGGCACGGTCATGGGCCTGGTCCACGTGCTGGAGAACCTCTCGGCGCCCGAGGAGCTGGGCCACCTCATCGCGGCGGCGTTCGTCGCCACGCTGTGGGGCGTCACCTCGGCCAACGTGATCTTCCTGCCGCTCGGCAACCGGCTCAAGCGCCTCGGCGAGCTGGAGGCCTCGCGGATGGAGCTGGTCATCGAGGGCGTGGCCGCGATCCAGGCCGGCTCGAACCCGCGCATCATCGCCCAGAAGCTCCGCTCACTGGTGCCAGCCGGGCAGCTCCCCGACGCAGAGGCCGCGTGAGGCCATGAGCTCCGGGGGACGCGGCCGCAGGGGCGGCCACGAGGAAGAGCACGAGAACCACGAGCGCTGGCTGGTGACGTACGCCGACATGGTGACGCTGCTGATGGTGCTGTTCATCGTCATGTTCGCGATGAGCCAGGTCGACCAGAAGAAGTTCAACGCGCTCAAGCAGGGCCTGGCCGCCGGCTTCGGCCAGTCGACCTCCATCCAGGACGGCTCCGACACGATCCTGCAGGAGTCCGGCGTGGCCGTCGCGGCTCCGGTCGCGCCGAACCAGAAGGCCGTCGAGGTGCAGCAGGTGCACACCTCCGCGGTCAACTCGCCGGCCAACCAGGAGGCCATGCAGAAGGCCATCACCGAGCACGACCAGGCCCAGCTGCGCCAGCAGTACGCCGAGGCGGAGGCCGAGGTCACCCGCCTGGAGGACGTGCTCGAGCGGCTCAACGCGGCCCTGCGCAAGCACCACCTCGAGGACGACGTCAAGGCCAGCATCGACAACCGCGGACTGGTCCTCAGCCTGGTCTCCAAGCACGTCGTCTTCGAGCCGAACCTGTCGACCCTGTCCACGCGCGGACGCACCGTCGTGGACACCCTGGCCCCGGTGCTCGCCGACCTGCCCGACCCGCTGCAGATCGACGGCCACACCAACCAGGTGAAGGTGAAGCCGAAGTACTACCCGACCGACTGGGAGCTCTCCGCGGCGCGCGCGGTCACCGTCCTGCGCCACCTCAGCGAGCACAACGGGATCCCCGCCGAGCGGATGACCGCCTCCGCGTTCGGGCACGAGAAGCCGCTCGTGGACCCGTCCAAGCCGGGCTCCCAGCGCGTCAACAAGCGCGTCGACATCGTGGTCCTCTCCACGCTGCCGGCCGAGACCCGTGAGCTGATCGCCGACGTGATCAAGCAGCAGCACCAGGCACAAGGAGGCCTCTGATGACCGTGACCGCCATGCCACCGCCGACCAGCGACGCCCCCGCGGCCGCCGGCGCGCCCGCGGCCAAGGGGGGCGGCGTCAAGAAGATCGCGATCATCCTGGTGGCCGTGCTCGCCCTGGGTGGCGGCGGCTACTGGTTCTTCCTGCGCCCGACCCCGCCGGCTCCGCCGACGCCCGGCGAGGTGGTCAAGCTCGACCCGATCCAGGTGAATCTGGCCGCCGCGCACTACCTGCGCCTGGGCCTGGCCCTGCAGTTGACCACGAAGGCTCATGAGGCGGACGGGTCCAAGGCGCTGGACGCGGCGATCGAGATCTTCAGCGGGCAGCCGATGGCCGACGTCAACGACCCGGCCAAGCGCCAGCACTACAAGGAGTCGCTGGAGAAGAAGCTCGAGCATCTGTACCACGGCGACGTCATGGGGGTGTATTTCACCGAATTCGTCACCCAGTGAGAGCCGGGCTCCGGCCCTGAGCCGAGAGCCCCGCCACGAGTCACCCGGTCGGGCCGTCCTGCGGGGGAGGACGGCCTGACCGGGAAATCCCTCAGGTCGGTCCGGAACGGGCCGATACGGACCCACGTGAACCTCATTGCGTCCGCGAGCAGTGCGCGGTCACGCGCGTCCGGAGCCGGCTCCGCGGCTCGAGCGCGCCGTCGCAACGGCGCCGTCGAGGCGGTTCCGTACGACTTCCGGCAGCCGATCCAGCTCTCCCGCGAGCACTCGCGCATCCTGCAGCTGGGCTTCGACGGCCTCAGCCGCCAGGCGACGACGCTGCTCACCTCCTCGCTGCGCACGGTCTGCCAGGTCTCCCTCGCCTCGATCGAGCAGCGCAGCTACGCCGAGTACGTCGACTCGCTGGGCGCCTCGACGTACCTGACCCTCTTCAGCGCCGACCCGATGCCCGGGCTCGGCGTGCTGGAGATCCCGCTGCCCGCCACGATGGCCTGCGTCGACCACATGCTCGGCGGCCCCGGCTCGGCCAACCAGCCCGAGCGCCCGCTCACCGAGATCGAGTCCGGCGTGATCGGCGGCCTCACCGCGCGGCTGCTCGGGGAGATGCGCTACTCGCTCAGCTCCATCGTCACCATGGAGCCGACCGTCACCGGCGTCGAGTACAGCCCCCAGTTCGCCCAGGTCGCCAGCGCCGCCGACGTGATGGTGGTGACCAAGCTGGACATGCGCATCGACAGCGCGCAGTACCAGATGAGCATCTGCCTGCCGTTCAGCGGCCTGCTCCCCCACCTGACCGCCGCCGCCGCGCCGGCGCCGGCCTCCGAGCGGGAGCGGCTCAAGCGCGCCCATGCCGCCGAGCAGGTCCGGGAGCGCTTCGCCACGGTGCCGATGGAGGTCTCGGTCCGCTTCCGGCCGACCCAGCTGGCGCCGGAGTCGCTGGCCGGCCTGCAGACCGGCGACGTGCTCCGCCTGGCCCACCCCTCGTCCGCCCCGCTCGACGTCACCGTCGACGAGACCGTGTTCGCCCACGCCACCGCGGGCGCCCAGGGACAGCGCCTGGCCGCGCTGATCGTGGGCACCCGGAAGGAGAACTGATGACCACCTCGCCCGACGCCGTCCCCTCCGGCGCCGACCTCGCCCTCGCGGCGGCCTCGGCCGCCGCCTCGGTCCTGCCGTCGGTCGAGCCGCTGACCCCGGCCGGCCCGCAGCCGGGCGAGGAGGGGGTCACCGCCGCGTTCTCCGGCGCCGCCGTCGCCGACCTCGACGGCCCGGCGACCGGCCGCATCGCGATCCTCGTGGGCGAGGAGCTGACCACCGCGCTGGCCTCCAGCCCGATCGAGGGCCTCGACCTGGCCGCCGCCGTCCAGCCCGCGCTCGACGCCGTGGCCGCCACGCTCGGCGGCTCCGCCGGCCCGGCCCGCCAGGTCGAGCTCGACCTGGTCGTCTCCGACCTCGGCGCGAGCTTCACCCACGTCCCGCTGATCGGCAGCGGCATCGCCGCCGCCGTGCTGATGACCGACCAGCTCCTCGACGCGCCCAGCCCGCTCGCCGAGGGCCACGCGGAGGAGCCCACCGGCCCGGCGTACGACGAGGGCGCCCAGGCCAGCGTGACGCCGCTCCCGAGCCGGGGCATCGAGATGCTCCACGGCGTCGACATGGAGGTGACCGTCGAGCTGGGCCGCACCCGGATGACCGTGCGCGACCTGCTCGCACTGACCCCCGGCGCCGTCCTCGAGCTCGACCGCGCGGCCGGCAGCCCCGCCGACCTGCTGGTCAACGGCCGGCTGATCGCCCGAGGCGAGGTGGTCGTGGTCGACGAGGACTTCGGTCTCCGCGTCACCGAGATCGTCGACGACAGCTCCAACGGCTGACGCCGGCCCAGGAACTCGGCGGAGACCCCCCACCATGCTCGAGCTGACCATCCGGCTGATCGTCTCGCTGGCGATCGTCGTCGGGCTCCTCCTGCTGCTGGCGCGACTCAGCTCGCGCCGCTTCGGCAGCCAGAAGGGCGCCCTGGTGCAGGTCGTGCACCGGCAGCCGCTGAGCCGCACCTCCGCGGTCTCGGTGGTCTCGGTCGGGTCCCGCGTGCTGGTCCTGGGCACCACCGAGCACAAGGTCAACGTGCTCGCCGAGCTCGACCCGGCCGACTTGGAGGCCGAGCAGGCCACCGAGGAGGCCACCGTCCTGGAGCTGGTCGGCGCTCCGGTCGCCGAGCTCCCGGTCGAGCCGGTCGCGCTCACCGGTCTCCCCGCCGAGCTCCCCACCGACTGGGACACCCTGGCGCCGGCCGAGGTCGCCGCGCTGCTCGGCGAGCCCGAGGAGCCCGCTGCCGACGTACGCCGCCCGCGCCCGCCGGGTCACCGCCGGGCCACCAAGAGCGCCGCGCCCGCCCACTCCGCCAAGGCCACCCACTCCGCCAAGGCCGCGAAGCCCGGCCGCCGGGCCGCCCGCCCCGCCGCGCCGTCCAAGCCCGCCGCCAAGCCCGCCACCGGTCCCGGCACCGGCGCGCTCGCGGGGTCGGTGCTCTCCCCGCAGACCTGGCGACAGGCGATCGCGGCCGTCACCCGCAGGGCGTCATGAGCCGACTCCTCCAGCGGGTCCTCCTGGTGATGGCCGCCGCCGTCGCCGTCCTGGCCCTCCCGGTCGCCGCCGCCCAGGCCACCGACGTCCCGGCCTCGCCGGCCGCCCTCTCCGCTCCCGCGTTCGTGCCGCTCCCCGACCCGACGCCCGCGCCGGGCCCCGACGGACCCGCCGGCCCGGCCGGACCGACCTCGACGCCGACGGAGAGCTCGGTGACGGTCGACCTGGGCGGCATCACCGACAAGCCGAGCAACTCGGTGACGGTGATCATCGCGCTGACGCTGCTCTCCCTGCTGCCGGCGATCCTGCTGACCTGCACCAGCTTCACCAAGATCCTGGTGGTGCTCGGGCTCACCCGCAACGCGCTCGGCCTGCAGCAGATGCCGCCGAACCAGGTGCTCGCCGGCCTGGCGCTCTTCCTGAGCCTGTTCATCATGACCCCGGTCCTGAGCCAGATGAAGGACGCCGGGCTCGACCCCTACCTGGACGGGGCCAAGACCTCCGCCCAGGCCTGGGACGACGGCGTGCAGCCGCTCAAGGAGTTCATGCTCGACCACACCAAGGACTCCGACCTGCGGCTGCTGACCAACGTCGCCAAGCGGGACCTGCCCCAGGACCGGGCCGACGTGCCCATGGCCACGCTGGTGCCGGCGTTCATCATCAGCGAGCTGCAACAGGCCTTCATCATCGGCTTCATCATCTTCATACCGTTCCTGGTCATCGACATCGTCGTCAGCGGCGCGTTGATGGCACTGGGCATGATGATGATGCCGCCGGTGATGGTGTCGCTGCCGTTCAAGCTGCTGCTCTTCGTGCTGGTGGACGGCTGGGCACTGGTGATCAAGTCGATCGTCGCGAGCTACGGGTAGCTGCCATGTCCGACACCACCATCATCCAGCTCGCGCTGCAGACCATGCTGGTCGCGCTCAAGCTCTCCGCGCCGATCCTGGCCACCTCGCTGGTCATCGGCTTCGCCATCTCGCTGTTCCAGTCGATGACGCAGATCCAGGAGTTCACCCTGGCGTTCGTGCCGAAGCTGGTCGGCGTCGGCGTCGCGCTGCTGGTGTGCGGCAACTGGATGCTGCACACGCTCATCGACTTCACCGTCGAGCTCTTCGAGATGATCCCCTCGCTGCTGGGCTGATCCGACGCTGCCATGACGATCTCCCTCGCCGTCGAGCCGCTGATGGCCTACCTGCTGGCCTCGGTGCGCATCGTCGCGTGGCTGGCGCTGGTGCCGCCGTTCTCCACCCGGGCCGTGCCGGCGATGGCGAAGGTGATCCTCTCCCTCGGCCTGGCCTTCGCGGTGAGCCCGACGATCGACGGCGGGATCCCGACCGGCGTGCTGCCGCTCATCCTGGCGGTGATCACCCAGGTGCTGATCGGCTCGGCGATGGGCTTCGTCACCTTCCTGCTGTTCAACGCGATCTCCTCGGCCGGCGCCCTGGTGGACACCTTCGGCGGCTTCGCGCTCGCCCAGGGCTTCGACCCGATGGGCATGAACATGAACACGGTGTTCGGCAAGTTCCACCAGATGCTGGCGATCATGCTGCTCTTCGCCAGCGGCGGGCACCTGCTCATCATCGGCGGCCTGCTGCGGACCTTCGACTTCCTGCCGCTCGGCGAGAGCCCCGACCTCTCGGGGGCCTCGGAGATCATGAGCACCGCGTTCGGGATGTTCTTCACCATCGCCGTCCAGATCGCGCTGCCGATGATCGCGGTGCTCTTCGTCGTCGACCTCGGCCTGGCGATCCTCACCAAGGTGGCGCCGCAGCTCAACGCCATCAACGTGATGTTCCCGGCCAAGGTGGGCCTGACCCTGATCCTGCTCGGCCTCTCCTTCCCGGTCCTCCCCGAGGCCATGGACCGGCTCGTCGACCTCGCCAACGAGGCCGTCGCGGCCCTGGCCGGAGCGGGGTGAGACGCACATGAGCGATAGCGGTGGCGAGAAGACAGAGAAGCCCACAGCCAAGCGCCGCAAGGAGGCGCGCAAGGAGGGCCAGGTCCCGCGGACCCAGGAGCTGGGCGCATGGACCACGATGCTGCTGCTCGCGATGGTCATGCCGACCCTGGTCGGCAAGGAGGTCACCCGGCTGCGCGAGCTGATGGTGGAGTGCTTCACCATCGACGAGCACACCTCCACGGCCAAGGCGCTGAGCCTGCTCGGCCAGGCGGGCACCCACATCGTGATCACGCTGGTCGTCCTCGGCGCCGGCGTCATGGTCATCGGCGTCTGCGGCGCCCTGGCGCAGGGCGGCTTCTTCCTCGCCACCAAGTCGGTCAAGCCGTCCTTCGCCAAGCTGAACCCGATCAAGGGCGCCAAGCGGGTCTTCGGGCCGCAGGCGCTCTGGGAGGGCGCGAAGATGCTCATCAAGAGCTCCTTCGTCGCGCTGATCGTCTATCTCGTGGTGCGCTCGATGGTGCCGCTCATCGGCGGCCTGGTGCCCACCTCGACGGTCGTGGAGATGACCGGCGAGAAGGTGATCGGGATGATCCGCAACGTCGCGGTCATCGGCCTGGTCATGGCCGGCCTCGACTACGCGATGCAGCGCCGCCGGGTCGGCAAGCAGACCCGGATGAGCAAGCACGAGGTCAAGCAGGAGCACAAGCAGACCGAGGGCGACCCACTGGTCAAGAGCGCCATCCGCAGCCGGCAGCTGGCCGCGGCGCGCAACCGGATGATGGCCGACATCGCCCAGGCCGACGTGGTCCTGGTCAACCCGACGCACGTGGCGGTCGCGCTGCGCTACGACCCGGTCAAGGGCGCTCCGCGCGTGGTGGCCCGGGGAGCCGGCGCGATCGCGGCGAAGATCCGCCAGCGGGCCGTCGAGGAGCGGGTGCCGATGGTCCGCGACGTGCCGCTGGCCCGCGCGCTGCACCGCTCCACGCAGGTCGGCCAGGAGATCCCCGCGGAGCTGTTCGCCGCCGTCGCCCAGGTGCTGGCGTTCGTGATCAGCCGCCGCACGGTCGGGCAGTACGGCGGGGAGCACCGCTCGCCGCGCCGCGAGGCCGAGCTGCCCGCCGTACCGCTCGCCGGACGGCGCCGGAGAGGCGCCTCGGGCGCTCCCGCACTGCCCGGCCCGGCCATCGCCGGAAACACCTCAGGTGCTCCGCTCGGCGGCCGATTGGCAACCTGACGCCAGGACGGTGTCGACGGCTCCGCCATGGACGGCGCGCTGATCGATGAGTGGAGCGATATCGTCCATGAAGCGTATGACGCAGCTCGGTGTCCCCGTGGGCATCGTCTTCATCGTGGTGATGCTGGTCGTCCCACTGCCCGCGGTCGTGCTCGACCTGCTCATCGCCCTCAACATCACCGGCGCGCTGCTGATCCTGCTGACCGCGATGTACGTCAACAAGCCGCTGGAGTTCGCGGCCTTCCCGGCGGTCATCCTGGTGATGACGCTCTTCCGCCTGGCACTCAACGTCAGCGCGACCCGGCTGGTGCTCATCGACGGGTACGCCGGCAAGGTGATCGACACCTTCGGCCACTTCGTCGTCGGCGGATCGCTGATCGTCGGCATGATCGTCTTCGCGATCCTGCTCATCATCCAGTTCGTGGTCATCACCAACGGCGCCGGCCGCGTCGCCGAGGTGGGCGCCCGCTTCACCCTCGACGCGATGCCCGGCAAGCAGATGGCCATCGACGCCGACCTGAACTCCGGCCTCATCGACGAGGACGAGGCCCGGCGACGGCGCGCCGAGGTGCACGCCGAGGCCGACTTCTACGGCGCGATGGACGGCGCCTCCAAGTTCGTCAAGGGTGACGCCATCGCGGCGATCGTCATCACCCTGGTCAACCTGATCGGCGGCTTCGCGGTCGGCGTCGCGCAGAAGGGGATGTCCTTCGGCGACGCCGTCTCGACGTACTCCCTGCTCTCCGTCGGCGACGGCCTGGTCTCCCAGATCCCGGCACTGCTGCTCTCGGTCGCCACCGGCCTGATCGTGACCCGCTCGGTCGGCGACGCCGACATGGGCTCGGACATCCTGCGCCAGATCACCGCGCGCCGGATGCCGCTGCAGGTGGCCGGGTTCGCCGCGCTGGCGCTCTGCCTGATCCCGGGCCTGCCCAAGATCCCCTTCGTCTTCGCCGGTGGCGCGATGCTGCTCGCCTCGACGCGGGTCCCCAAGGAGGGCGTGGCGGCCGAGGTGGAGGAGCCGATCACACACGCGCTGCCCGCCCCGGACTCCCCCGAGGTGCTGGCCGCCGAGATCCAGGTCGACCCGCTGGGCCTGGAGCTCTCCGCCGACATCATCGACCTGGTCGACCCCGCCGCCGGCGGCGACCTGCTGGAGCGGGTCAAGGCCCTGCGCCGCAAGGTGGCCGGCGACATCGGCATCGTGGTGCCGCCGGTGCGCACCCGCGACAACCTCGACCTGCCGCTGCGCACCTACGCGATCAAGCTGTTCGGCGTGGAGGTGGCCCGCGGCGAGGCGCCTCCGGGCACCGTGCTGGCCATCGGCGACTTCCTGGGCTCCCTGCCCGGCGAGCCGACCCGCGAGCCGGTCTTCGGCCTGGACGCCAAGTGGATCCCGATGGAGCTGCGCAGCCAGGCCGAGCTCAGCGGCGCCACCGTGGTCGACCGCGCCTCGGTCATCACCACCCACCTCGCCGAGGTGGTCACCACGCACGCCGCCCGGCTGCTCGGCCGCGAGGACGTCCGCCTGCTCACCGACGTGGTCAAGCGGACCCACCCGGTCGTCGTCGAGGAGCTCACCCCGGCCCAGCTCACCCTGGGCGAGGTGCAGCGGGTGCTGCAGTGCCTGCTCGACGAGAACGTCTCGGTGCGCGACCTGGTCCGCATCTTCGAGGCGCTCTCGCTGCGGGCCCAGGCGGGCAAGGACACCGACGCCCTGGTCGAGGCGGCGCGCGCCTCGCTCGGCCCGGCCATCGTGGCGCCGTACATCAGCGACGGCGCGGTCCACGTGATCAGCCTCGAGCCGCAGCTCGAGCAGCAGCTGCTGGAGGCGATCCGCCCCACCGACCAGGGCCTCATCCTCGCCGTCGACCCCGACCTCGGCCAGACCATGCTCACCCAGATGTCCATGCTGCTCACCGACGCGGAGAACGGCAACATCCGGCCGGTGCTGGTCTGCTCGCCGCAGATCCGCGCCGCGCTGCGCCGGATGGTCCGCCCGACCATGCACCAGCTGCCGGTGCTCTCCTACACCGAGCTGATCGGCGCCGCCCAGGTCCGCTCCGTCGGCGTGGTCACTCCTGAGCGGATGATGGTGGCCGGCTGATGAGTCCTCTCTCGACCTCTGTCCTCGCCGGCGGCGCGCTGCTGGCCTCGCCGGCGCTCTACCAGAGCCTGGTGGACGGCACCCTGCCGCTCGACGTCGCGCTGACCCGCTTCCTGGTGGCGCTGGTCGCCTGCTGGCTGGCGCTCACCGTGCTGACCGAGTTCGTCCTCCCCCGGCCCGACCCGGAGAAGGGCGGCGAGACGACCGCGCGGGCGGCCGATCCCCCACCGGCCGCGAGCCATGCGTCCCCGCAGGCCGAGAAGGAGGCGCCGGAGCCCCTCTTCGACACCGCCGGCCCCGAGACCGAGCACGCCCTGGAGGGCCCGGCGGGCTGAGGATCCGCCGCTGGCGTTCGATCTCCTGGCACATGGTGCCGGAAGATCAAACCTCAGCGCGCCATTCAGCCGGTGGCGGCGTTGAGCCGGCCGATCATCGCCGCCAGCGTGGCGATCTCCTCGGTGTCCCAGTCCGAGAGCGCCGTCTCCAGCGCCTCCTGACGGGTGACGTTGATCGCCTCCAGCCGCTCCCGCCCGTGATCGGAGACGGTGAGCACCGAGGCGCGGCCGTCGTCGGGATCCGGTGAGCGGTCGATGAGGCCGCGCTCGGCCAGGTGGTGCACCAGCCGGCTGGTGGTGCCCTTGTCGGTGGCGAGCGCCCCGCACAGGTCCGAGGCCCGGCGCGGGCCGTGCTCGGCGATGTTGCGGAGCATGAGGTACGCCGTGGGGTTGAGCTCAGGGTCCACCTCGGCCGCGCGCTGCGCGATCCGGTGCCGGGCCCGGCGCATCAGCAGCCCGACCTCGCGCTCCAGGTCACGCATCGACTCACCCCGCGACACTGAATCCTCCTTCGGCGCGACCGCCTGCGTGGTCACCGAGTCTCCACCGGCTCCGCGGCCGGGGCAACCACCTCGTCCACGGTGGTCCGCAGCGGCACCTCCCGGATGAAGGCGATCGCGACCAGCGCCAGCACCGCGAAGGGCACCGCCGCGGCGAAGACGTTGCCGGTCGCCAGGCCGAAGGCGTCCTCGAAGACCGCGCGCACCGGCCCGGGCAGCGTGGAGAGGTCCGGGATCTGGTGGCTCTGGTGGCCGCTCACGGGGATGTGCAGCCGCGCCATCCCCTCGGTGACCTTGTCCACCACCCGAACGCTGAGCAGCGCACCCAGGGCCGAGACGCCGATCGATCCGCCCATCGAGCGGAAGAAGGCGACCACCGCGCTGGCCGCCCCGAGGTCGGCGGTCGCGGTGTTGTTCTGCACCGCCACCACGAGGTTCTGCATGGTGGCACCCAGGCCCACGCCGAGGACGGCCATGAAGACGCCCACCCGCACCAGTCCGGTGTGCGCGTCGATCGTGCTCAGCAGGGCGAGCCCGGCGATGACCAGGACCATGCCGCCGACGAGGTACCGCTTCCACCGGCCGGTGCTGGTGATCACCCGTCCGGTGACGATGCTGGAGACCAGCAGTCCGCCGACCATCGCGATCGACATCAGGCCGGCGTGCGTGGGCGTCATGCCGCGGGCGATCTGGAAGTACTGCGAGAGGTAGACGGTGCTGCCGAACATCGCCACGCCGATGAAGACGCTGGCGACGGTCGCGAGAGCGGTGGTGCGGTCGCGGAAGAGGCGGATCGGGATGATCGGCTCCGCGGCCACCTTGGCCTCGACGTACGTCGCCAGCACCAGCAGCCCGACGCCGATCGCCACCAGCGACCAGCTCGTCGCCGAGCCCCAGGCGAACTGGTTGCCGGCCAGGGAGACCCAGATCAGCAGGGTCGAGACGCCGGAGACGATCAGGCCGGCGCCGATGACGTCGATGGAGACCTCGCGGCGTACGACGGGCAGGTGCAGCGTCTTCTGCAGCACCACGAAGGCGATCACCGCGACCGGGATGCCGACGTAGAAGCAGGCCCGCCAGCCCAGGCCGGGCGCGTCCACCAGCAGGCCGCCGATGAGCGGGCCGCTCACCGTCGCGACGGCGAAGACCGCGCCGAGGTAGCCGGCGTACCGGCCGCGCTCGCGCGGGGAGACCATCGTCGCGATGACCACCTGCACCAGGGCGGTGAGGCCGCCGACGCCGAGGCCCTGGACGGCGCGGGCGCCGATCAGCATCGCCATCGAGGTGGAGAGCGCGGCGACCAGCGAGCCGACCACGTAGATCACCAGCGCCGATTGCACCAGCAGCTTCTTGTCGTAGAGGTCGGCGAGCTTGCCCCAGATCGGGGTCGAGGCGGTCATGGTGAGCAGGGTCGCCACCACGACCCAGGTGTAGCCGGACTGGCTGCCGTGCAGGTCGGTGACGATCCGTGGCAGGGCGTTGGAGACCACGGTGCTGGAGAGCATCGCGACGAACATCGCGAGCAGCAGGCCGCTGAGCGCCTCGAGGATCTCCCGATGCGACATCGGCTCCTGCACGGGGGCAGGTGAAGTCTGAGTCATAGTTGCATTTTGCAACTAGATAGTTGCGGATCGCAACTTATTGTGAGGGAGGTCGCATGCAGCGACCCGCAGGCGTGACCCCTCACGAGGAGGAGCCGCTCCGGAGGACGTGGGTCCGGATCGCCTGCGGGCCGGGTGTCTGCGTCGTGTCGCCAGCAGCGCTCAACCTGGTGCTGAGCGGCAGTGCCGGCCGGTGCTGCTAGCGCGCAGCCACCTCACGCGTCCGATGAGAAATCATGTCCTGGACCACCTCCCGTCTTTGCTCCTGGGCACTGCCCGTGTGCCGCAACGGTACGTCGGGCCGGTGGGCCGGACAACGGATTATTCAGCGGATCCCTCAACCGGCCTCGGCCACGACCGCCGCGTCGAACTGCGAGCGGTAGAGCCGGGCGTAGGCCCCCTCGGCGGCGAGCAGCTCCTCGTGCGTGCCCTGCTCGACGATCGCGCCCTGCTCCATGACCAGGATCAGGTCGGCGTCGCGGATCGTGGAGAGCCGGTGGGCGATGACGAACGACGTACGATCCGAGCGCAGCGCCGCCATCGCGTGCTGGAGCAGCAGCTCGGTCCGGGTGTCCACCGCGGAGGTGGCCTCGTCGAGGATCAGCAGCGCCGGGTCGGAGAGGAAGGCCCGGGCGATCGTCACCAGCTGGCGCTCACCGGCCGAGAGGTTGGAGCCCTCCTCGTCGATGATCGTGTCGTAGCCGTCGGGCAGCGAGTGCACGAACCGGTCCACGAACGTCGCCCGTGCGGCGGCCAGGATCTGCTCCTCGGTCGCGTCGGGGCTGCCGTAGGCGATGTTGTCGCGGATCGTGCCCTCGAAGAGCCAGGCGTCCTGGAGCACCATGCCGGTCTGCCGGCGCAGGTCCGCGCGCGGCATCGCGGCGATGTCCACGCCGTCCAGGGTGATCCGCCCCCCGTCGAGCTCGTAGAAGCGCATCACCAGGTTGACCAGCGTGGTCTTGCCGGCGCCGGTCGGGCCGACGATGGCGACGGTGTGGCCGGGCTCGGCCACCAGCGAGAGGTCGGCGATCAGCGGCGTCTCGGGGTCGTAGGAGAAGCGCACGTGCTCGAAGCGCACCTCCCCGCGGCGCTGGTCGACCGGCGCCGGGGAGGTGTCGCCGTCGGCGCTCTGCTCCTCGGCGTCGAGCAGCTCGAAGACCCGCTCGGCCGACGCGACGCCGGACTGCAGCAGGTTGGCCATCGAGGCCACCTGGGCCAGCGGCTGGGTGAACTGCCGGGTGTACTGGATGAACGCCTGGACCTCGCCCAGCGAGAGCGCGCCGCTGGAGACCCGCAGGCCGCCGATCACCGCCACGATCACGTAGTTGAGGTTCCCGATGAACATCATGATCGGCATGATCAGGCCGCTGACGAACTGCGCCGAGAACGACGCCTTGAAGAGCTCGTCGTTCTCCTCGGCGAAGATCCGCTCGGCCTCGCGCTGACGGCCGAACACCTTGACCAGGGCATGGCCGGAGAAGGTCTCCTCGACATGCGCGTTGAGCCGGCCGGTACGCCGCCACTGCTGGACGAACATCCCCTGCGAGCGCTTCATCACCGCGCCGGAGAGGAACATCGACACCGGCACCGAGATGACCGCGACCAGCGCGAGCAGCGGGGAGATCCAGACCATCATCCCGAGCACCGCGAAGACGGTCAGGATCGAGGTGAGCAGCTGGCTCATCGTCTGCTGCAGCGACTGGCTGATGTTGTCGATGTCGTTGGTGACCCGGCTGAGCAGCTCGCCGCGGGGCTGGCGGTCGAAGTAGCCGAGCGGCAGCCGGTGGATCTTGTCCTCCACGTCGGCGCGCATCCGCAGGACCGTGCCCTGGACGACGTCGTTGAGGAGATAGCCCGCGAGCCAGGCCAGCGCGGAGCCGAAGACGTAGATCGCGAGCACGATCAGCAGGACCTGGCCGACCGCGTCGAAGTCGACGCCCTGGCCGGGGTGCACGTCCATGGCCGAGACCATGTCGGCCACCCGGTCGTCGCCGCGCTGGCGCAGCGCCTCGACCGCCTGCTCCTTGCTCAGCCCGGCCGGCAGCCGCCCGCCGATCAGGCCGGCGAAGATCAGATCGGTGGCGTGACCGAGGATGCGCGGGCCGATCGCGCTGAGCACGACGCTGACCACGGTCAGCCCCAGCACCGCGAGCACCTTGACCCGCTCGGGCCGCATCCGGCCGATCAGCCGCCGTGCCGACGGCCCGAAGGCGCTGGCCTTCTGCCCGACCATGCCGCCGCCGAAGGGCCCGCGACCCGGCCCGGGGCCGGCCTGGACCCGCTCGGTCTCCTTGAGGTCGCCCCTTGCGCTGGAAGTCTGCCTCGACGCGCTCATGCCGCCTCCTCCGCGCTCAGCTGGGAGGCGACGATCTCCTGGTACGTCGTGCAGCCGGCCAGCAGCTCGGCATGGGTGCCCTCACCGACGATCTCGCCGTCCTCGAGCACCACGATCACGTCGGCGTCGCGGATCGTGGAGACCCGCTGGGCCACCACGATCACCGTCGAGTCCCGGGTCACCGGTCTCAGCGCCGCCCGCAGCCTCG
Source organism: Nocardioides sp. (assembly GCA_044464665.1). Classification (GTDB taxonomy): domain Bacteria; phylum Actinomycetota; class Actinomycetes; order Propionibacteriales; family Nocardioidaceae; genus Marmoricola. Next base: position 16,442 of record JBIQLB010000003.1, read on the forward strand.
CGTCGGTCGCCAGGTCGAGGGCGGAGAAGGAGTCGTCGAAGAGGTAGACCTCCGGGCGGCGGATCAACGCGCGCGCGATCGCCAGGCGCTGGCGCTGGCCGCCGGAGAGGTTGGCGCCGCCCTGCGCGATGCTCGCCTCCAGGCCCTCGGGCATAGCCTCGACGAAGTCGCGCGCCTGGGCGATCTCCAGGGCCGTCCACATCTCCTCCTCGGTGGCGTCCTCCTTGCCGTAGCGCAGGTTGCTGGCGACGGTGCCGGTGAAGAGGAAGGCCCGCTGCGGGATGAGCCCCAGCTTGGACCAGAGCACCTCGGGCTCGATCCGTCGTACGTCGACGCCGCCGACCTCGACGCGGCCGCCGGTCACGTCGAAGAGCCGCGGCACCAGGTTGACCAGGGTCGACTTGCCGGCGCCGGTCGAGCCGATGATGGCGACCGTCTGCCCGGGCCTGGCCTCGAAGGAGATCCGGCGCACCACCGGGGCATCCGCGCCGGGGTAGGCGAACTCGACGTCGGCGAAGCGGACCGTGCCGCGCTCGAGGAGCTCGGTCACCGGCTCGGCCGGCGGGACCACCGAGGAGTCGGTGTCGAGCACCTCCACGATCCGGTCGGCGCAGACCGAGGACCGCGGGATCATCATCAGCATGAAGGTGCCCATCATCACCGACATGACGACCTGCATCAGATAGGAGATGTACGCCGTCAGGGCGCCGACCTCCATCTGGCCGGTCTCCACCCGGTGACCGCCGAACCAGAGCACGCCGACCGTCGAGACGTTGGCGACCAGCATCACCGTCGGGAACATCCCGGCCATCCAGCGGCCGGCCCGGATGGAGACCTCGGTCAGCTCGTCGTTGGCATGGGTGAACCGCTCGGTCTCGTGGCGCTCGCGGACGAAGGCGCGGACCACGCGGATGCCGGTGATCTGCTCGCGCAGCAGGCGGTTCACCTCGTCGATGCGCTCCTGCATCAGCCGGAAGCTGGGCACCATCCGGACCACGATCAGGCCGATGGAGACGGCGAGGACCGGCACCACCACGGCCAGCAGCCAGGAGAGGCCGGCGTCCTCGCGCACCGCCATGACCAGCGCGCCGACCATCATGATCGGCGCCGAGACCATCAGCGTGCCGGACATCAGCACCAGCATCTGGACCTGCTGGACGTCGTTGGTCTCGCGGGTGATCAGCGAGGGCGCGCCGAAGTGCTGCAGCTCCTTGGCGGAGAACCGGCCCACCTGGCGGAAGATCGCCGCCCGGACGTCGCGGCCGAAGCCCATCGAGGTGCGCGCGGAGAACCACACCGCGCCGATCGAGCAGATCACCTGGGCCATCGACACCGCCAGCATCAGCCCGCCGTGGCGCAGGATGTAGCCGGTGTCGCCGGTCACCACGCCGTTGTCGATGATGTCGGCGTTGAGGCTGGGCAGGTAGAGCATCGCCACCGTGCCGATCAGCTGCAGCGCGACGATGGCGGCGATGAGCGGTCGGTACGGCCGGACGTGGTCGAGGATCAGGCGCAGCAGCATCAGCGTTCTCCCTTGGCGACGCCCCCGAGGCAGGCGTCGGCGATCTGTTCGGCGGTCAGCCTCGACTCCTCGGCCGTGCCCGGGTGCCAGGCTCCGAAGACGAGACTGCGCAGCACCAGGGCGGCGAGCTCGGGATCGACCCGCAGCTCGTCGAGGTGCGGCGCGAAGACGTGGGCGGCGAGCGCCTCCAGCAGCGCGCGGTTGGCGTCGAGGATGAACGACGGCGGGCCCGGCGGCTGGTCACCCGGGAGGTCGTGCCCCTCCTTGAGGACGGCATGGCGCAGCGCCATCAGCACAAGCATGCCCTGCTCCATCCTCGACTGCATCTGGTCGACGACGATCTCGACCTTGGCCCGCAGCGACGGCACCCGCGCGAGCGCGGCGGCCATCGCCTCCGCGCCGCCGGCCGGGTTGACGGTCTCCGCGGCGGTCGCCATCAGCAGCGACCTCTTGTCGGGGAAGACCCGGAAGATCGTCCCCTCCGCGACGCCGGCCGCCTCCGCGATCTGCCGGGTGGTGACCGACGGACCGTGCGCGAGGAGCAGGGGCACCACGGCGTCGATGATCGCCTTGCGCCGCTCCTCGGGCGCCATCGGCGCCGCCCGTCCCCGCTTCACCGCCACGAGGGGGAAGGCTAACTGAGTGAGCACTCACTCACAAGTGGTTTTCCGACCCGCCCCGCTCAGGAGATCGTGCGACGGTAGGCACCCATCGCGACGGCGTACGCGACGACCAGGATGCCCACGCACCAGGCCAGCGCGACCCAGATGTCGCCACCGACCGGCTGTCCGGCGAAGAGCCCGCGGATCGTGTCGACGATCGAGGTGACCGGCTGGTTCTCGGCGAACCAGCGCACCGGGCCGGGCATGGAGTCGGTCGGCACGAACGCCGAGCTCAGGAACGGCAGGAAGATCAGCGGGTAGGCGAACGCGCTCGCGCCGTCGATGGTCTTGGCGGTCAGGCCCGGGATCACGGCGAGCCAGGTCAGCGCCAGGCTGAACAAGGCCAGGATGCCGACGACCGCGAGCCAGGCCGGCGCACCCGCGCCGGAGCGGAAGCCGATGAGGAGGGCGACCAGCACGACGACCGCGAGCGAGACCAGGTTGGCGACCAGCGAGGTCAGCACGTGGGCCCACAGCACGGACGAGCGGGCGATCGGCATGGAGTTGAAGCGCTCGAAGATGCCACCCTGCATGTCCATGAAGAGCCGGAACGCCGTGTAGGAGATGCCCGAGGCGACCGTGATCAGCAAGATGCCGGGCAGCATGTAGTCGATGTACCGGCCCGATCCGATGTCGATCGCACCGCCGAAGACGTAGACGAACATCAGCATCATCGCGATCGGGGTGATGGCGGTCGTGATGATGGTGTCCAGGCTGCGCGTGACGTGGCGCAGCGACCGCCCGGTGAGCGCGGCGGCGTCGCCCAGGAAGCGGCCGGCCATCATCCCTCCCCCGCGTCGGCGCCGCGATCGCCCGGGGCATGGTCGTCGCGACCGACCACGGCGAGGAAGACCTCCTCGAGGGTCGGCTGCTTCTCGACGTACTCGACCTTGGCCGGCGGCAGCAGCGCCGTGAGCTCGGCCAGGGTGCCGTTCACGATGATCCGCCCCTGGTGCAGGATCGCGATCCGGTCGGCGAGGTGCTCGGCCTCCTCCAGGTACTGGGTCGTGAGCAGCACGGTCGTGCCCCGGCCGGCGAGCTCCTTGACGATCTGCCACACCTCCAGACGACCCTGCGGATCGAGCCCCGTGGTCGGCTCGTCGAGGAAGATCACCGGCGGGTCGCCGATGAGGCTCATCGCGATGTCGAGCCGGCGGCGCATGCCACCGGAGTACGTCGACACCCTGCGGTCCGCCGCGTCGACCAGGGCGAAGCGCGCGAGCAGCCCCTCGGCGATCGCGGCCGGCTCCTCGAGGTGCCGGAGCCGCGCCATCAGGACCAGGTTCTCCCGCCCGGTGAGGATCTCGTCGACAGCCGCGAACTGCCCGGTGAGGCTGATCGACTCCCGCACGTCGGCGGCCCGCGCGGTGACGTCGAAGCCGTTGACGCTGGCCGTTCCCGCGTCGGCGCGCAGCAGCGTGGCCAGGATCCGCACGACCGTGGTCTTGCCGGCCCCGTTCGAGCCGAGCAGGGCGAGGATGCTGCCCCGCGCGACCTCGAGGTCCACGCCGCGCAGGACGTGCAGCTCGCCGTAGGACTTCTCCAGGTCTCGCACCCGGACGGCCACATCGGTGGTCATCGCCGCTCCCCGCCCTCCGCGTCCTCGATCACCTTCCGCAGGCGGGCACGCTCCTTGTCGATCCACTGCCTGCCCGTATAGGCCTGGGCGAACGCCTCGGCGAACTCGACCGGGTCGTCGCCGACGATCGCGCGCACGGGCGTGCCGTCCGCCGCGGCGCGCTCCCAGAGGTCGGCGAGGTCGCCGAGCATCCTGAGGATGGTCGCACCGTCGGTGATGCCCCCGTAGTAGGTGACGTACCGGTGCAGCGCCTTCGCGGCGGCGCCGTACGGATCGGGAAGGGCCTCGATGCGGGCCTTGTCCTGCTTGTACCGCCTCTTCTCCTCGAGCGATCCGGTGACCATCTCGATCCACTTCGACGCCATGTCACGCCTCTCCTTCGCGGAGCTCTTCCAGTCGCTCTGCGAGGAAGCTCCAGGTCCTCCAGAACTCGTCGAGGCAGTCGCGCCCCGCGGCGTTGAGCGAGTAGACCTTGCGCGGGGGGCCCTTCTCCGAGGGCACCTTCTCCACGTCGACCAGACCGCGCTGCTCGATCCTGACGAGCAGCGCGTAGACGGTGCCCTCGGCGATGTCGGCGAAGCCCCGCCGACGCAGCCACGCGGTGATCTCGTAGCCGTACGCCGGCCGCGTGGACAACAGCGCGAGGACGATGCCCTCCAGCGTGCCCTTGAGCAGCTCGGTCATCTGCTTGGGCATCGCCGCCCCTATCTACTCAGCAACACTGACTACTAGTAGATAGTAACACTGACTAGTGGGACCGCCAGCCCCCCGTGCGACCGATCCGGCTCAGGGCGCCAGGCGCTCGATCACCCAGCCGTCGCCGCCGCGGCGATAGCGCAGCCGGTCGTGCATCCGGCCCGACCGGCCCTGCCAGAACTCCATGGCCTCGGGCATCACCAGGTAGCCGCCCCAGTGGTCGGGGGCGGGCACGTCCTCCCCCGCGAACCGGTCGGCCACGGCGGCGTACATCGCGTCGAGCTCCTCGCGGGAGCCGACGACCGAGGACTGCGGCGAGGCCCATGCCCCGAGCTGCGAGTCGCGTGGGCGGCTGGCGAAGTAGGCCGCGGTCTCCTCGCGCGTCGTACGCCGCACGGTGCCCTCGACGCGGACCTGGCGCTGAAGCTGGTACCAGCCGAAGAGCAGCGCGCAGTGCGGACCGGCGTCGAGCTCGTGGGCCTTGCGGGACTCGTAGTTGGTGAAGAAGACGAAGCCGGCCTCGCTGACGCCCTTGAGCAGCACCGTCCGGGCCGAGGGCCGCGCGTCCGGCGAGACCGTCGCCAGCACCATCGCGTTCGGCTCGACCACGCCGGCGTCCTGCGCCTCGCCGAACCAGCGCAGGAACATCGCGTGCGGGTCCGGCTCGAGGTCGGCCTCGCGCAGACCGGCGAAGGTGTAGTCGGCCCGCATCGAGGCGAGGTCCGCTCCGTCGGCGCGTGGTTCCCCGCTGGGCTCACCTGGCATGCGCCGAGCGTAGCCATCCGCGGCGTGGTGCAGAATGCCACCGGAGCCGGGCCCGCCGATCGCGGCCGTCTCCCCGCCCAGTCCGCCACCCCACGAGGAGGGGCCTCATGCCAGAGGTGCACCACGGACTCGAGGGCGTCATCGCCTTCGAGACCCACATCGCCGAGCCCGACAAGGAAGGCTCCGCGCTGCGCTATCGCGGCGTCGACATCGAGGACCTCGTCGGCCGCGTCCCCTTCGAGAAGGTCTGGGGCCTGCTCATCGACGGCGAGTACGAGCCGGGCCTGCCGCCGGCCGAGCCGTACAACATCCCCATCCACACCGGCGACGTCCGCGCCGACGTCCAGGCCGGTGTCGCCATGCTCGCGCCGATGCTGGGCATGAGGCAGACCTACGACATCGACGACGCGCAGGCCCGCCTGGACCTCTCCCGGGTCGCCGTCATGGTCCTCTCGTACGCCGCGCAGGCCGCCCGCGGCCTCGGCCAGCCGATCGTGCCGCAGCGCGAGGTGGACAAGGGCCACACCCTCGCCGAGCGCTTCCTGATCCGCTGGAAGGGCGAGGCCGACCCCAGCCACGTCAAGGCGATCGACGCCTACTGGAGCTCCGCGGCCGAGCACGGCATGAACGCCTCCACCTTCACCGCCCGGGTGATCACCTCCACCGGCGCCGACGTGGCCGCCGCCTTCTCCGGCGCCATCGGCGCGATGAGCGGCCCGCTGCACGGCGGCGCCCCCTCGCGCGTGCTGGGCATGATCGAGGAGGTCGAGCGCACCGGCGACGCCCGCGCCTACGTCAAGCGGCTGCTCGACGAGGGTGAGCGGCTGATGGGCTTCGGCCACCGCGTCTACCGCGCCGAGGACCCGCGGGCCCGCGTGCTGCGGCGGACCGCAAAGGAGCTGGGCGCCCCGCGCTACCAGGTGGCCGAGGAGCTGGAGAAGGCCGCGCTGGCCGAGCTGCGCGAGCGCCGCCCGGACCGCGTGCTGGAGACCAACGTCGAGTTCTGGGCCGCGATCGTCCTGGACTACGCCGAGGTCCCCGCCCCGATGTTCACCTCGATGTTCACCTGCGCCCGCACCGGTGGCTGGTCGGCGCACATCCTGGAGCAGAAGCGCACCGGCCGGCTGATCCGCCCCTCGGCGATCTACGCCGGTCCCGGCGCCCGCCCCGCCGACTCCGTCCCCGGCTGGAACCCCGACTGGGCGGTCTGATCGACCAGACCAACCTGGTCTGGTCAACCTGGTCAACCGCTCCCATGCTGGACGGGTGACCATCACCGTCAACGTCCAGGACGCCAAGACCCGGCTCTCCGAGCTGCTCAAGCGCGTGGAGTCCGGCGAGGCCGTGGTGATCGCTCGTGCCGGCAAGCCGATCGCCGAGCTTCGGCCGGTCCAGCAGGTCGACCTGATCTTCGGCGGCTTCGACGTCGAGGTCGACGACCGGTTCTTCGAGCCGCTGCCCGAAGCCGAGCTGGCCGCCTGGGAGGGCGGCCCGGCGTGACGGGCCTCCTGCTGGACACCCGTGTCCTCCTCTGGCTGGCGACCGACAGCCCGAGGATCGGCGACGCGACCCGCGCCCTGCTCGCCGACGCCGCGGAGCGACGCGTCCCGACCGCGTCGGCATACGAGATCGCCACCAAGACCCGGTGGGGCAAGCTGCCCGGCGGAGGCCCCGTGCTCGACGGCTGGTCCCGGCTGTTGCGGAACCTCCAGGCCGATGAGCTGCCCTTGCTCGCCACTCACATGATCCGGGCCGGCCAGCTGGACTGGCCGCACCGAGACCCGTTCGACCGGATGCTGGTCGCCCAGGCCCAGGCGGAAGGGCTGACCCTGCTCACCGACGACAGCGCCATTCGAGGGTTCCACGACGTCCGCACCCTGGCGCCCTGAGACACCCGCCGGCTCAGCGACGGCCGGTGCGGGCGAGGTAGGCGAGACCGCGGGGGGAGACCTCGTAGCCCACGTCGAAGCTGCGGGTGAGGCCGAGGTTCTTCAGCTTGCGCACGTCGATCTTGAACGGATCGCGCTCGCGGCCGAGCTCGGCGGCGAGGTCGGGGGCGCGGGTGTGCGGGCGGCGGCGGATGACGTCGAGGGTCGCCATGGTCCACGGGCCGTGGCTGCTCGCGCGATCGAGCCGCTCCAGCTCGGCGTCGATGGCGGCGACGTCCTCGTCGGTGAGATCGGCGCTCTCGCGCAGGGCGACGCGGGGGTCCGGGCCGGCGTACGACAGCACGACCCGGTACGTCGGCAGCGACTCGTCCGGCGCCAGGCGGGACCGCAGCCGCTCGGCGCTCGGATGCCCCGCGAGCGCGGCCTCCTCGTCGCTGATCGCCGCGGGGTCGACGACGCTCACCTCGTCGACGCGCACCACCCCGGCGACCGTGCGGAACTCCGACCCCGGCTTCACGTCCGGCCGCCTCCAGCGCCGGAAGGCCAGCGTGACCGAGCCGTCGGCGACGCCGTGGGCGACCTTGGGCGGGAGCAGCACGGGCCCAGCATGGCCCATCGGCCCGGGCCGGTCGAGCCCGCTCAGCGACCGCCCGGCGACCAGTGGTGGCCCGACCAGCCGTGATCGCCGGACCCATCGCCGGACCCATCGCCGGGCCCGTCGCCGTGCCAGTCCGTCGGGCCGGTCGGCGAAGGCCCGGGGGCCGGCGTCGGCGTGGAAGCCGGCGCGGGCGGCACGGTCGCGCCGCGCACCCTCCCGACGTACCAGCTGGTCCGCGCCTTGGCGCCGGCCCGGGTCAGCGAGATGTGCACGTGGTCGCGGTGCCGCAGCGTCTTGGAGCAGGTGCGCTTGGAGCGGCAGGCGGAGTTGACGTACGGCGTGGCCCGGAAGCCGCGGTAGGCGGCGTACATCCGGTCGTTCCAGATGACGTACATGATCCCCATCCGCCGGGCCAGCTCGGCGGGCTCGCCGGACGGCCCGGCGCCGAAGGCCTCCTTGAGGAAGCGCTTGACCCGAGCGCGATCGGCTGGCCGGCGCACGTCGAGCATCCAGTCGAAGGCGCGGCCCTCCTTGTGCTCGGAGGTCGAGTGGCCGGCGCAGGAGCGGCCGATCCCGCCGAAGCGGCCGCCGTAGGTCCGCACCAGCCACTGGCCCAGGTAGGTGGTGCCCGCCTTCGCCTTCGGGCTGCAGTGGGTCTGCGGCTGATAGGAGGCGTACGGCTCGACCGGCAGCTTGGCCGCCTGCGGCGTCACCGAGGAGGCCGACGCGACGGCGACGCCGACCATGCCGGCGAGCAGGACGACGACGGCCACCGCGGCCAGGCGCGGGAGCAGGGAGCGAGAGGAGCGAGGAGCCATGGGCTCCTCATTCTATGTCCTTTTCATCCCGATTTGTCCGAGTCTTCGGATGAGGCGTTTGGGAGCCGTCCCACCCGTCGTCTCCGGGTGCGGGCCGCTGCCGGGGTGCTGCGACAATGGCGAGCGTGAACGACGCGATCACCATCCCCACCGAGCTCCTGCCCGCCGACGGCCGCTTCGGCGCCGGCCCGTCGAAGATCCCCGCCGGCGCGCTCGACGCGCTCGCGGCGACCGGCACCTCCCTGATGGGCACCTCGCACCGGCAGGCACCGGTCAAGAACACCGTCGGCCGCGTCCGCGAGGGCCTGCGCGAGCTCTTCTCCCTGCCCGAGGGCTACGAGGTCGTGCTCGGCAACGGCGGCGCCACGGCGTTCTGGGACATCGCGACCTTCGGCCTGATCCGGAAGCGGAGCCAGCACCTCTCCTTCGGAGAGTTCTCCTCCAAGTTCGCCAAGGCCGCCCAGCAGGCGCCGTTCCTCGCCGACCCGTCGGTCATCGCCTCCGATCCAGGCAGCCGGCCGGTCGCGGTCGCCGAGGCGGGCATCGACGCCTACGCCTGGGCGCACAACGAGACCTCCACCGCGGTGATGGCGCCGGTCGAGCGGGTGGCGGGAGCCGATGACGGCGCCCTGGTGCTGATCGACGCCACCTCGGGCGCCGGCGGCCTGCCCGTCGACATCGCCCAGGCCGACGTCTACTACTTCGCGCCGCAGAAGTGCTTCGCCTCCGACGGCGGCCTCTGGATCGCGCTGATGTCGCCGGCCGCCCTGGAGCGAGCCGCGGAGATCGGCGCCTCGGACCGCTGGATCCCCGCGTTCTTCGACCTGCCGACCGCGATCGACAACTCGGCGAAGAACCAGACCTACAACACCCCGTCGGTCGCCACGCTCTTCCTGATGGCCGAGCAGCTGGACTGGATGAACGGCCAGGGCGGGCTCGAGGCGATGGTCAAGCGGACCACCGCGTCCTCGGATGCCCTCTACGGCTGGGCGGAGCGCACGTCGTTCACCACGCCGTACGTCGCCGACCCGGTCCACCGCTCCCTGGTGATCGGCACCGTCGACTTCGAGGAGTCGATCGACGCCGCCGAGATCGCCCGGGTGCTGCGGGCCAACGGGATCGTGGACACCGAGCCCTACCGCAAGCTCGGCCGCAACCAGCTGCGCATCGCGATGTACCCCGCGATCGACCCGGCCGACATCGAGGCGCTCACCGCCTGCATCGACTTCGTCGTCGAGAAGCTGGGCTAGCGCAGGGCCGCGCTGAGGAGCTCGTACGCCGGATCGCCGAACGCCACGATGCGGGCCTCCTCGAGGGAGACGACCGCCTCGCGCAGCGTCTCCACCGCGGCGGCCACGGCGTCGTCGAGCGGCCAGCCGTAGATCCCGGCCGAGACCAGCGGGAACGCGATCGACCGGGCGCCGAGCTCCTCGGCGACGTCGAGCGCGCCGGAGTAGCAGGAGGTCAGCAGCGACCGGTCCCGCTCGCCGGCGGCATGGTTGGGCCCGACGACGTGGATCACCCAGCGCGCGGGCAGCTCGCCGGCCGTGGTCCATCCCGCGGCGCCGGTCGCCAGCCCGTCGGGGAAGCGCCGGATGCAGTCCTCGAGGATGGCCGGTCCCCCGGCCCGGTGGATCGCTCCGTCGACGCCGCCACCGCCGCGCATCCGCCGGCTGGCGGCGTTGACCACCGCGTCCACCCGCTGCTCGGTGATGTCGCCGCGCACCGCGACCAGTCTCATCGGACGAGCATAGGCTCGGGCGCGTACCCGAGTGCGGGCAGTTCGGCCCGACCGGGCCGGAATCCGCCGCTCCGTCGGCGAACTGCCGCCAATGGGGTATCGCTATCGGCGACGCCGGAGCGCTCGCGCGGCGATGACGAGGAGGATGAGCGCCGAACCGACGGCAAGGGAGCCGGCGACCCAGAGCGGCCAGTCGACGGTCGCCCCCTCGCTCTCCGGCGAGGCCGATCCGGCCGACGGCGAGGGGGACGGGGACGGCGAGGCGGTGGCCGGCGCCATCGCCTCGACGAACGCCTCCGGCAGCGCGACCTGCAGCACCTGCGCCCCCACGCCCTCGGAGCTGAGCCGGATCCGGCCGTTCGGGCCGATCGAGAGGCCCTCTCCCTGCTCCTGCTCGGGCAGGTCGAAGGAGCCGACCGGCCGCAGCGAGGGGAACTCGAAGACCGCCGCGTTGCCGTAGCCGCGCACCAGCAGATGCCGTGCGTCGGGGAAGAGCGCCGCGTCGGTGGCCCACAGTCCGATCGGCCCGACCTCGCGGAGGCGGTTCACCCGGTCGGTGCGCAGCCGCTTCGGCGCGACGTACATCCGCCCGCCCAGGATCGCCTTGGAGATCACGTAGACGCGCCCGTCGTGGACGACCATCGACTCGGCGTCCTGGGCGCCGTCGGGATAGACCAGGTCGTACGCCGGCGCGGAGACCCGGTGCTCGCCGCGACCGACGGGGACCCGGTAGACCGTGACGTGGTCGCGGACGCCCCGGTTGTCCCCGATGTCGCCGACCCAGACCACGTCGCTGGTCCCGCCGGGCTCCTCGGGAGCCAGCGCCTCGGTGTCGACCACCGAGGAGGCGAAGGTCGTCCGCCCGACGGTCCGTCCGGTCGCGGCGTCCAGCACGTAGAGCACCGGGTCGCCACCGGAGTCGTTGACGGTGACCATCGTCGAGCCCAGGTCGACCAGCCCGCTGGACTCGTCGATCGCGGGGTCGGCGAAACCGAAGACCACCCGCGTCAGGGCGATCAGCAGCAGCGCGATCACGAGAGCAGCTCGGCCAGCCGGGGCGCGATCCGCCAGTCGCCGACCAGGGCGTCGTACTCCTCGCGCGAGCCGCGATGACCCGTGCGGATCGCCCGGATCAGCGTGTTGCGCGGGGTGTGCGCGCTGTCCACGAACTCCACCACGTCCACGCGATAGCCCTCCGCGCGCAGCAGCGCGGCCCGCAGGGCGTCGGTGAGGGTATCGGCGAGGCGCTCGCGCAGGATGCCGTCGCGGACGAGCATGGCGTACGGCGCGGGCGGGCGCTGTCGCCGCAGCTGGCGGGAGATGTCCTTGTGGCAGCACGGCGCGGCCAGGACGACCGGCGCCTCCAAGGCCAGCGCGCGGGCGAGCGCGTCGTCGGTCGCGGTGTCGCAGGCGTGCAGCGCAAGCACCACCTGCGGCGCCTGGTCCAGCCTCACGTCGCCGATGCCCGCGACCACGAAGCCGGTGTCGCCGGAGACGCCCAGCCGCTCAGCGACCGCGGCGTTGTGGTCGCGCGACTGCTCCTTGACGTCCACGCCGGTGACCCGGACCGGGATGCCCTGGTCGCGCAGCCAGGCATGCGCGGCGAAGGTCAGGTAGGCGTTGCCGCAGCCGAGGTCGACCACGCGCAGCGGCTCGTCCTCCGTGGGGTCGATCAGCCCCGCCGCCCGGGCGTCGTCCAGCGCGGCGGAGAGCTCGCGGAGGAACTCCTCGACCTGGCGGTACTTCGCCCGCCGGCTGGGCAGCACCCGGCCGCGCTCGTCGCTGATGCCGAGCTCGGCCAGCACGGGGTGATCCTCGGGCAGCAGCCGTGCCTTGGCGCGGTCGTGCGACGACTGCTGCTCGGCCTCTGCTGCCCGGACGGAGACGATCGCCTCGCCGGACTTGGTGACCCGGATCTGGCGCCGCTGCGTGGTGGTGTCGAGGTTCCAGTGCCCGAACGGCTCGGCCAGGAGCTCCTCGACGACCGCCGCGGCGTTCTCGTGGTTCTCGGTATGCGCCTGGGTCTCGTCGTACCGCACCACCTGGAGGCGCCGGCCGGCCTTGAGGTCGACGTACCGCAGCTCCACGCGCCGCCACGCGGGGCGCGCGCCCCTGCGCCTGCCCGACGCGACCGCGCGCACCAGGGCTGCGTCGTCGAGGATCAGGGCGCGGAGCCGGTCCAGGACCGGTCCCAGGGGCTCGGGCATCAGCGGGTCAGCTTGGCGACGAGGACGATCACGATCAGCCCCACCAGCGCTCCGGTGATGACCAGGCGGCGGTAGCGGGGGTTCACTCCGCCAGTCTAGGAGGCATCAGGCAGCCAGGGCCTCGTCGGGCACGGGCTCCATCGGCTCGCGGCGGGCCAGCAGCGGGCGATAGCCGCGGAAGCCGTGGAAGAGCGCGACTGCCAGGACGATGCCGAAGAGCGTCAGGGCGCCGCCGCCGATCAACGTCCACCGGGCGCCGAAGGTGGCGCCGACCCAGCCGACGATCGGCGCGCCCAGCGGGGTGCCACCCATGACCAGCATCATGTAGAGCGCCATCACCCGCCCGCGCATCGCCGGGGTCACGCTCAGCTGCACAGTGGTGTTGGCCGCGTTGAGCATGGTCAGCAGGCACAGGCCCAGGACCGGGGTCAGCAGCGCGAAGGTCGCGTACGTCGGCATCAGGCCGAGCACGATCTCCACCGCGCCGAAGGCCAGCCCGGCGAGGACCACCAGCTTCAGCCTCGGCCGGCCCACCCGGCGGGCGCCCAGGAGCGCGCCGGTCAGCGAGCCGATCGCGAGCGTCGTGCCGAGGACGCCGTACTCCCCCGCGCCCTTGTCGAAGACCTGCGTGGCCATCAGCGCCGAGGTCATCTGGAAGTTCATCCCGAAGGTGCCGGCGAAGAAGACCGCGACCAGGATCAGCATGAGGTCGGGGCGCCGGCGCACGTAGGCCACGCCGGCGCGGATCATCCCCTTGCCGCGCGGCGCGCGCTCCACCGGCATCAGCGCCAGGGTGTCCATCGCCTCGAGCGCGGCGATCACGGCGAGGTAGGAGAGGCCGTTGAGCGTGATCACCACGCCGGTGGCCACGATGCCGCCGCCCATCGCGGCGATCATGCCGCCGGAGAGCGCGGGACCGATCAGCCGGGCGAGGTTGAAGGACGCCGAGTTGAGGCCGACCGCGTTGGCCAGGTCGTCGGCGCCGACCATCTCACTGACGAAGGCCTGCCGCGCCGGCGCGTCGAAGGCCGAGCCGATGCCGAAGACGAAGGCCAGCGAGTAGACCATCCACGGCTCGACGACACCGGCCAGGGCCAGCGCGCCGAGCGCCAGCGAGGAGACGCCCATCCAGGCCTGAGTGAGCTGGAGCAGGCGCCGCTTGGACATCCGGTCGGCCACCAGGCCGGCGTACGGCGAGAAGAGCAGGATCGGCAGGAACTGCAGGCCGGTCGTGATGCCCAGGGCGGCGCTGGCCTCGGCCGCGCTGCCCGCGTGCAGCTGCAGGACCAGCCAGTCCTGCGCGACGCGCTGCATCCAGGTGCCGGTGTTCGACACGACTCCGCCGAGCGCGTAGAGGCGGTAGTTGCGGATGCGGAGTGCGCGGAAGGTGGGACTCAATCGGTGTTCGCCAGTCTCTCGATGACCGGGGTCACCCGGCGCAGCAGATCGCGCTCCTCGGGTGTCAGCTTCTTCAGCTCGCGGGCCAGCCAGGCGTCGCGTCGGCGCCGGTCGGCCTGGAGGGTCTCGCGGCCCTTGTCCGAGATGGACACGAGCACGATCCGGCCGTCGGACTCCGAGGGGCGGCGGACGACGTACCCGGCGTCCTCCAGGCAGCTCACCGTGCGGGTCATCGACGGCGGCTGCACGCGCTCGTGGGCCGCCAGGCCGCCGATGGTGGTGTCGCCCTCACGCATCAGCACGCCGAGGACGCCGATCGCGCCGATGCTGAGCTGGTTCTCCGGGTCGCGCTCACCGCGCAGCCGGCGGGCCAGGCGCGCGACGCTGACGCGGAACTGGCTGGCCAGTCCGGCATCGGTCCGGGCGACTGCTTCGGCGGTTGGCATGTCCTTAGTCTATCTCATTAGCAATGCTAAACAAAGTGGTTTCCCGGGACACAGCGAGGCGCCGCGGACGTCTCTCGACGTCCACGGCGCCTCGGCCGTGCGCATGACCCGGGACCTCCGCGGCCCCGAGCACCGCTCTAGGTGAGCCAGCTGGTGATCGGGTGGATGCCGAAGTAGACGAGGAACATCGCGGCGACGATCCACATCAGCAGGTGCACCTCGGCGGCCTTGCCCCGGACGGCCTTGATCAGCACGTAGGCGAGGAAGCCCGCGCCGATGCCGACCGTGATCGAGTAGGTGAACGGCATCAGCGCGATCGTCAGGAACGCCGGGATGGCGATCTCCAGGTCGTCCCAGTCGATGCCCTTGACCTGCTGCATCATCAGGAAGCCCACCAACACCAGGGCCGGCACGGCCGCCTCGCTCGGGATGATGTTCACCAGCGGGGCGAACACGATCGAGAGCAGGAAGAGGCAGCCGGTCACGACGGAGGCCAGACCGGTGCGCGCGCCCTCACCGACACCCGAGGCGGACTCGATGTAGGAGGTGTTGGACGAGACGCCCGCGGCGCCACCGGCCACGGCCGCGATCGAGTCGACCACCAGGATGCGCTCGGTGTTCGGCGGCACGCCCTCCTCGTCGAGCAGGCCCGCCTCGGCGCCGATCGCCGTCATCGTGCCCATCGTGTCGAAGAAGTCGGCCAGCATCAGGCTGAAGACCAGCAGCAGCGCGGTCACCACGCCCAGCGACTCGAAGGAGCCCAGCAGGTTGAACTGGCCGAGCGTGCCGAAGTCCGGGGTGTCCACGATCTTGTCCGGCCAGGACGGCACGTTGAGGCTCCAGCCGGTCGGGTTGACCTTGTCGCCGTCGACGGTCGGACCGATCTTGCCGAGGGCCTCGACGATGATCGCCAGCAGCGTCGTCGCGGCGATGGCGATCAGGATCGCGCCCCGGACCTTGCGGACCCAGAGCACGATGACCAGCGCGAGGCCGATGCCGAAGACCAGCGCCGGCCAGCCGGCGAGCTGACCCGACGGGCCCAGCTGCACCGGCACCGTGGTGCCGGCGATGTCCGGGATCCGGCGTACCCAGCCGGCGTCGACGAACCCGATGAGCGCGATGAAGAGGCCGATGCCGACGGAGATCGCGATCTTCAGCTGGGCGGGCACCGCGTGGAACACCGCGGTGCGGAAGCCGGTGAGCACGAGAACGAGGATGATCACACCCTCGATCACCACCAGCCCCATGGCGTCGGCCCAGGTCGCCTTGGTGGCGATGGAGAAGGCGACGAAGGCGTTCAGTCCGAGCCCCGTGGCCAAGGCCAGCGGGAAGTTGGCGACGACACCCATCACGATGGTCAGCACGCCGGCGACCAGGGCCGTGCCGGCGGCGATGGCGGCGAGGTTGGGCGCGGAGCCGCCGCCGAGGTACTTGCCGTCGCCGTCCTGCACGAACCCGAGGATCAGCGGGTTCAGGACGATGATGTAGGCCATCGTGAAGAAGGTGACGACCCCGCCGCGGATCTCCTGTCCGACGGTGGAGCCACGCTCGGTGATCTTGAAGTATCTGTCCACGAGGCCGCATCGTGGCAGAACGCGACCTCCCAGCGGCAGTCCCGGCCGCAGAATCTCAGCCACCGGATGGCCCGCGCCGTCGGATAGGTTGGGCGGGTGCAGGAAGACCAGCCGCAGGTGCGCTCGATCGGCACGCGGACCTACCTCGTCGCCGACGTGGCGCCGCTCGACGTCGACGGCGTCCGCACGCTCCTGGTCGGATCGATCATGTGGGCGGTCGCCTTCGTGATGCTGCTGCCCTTCTCCGGTCGCCTCCGCGAGGACGGCCACCTGTGGTGGCTGTGGACCTGCGTGGCCGGCTTCGGCCTCGGCCTGCTCGGCTGGGACTTCTGCCGTCGTCGCCGGGACCGCCGGAACGCCGACCAGGACGAGCCGGAGAGCTTGCCCGGGGCCTAGAAGGTCTCCAGGTCCTCGCCGACGGTGTCGAACACCGGGTCCGGCAGCGGCGGGGGCAGCTGCTTCTTGCGCAGCTGCGCCTCGGAGTGGGCGCCGCAGCCGTGCTTGAGCGCGACCACGCGGCCGTCGTCGTTGGCGAACTCGTTGGCGCAGACACCGAAGCTGGAGGTCAGCGGGCCGGCCAGCCGGATCAGGAAGCCGCAGGTGCCGCAGCGGGCCGGGGCCGACTGGGCCAGCGGCACGTCCGGGCCCTGGGCGCCGTCGTGCCAGCGCTGGGCGGCGGCGTCGCGGCCCTCGACGGAGAGCACCCGGCTGCGGCCGAGCCCGACCTCGTCGGCGGCGGCGCGGTAGACCTGGCGGTCGGCGGGGTCGGGGAACTCGTCGCCCGGGTCACCCGAGAGGTACGCCGGCACGAGCCGCGGGTCGTCCTCGTCGACCGGGAGCACGTCGCCCGGCGACAGGTCGCCCGGACGGATCCGCTCACGCCACGGGACCCAGGCCGGCGCGATGATCGCGTCGTCGCCCGGGAGCAGGACCACCTCGTCGACGGTGAGCGAGCCGGCGTCGCCCACGCTCACGACCGTGACCGCCCACTCCCAGCCGGGGTAGCCGGCCTGACTGCAGGCGAAGTACTCGGTGACGACCCCGTCGCCCTCGGACACCGAGCGCGCGTGGTCGCCGACCACGTCGGCGCCCACCTCGTCCACGAGGGCCGCGCGCGCGAGGTCGCGTCCCGCGTCCATGGTCGTCATCACGGTTCCCGATTCTCCCTCATCACGCCGGCCCACGGCCAGTCGCCCTGGCGGTGTCCCCGCCGGACCGTCACCGGCGCTTGGCAGGATAGGGCCATGGCGCCCCATCCGGAGAGCGAACGCCGGGATCCGGCGTCGGACGGAGAGACGCCTGCCGATGCCCCGGCCGGGACCCACGGACCGGCCGCCCGGGGCGCCGCCGCCGGCGCCCGTGGGGTCGTCGCGGCCGGGAAGGCGACCGGACGCGGGGCGGTCTCGGCGGTCCGGCTGGCCCGGCGCGCCGCCCGCGCGGAGGGCGCCGGCGAGTCGGGGCTCTACCGGCTCATCGAGCTGCACGCCTTCAACGCCGCCGGCGACGCGGCGATCGCCATCTCCCTGGCCGGCACGCTCTTCTTCGCCCAGCCCGGCGAGGCCCGCGGCCCGATCGCGCTCTTCCTCGGCCTGACCATGCTGCCGTTCGCGATCGTGGCGCCGCTGCTGGGACCCTTCCTCGACCGGTTCAGCCACGGCCGCCGCTGGGCGATCGGCGCCACGATGGCGTTCCGCGCCTTCATGGCCTGGCTGCTGGCCGACGCGGTGGCCTCGGACTCCCTGCTTCTCTACCCGGCCGCGCTGGGCTGCCTGGTCGCCTCCAAGGCGTACGGCGTGGCGCGCGCCGCGACGGTCCCCCGGCTGCTGCCCGCCGATCTCACCTTGGTCAAGGCCAACAGCCGGATCTCCCTCGCCGGCGTCGTCGGCGCCGCGGTCTCCGCGCCGATCGCCGGCCTGGCCGCGACCGTCGGCGCGGAGTGGTCCTCGCGCTACGCCTTCCTGGTCTTCGCCGCCGCCACCGTCCTGGCGATCCTGCTCCCCGCCCGGGCGGACGCGACCGCGGGCGAGAAGCAGGTCTCGCTGCGTCAGCGCCGCCAGCGGCTCCAGCTGCCCCCGCCCGTCGTCTTCGCCCTGCGCTGCAACGCCGGGCTGCGGGTGCTCTCGGGCTTCCTGACGATGTTCATGGCCTTCCTGCTCCGTCAGCATCCGCTGCCGGGCTGGGAGGACAAGGCGACGCTGCTGATGGGTCTGGTCATCGGCGCCGCGGGCCTGGGCAACACGCTGGGCATCGCCGCCGCCGCGCTGCTGCGCCGGCTCGACCCGATGGTGGTCGTGGTGATCGCGCTGCTCGCCGACGCGGTCGCGGCCCTGGTCGCGGCGCTCTTCTTCGGGCTGCTCACCGCGGTCGCCCTGGGCGTCACGGCCGGTGTCGCGCAGTCGATGGGCAAGCTGGCGCTGGACGCCACCATCCAGCGCGACGTGCCCGAGGACTACCGGACCTCCGGCTTCGCGCGCTCCGAGACGCTGCTGCAGCTCTCCTGGGTGATCGGCGGCTTCCTGGGCATCGCGATGCCGATGGTCGCCCGGCTGGGCCTGGGCGTCCTGGCCGCGCTGATGATCGGCTGGGCGATCGTGGTGCTCACCCACCGGCCTCCGCGGACCGGCGCTCCGAAGGCCGCGCGGACCTAGCCGGACGCCCGGGTCTAGAGGTCGAGCTCGTCGGCGAGACCGCGCAGCAGCTTGGCGGTCGGGCGCGCCGTCTTGGGGTCGGGGTGGCGACCGTGGCGATAGGCCTCCTCCACGCCCTCGAGGAGACGGATCAGGTCCTCGACGATGCCGACCATCTCCTCGGGCTTGCGCCGCTGGGAGCGCTTGGTCGCCGCGGCGACCGAGGGCCGGGCGTCGAGGATCCGCACCTGGTGGGCCTGCTCGCCCTTGCGTCCCGAGAGGATGCCGAACTCGACGCGGGTGCCCGCCTTGAGGGTGGTCACCCCGGTGGGCAGCGAGGAGGCGCGGACGTAGACGTCGTCGCCGTCCTCACGCGAGAGGAAGCCGAAGCCCTTCTCGGCGTCGTACCACTTGACCTTTCCGGTGGGCACCAGCTCGGCCTTTCTGTGCTGCGGGTCTTGCCTTGCGAAGGCACAGCGTACGGGCCCGCGGCGTGCGGGGCGAACCCCATTCACGCGCGGCGATACCGCTCCGGGTCGGCGAGCAGCTCGTTCATGGCCCCGGAGCGGAAGCCGCGCGGATCGAGCTCGGCCTCGGCGAAGCCACTGGCCCGGACGGCGTCCAGCACGCCCGGGCCGACGCGGTCGACCAGGTCGGCGTCGATCTCCAGACGGGCGCCGTCGCCCAGGTCGCGCACCCGCAGGTCGCGCACCGGGAAGCCGGCGGCGAGCAGCGCGGTCCGCGCGGCCTCCTCGGCCCGCTCGACACGCTCCAGCCGCTCCCGCGAGATCGTCACGCCGTAGGCGATCCGCGAGCTCAGGCAGGCGGCGGCCGGCTTGTCCCAGGTCGGCAGCGACCAGAGGCGGGAGGCCTCGCGCACCTGGGCCTTGGTGAGACCGGCGTCGAGGATCGGCGTCACCGCGCCGCGCTCGGCCGCCGCGCGGATGCCCGGCCGGAAGCCGGCGAGCACGTCGTCGGCGTTGGTCCCGGTCGCCACGGCGGCCAGTCCCAGCTCGGCGGCGAGCGGCAGGAGCGTCTCCAGCAGCTCGGACTTGCAGAAGGCGCAGCGGTCGCCGGCGTTGGCGACGTACCCCTCGCGGGACAGCTCGTCGGTGCGGGGCGTCACGACCCGCACGCCGAGCGAGTCCGCGAAGTCCAGCGCGGGCCGGCGCTCGCGTAGCGGCAGCGACGGGGAGTACGCCGTCGCGGCCACCACCCGCTCGGCGCCCAGCGTCCGCGCGGCGGCCGCCAGCAGGAACGCCGAGTCGGCGCCACCGCTGAAGGCGACCAGCACGCTGCCGAGGTCGGTCAGGATCCGGTCCAGCCGGTCCAGCCGCTCCTCCAGATCGCTCACGTCTCCACGTTACGCGCGAGGACGAGCCCACCACGCGGTGGAGGGCGGTCACCGGGTGACGGCCATCCACCGCACAGCTCGGAAGAGCTAGGGCAGCCGGGTCCGCACGACCCGGTCGAGCACGCCGAGGGGCAGCGCGCCGGAGTCGAGGACGGCGGAGTGGAAGGCCTTGATATCGAAGGCGTCGCCCTGCCGCGCCTGCGCCTCGGCCCGCATGCGGAGGATCTCCAGGCGGCCGATCATGTACGACGTCGCCTGGCCCGGCAGCACGATGTAGCGGTCGACCTCGGGCCGGACGACCCCCTCGGCCAGCGGCGAGTTGGCCAGCATGTAGTCCACCGCCTGCTGCCGGCTCCAGCCCAGCGCGTGGATGCCGGTGTCGACGACCAGGCGGCAGGCGCGCATCGAGTCGGCGGCGTACATCCCCATCCGGTCCACGGGCCCGGAGTAGAGCCCCATCTCGTCGGAGAGCCGCTCGGTGTAGAGCCCCCAGCCCTCGGCGTACGCCGAGTTGATGAGGTGCTTGCGGAACTCCGGGACGCCGGTGAGCTCGCTGGCGATGGCGAGCTGCAGGTGGTGGCCGGGGATGCCCTCGTGGAAGGCCATCGACTCCAGCTCGAAGGTGCCCCACGAGGACGGGTCGTCGACGTTGATGAAGAACGTGCCGCCGCGCGAGCCGTCCGTGGCCGGCGGGAAGTAGAAGGCCTTGGGTCCGCTCATCGTCGACTGCACCGCGCAGGGCGCCTGCGGAAGCACCTCGAACCACTCCGGCATGGCGTCCCAGGCCCGCCGCATCGCGACCTCCGAGGCCTCGACCAGCTGCTCGCCGCGCTCGAAGTGGAGCTTGGGGTCGGTGCGCATCGCCTCGAAGATCGTCTCCAGGTCGTCGCTGCCCACGACCTCGGGGCCGAGCGCGCGGTACTCGTCGGCGAGGCTGGCCACCTGCTGCAGGCCGATGTCGTGGATCTCCTGAGCCGTGAGCCCGGTGGTCGTGAAGTAGCGCAGCGTCCGGTCGTAGTCGTAGGCGCCGTCCGGCAGCCAGCGCAGGCCCACCTGGTCGTCGGGACGGGCGACCGGGGCGACCACGTCGCGCAGCACGTCGCGGTACGCCGCCATGCCCGGCCGGATCGAGGTCTCGATGGCCTCGATCATCCGCGCGCGCCAGGCATCCGCGTCGACACCGTCGGGCAGCGGCGTGGTGCCCAGCAGCGGGTCCTCGTCGACCGGCGCCGCAAGGGCCTCCTCGATCTGCGCGATCGTCCCGGCGACGGCGAACTCGGCGGAGGCCCGGCCGCGGGCGACGCCCTCCCGCTGCCGCTCGGCCAGGGCGCGGTAGGAGGCGCCGACCGCGTGGTACTTCGCGACCATGGCGTCGGCGACGTCGGCGTCCGGGATCGCCAGCATGCCGGCCACGATCGGCAGCTCGGTCTGGGTGCCGAAGATCGGGTCGGCGGCGAGCTCGAGGAAGCGGCCCTCCAGCAGGTCGACCCGCGTGGTGGCGTCGGAGACCAGCACGTCCAGGCTGATCCGCTGCTGCTCGTCCAGGACGGCCTCGTCGATCGCCGCGGCGCGGGCCAGGAAGTCCCGCAGCTCGGCGATCCGGCGGTCCTCCTCGGCACGGGACCGGTCCTCGAAGGTGGCCGCGTGCTGGTACTCCCCCAGCAGGTGCGCCTCCGTGGGCTCGGAGGCCAGGTACGCCGCGAAGTAGTCCTCTGCGAGCCGATCGATCTCCACGTCTGGTCCTTCCGCCGTCGATTCCCGGGCATCCGACCGTAGCCGACTCCGTAGAATTGTGCGGATGTCCACCTCCCGACCGGCGCGCACCCTCGCCGACCAGCTCCGCGGCTGGCCGGACGAGCGGCTGGTCGCGCTGCTGGAGGCACGGCCGGACCTGGGCACGCCGACGCCGGTGGACTCCGGGCAGCTCGCCTCCCGGGCGGCCGTGCGGCTCTCGGTGCAGCGGGCGATGGACGCCCTGGACCGGCTGCGGCTGGGCGTGCTGACGATCGTCGCCCAGCAGACCTCGATCGACAGCGACGGCGTGCGCGCGGTCGCCCATGCCGAGCCGGAGGCGGTCGACGCGGCGCTGGAGCACCTGGCCGGTCTCGCGCTCATCTGGGGCGGCCCCGATGCCTGGCACCCGGTCACCGTCGTGGCCGAGCTGCTCGGGCTGCCCGCCGGACCCGAGCCCGCCAAGGTGTCCAGACTCCTCGCCGAGGTCGACGACGCCGCCCGCGCGCTCCTGGGCCACCTCGACGAGTCCGACGCGCCCGGCCTGGTCCGCGACCTGCGCCCGCGGGTCACCGTGGCCGAGGCGGGCACCCCGACCGAGCATCTGGTGGCCCGCCGGCTGCTGGTCGCGCTGGACGACCGGCACGTCGCGATCCCGTGGTCGGTGCGGCTGGCGCTGCGCGACGGGCACTCGACGACCGACCGCCTCGACGCGGTGCCGTCGCTGGCCGCCGGCGACCGCGAGCAGTCCCTGGTCGACCGGGCGGCAGCCGGAGCGGCCTTCGAGCTCACCCGCCGGGCCGAGCTGCTCCTCGACCACTGGGCCACCCGGCCGCCCGGCGCCCTGCGCGGCGGCGGCCTGGGCGTCCGCGACCTGCGGGCGGTCGCCACGCTGCTGCACACCGAGCCGCCCCTGGCCGCGCTGGTCGTCGAGACCCTGGCCGCCGCGGGCCTGCTGGCCCAGGGGATGACGGATACCGACGACGCCGCCTGGCTGCCGACCGACGCGTACGACGCCTGGCTGGCCCGGCCCCCCGCGGAGCGATGGCTGACCCTGGCCCGCGCCTGGCTGGAGAGTCACCGGCTGGTCTCGGCCGTCGGCGGCCGCGAGGGCGACAAGCCGGTGAACGCGCTGGCGCCCGGGCTGGAGCGGGCCTGGCTGCCCTCTGACCGGCGTACGACGCTCGCGGAGCTGGCCACCCTGGAGCAGGGCCGCACCCTGGCAGCCGGCACCGGCGTCGCCTCGCTGGTCGAGCGGCTGCGCTGGCGGCACCCGCGGCGCCCGGAGAAGCGGCTGGCGCTCGTGCCGGCGTACCTCGACGAGGCGGCGGCCCTGGGCGTCGTCGGGCTGGGTGCGCTGTCGGGCTTCGGCCGGCTGCTCCTGGACGACGCCGACGCGGCCGAGACGCTGACCGCGCTGCTGCCCGCGCCGGTGGACCACGTGCTGATCCAGGCCGACCTCACCGCGGTCGCGCCCGGCCCGCTGGAGCAGGACCTCGCCCGGCGGCTGGCGATCATCGCCGACGTCGAGTCCCGGGGCGGCGCCACCGTCTACCGCTTCACCACCGACTCGATCCGGCGCGGGTTCGACGCGGGCTGGTCCGCCGCCGAGATCAACGCCTTCCTGACCGCCTCCTCGCGGACGCCGGTGCCGCAGGCGCTGGAGTTCCTGGTGGAGGACGTGGCCCGGCGGTTCGGCACGCTGCGGGCCGGCGCGGTGGCGTCGTTCCTGCGCAGCGACGACGAGACCGCGCTGGCCGAGCTGCTGCACGGGCCGGGCGCGGCGAGCCTGCGGCTGCGCCGGATCGCGCCGACCGTGCTGGTCTCCGACGTGCCCCTCGACGTGCTGCTCCCCCGCCTGCGCGAGCTCGGCGCGGCGCCGGTGGTCGAGGCGGCCGACGGCACGGTGCGGGTCGCGCGTCCCGACGAGTACCGCGCCCGCACGCCCAAGCCCGCGGCCACTCCCTCGATGGACCTGGCCCGCCGGCATGCCCGCACCAG
Organism: Nocardioides sp.; assembly: GCA_044464665.1. GTDB lineage: Bacteria > Actinomycetota > Actinomycetes > Propionibacteriales > Nocardioidaceae > Marmoricola. The sequence goes on from JBIQLB010000003.1 coordinate 40,050, forward strand.
CGCCGTGGTGACGGCGATCAGGGCCGGCGACCGGGCCGCGGCCGAGCGACCGCGACGGGCGCCCGCGACCACGCCGGCCGACGTGGTCAGCCTGCTGCGTCAGGCCGTGGAGGAGCGCGCCGAGGTCTGGATCGGCTACCTCGACGGCCATGGCGCCGCGCTGGAGCGGATCGTCCGTCCCCTCGAGGTCGGCGGCGGCCGGCTCACGGCGTACGACGAGCGCGACGAGGACACCCGCCACTTCCAGATCCACCGGATCACCGCAGCCCGCCTCACCGATGGCCCTGTGGACGGCTCCGTAGGCTGAACCGGATATGAACGAAGGCCCCCTCATCGTCCAGTCGGACAAGACGCTGCTCCTCGAGATCGACCATCCCGCCGCCGACGAGGCCCGCAAGGCGATCGCGCCCTTCGCCGAGCTGGAGCGCTCTCCCGAGCACATCCACACCTACCGGCTGACCCCGCTCGGCCTCTGGAACGCCCGCGCCGCCGGCCACGACGCCGAGCAGGTCGTCGACGCGCTGCTCGCGCACAGCCGGTACGCCGTGCCGCACGCGCTCCTGGTCGACGTGGCCGAGACGATGGCCCGCTACGGTCGGCTGACCCTGCAGAAGCACCCGACCCACGGGCTGGTGCTGACCGGCACCGACAAGGCCGTCTTCGAGGAGGTCGTGCGCAGCAAGAAGGTCGCCGGGATGCTGGGTGAGCGACTGGACGCCCTGCCCGGCTCGGAGGGCACCGTGGCCGTGCACCCCTCCGAGCGCGGCAACCTCAAGCAGGCGCTGCTCAAGCTCGGCTGGCCGGCCGAGGACCAGGCCGGCTACGTCGACGGCGAGGCGCACGCGATCGACCTGGCCGAGGACGGCTGGGCCCTGCGCGACTACCAGCGTCAGGCCGCGGAGTCCTTCTGGCACGGGGGATCCGGTGTCGTGGTGCTGCCCTGCGGGGCCGGCAAGACGATCGTCGGCGCGGCCGCCATGGCCCAGGCCCGGGCGACCACGCTGATCCTGGTGACGAACACGGTCAGCGCCCGGCAGTGGAAGGCCGAGCTGCTCCGGCGTACCTCGCTGACGCCAGCCGAGATCGGCGAGTACAGCGGCGCCGTCAAGGAGATCCGCCCGGTCACCATCGCGACGTACCAGGTGCTGACGATGCGCCGGAAGGGCGTCTACCCGCACCTCGACCTGCTCGACGCGCGCGACTGGGGGCTCATCGTCTACGACGAGGTGCACCTGCTGCCCGCGCCGATCTTCCGGATGACCGCCAACCTGCAGGCGCGCCGCCGGCTCGGCCTGACCGCCACGCTGATCCGCGAGGACGGGCGCGAGGGCGACGTCTTCAGCCTCATCGGCCCCAAGCGGTACGACGCGCCGTGGAAGGACATCGAGGCGCAGGGCTGGATCGCCCCGGCCGACTGCGTCGAGGTGCGGGTGACCCTGCCCGAGAGCGAGCGGCTGGCCTACGCGACGGCCGACGCCGACGAGCGCTACCGCCTGGCCGCCTGCACACCGGCCAAGACCCGCGTCGCCGAGGAGCTGGTACGCCGGCACGCCGGCGAGCCGACCCTCGTCATCGGGCAGTACCTCGACCAGCTCGACGAGCTCGGCGAGCACCTCGGCGCCCCGGTGATCAAGGGCGAGACCAGCGTGAAGGAGCGCCAGCAGCTCTTCGACGGGTTCCGCTCCGGCGAGATCGACCTGCTGGTGGTCTCCAAGGTCGCGAACTTCTCCGTCGACCTGCCCGAGGCCGCCGTGGCCATCCAGGTCTCCGGCAGCTTCGGCTCACGCCAGGAGGAGGCCCAGCGCCTCGGCCGGCTGCTGCGCCCCAAGGCGGACGGCCGCACCGCGCGGTTCTACGCGCTCGTCGCCCGCGACACCGTGGACGCCGAGTTCGCCCAGAACCGCCAGCGCTTCCTCGCCGAGCAGGGCTACGCCTACCGCATCGTCGACGCCGCCGACCTCGACCGCCTCGACGAGAACGAGGTGTAGCCCTACTCGAAGGGGTTGAAGACCGGCACTCCGGTGTCGGCGAAGTCGCGGGCGTTGCGGGTGGCGATGGTCAGGCCGTGCACCAGCGCGGTCGCCGCGATCAGGCTGTCGATCGGCGGCAGGGTGCGCTTGGCCGAGGCCGAGAGGGCGGCCCAGCACTCCACGACCTCCTGATCCACCTGGTGGATGCGGTTGCCATGAGCCGCGACAACCTGCTCGATCCACGCGTCGTAGCCGTGAGCACGCTCCGGGTCCCGGGGACGGAGACGCCACGCGCCCCGACGGAGCTCACCGATGGTGAGCACGCTGAGGTATGTCGTCTGCCGACCTTCCACCCATCTGGCCACGGCACGGTGGGGCCGGGGCCTCGACATCTCGGAGATGACGTTGGTGTCGAGCAGGTAGGCCGTCACTCCTCGTCCTCGATGCCCTCGAGGAAGACCGCCATCACCTCGTCCATCCGCTTCGACGACTCGGGCAGTCGGGGAGGCAGCTCGAGCTCCCCCTCCTCCAGGCCCACCATCGTCGGACCGGCCAGAAGGACTCGTGCCACTGACTCTTCCACCGACTCCTCCGGCCGCTGGCTCCGCCGGTACTCCTCGATGTCGAGGATCACCGCGATCGGCTTGCCGTGCTTGGTGATGAACTGCGGCTCACCGGCCTCGGCCGCGCGCAGCACCTCGCTGAAGCGCTGCTTCGCGGTCTGCACCTGCCACGTCGTGGTCGTCACGACTCCAGGGTAGGTACCAGGCGGGCATTCTGTCCAGTCTGTCTAGACTGAACTACAGCCCCGGGCGCTGGCCGGTGAGGACGGCGTCGCGCAGCGAGGACGGGATCCCGCCGCTCGCGACACGGGCGTTCTTGCTCGCCGGCGGCGGGGACACCTTCGGGCAGCGCAGGTCCGAGCCCGTCCCGGAACGGCGGGCCGGAACGATCCCGTCGCGCAGGTAGCGCGCGACCGCGTTGTCCACGCACGCGACCCCGGAGAGCGAGCCGGCGTGGGTGGTGCCCTTGACGCCCTCGATCAGCGAGGCGGTCGGGAACATCGAGCGCATCCGCAGCGCGCCGGAGAACGGCGTGGCCGCGTCCAGGGTCTCGTTGATCAGCAGCACCTTGGTGCCCAGGCCGGCCAGCCCCGAGCCGTTGATCGCCGGCACGCCGCGCGACGGCGCGGGCCAGGTCAGGCAGGGCGCGTTGAACCAGGTGTTGTTCCAGGCCATGAACGGGTGCTTGCGGTGGATCTTCCACGCGTCGCGCTTCTGCTTCTTCCACGGCGGGCGGTACTGGTCGGTGCACTGGACGGCGTTGTACACGGCGTACCCGTTGTCGTCGCCCATGTTGCCGTCGCGGTAGATGGTGAACATCGGCCGGCCGTTGTCCTTGCGGACGAGCTTGGAGTACGCCGAGGCGATGACCGGCCAGTCGTAGACGTAGTAGCCGGCGCCGACGAGCGCGTCGGTCAGCTCGTCGGGACCGAGCCTGCCGCCGGCCGCGGGCCTGCGGTCCAGGGCGCGCAGCTCGTGCTTGAAGCCGGTCCGGATCTTGCGCCACTTCGTGCCCAGTCCGTAGACCCGGTCGTGCTTGGCGATCCAGCGGAAGAAGACCGAGAGGTTGCGGTCGAAGGCGCGCTCCTGGTCGAGGTTCGACTGGTACCAGTAGCGGGTCGGGTCGACGATGCCGTCGAGCACCATCCGGTAGACCTTGTCGGGGTACTGGGTGGCGTAGGCCTGGCCCAGGTAGGAGCCGTAGGAGAAGCCGTAGAAGCTGATCTGCGGGGCGCTGAGGGCGATCCGCAGGCTCTCCATGTCCCGCACGGTGTCCTGGGTGGTCATGTGCGAGAGCAGCGAGCGGGCGGAGCTGCGGCCGCACGCGGCGGCGTACCGCTTGGCGCGCTTGAGCCAGGTGCGCATCAGCTTCTTCGTCGTCGGCACGTAGTTGGGCCGGTTCGGGTTGAAGTAGCGCGGGTTGCAGTGCAGCGACGGGCTGCTGTCGCCCACGCCACGCGGGTCGAAGCCGATCCAGTCGTAGTCCTTGCCGGCGCCCGAGGGCACCCAGTCGGCCAGCATGACCATGCCGAGCCCGGAGCCGCCGGGACCGCCCGGGTTGGTCAGCAGGACGCCCTTGTAGTCACCGGGAAGGCCGGAGTGGACCTTGCGGCTGACCGCGAGCTTGATCGTCCGGCCGTTGTCGGGGTGGGCGTAGTCGAGCGGCACGGTGAGGTCGGCGCACTCGACCCCGGCCGCACAGGAGCGCCACGTGCTCAGGGTCGGGGTGAACGACGGGGCGGCCGATCGTGCTCCGGCGCTGTCCGCGCCCGACGCGCTCGACTGCACTCCGGCGACCGTCGCCGCCATCACCACGGTGACGAGCACCGCCACGATTCGCCTCACGCCCTGCTCCCTCTTGCTCCCACGCAACCGACTCACCACGATCCCCTGTCCACCGCCCGGTGTCCACCGAACGCGCGAAACGCGACCGGCCGGTTGACGACGGCGGCAACAATAGGCGACGTGGACCACCCAGCCGTGACCGCTCGCGCGCTGGTGCTGCACGATCTGCAGGCGACCGGCGTGGCCGATGCCGCAGTCGTCTCCCTCCTCGAGGACGCGGTCTCCCAGCGCGCCTGGTGGGTCGACCAGTGGCCCGCCGGGAGGGCGTACGTCGTGGGCCTGGTGGCTCAGGACGTCCAGGACGCGCTGCTGGAGACCAGCGGTCGCTGGCCGCTCTGCCCGCTGTGCGACGAGGCCACCCACGCGCTCTACGTCGACCCGGACCTCGGCGGCCCGGACCCGCACTGGGTCTGCGAGGAGGCGGGCACCGTGGTCGCCGCGATCGGCCGCCTGCCCCGCTGAGTGCCGGGACGTCCTCAGTCGACCGGGGCGTCGACCCGGCGACGGCCGCGACGGTAGAGCTGCGCCTCGCCCTCGGTGAGCTCGGCGACGATCTCCTCGGCGACCGGCACCGCGATCAGCGGCACGGCCAGCTCGAGGGTTGCCATGTCGGTGTACTCGATGTTGAGCACCTTGGTGCCGCGGGAGCGCAGCTCGTGCTCCAGGCGCCCGGCCGCGGACAGGTCCACCACGACCTCGCAGAGCTCCTGCTCGACCCGCTGGACGACCTGGGCGGTCTCCAGCGCGGCGCGCACCGCGTCGGCGTACGCCCGGGCCAGGCCGCCGGTGCCCAGCAGCGTGCCGCCGAACCAGCGGGTCACCACGGCCACCACGTCGGTGAGCTGACGGCCGCGGAGCACGTCGAGCATCGGCGATCCGGCGGTGCCGGGCGGCTCGCCGTCGTCGTTGGAGCGCTCCAGCCGCTCCTCGCCGAGGATGAACGCCGAGCAGTGGTGGCGGGCGTCCCAGTGCTGCTTGCGGGCCGCCTCGACCACGCCGCGCGCGGAGAACTCGTCCTCGACGCGGGTCAGCGTGCAGAGGAACCGGGAGCGGCTGACCTCGATCTCCGCCGTGCCGCCCCGGGGCGCGATCGTGAGGTAGGCCATCGGCGTCGTGCTCCTCCCGCGGCCGCACCAATCAAGAAAAGATGGTGGCGGGGTACCCCTCCCAGGATCACCCCGCCACCGGCCGGTCGGACCGCGTGGGGTGCGGGCTCACGACCGGCAGGACCTACTGTAGGGCACGAGCCCAAGGCTCGGCTACGCCCCCGTCCGCGAGTCGGCGCCGCGGGCGGCCAGGCCGGGACGGCCGGCCGGAATGCCCCGTCAGACGGCGGAGTCGGCGAGGAAGCCGAGCAGGTCCTGGCGGGTCAGCACGCCGACCGGGCGGCCGTCCTCCTGGACCAGCAGCGCGTCGGCCTCGCGCAGCGCCTCGATGGCCTCCTCCACGCCGGCCTGGGAGCCGATCGTCGGCAGCGGTGGCGACATGTGCCCCTCCACCTGGTCGGCGAGGCGGGCGGCGCCGGTGAAGAGCGCCTCCATCAGCGCCCGCTCGGAGACCGAGCCGGCGACCTCGGCCGCCATGATCGGCGGCTCGGCGCGGACGACGGGCATCTGCGAGACGCCGTACTCGCGCAGGATCGCGATCGCCTCGGCCACGGTCTCGGTCGGGTGGGTGTGCACCAGGTCGGGCAGCTCGCCGGTCTTGGTGCGCAGCACGTCGCCGACGGTGCGGCCCTCGGCGGAGCGGAGGAAGCCGTACTGCGCCAGCCACTCGTCGTCGAAGACCTTGGTCAGGTAGCCGCGCCCGGAGTCGGGCAGGAGCACCACCACGACCGCGTCGCCCGCCTGATCCGGCGCGGCGTCGAGCTCGCGGGCGACCTGGACGGCCGCATGGACGGCCATGCCCGAGGAGCCGCCGACCAGCAGCCCCTCCTCGCGCGCCAGCCGCCGGGTCATCGCGAAGGAGTCGGCGTCGGAGACCTCGATGACCCGGTCGGCCACCGTCCGGTCGTAGGTCTCGGGCCAGAAGTCCTCGCCCACGCCCTCGACGAGATAGGGCCGGCCGGTGCCGCCGGAGTAGACGGAGCCGGCGGGGTCGGCGCCGATCACCTGGACATCAGGGTTCTGCTCCTTGAGGTAGCGCCCGACGCCGCTGATCGTGCCGCCGGTGCCCATGCCCGCGACGAAGTGGGTGATCTTCCCGTCGGTCTGCCGCCAGATCTCCGGGCCGGTCTCCTCGTAGTGCGAGCGCGGGTTGTTCGGGTTGGCGTACTGGTCGGGCTTCCAGGCGCCGGGCTGCGAGGCCAGGCGGTCGGAGACGCTGTAGTAGCTGTCCGGGTGCTCCGGCGGGACGGCCGTCGGGCAGACCACCACCTCCGCGCCGTACGCCTTGAGCACGTTGCGCTTGTCCTCGCTGACCTTGTCCGGGCAGACGAAGACGCAGTGGTAGCCGCGCTGCTGGGCGACCAGCGCCAGGCCGACCCCGGTGTTGCCGGAGGTGGGCTCGACGATCGTGCCGCCGGGCTTGAGCAGGCCGGCCTCCTCGGCGGCGTCGATCATCCGCGTGGCGATCCGGTCCTTCACCGAGCCGCCCGGGTTGAGGTACTCCACCTTGGCCAGCACCGGCGTCCTCGTCTCACCGACCACCCGGTGCAGCCGCACCAGGGGCGTGTTCCCGACCAGATCCAGCACCGAGTCGACGTACTCCATGACAGGCAACCTAGCCCGAGCCCCTCCGGGCCGTGCCGGGGGCCGTCCCGGACGGCTGGAATCCGGCGGGATTGAGTATTACATCGTTGTGATTTACAAGAACCAACACGCCACTTGAGCCACTTTTTTTCACACCAGCCTCAATTTTCGCCGGATTTGGGGCATACTTCGAGCCGTTCACGCACAGTGATGGCCAGAAGAAGGGGCTGACATGCGCACCACGATCGCCGTCCGGATCCTCACCGCGGTGACCGCAGCCGGGGTGATCGCCCTGCCGGCCCTGACCGCCACCCCGGTCGCGGCGAAGAAGGCCCCGCCGCCGCAGAAGCGCGCCGTGTCGGCCCCGAACATCACCTGGCCGGTCGGCGGTGGCGGTGGCAAGGACCTCAGGACCAGCCGCCGCGGCACCGAGATCAAGGCCAGGTGCGGCCGCGTCGTCCGGGCCATCCACCCCGGCGTGGCGACGCTGAGCTCCTCCCCCAGCAGCGGCCCGCACCGGGTGCGGATCGCCACCCAGACCGGCGGGCTGGTGAGCTGGTACGGCTACATGTCCCGCGCCGACGTCGTCGACGGCCAGCTCATCCAGGCCGGCCAGCCCATCGGCAAGGTCGGCAAGATGGGCAAGGCCAAGCAGTGCTCGCTCTACGTCTCGGTCACCTCCAGCGGCAAGCAGCGCAACACCTCCCGCTGGCTGCAGCGCAAGGTCGGCAAGCCGGGCCCCGCGAAGCTCTTCGGCAACAGCGGCTTCGTCCTCGCCTCGTTCAACACCCTCGGCGCCAGCCACACCGCGAACAGCAAGAAGATGCCCGGCTACGAGTGGCGCACGCCCCGCCAGGCGAAGCTGCTGGCGAAGTACGGCGTCGACGTGGTCGGCCTGCAGGAGTTCCAGAAGAAGCAGCGCGACGTCTTCCTCGCCTCCACCGGCAGCACCTACGGGATCTACCCGTTCGACCGCAAGGCCGACACCGAGAACTCCATCATCTGGCGCAACTCCACGATGGAGTTCGTCAGCGCCGAGACCATGGGCATCCCCTACCTGGGCGGCCCCACGCGCTACATGCCCGTCGTGCTGCTGCGTCACCGTGCGACCGGCAAGGAGGCGTACTTCATCAACGTGCACAACCCCGCCTCGTACGTCGGATGGGGCAACCAGGCCCACCTGCGCCGACAGGCCATCGCCATCGAGCGGGCCAAGGTGGTCGAGCTGCGTGCGACCGGCCGGGCCGTCTTCCTCACCGGCGACCTCAACGACAAGGCGCCCGCCTTCTGCCCCCTGACCGAGGGCAAGCTGATGATCTCGCCGGACTCGATCCCCTCGATGACCTGCGCGATGCCGAAGAACGCCCACATCGACTGGGTCCTGGCCGCCGGCCCCGCGCGCTTCACCAGCTACGCCCGGGACTGGAAGCCCAAGAACAAGAAGCTCACCGATCACCCGATCGTGTGGACGCGGGCTCACCTGGCCGACTACCAGTAGGACCCGGGTCTTAAAGTCTGTCTGCATGGGACGCCCGGCTGCCGCACGCAAGCTCGCCTCCGCGGCGGCGTACGGCGGCGGAGGGCTCTCCCTGCTCGGCGCCTCGCTCTATGGGGTCCTGCGCGCCGAGGCCAAGATCGCCCGCCGGGTGATCGGCCCGGCCGAGGAGAAGGTCCCCGACGCGACCGGGTGGTACGGCCGCGGCCGGCCCGGCCCCGCGGTCAAGATCGCGCTGCTCGGCGACTCCAGCGCCGCCGGGTACGGCGTGACGACGGTCGAGGAGACCCCGGGCGCGGTGCTCGCCTCGCTGGTCGCCGCCGGCGCCAACCGGCGGGTGCACCTGCGCTCCTTCAGCGTGGTCGGCGCCCAGTCCAGTGACCTGGCCGGCCAGATCGACCGCGCGCTGCCGATCGAGCCCGACGTGGTGGTGATCCTGATCGGCGCCAACGACGTCACCCACACGGTGCTGCCCTCGGCCTCGGTGCGCCACCTCAGCGAGGCCGTGCGCCGGCTCCAGGAGCACGACGTGGCCGTGGTCGTCGGCACCTGCCCCGACCTCGGCACGATCCGGCCGATCCCCCAGCCGTTGCGCCAGGTCGGCCGGATCTGGTCACGCCGGCTGGCCGCCGCGCAGACGATCGCGGTCGTCGAGGCCGGCGGCCGGACGGTCTCGCTCGGCTCGATCCTGGGCCCGGAGTTCGACGCCGCGCCGGCGCTGCTCTTCGGACCGGACCGGTTCCACCCCTCGGCCGCCGGCTACGCCTCGCTGGCCCAGGTGCTGGTGCCCTCGACGCTCGCCGCGCTGGGTCTGGGCCCGGAGGACGAGGCCGAGCCGACGCCGGCCCGCGGCGAGGCGGTGCTGCCGATCAGCTACGCCGCGGTCGAGGCGAGCAAGCGGCCGGGCACCGAGGTGGACGGCACCGAGGTCGGCGGCTCCAGCCGCGGCACGCGCGGGCGCTGGGCCACCCTGATGAGACGCCGACGGCCCGCCCCCGTCGACGCCGAGACGCCGGACGAGGACGAGCCGCCGGATGAGGACTGAGGATCAGTCGTTGCCGCGCAGGATCGCCAGGATCCGCAGCAGCTCGATGTAGATCCACACGATGGTGACGGTCAGGCCGAACGCCGCCCGCCAGGACTCGCGCTCCGGCAGACCCGCCTCGATGCCCCGCTCGACGAAGTCGAAGTCGAGGATCAGCATCAGCACACCCAGGCCCAGGCCGATGACGCTGGTGATCAGGCCCATCGTGCCGAAGCCGTTGAAGCCGAAGTCGGAGCCGAAGAAGCCGAGCACGAAGTCGAGCAGGGCCAGGCCGACGAAGCCGAACATCATCCCGATGACCCACATCCGGAACTTCGGGGTCACCTTGATGTCGAAGAAGCGGTACGCCGCCAGGGTGCCCGCGACCGCGGCCATCGTGCCGACGACCGCTCCGACGATGATGCCGCCGCCGTACTGCGCGTCCATCACCTTGCTGAAGGCGCCGACCGCCATGCCCTGGAAGAGCGCGTAGGCGATGACCAGCGGCGGGCTGATCACCCGCTTGAAGGAGTTGACCATCGCCAGCGCGAAGCCGCCGAAGGCGCCCACCAGGCTGAGCGTGTAGAGCAGGCTGGCCGCGCTGGTGCGGACCTCGCCGGTGACGTCGTCGAAGATGTCGCCGGTCAGGATCCAGGTCGCGCCGGCGGAGAGCACCACCGCGGCGAGGGTCACCACGGTGCGCTGCACGACGCTGTCGATGGTCATCCGGTCGGTGCTCAGCGTCGGGGTCCCGGTGGGGTTCCACTCGGTCGTGGACTGGGCCGTCGCGGTGGCGGTCGCCGCGGCGGTGGACTGGGCCGGCGCCTCACCGAAGCCGGCGTAGGGCTTGCCGTTGAAGCCGTCGGTCCTGTTGAAGACCGGGTTGCTGCTCTGCATGATCACTCCTGTGGTCGCTGACCTCAATCGTAGCGAGGCCTCACCACCGGAACGTCCGGGTTCGTCCCAGCGTTCCGGTTTCGGGCACCCGATCCTGGGTCCCCGGGACGCCGCGACCGCCGATGAAGCATGATCGGGGGGTGACCGACGCCGCCATCGACCCGACCGCCCCGAAGATGGAGCCCGAGACGGAGCCCGAGACGGCGTCCGAGTTCGATCCCGCCGTGTTCGACCCGGCGGCGCCCGTGGTCCCCGGTCCGCAGCCGGTCTCCTTCGACGAGTTCGGCACCCGCTTCGTCGACCTGATCCTCCACCGCGACCGGGTCATGGAGTCGATCAACCGGGTGCTCGGCGAGGACTTCACCCTCGGCCCGATCGGCGCCGGCCCGGGCCGCAGGGTCGCCAAGGTGATGGCCAGCGGCACCTTCGGCACGGCGTACGGCGAGCCACTGAGCGATGCCATCGGCTACCGGGTCAACCTGCCGGTCAAGGTGGCCTTCGACCTGGACCTGCAGGTCGACACGATGCGCTTCAACGCCGACGTGCTGCTGCCGCTGCGGCTGACCATGGAGCTGATCGAGCCGCTGACGATCCTGTGGCACATCACCCCGCCGCGCGAGGAGGAGGTGGTCATGCAGGTCGCCGCGGAGAAGGTCCGCTCGGCGATGCTGCAGCGGCTCACCGGCCTGGACGGCGAGATGCGCCGCTTCATCGTGCGGTTCGTGCAGCGCGAGCTGGAGAAGCCACACGTCCGCAAGGCGATGCACATCAACCTGGTCGACCTCATCGACAACGCCTGGGAGCACATCGCCGAGCAGTTCCTCCCCAACGGCCCGGACGACCGCGGCTGACTCGCCGAGGACACCGGACGGGACCTCTGGGCGAGACTTCTGGGCGAGACTCTGGGCCGTGATCAAGTACCTGGGCTCCAAGCGGACGCTGGTGCCGGTCCTCGGGGCGATCGCCGAGGCGGCCGGGGCCCGCACCGCCGTGGACCTCTTCACCGGGACGACCCGGGTCGCCCAGGAGCTCAAGCGCCGCGGGATCGAGGTCACGGCCTGCGACCTGGCGACGTACAGCCAGGTGCTCAGCGACTGCTACGTCGCCACGGACGCCACCGCAATCGACGAGGACGAGCTGGCCGCGGAGATCGAGCGGCTCGACGCGCTGCCGGGGCGGCCGGGGTACGTGACCCGCACGTTCTGCGAGGAGGCGCGCTACTTCCAGCCGCACAACGGCGCCCGCGTCGACGCGATCCGCGACGCCCTCGAGGAGCACCGCGGCACCGCGCTCTTCCCGATCCTGCTCACCGCGCTGCTGCTCGCCGCCGACCGGGTCGACTCCACGACGGGGCTGCAGATGGCCTACCTCAAGCAGTGGTCGCAGCGGTCCTACCAGGACCTGGAGCTGCGCGTCCCCGAGCTGCTGCCGGGCCCCGGGCACACCGTCGGCGGCGACGCCCTGGAGACGGTCGACCTGCTGCCGGCCGTCGACCTGATGTACCTCGACCCGCCGTACAACCAGCACCGCTACTTCACGAACTACCACGTCTGGGAGACCCTGGTCCGCTGGGACGCACCCGAGACGTACGGCGTGGCGCGCAAGCGCGTGGACGCCCGCGACCCCGAGGGGCGCAGCGCCTTCAACAGCAAGCCGGGGATGCCCGCCGCCATGGCCGATCTCCTCGCCCGCGCCCGCGCGGACCTGCTGGTCGTCTCCTACAACGACGAGTCCTGGATCAGCGCCGAGGAGATGACCGCGATGCTGCGCGCGACCGGCCGCGAGTCCGTCCACGTGCTCGCCTTCGACGCCAAGCGGTACGTCGGGGCGCAGATCGGCATCCACAATCCGGCCGGCGAGAAGGTCGGCACGGTTTCCCGGCTGCGCAACGTCGAGTACGTCTTCCTCGCCGGCCCCGCCGATAGGGTCGCCGCAGCCGTCGACGCGGTCAGCCAGCCCTCCCTCATGAAAGGCAGTCAGTGATGGGACGTCTCTCCCTGCCCGACGACCGGCCCGACGGCCTCGACTCGCCGATGACGCTGAAGATCATCAAGTACGGCGCCAAGGCGCAGGTCGCCGCGTTCAAGCTCACCAACGGGCGCGTGGGCAGCACGTGGCGCATCGGCGCCGGCTTCAAGAAGCCCGTGCCCACGCTGCTGCTGGAGCACCGCGGCCGCAAGTCCGGGAGGCTCTTCACCACGCCGGTGCTCTACCTGCGCGACGGCGCGAACCTCGTCGTGGTCGCCTCGCAGGGCGGCCTGCCGAAGAACCCGCAGTGGTACCCCAACCTCGTCGCGCAGCCCGACACCCTCGTGCACCTGCGCAAGGAGCGCGGCCGCCCGGTCCGGGCGCGCACCGCCACCCCGGCCGAGCGCGAGATCCTCTGGCCCCGCCTGGTCGAGCTCTACGCCGACTTCGCGAAGTACGCCGCGTGGACCGACCGGGAGATCCCGGTGGTCGTCCTCGAGCCGCGTTGACCCTCCCCCTGGAGGCCGCCCGACCCCTAGGGTGAGGCATGGACTCAGCGCTCACCACCATCGGCCTGCCCGCCGCGCTCGCGATCATCATGTTCGGCCTGGGCCTCGCCCTGACCGTCGACGACTTCCGCCGGGTCGGCCGCACGCCCAAGGCCGTCGCCGCCGCGCTGACCGCCCAGGTGCTGATCCTGCCGGCGATCTGCTTCGGGCTGATCGTCCTCTTCGACCTGGAGCCGATCCTCGCGGTCGGGATGATGCTGCTCGCCGCCTCGCCGGGCGGCACGACCGCCAACCTGTTCAGCCATCTGTTCCGCGGCGACGTGGCGCTGAACATCAGCCTGACCGCGGTGAACTCGGTCCTCGCCGTGATCACCCTGCCGATCGTGGTGAACCTCTCGATCGACCACTTCGACCCCGACGGCGCCGACAACCTCGGGCTCCAGCTCGGCAAGACACTGCAGGTGTTCGCGATCGTGCTGGTGCCGGTGGCGATCGGGATGCTGGTACGCCGTACCTCGCCCGACTTCGCCGCGCGTGCCGACCGCCCGGTCCGGATCGCCTCGGCCATCGTGCTGGTCCTGGTCATCGCCGGAGCCCTGCTCGGCGAGCGGGAGAACCTCGCCGACTACTGGGCCGAGGTCGGCGCGATCACCGCGCTCTTCTGCGCCTGCTCGCTGGCGATCGGCTATCTCCTCCCCCGTGCCCTCGGACTGACCGAGGGCCAGTCGATCGCCTCGGCCTTCGAGGTCGGCATCCACAACAGCACGCTCGCCATCGCGGTCGCCGTCAACGTCCTCGGCGACGACGCGTTCGCCGTGCCGGCCGCCGTCTACGGCATCACGATGTTCCCCCTGGCCGCGCTGGCGGGCTACGTCTTCACCCGCCTGCGCTCCCCGGCCCCCACTCCCGCCTGAGACAGGTGGTACGGCGACGTACATCGACGTACAATTCGGCCATGACCACGATCAGCGCCAGCACCGCGCGCCAGACGCTGCCGGCCCAGCTCGACCTCGTCGAGAGGGGCGAGGAGGTGGCCATCACCCGGCACGGTCGCGTCGTGGCGGTGCTGGTCCACCCGGACCTGCTCAGGGCTCGCCGCGCGCCGGAGGCATGGAGCCGGGCCGACCGGATCGACGTGTTGCTACGCCAGGCACGCGACGAGCCGCTTCGACCCGCGGCCCTCACCGCCGAACGCGCCGAGGAGCTCGTCGAGGACGTCCGCACGCACCGCGCCGCGCGATGAGCCCGACGACGGCGTTCGACTCCGACGTCCTGATCTATGCCGCCGCCAGGGATCACCCGCTCGGCTCTCGGGTCGCGGCGCTGTTCGGCGAGCCCGATGCCGTGCGCACCGGGTCGGTGCTGCTGCTCACCGAGGTCCTGGCCAAGCCGATGCGCGATGACCCGGAATCCGACGAGACCCGCGCGCTGCTCAGCCTGATCAGCCGCCTCGAGCTGCACCCGCTCACGGAGTCCACCTCGCGCCTGTCCCTCGCCTTGGCCGTCTCCTACGGTCTGCGCGCCGCCGACGCCGCGCACCTGGCGACCGCGGTAGCCGCGGGGGCCGACCGCTTCCTCACGAACAACCGCAAGGACTTCCCTCCGACGATCGCCGAGATCGACGTCGTCTACCCCGACGATCTGCCCGCTGCCTGACCCCGTCGCTCACAGCAGGCTGCCGAGCAGCGCCTCGACCCGCGCCCTGATGGCGTCCCGGATGGGACGGACCGCCTCGATGTCCAGGCCCGCGGGATCGTCGAGCCTCCAGTCCTCGTACCGCGTGCCCGGATAGAAGGGGCAGGCATCGCCGCATCCCATCGTGACCACGACATCGGCCTCGTGCACCGCGTCGGGGGTCAGGACCTTCGGCTGCTCGCCGGCGATGTCGATGCCCTCCTCGGCCATCGCGGCGATCGCCACCGGGTTGATGCTCTCGGCGGGCTCGGAGCCGGCCGAGAGGACCTCGACCGCATCGCCGCCGAGATGCCGCAGATAGCCGGCGGCCATCTGGGACCGGCCGGCGTTGTGCACGCAGACGAACAGGACGGTCGGCGTACTCATCGGACCACCTCCGGGATCGCGGCCGGGAACAGGTAGCGGACGACGACCGCGGCCAGCGCCGCGCCGACGACCTGGGCCAGCAGGAAGGGCAGCACCGAGACCGGCGCGATGCCGGCGAAGGTGTCGGAGAGCATCCGCGCGATCGTCACCGCCGGGTTGGCGAAGCTCGTCGAGGAGGTGAACCAGTACGCCGCCGCGATGTAGCCGCCGACGGCGAAGGCGAGCGTCTCCACCTTGCCCGTGCGCAGGCCTCCGAAGACCACCACGACGAGGCCGAACGTCGCCACGGCCTCGGCGAGCAGGACGCCGCCGCCCGAGCGGACCTGCCCCGACCAGCCCACGGGATCCAGGCCGAACATCAGGTTCGCGAGCACGGCGCCGGCCATCCCACCGGCGATCTGGGCGAGCCCGAGCAGCGCCGCGCTCCCCCACGGCAGCGCGCCGAAGCCGGACTCGACCAGGCTGACCAGCGGGTTGAACGCGGCGGAGACGGGCTGGAAGGTCAGGATCAGGGCGACCAGGACCGCGCCCGTCGCCACGCTGTTCTCCAACAGCTGCAGGCCGGTGTCGTCCGGCGAGAGCCGGGATGCGGCGATGCCGGAGCCGACGATCGCCGCGACGAGGACGGCGGTCCCGAGGCACTCGGCCGCCACCTTGCGACCGAGCGTCACCCGGCCACTCCCCCCAGCAGCAGAGCGAGATCGGCAAGGGCGGCGGGACGCACCCGGTAGTAGACCCAGACCCCGCGCTTGCTCCGGTCGAGCAGGCCGACCTCGTGGAGCACCTTGAGGTGGTGGCTGATCGTCGGCTGGGAGAGGTCGAAGGCGTCGTTGAGATCGCAGACGCAGGCCTCGCCGTCGGCATGGGAGGCGACCAGCGACATCAGCCGCAGCCGGACCGGATCCGCCAGCGCCTTGAGGAGCGGCGCGACCCGGTCCGCCACCTCGGGGGTCAACGGCTCCTTGGTCAGCGGCTGGCAGCACGCCACCGTCTCGACGGGCGTCAGCTCCAAAGACTTCGACATGCATCAATATTGACACACATCGATGCCAGGTGCCACAGTGGCGGCATATATCGATGTTTGTCTATCTCTAGGAGTCGCCCATGTCCCGCCTGCAGCTCGCCCTCAACGTCGACGACCTCGACGCCTCGATCGCCTTCTACTCGGCGCTGTTCGGCGCCGAGCCGGCCAAGACCAAGCCCGGCTACGCCAACTTCGCCGTCGCCGAGCCTCCGCTCAAGCTGGTGCTGATCGAGAACCCCGGCTCGGGTGGATCGGTGAACCACCTGGGCGTCGAGGTCCCCGACACCGACGCGGTGGACGCCGAGCTCAGCCGCCTGGGTGCGGCGGGGTTCGCCTCGACCGAGGAGCGTGACACCACCTGCTGCTACGCGAAGCAGGACAAGTTCTGGGTCGAGAACGCCCCCGACGGCGAGCGCTGGGAGATCTACACCGTCCTCGCCGACAGCGAGACCTTCGGCCCGGCGGACGACGAGGCCGGCGTCTGCTGCGGATGAGACCGCGACGGGCCGGGCCGCTCGGCGACCCGGCCCGTCGTCGGCTCACAGGAACTTCGTGATGCGCAGGATCCCGGTCAGGGTTCCCTGGTAGTAGACCCTCCCCGGGGCGTTCGTCCCCGCCATCTGCAGCGGGTCACTGGCCGTGGTCGCGCCGATCAGCTGCTCCTTGAGCAGGGCCCCGGTCTCCGGGTCGATCACCGCGTAGGAGAAGGTGTCGATCACCGATGCCGGCTGGTTGTCCCCGACCGGGTTGTGCCGGGTGATCGTCGTGATCGTGCGGTCGGCCAGGGAGAGCTTCGGCACCGCGGCCGAGCGGATCTTGTTGTCCCAGACCAGGTCGCACCCGGACGCGTCGGCACGGACGTCGACGCGGGTCATGCCGCCGGTGAAGACACCGGACTCGGGCACCGCCGGGCCGGCGTTCTCGGGCACGGCGGGGTACGGGTAGCCGTAGGTGCTGGCCACGAAGACCGAGCGGCCGGCGCCGATCGGGGAGTTCTCCGAGGCGTCGCCGCCCTGGATCAGCACCGGCGTCGTGCAGACCGTCTCGCCGGTGTCGGGGCCCTGCGCGCGCACCACGACCAGGTTGTTCTGGCCGTCGGCGTTGTCGACGATCGCGAGGTAGTCACCGCCGTTGGTGGGGCCGAAGAACGTCGGCGTCGAGCCGCTGCCCCAGCTGAGCATCCCCGGACGCCGCGCGGAGCCGCGGTCGTAGGGCACCCGGAACGTCACGGCCGGGCTGCCGCCGTCGTCGTCGAGCAGGTAGAGCGCGTGCGTCGTGGTCACCGCGGTGCCCTGCGGCGCCGAGGAGATGCTGTTGGCGATGGTCTCGCCGGCGGGCAGGGCCACCGTCGCCACCGCGCCGCTCGGACTCACGGTGCCGACGACGCCGTTGACGGTCGCGAACCACACCTTGCCGTCGTACGCCGGGGTGATGCTGGAGACCGCGTCGCCCGCCGGGATCGCCGAGCCGAGCGGGGTCGTGGAGGTGATCTGCAGCTTCCAGAGGCCCAGGATGTTCCGGGAGTGCGAGACCCGGATCAGGTTGTTCGAGCCGTCGACGAGGACGAGCCGGTTGGCCTGGTCGATGTAGGCGTAGACGCCGCCGAGCAGGCTGCCCGCGGTCAGCGGGAGGCTGGCGACCGCGAGGCCGGTGTTCTTGTCGAGCAGGTAGACGGCCGGGTTCTGGCCGATGATCTGCGTGCACAGCGCCACCGGCATGTCGTCGGAGCCGACCATCACCGTGGGGCAGGCCGCGCCGAGGGTGATCGGCAGCGACAGCACCGCGCCGGTGCCCGGGCCACGCAGCGGCGTGGTGTCGGAGGCGCCGCTGTCGCCGTGCATCGAGCCGGAGCCGGTCGGCCCGTCGTACGGATTGTCGGGGAGCTGCGGCCCGAAGTCGGTGGCGCCGGCCGCCGAGGACGGCCCGCTCGGGAGGAAGAAGAAGACGGCGATCAGCGCGAGGAGGGCGACGCGGATCGTGCGGGAGTGGGGAGGTCTGGTCACGGAGTGCTCCTTGTTCGTCGCCGGACATCCGTAGTAACGGAGTCCGTTAGTGCGGGCGAACGTACACACGAAACCGGGAACGCGGAAGGGCTCGGCGGCAGTGGCCCAGTCCGCTGCTCGCGGAGGGCTGGCAGGATGGTGGGCCCGCTACCGGCGTACCTCGCGGCGCACGTCGACGCCCACGAGCTTCTCGGGATTGCGCACCAGGTAGATCTCCCTGATCCGGCCCGCCTCGGCGACCACCGTGCCGACCGAGTCCAGCTCGCCGTCGAAGTAGAGGAAGAGCGCGTCGGCGCCGTTGACCGTGCCCCAGGCGATGTCGACACCCTCCTCCAGCGGGGGCACCACCGCCGCCAGGAACCGCGCCACCTTGTCGGCCCCGTGGATCGGCTTGAGCGCGGCCTTCTTGAGGCCACCGCCGTCGGAGTGCAGGACGACGTCCGGCGCGAGGAGCTCCAGCAGCGGCTCGACCTCGCCGCTCGAGGCGGCGGCGAAGAACTGGGCGACGATCTCCCGGGAGTTCTCCGGCAGCTCGACCCGCGGCCGTCGCGCCTCGACGTGCTTGCGAGCCCTCGACGCGAGCTGGCGGACCGCCTCGGGCGAGCGGTCGGTGGTCGCGGCGATCTCGTCGTACTCGAAGCCGAAGACCTCGCGCAGCACGAAGACCGCGCGCTCCAGCGGGCTCAGGGTCTCCAGGACGACCAGCATGGCGAAGGAGACCGAGTCGGCCAGCTCGACGTCCTCGGCGACGTCGGGAGCCGTGACCAGCGGCTCGGGCAGCCACGTGCCGACGTACGACTCCCGGAGTCGCTGCAGCGTGCGCAGCCGGTTGAGGGAGAGCCGGGTGGCGATCCGGACGAGGTACGCGCGCGGCTCGCGCACCTCGCCGGCGGGTACGCCGGCCCAGCGCAGCCAGGTCTCCTGGACCACGTCCTCGGCATCCGCGGTGCTGCCGAGCATCTCGTAGGCGACCGTGAAGAGCAGCCCGCGATGGGCGGCGAAGACGTCCTCCGGGGCGGCCACGTCACCGCCCGGCCCGGTCGGCCAGGTCGCAGGTGGCCTTGAAGCCCTGGCTGGTCAGGCCGAGCGCGCTGTTGAACCGGGAGCGCTCGTTCTCGATGGCGATCATCATGGTGAGCTCCACGAAGCCATCCTCACCGAGATCGGCCCGCAGCGCCTCGGTCATCTCGTCGGTCACCGTCGGCGGCGTCACGGTCATCGCCTCGGCGTACTCCAGCACGCGCCGCTCCAGGGGCGTGAACACCTCCGACTCGCGCCAGAAGGGCACCTGCTCGAACTTGGAGGTGTCCTCGCCCTTGCTGTGCGCGGCGTAGTAGCCGAAGTCCATGCACCAGCTGCAGCCGATCAGCGAGGCGCTGGCCAGCTGCGCGAGGTTCTTCAGGTGCGGGTCCACGCGATCCCACTTCGCGACCTTGCCCTCGAACCGCAGGATCGCCCACAGGATCGGCCGGTGGCACAGCAGCGCCAGCCCGTTGTCCAGGACGTCGCCGTACGTCCGGCGCGAGTACCAGCCCATCAGCCTGCTCATCACGCCCTGGTCCTCGACGAGCGGCACCCGGGCCGCCGCCCGGCGCTCCTCCGCGGTGGCGTACGTCTCGGTGCTCATCGTGTCCTCCTCGTCCGGGCCCCTCTCGGGCCGCTCGACATGAAGACACCGCCCGGGCTCGGTCTGTGACATCGCCGGGCGGACGAGTGCCCCGGGTGGGGGTCGAACCCACACTGAGCGGTTTTTAAGACCGCTTCCTCTGCCGATTGGGATACCGGGGCCGGGCGCCGTACGGCCTATAAGTAGGTCTTGCGAGGGTAGATCGCGTGGGCGCCGGCGGCACGGTCGAGGAAGAGGAAGCCGTCGCAGTGGTCGATCTCGTGCTGCAGCGCGCGGGCCTCGAAGGCGTCGGTCTCGATGGTGCGCCACTCCCCCGTGCCGGGCTCCTGGCCGCGTACGACGAGACGGGTCGCGCGCTTCACGTCACCGGTGAAGTCGGGCACGCTCATGCAGCCCTCGCGGGCCTTCTCGTTGCGCGAGGCGCTGACCACCTCGGCGTTGCAGAGCACGAACGTCCCATGGCAGGTGCGCGTCTTGGGGTGCTCGCTGACGTCGACGCAGAAGACCTTGACGCTCAGGCCCACCTGGGGCGCGGCGAGGCCGACGCAGCCCGGCGAGACCCGCATCGTGGCGACCAGGTCGGCGGCGAGCTGGACGATCTCGGGATCGGTGGGGTCGACCGCGACGCCGGGACGCGAGAGCACCGGGTCGGGCGCCGTCACCACCGCGAGGACGCGCCCCTCCTCGCCCCCCACAGGGCCGGCGCTCACAGGTCGTCGCTCTCCAGCGGCCGCAGGGTGGCCCCGACGCCGAGCTCGTCCGCGACCACCCGCAGCGCCTGGCTCAGCGCCTCGGCGTCCGTGCCCGCCGGCAGGTCGACCTCCGCGGTCAGCACATAGAGATCGCCGGCCAGCCGCGTGGTCAGGTCGGTGATGTTGCCGCCGACACCGGCCACCACGCCGACCACTGCCGAGACGATGCCGGGGCGGTCGCCGCCGTGCACGCTGAGGAGGTACCCGGGTGAGGACACCGCGCCGGAGCCCGCGCCGCTCTCCGCCGGGACCTCCCGCACCGACACCGACAGCGAGCCGTCGGCCGTCAACCCGGCCAGCGCCTCCTCGACCGTCGCCGCGTCGACGGGCCCCTGCGTGATCAGCATCATCGCGAAGTGACCCCGCAGCAGGGTCATCGTGGAGTCCTCGATGTTGAGACCCAGACCGGCGAGCGCGCCGGTGGTCTCCGCGATGATGCCGGGCCGGTCGTGCCCCAGGACGGTGATGGCGTGGAGAGTCACGCAGGCGAGTCTCCCACGAGTGCCGACTTGCCGATGATCCCGGTGAGCGGTGCTCCTGTTCCCTATCCCGACCCTGGTCAGGGAACAGACGCACCGGTTGCGCGCACCTGCTCAGCCGGCGGAGGCGATCTCCTGGGCGCGGAGGAAGACCGCGTCGAGCATCTCCGGGGTGAGCCGCCCGGTGAAGGTGTTGTGCTGGGAGGGGTGGTAGCTGCCGATCAGGGTGAGCGCCGGGGAGGACGGGTGCGGCAGCACGACCTCGACGGCGTGGCCGAAGCGCGGGCGAGGTCGCGGGACGGCATACCCGGCCTCGGCGAGGGCGCGGAGGGCGGCCGCCCAGCCGATGGCGCCCAGGCAGACGACCGTGCTCAGCGAGCCGGCGACGAGGTGGACCTCCCGCTCCAGCCAGGGCGCGCAGGCGGCCACCTCATCCGGGGTCGGCTTGTTCTGCGGCGGCGCGCAGCGCACCGTGGCAGCGAGGCGGACGCCGCGCAGGGCCTGGCCGTCGCCCGCGGAGACCGAGGTGGCCCGGGTGGCGAGGCCGACGCGGTGCAGGGAGGCGAAGAGCCAGTCGCCGGAGCTGTCACCGGTGAAGTTGCGGCCGGTGCGGTTGGCGCCGTTGGCCGCGGGGGCCAGCCCGACGACCAGGATCGACGGCTCGGCGGCGCCCCAGCCGGGGACGGGCCGTCCCCAGTAGGGCTGGCCGGCGAAGGAGGCGCGCTTGGCCCGGGCGACGTCCTCGCGCCAGGCGACCAGCCGGGGGCAGGCCGAGCAGACCGAGATGCGGGCGTCGAGCTCCTCGAGGGAGGCACGTGCGGCGAGCCGTCGTACGCCGGCCACCGACCGCGCCACGGGGGTGTCGGCCGACGCGGGGTCCTCGGGCCAGCCGGTCCCCGGCGGCACCGGGCTCTCGAAGAGCTGCCCGGTGACCGGATGCGGCAGGAGCGTCACCGGTAGGGCCTGTCCGCCGGGTCCCCGCCGCCGGTGGCCGCCTCGCGCAGCTCGCGGCCGCGGGCGATCTCGGCCTCCTGCCGGCTGCGCGCCTTCTCGATGCCGCGGTCGTCGCGGACCGGGAGCCGCAGGGTCTCCTCGGCGGGGATGCCGGCCAGCAGCTGCCGGCCGCGCTCCAGCTCGGCGTCCAGCTCCGCGCCGAAGAGCAGCGCGAGGTTGGTCAGCCACAACCAGAGCAGCAGCACGATGACCCCGGCGAGCGAGCCGTAGGTCCGGTTGTAGGAGGAGAATCCGCTGACATAGAAGGCGAAGCCCGCCGACGCCGCCAGCCAGACCAGGATCGCCAGGATCGCGCCCGGCGACAGCCAGCGGAACCTCGGCTGCTTCACGTTGGGGGTGGCGTAGTAGAGCAGCGCCACCACGAGCACGACGATCACCAGCAGCAGCGGCCACTTGGCGATGTTCCAGACCTGGACGGTCGTCTCGCCCATGCCGATCGCGTCGCCGACCGACTTCGCCAGCGGTCCCGACACGATCAGGATCGTCAGGCCGAGCACGCACAGGGCGACCGAGACCACGGTGACCCACAGCTGCATCGGGCGCAGCTTCCAGAAGGGCCGGCCCTCCTCGACCTCGTAGACCCGGTTCATCGCGCGGGAGAAGGCGCCGACGTAGCCCGAGGCCGACCAGAGCGCGGCCGCGACGCCGACGACCAGGGCGATGCCCGCGGCCTGCGAGGAGGCCAGGCCCTCCAGCACCGGCCGGATCTGGTCGAGCGTGGAGGCGTCCACCACCGGCTCGAGCACGTCGAGCATCGTGTTGACCGACTTCTCTCCCTCGCCGACCACGCCGAAGATCGCGATCACCGCCAAGAGACCGGGGAAGATCGCGAGCACCGCGTAGTAGGTCAGCGCCGCCGCCAGATCGGTGCACTGGTCGTCCAGGAACTCGCGCAGAGCACGGCGCACCACGTAGAGCCACGAGCGGGGAGGCACGTCGCCGAGCTCGTCGGGCTTGCGCGGGTCGTCGGGCGCCACGGTCTCGCTGCCGTCGGCCGCGGTCTCCTCGTTCTCCGCCACGATGCTTCCCTTCTCCCGCCGACGCGAGGCCGGCCCGTCTCCTAGTCCGCCAGCGACCAGCCGATCCCGTCGAGGATGTCGGACTCCGACACCACCAGCTCGGCGACCGTCGCCCGCCGCAGGATCCGGTCCAGGATCAGCGCGCCGGCGCCGATCACGTCGGCCCGTCCCGGATGCATGTACCCCAGCGCGCGCCGCTCAGCCACCGTCATCGCGACGAGGGCGGCCACCTGGTCGTGGACGGCGGTCGTGTCCAGCCGGGCGAGGTGGATCCGATCGCGTTGGTACGACGGCAGGCCCAGCGTCCCCGCGGCGACCGTGGTGACCGTGCCGGCGACACCGACGACCGTCCGCGCCACGGCGGGATCGACCCGGCAGCCGTCCAGCGCCGCGTCCACGTCGCGACACAGCGCGGCGACCTGCTCCGGCGCCGGCGGATCGCCGGACAGGTGCCGCTCGGTCAGTCGGACCGACCCGATGTCCAGCGAGTGCGACTCCCGCACGGCGCCGTCGGCCTCCCCGAGGATCAGCTCGGTCGAGCCGCCGCCGATGTCGACGACCAGCACGGGGCCCTCCGCGTCGGGCAGCGCCCGGATGGCGCCGGTGAAGGAGAGCCGCGCCTCCTCGGCTCCCGCGATGACCTCCGGCTCGACGCCGACGCGGGCCCGCACGCCGTCGGCGAACTCGGCGGCGTTGTCGGCGTCGCGGGCCGCCGAGGTCGCGCAGAAGCGGATCCGTGACGGACCCAGGCGGGCGATCGTCGCGGCGTACTCGTCCAACGCGGCGAAGCAGCGCGCCATCGCCTCCTCGGCGATGTGCCCGGTGCGGTCGACACCCTGGCCCAGCCGGACGATCCGCATCTCCCGGACCAGCTCGGTCGCGGTCCCGGTTGACGGGTCAAGGTCGGTGACCAGGAGCCGGACGGAGTTGGTGCCGCAGTCGATCGCGGCGACCCGCTCAGGCATGGATCCCCCGGTCCGCGCCGTCGCGAGCGTCGCCAGGTGGGTGTGATGGAAAGGCGCCGGAGCGACGCCGTACTTGCTCGTCCAGCGAGCGATGGCAACGCCGCCAGCGCGCCCGCATGGTGGCGCGCAGCAGGCGGAGATCGGGGGATCCATGCCTATGCATCGACCACCACGCACG
The DNA here is from genome assembly GCA_044464665.1 of Nocardioides sp. Taxonomy (GTDB): domain Bacteria; phylum Actinomycetota; class Actinomycetes; order Propionibacteriales; family Nocardioidaceae; genus Marmoricola. Next base: position 64,133 of record JBIQLB010000003.1, read on the forward strand.
GACCGCCGGCCCACCACTCGCCGAGCAGGTCGAGCACCTCGTCGCCCAGCGGGTTGACGCCACGGCCCTGCGCGAGCGCCTGGCCGGCGAGCACGTGCAGGCACTTCACCCGATCGGGCATGCCGCCCGCCGAGATGCCCTCGATCTCCGGCACGGGGCCGGTCTCGGCCTCGATCTCGGCGCGGGCGGCGAGGTAGGCCTCGTGGGCCTTCCGGTACGCCGCCGCCAGCTCGGCGTCCTCGCCCAGCCGCTCGGTCATCTCCTTCATCAGCCCCGACGCCTCGAGCGTGCCGATGCGCGAGGCCGCCCGCGGGCAGGTCAGGTAGAACGTCGTCGGGAACGGCGTGCCGTTGTCCAGCCGCGGCTCGGTGGTGACCACGTCGGGGTTGCCGCACGGGCAGCGGTGCCCGATGGCGTGGATGGACCGCGGCGGGCGACCCAGCTGCGCATGGATCGCAGCACGGTCGGCAGGATCGATGCTCACTGCGTCGGCTTGATCCGGTCGACGGGCGTCGGCTTGACCTGCTTCTCGGGATGATCGGCAGCGTCCAGGCTCGCGCCCACCTTGCTCCACCAGGCCACCGGCGCGTCCGGAGCCACGGTCGCCGGGTCGGTCAGCTCGTCGGCGCCGGTCAGCGGCGTGCCGTCCGCGTCCAGCACCTGGTAGCTGGTCTCACCCGGGAGCACCCAGCCGAAGCGGGAGCGCGCCTGCGCCTCGACGTAGGCCGGGTCCTTCCAGCGCCGCTTCTCCCGCTCGGCCTCGGCGATGCTCTTCTTCGACGCCGCGATCTTGGCCTCCAGCGAGGCGATGTGCTCGCGCTGCTGGAGGAAGGCGCGCATCGAGGAGGCGTAGGAGACCACCAGCACGGCGAAGACGACCGCCAGGATCGCGGCCCGGTTGGTCAGCCTCGCGCGCGCCGGGCGGGCCTGCTCGGCCTGGGGTCGCGCCGTCCCCCCGCGCCGCCCCGGGCGCGAGCTGCCGGGACGGCCTCCCGGCTTCGGACGACGTGAGGAGGGCACGGCTCAGCCCTGGTACCTCGGGAAGGCGCCGGCGCCGGCGTACCGGGCGGCGTCGCCGAGCTCGGCCTCGATGCGCAGCAGCTGGTTGTACTTAGCGACCCGCTCGGAGCGCGCCGGGGCGCCGGTCTTGATCTGCCCGCAGTTCGTGGCGACGGCGAGGTCGGCGATGGTGGTGTCCTCGGTCTCGCCGGAGCGGTGGCTCATCATGCAGCGGTAGCCGTTGCGGTGCGCCAGGTCGACGGAGTCGAGGGTCTCGGTGAGCGAGCCGATCTGGTTGACCTTGACCAGCAGCGCGTTGGCCTGGCCGCCGTCGATGCCGCGCTGGAGCCGCTCGACGTTGGTGACGAAGAGGTCGTCGCCGACCAGCTGGGTCTTGGCGCCGAGCTCGTCGGTGATCGCCTTCCAGCCGTCCCAGTCCTCCTCGTTGAGGGGGTCCTCGATGCTGACGATCGGGTACGACGCCACCAAGTCGGCGTAGTAGGCGGTCATCTCGGCCGCCGACTTGGTGCCTCCCTCGAACGCGTAGCCGCCGTCGGCGTAGAACTCGGTGGCCGCCACGTCCAGGGCCAGCACGACGTCGGTGCCGAGCCTCAGCCCGGCCGCGCCGACCGCCTCGGCGATGAGGTCGAGCGCCGCCCGGTTGCTGGACAGGTCGGGAGCGAAGCCGCCCTCGTCGCCGACGCCGGTCGCGAGGCCCTGCTTCTTCAGCACCGACTTCAGCGCGTGGTAGACCTCGGCGCCCTGGCGCAGCGCCTCGCCGAAGGTCGGCGCGCCGATCGGGGCGATCATGAACTCCTGGATGTCCACGTTGGTGTCGGCGTGCGCGCCGCCGTTGAGGATGTTCATCATCGGCACCGGCAGCAGGTGGGCGTTGGCGCCGCCGACGTACCGGAAGAGCGGCAGCTCCGCGCTGTTGGCCGCGGCCCGCGCGACCGCCAGCGAGACGCCGAGGATGGCGTTGGCGCCGAGCTCGGCCTTGTTGGGGGTGCCGTCGAGGTCGATCATCTCCTGGTCGACCAGCCGCTGGTCGGCGGCGTCGAGACCGGTGATCCGCTCGGCGATCCGCGTCTCGACCGCCTCGACGGCCTTGAGCGTGCCCTTGCCGGCGTACCGCTCGCCGCCGTCGCGCAGCTCCACGGCCTCGAAGGCGCCGGTCGAGGCGCCGGAGGGGACCGCCGCCCGGCCGTAGCTGTCGTCGTCGAGGAAGACCTCGACCTCGACGGTGGGGTTGCCGCGCGAGTCGAGGATCTCGCGGGCGATGACGTCTTCGATGGCGGCCAACGAACGCTCCTGGCAAAGGGGATGGACGAGCCCGCGACGGGCCCAGAACAAGGCACTGTCAGCCTAACCGGGCGCCGCCGCGATCCCCGGCACCGCCCGTCGCCCGGACACGTCGGGTCAGCGCCCCAGCGGCACCTCGACCGGACCGGCGACGCCCCTGATCGTCATCGCGTCCCGGGTCACGTCCTGCACCCGCGGCGGCGACTGCCGGTAGAGCTCGGCCAGGTCGTCGGTGTTCACGTCGCCCATGCCGGCGTACGACGAGGCGAGCAGCCGGCCGGTGCGGGCGTCGTACGCCGCGGAGAGGGCCAGCGGCGTGCCGGCGGCGTCGGCCGGCCCGTGGGCGTGGTCGATGAAGGCGATCACCCGGCCGTCGGGCGAGGTCACCAGCGAGGCGACGTCGGTGAACCCGGTGGGCTGGGCACGGGAGAGGTCGGTGAACCAGAGCTCGTCGCCGTTGAGGAAGAAGACGCCGCCGCGCACGACCACGTAGTCGTCCACCCGCAGCGGGGCCAGCGGCACCGAGCGCGAGCCGACGGTCACCGTGGAGCCCTCGACCGAGACGGCGTCACGGGGGCGGACCGGGCCGGAGCCGACCGGCAGGCTCGGCAGCGTCGGCAGCTCCGGCGCCAGCGTGGTGGTCACCTCGGGCCGGACCAGCTCGTCGTCGGGCTGGGTCTGGCACGCCGCCAGCAGAGTCACCCCGAGGAGCAGTGCCGCCGCTCCCAGTCGCCGCCCCCTCACGGCGACCAGTGTGCCACCGATGTCGCGGCCTCACCCACACCTCCGCGAGAGCGGTGACCCTGTTCCCTATCCCCATGCCCGATAGGGAACAGACACACCGCTGGACCCGAGGACAGGGAACAGGCTCACCGGCCCTGGGGGGTCAGTCGGCGAGGCGTCGTACGGCGGCGCGCAGGAGCTGCTCGGGGTCGAGGCCGGCCTCCTGCGCCTCCGCGGCGAGGGCCAGCAGCCTCTCGCCGAGATCCGCGTCGGGGCTCGTGTCGAGGTCCGGCCGGCGTCCGGCGCGATCGAGCCGCTCCAGCGCCTTGACCGCACGCAGCAGGGCGGGCAGCTCCTCGGGCACGCCGTCCATGAGGCCGGTGCGCTCCTTCTCGGCGGCCTTGATCCGCTCCCACTGTTCGTTGATCGACTCGGGATCGCGCGGCGGGGCGGCTCCGGCCGACGGGGCGAAGACGTGCGGGTTGCGGCGTACCAGCTTGTCCACCAGCCCGGCCGCGACGTCCTCGATGCCGAAGCGGCCCTGCTCCTCGGCGATGGCGGCGTGGAAGTAGACCTGCAGCAGCAGGTCGCCGAGCTCCTCGCGGAGATGGCCGGCGTCGCCGGACTCGATCGCCTCGAGGGTCTCGTAGGTCTCCTCGACCAGGTAGCGGGCCAGCGACTCATGGGTCTGGCCGGCCTTCCAGGCACACTCCCGGCGCAGCCGGGCCATCACCTCGGCGAGCTCGACGAGGGAGGAGGACTCCGGTGGAGTCTCAGCCACACCGCTGGCCGTCGGGCAGGTCCATCACCCACGACGGCTTCGGCTTCGGCGAGGCGGCCTGCTTGGCGAAGGACGAGACCGGCAGCGAGATGGACGGGTCCTGCTGCCCGGCGACGCCGTCGACCGGGCCGAAGGACGGGTCGATCCGGATGTCGGCCGACTCGCGGAACCGGCTCTGCAGCGCCGCCTCGGCGTTGCGCAGCTCGTCGTCGTTCGGCTTCGTCACACCCTTGTCGGCGAGCTCGTCCTCGGCGAGCGCCATCAACTGGAACTGGCCGCGGTAGAACCGGGTGATCATCTCCCGGACGTCGGCACGGTCGGAGGCCTTCACGGTGCCCAGCGCGCTCTCCAGCTGGTCGAGCGCCGCGTTGTACTGCTCGGTGTCGTACTCCGGCTGGCCGGACTCGCCGAGCTGGTTGTTGATCTCCGCCTCGACCAGCGCGTTGACCGCCTGGGCGCGCACCTGGCTGATCGGCACGACCGAGGCGCCCGGCATGCCGCGCTGCGCCTCCATGCTGTCGCACTGGACCCGGGTCAGCAGGTCCACGTCGGACATGGGGATCACGGTGCCGTCCACGCGCGCGGCGACGCCGCCGTCCTCGGAGCAGCCGCTCAGAGCGAGCGCGCCGACGACGCAGACCAGGGCCAGCTTGCGACCGGTGAGCTTCACGACTTCTCCTGTTGATCGGGATCGATGATGTCGTCGATCACCCGCGTCGCCCAGGCCAGCAGCTCCTCGTCGCGCAACGGCTGCGCGCCGAAGGTCGCGGGCTGTGGACGCGGCACCAGCATCGTACGCACGCCGGCCTTGAGCAGGCTCTTGGGGTAGACGCGCTGGAGGCGTACGGCGCGCGAGTCGGGCAGCTCGACGGGGGCGAATCGGATGTGCTTGCCCTGCACCGTCACCTCCGTCAGGCCGGCCCGGCGGGCACGGGTGCGGAAGCGGGCCACCTCCAGCAGGCGCACGACGGGCGCCGGCGGCTCGCCGTACCGGTCGTCGAGCTCCTCCCGGATGGCGGCGACGTCCTCGTCGGAGCGGACCTCGGAGAGCCGCTTGTACATCTCCAGGCGCAGCCGCTCGCTGGGCACGTAGTCGTGCGGCAGGTGCGCGTCCACGGGCAGCTCGATGCGCACGTCGGCAACCTCGTCCGGCTCCACCCCGTCGTTGCGGAACTCGGTGACGGCCTCGCCGACCAGGCGGACGTAGAGGTCGAAGCCGACGTCGGCGATGTGCCCGGACTGCTCGCCGCCGAGCAGGTTGCCGGCGCCGCGGATCTCCAGGTCCTTCATCGCGATGGCCATGCCGCCGCCGAGGTCGGAGTGCTGGGCCAGCGTCGCCAGCCGCTCGTGGGCGGTCTCGGTCAGCGGCTTGTCGCCGGGATAGAGGAAGTAGGCGTAGGCGCGCTCGCGGCTCCGGCCGACGCGCCCGCGGAGCTGGTGCAGCTGGGAGAGGCCGAGGGTGTCGGCGCGCTCGATGATCATCGTGTTGGCGTTGGAGACGTCCAGGCCCGACTCGACGATGGTGGTGCACACCAGCACGTCGAAGCGCTTCTCCCAGAAGTCCAGCATCACCTGCTCCAGCTGCTGCTCCCCCATCTGGCCGTGCGCGGTGGCGACCCGGGCCTCGGGGACGAGCTCGCGCAGCCGGGCCGCGGCCTTGTCGATCGAGCTGACCCGGTTGTGGATGAAGAAGACCTGGCCGTCACGGAGCAGCTCGCGCCGGATCGCGGCGACGACCTGGCGGTCCTCGTACGCCCCGACGTACGTCAGCACCGGGTGCCGCTCCTCCGGTGGCGTGGTGATCGTGGACATCTCGCGGATGCCGGTGATCGCCATCTCCAGGGTGCGCGGGATCGGGGTCGCGCTCATGCTGAGCACGTCCACGCTGGTGCGCATCCGCTTCATCAGCTCCTTGTGCTCGACGCCGAAGCGCTGCTCCTCGTCGACCACGATCAGGCCGAGATCCTTGAAGCGGATGTCGGGGTTGAGCAGCCGGTGCGTGCCGATGACGATGTCGACCGAGCCGTCGGCCAGGCCGTCGATCGTGGCCTTGGCCTCGGCGTCGGTCTGGAAGCGGCTCAGCGGCTTGAGGACGACGGGGAAGCCGCTCATCCGCTCGGCGAAGGTGGAGTGGTGCTGGTTGACCAGCAGGGTGGTCGGGACCAGCACCGCCACCTGCTTGCCGTCCTGCACCGCCTTGAACGCCGCGCGCACGGCGATCTCGGTCTTGCCGTAGCCGACGTCGCCGCAGACCAGCCGGTCCATCGGGACGACCTGGCGCATGTCGCCCTTGACCTCCTCGACGACGGCGAGCTGGTCGGGGGTCTCGCGGAACGGGAAGGCGTCCTCGAGCTCGCGCTGCCAGGGGGTGTCGGGTCCGAAGGCGTGGCCCTTGGTCGCCTGCCGGGCGGCGTACAGCTTGATCAGCTCGGCGGCGATCTGGCGCACGGCCTTGCGCGCCCGCCCCTTGCGCTTGGCCCAGTCGGCGCCGCCGAGCCGGTCGAGGCTGGGCTGCTCGCCGCCGACGTACCGGGTCACCTGGTCCAGCGCGTCGGCGGGGACGTATAAACGATCGGAGGCGGATGGCAGCCCCTTTGTCGGCTTCCTCGCGCCGTACTCCAGGACGAGGTACTCGCGCATCGCGCCCTGCACCTCGCGCTGGCGCATCTCCAGGAACCTGCCGACGCCGTGCTGCTCATGGACGACGTAGTCGCCGGGCTTGAGCTCCAGCGGGTCGATCTGCTTCTTGCGCCGCGTCGGCATCGCGCGCATGTCGCGGGTCGAGGCCTTCTGCCCGGAGATGTCCTCGCCGGTGAGCACCACCAGCGCCGGGTCGTCGAGCACCATGCCGTGGACGAGCACGCCCTGGGCCACCTCGACGACGCCGGGGGCGCCCGCGGCGCCGTCCTCGACCAGGCGCGCCGGGATGTCGTGCTCGCCGAGTACCTCGACGGTGCGCTGCGCGGGGCCGTGGCCGGGCTGCACGATGACCACGCGGCGAGCGTGCTCCAGGTGGTCGCGCACGTCGCGCACGACCGCCTCGATGTCGCCGCGGTAGGGCTCGACGGGCGCTGCGCCGACGGTCGCGCTCCCCTCCTCGTCGCCGTCCAGGCCGAACGGGCTGACGCTCCACCATGCCTGGCCGTGGCCGAGCGCCGCGGCGCGTACGTCGGCCAGCGCGCGCAGCGAGGCCGCGCCGAGGTCCACCGGGGCCTGCCCACCGCTCGCGGCGGCCGCCCAGCTCGCCTGGAGGAACTCCTCCGACGTCGCGACCAGGTCGTGCGCCCGGGTGCGCACCCGCTCGGGGTCGAGGACCAGCACATGGGTGCTCTCGGGGAGCAGGTCGACCAGGAGCTCCATCTCGTCGACCAGCGCCGGGGTCAGCGACTCCATGCCCTCGACGGCCACGCCCTCGGCCAGCTTCTCGGTGATCTCGCGCAGCTCGGGGTGCGCCTCGCCCAGCTCGGCCGCGCGACGGCGTACGTCGGGGGTGAGCAGCAGCTCGCGGCAGGGCGGGGCCCACAGGCGATCGCGCTTCTCCAGGGTGCGCTGGTCGGCGACGGCGAAGCTGCGGATCTCGTCCACCTCGTCGCCGAAGAGCTCGACGCGCAGGGGGTGCTCCTCGGTGGGCGGGAAGACGTCGACGATGCCGCCGCGCACGGCGTACTCACCGCGCTTCTCGACCAGGTCGACCCGGTCGTACGCCGCGCCGGCCAGCCGCTCGACGATGGTCTCGATCTCGATCTCCTGGCCGGGCGCCAGCTCGACCGGCTCCAGGTCGGCCAGCCCCTTGACCTGCGGCTGCAGCACCGAGCGCACCGGCGCGACGACGACGTTCAATCGATCGCCGTCGGCGGGGTGGACCAGCCGGCGCAGCACTGCGAGCCGGCGGCCGACGGTGTCGCTGCGCGGGCTCAGCCGCTCGTGCGGCAGCGTCTCCCAGGCGGGGTAGAGCGCCAGGTGCTCCTCGGGGACCAGGTCGGCGAGCTCGGCGACGAGGTCCTCGGCCTCGCGGACCGTCGCGGTCACCACCAGCACCGTCCGGCCGGTGCGGGCCAGCCCGGCCACGACGAACGGGCGCAGCGCCGCCGGGCCGGTCAGCTCCGCGGTGGGCACCCGGTTGTCGGCCGCCTGGGCCATCGCCTCGGCGAGGGCGGGCGCGGTGAGAACGGCATCGGCCAGGCCGGCGAGACGCAAGCGGGACTCCTTGTCCAGACAGCACGAGAGCCCCCGCTCAGACCAGAGCCGGGGGTGCTCCCCAGTCTACGGTCAGCCGCCGACAGCCTCGCGCGCTCGACCTCGGATGAAATATGGGCGTATGGGTCTCCTGATACGGTGACCCGTATGAAGACCACGATCGACCTTCCCGACGAGCTGGTCCGCGAGGTGAAGCGGCTGGCACGCGAGCAGGGCGTGACGATGCGCGAGCTGATGATCGACGGCCTGCGCCACGAGGTCGAGAGCCGCGAGCGGCCCTCGCCTCGCGTCGACCTGATCTTCCCGACGACCGGCGGCGACGGCCTGCGGCCGGGAGTCGGCGAAGGCGACCTGATCCGGTACGCCTACGACGACACGGCCACGACGTGATCGCGGTCGACGCCAACCTCCTGGTCTATGCGCACCGGGAGGACTCACGCCACCACGACCGCGCCCGCCAGGCCCTGCAGACGCTCGTGTCGAGTGGGCGCCCCTGGGCGGTCCCGTGGCCGTGCGTCCACGAGTTCGTGGCGATCGTGACCCACCGGCGGGTCTACCGCACCCCGACGGAGCCGGCGGCCGCCATGGCCGCGATCACCGCGCTGGCCTCCTCCGCGCGGCTCGTGCTCCTCGGCGAGGCCGAGCGCCACCTCGAGATCCTGGGCGGCCTGCTGACCGCGTCGGGCGTCACCGGCGCCAAGGTCCACGACGCGCGCGTCGCCGCGATCTGCCTCGGCCACGAGGTCGACGAGCTCTGGACCGCCGACCGCGACTTCAGCTACTTCCCCTCGCTGCGGACCCGGAACCCCCTGGTCCACTGACCGGCCGGCCGTCGCTCGGCCGACAGCCGGCTTGGCATATCGATGATCAATGCCCTATCGTTTTTCGATATGAAGAAGGAAACGGATCCCTGGGCGCCGCTGAGCTTCGCGGTGGCGGTCGTCGGCGGCTTCGTCGGCCTGGTGCTGGTCGGCGGCCTGGCCGGGCTCCTGACCAGTGGGAGCCTCCTGGGCTACGGCTCCGACGACGTCTGCGTCTCGCTCCGCCCGGGCACGCTGCCCTACGGCGGCAGCTCGGCGGGCGACGTCGGGTTCACCGCGATGAAGCCGGACATCAGCCAGTCGCCGGAGCTCGTCCAGGTGTGCGACCTAACGGCATCGGCCGGCCAGCACGCCCTGTACGCCGCGGACCAGGCGGCCGAGATCCTCTTCATCCTCGGCTTCCTGCTGCTGGCCGCGCTGCTGATCAGGGCCGCCCGGGCACACGGGACGTTCTCGCCGCAGGTGGCCCGGAGGCTGACCGGCATCGGCGCGTTCGTCATCGTCGGCGCCCTGCTGGTGGCCGCGGCCCAGGCGGTGCTGCGCAGCCGGCTGGTCGCCACCATGACCACGAGCGGCGACGGCGCCGCGGTGCTGATGATGGTCCACGTGTCCGTCGCGATCCTCATCGCCGGCTTCGGCGCGCTGACCGCGGGCCGGGTGATGACGCGGTCGGTGGCCCTGCAGCGCGAGGTGGACACGCTGGTATGAGCCCTGCCGAGATCGAGGACGGCCATGGCGTCGTCGTACGCCTCGGCGAGGTACTCGCCGAGCGCGGCATGACGCTCGCCGAGCTCGCCGAGCGCACCGGGATCACCGTGGTGAACCTCAGCGTGCTCAAGAACGGCCGTGCCCGCGCGGTCCGGTTCAGCACGCTCACCGCGATCTGCCACGCGCTGGAGTGCCAGCCCGGCGACCTGCTCTCGGTCGAGGACCGAGCGGCCGGCTAGGCCGAGGTCTAGCTCGAGGCGACCGGCAGGTGGTCGTAGGTGCGCCGCACGCTGGTGCCCAGTCGGTCGATGTTGGCGCCGTAGACGTGCACCGCGATCACCGGGCCGTCCTGGGCGTTGCGCACCTTGTGGATGTCACCCGGGGGCGCGAAGCCGACGGCGATGCCGGCGGGGTTCTCGATCTCCAGCGTCGGCACCAGGCGGGTGTCCTCGCCGTGGCCGCGCAGCTCGTAGCGAGTCTCGCTCTCGGCGCCCTCGTAGACGCCGGCCACGCACCAGCAGAGGTGGTCGTGGATGGTGGTCTCCTGGCCCGGCATCCAGACCAGGACCACGATCGAGAAGCTGCCGTCCGGCTCGGAGTGGACGATGTGCTGGCGGTAGCGGTCGGGGTCGCCGACGCGGAGGTGGTCGGGGATCAGGCCCGGCTGGGCGAGGAAGCGCTCCAGCACCTCGGCGGCCGCCGCCGCGGTCGCGGCGGGCTCCAGCTCGCGGGAGACGGCCTCGCGCACGGAGCCGACGAGGGCGGTCAGCTGGGGGTCGATCGCCTGCATCGTGGTCATGCCGTCCAGGCTGGTCGAGAGGCGGTCCGGCGTCTACGGCGTCTTTGCTTGACCGCCCAAACGGCTCCTTATAGGTCGTCTGACGACTGCTGATGCGCGAGCTCGGTCGCGGCCTCCTGCAGCGCGGCGACCAGCAGCCGAGTGACGGCGACGTCCTGGTGCCCGGCCAGGGTGTGGGCGGTCACCCAGCGCGCGCTGGCCGGCGCCAGCGGCCGGCAGATGACGTCGGGGTGACGCAGGAACGACTGGACCATCGACGGCATCACCGCCACGCCCAGCCCGGCGGCGACCAGGCTCTGGATCGCCAGGTTGTCGTCGGTCGAGAACGCGACCTCCGGCTCGAACCCGGCCCGTTCGCACAGCCCGACCACGTGCGCCCGGCAGCGCTCGCAGCCGGCGATCCAGTCCTCGGACTCCAAGTCCTCCAGGCGGATCGACTCCTGGGCGGCCAGCGCGTGCTCCACCGGCACCAGCACGACCAGCGGGTCGTCGACCAGCCGGACGGTGTGCAGCACGGGGTCGTCCGCGGCGTCGAAGCCCGGGTAGGCGAATCCGACGGCCACGTCCCAGTCGCCGCTCTTCAGCCCCTCGATCGAGCGCGGCGGCTCCTCCTCGGAGAGCTCGACGTGGATGCCGGGGAACCTCGCCCGCAGATGCCGCAGCGCGATCGGGACGAGCGTGGCGCTCGCGCTGGGGAAGGCGCACACGCGCACCTGTCCCTCCTCGAGCGTGGTCACCGCGCGGACCTGCTTCTCGGCGGTCTCGATCGCCTCGAGGATCTCGGTGGCATGGGCCGCCAGCGCCTGGCCGGCCTCGGTCAGCCGCACCCGTCGGCCCGAGCGCACGAAGAGCGGCGAGCCGACGGCGCGCTCCAGAGCCCGCAGCTGCTGGCTGATCGCGGGCTGGGTGTAGCCCAGGCTGCGCGCCGCCGCGGAGAAGGTGCCGGTGCGGACGACCTCGGCGAAGGCCTGGATGTGGCGGGAGTCGAGCATCGCGTCCTCACACCGCCCAAGGACCCTCGGGGGCCCGCACCCGGGCCTCGTCGGCCTCCTGGTCGGTCGGCTTGCTCTGGCTCTGCCGCTCCGCCTCGACCCGGCGCAGGTAGTGGTCGACCTCGCTGTCGATCCGCCCGGCGTCCCAGCCGAGGACGCCGGCCATGAGCTCGGCCACCTGAGGAGCGCAGAGCACGCCGCGGTCGAAGGTCTCGATGGAGAGGCGGGTACGCCGGGTGAGCACGTCGTCGAGATGCCGGGCGCCCTCGTGCGTCACCGCGTAGACCACCTCGGCCGCCAGGTAGCCCTCGGCGTGGATCAGCGGCTCGGCCAGCGCGGGGTCCTCGGTGATCAGCGCGACCAGGTCGTCGACCAGGCCGCCGTACCTGCCGAGCAGATGGTCGATCCAGGAGAGGTCGAGGCCGGTCGCCCGGGAGAGCGCGACCCGCTGGTTGGTCCGGGTCTCGAAGCCGCTCGCGCCCATGAGGGGCACGCGGTCGGTGATGCTCGGGCTGAGCTCGCCCAACGTCGCGGCGGCGGCGTCCACCGCGTCGCGCGCCATCACCCGGTACGTCGTCAGCTTGCCGCCCGCGATGAGCACCAGGCCCGGCATCGGCATCGCGACGGTGTGCTCCCGGGAGATCTTCGAGGTGGCCTCGTCCTCCCCCTTGAGCAGCGGCCGCAGCCCGGCGTACACCCCGACGACGTCCTCGTGGTCGAGCGGATGGCGCAGCAGGCCGTTGACGTGCTGGAGCACGTAGTCGATGTCGGCGCGGGAGGCGGCCGGGTGGGCGAGGTCGAGGTCCCAGGGAGTGTCGGTGGTGCCGATGATCCAGTGTTCTCCCCACGGGATCACGAAGAGCACCGACTTCTCGGTCTTGGTGATGAACCCCGCCTCGGAGCGGATCCGGTCGCGCGGCACGACCAGGTGGATGCCCTTGCTGGCCTCGACCCGCAGCGCGCCCTTGCCACCGAGCAGGTCCTGGATCTCGTCGGTCCACACGCCGGCGGCGTTGATCACCACGCGCGCCCGGACCTCCAGGTCCACGTCGTTCTCCAGGTCCCGCGCGGTCACGCCGACGACCCGGTCGCCCTCGCGGAGGAAGCCGGTCACCTTGGTCCGCGATGCCACGTGCGCGCCGTACGCCGCCGCGGTGCGCGCGATCGTCATCACCAGCCGGGCGTCGTCCACCTGGCAGTCGTAGTAGCGGATCGCGCCGGAGAGGTCGTCGGTCCGCAGGTCGGGGGCGATCCGGGCGACCTGCTTGCGGAAGAGGTGGCGGTGCTTGGGGACGCCCATGTCGTACTTGCCGGCCCGAGAACCAGCAAGGGCCATGGCGTCGTACAGCGCGACGCCCGCTCCGACGTACGGTCGCTCCCAGGTGTGGTGCAGCGGGTAGAGGAACGGGACCGGCCGGACCAGGTGCGGCGCCAGGCGGGTGAGCAGCAGGCCGCGCTCCTGCAGGGCCTCGCGGACCAGCGCGAAGTCGAACATCTCCAGGTAGCGCAGGCCGCCGTGCACCAGCTTGCTGCTGCGGCTGCTGGTGCCGCTGCCGTAGTCGCGCTGCTCCAGCAGGGCCGTGGAGAGCCCACGGCTGACCGCGTCCAGGGCGATGCCTACGCCGACGATCCCGCCGCCGACGACCAGCACGTCGAGCTCGTTGCCCTCGTCGCAGGCGCCCATCGCCGCGAGTGCCGTCGCCCGCGAGTCCGGTCCGAGGTCGGCGGTCAGGCCGCGTTGGCGGGTGCGCTCGCTCATGCGCCCATCCTGACAGCCCAGTCGGCTCAGCCGTCGACGACGACCTCGATGCGCTGGAACTCCTTGAGCTCGGTGTAGCCGGTGGTCGCCATCGCGCGGCGCAGGGCGCCGATGAGGTTCATGGTGCCGTCGGCCACGCGGGAGGGGCCGAAGAGGATCTCCTGCAGCGTGCCCACCGCGCCGAACTCGACCCGCTCGCCCCGCGGCAGCTCGGCGTGGTGGGCCTCGGAGCCCCAGTGGAAGCCGCGGCCGGGCGCGTCGGTGGCGCGGGCCAGCGGGGAGCCGACCATCACGGCGTCGGCGCCGCAGGCGATCGCCTTGGCGATGTCGCCGCTCTTGCCGATCGAGCCATCGGCGATGACGTGCACGTAGCGACCGCCGGACTCGTCGAGGTAGTCGCGCCGGGCAGCGGCCACGTCGGCCACCGCGCTGGCCATCGGGACCGCGACGCCCAGGACCGTGCGGGTGGTGTGCGCGGCGCCGCCGCCGAAGCCCACCAGGACGCCCGCGGCGCCGGTGCGCATCAGGTGCAGCGCCGCCTGGTACGTCGCGCAGCCACCGACGATCACCGGGACGTCGAGCTCGTAGATGAACTCCTTGAGGTTCAGCGGCTCGGCCTGACTGGAGACGTGCTCGGCGCTGACCGTCGTGCCGCGGATGACGAACATGTCCACGCCGGCGTCGACGACCGTCTTGGCGAACTCCTTGGTCCGCTGCGGCGAGAGCGAGCCCGCGACGGTCACGCCCGCCTCGCGGACCTGGCGCAGCCGCTCGGTGATCAGCTCGGGCCGGATCGGCTCGGCGTAGAGGTCCTGCATCCGCCGCACGGCGGCGTCGCGGGGCAGCTCGGCGATCTCGGCGAGGTGCTCGGCCGGGTCGTCGTACCGGGTCCAGAGGCCCTCGAGGTTGAGCACGCCCAGGCCGCCGTACTGCCCGAAGGCGATGGCCGTCTCCGGGGACATGACCGAGTCCATCGGCGCGGCGACGATCGGCAGGTCGAAGCGGTAGGCGTCGATCTGCCAGGCGGTCGAGACCTCCTCGGGGTCGCGGGTACGCCGGCTCGGCACGATGGCGATGTCGTCGAAGGAGTACGCCCGGCGGCCCCGCTTGGCGCGGCCGATCTCGATCTCAGTCACGGCGCAAGGGTACCGGCGGCAGCACTTGGAAGATCATCAGGAAGAAATATGGATGCTATTCTTCCTCTATGGCGATCAACATCAAGGACCCCGAGACCGACCGGCTCGTCCGCGAGCTCGCCGAGCGCATGGACACCTCGATCACCGAGGCGATCAAGGTGGCGGTGACCGATCGACTGGCCAGGACCAAGCCGCACGCCGACCTCGTCTACGCGGACCTGATCGCGATCGGCGAGCGCGGGCGTGCGCGACCCATGCTCAATGACCTCACCGAGGACGAGATCCTCGGCTACGACGAGCTCGGGATTCCCACCCAGTGATCGCCGTCGACTCCTCGGCGCTGGTCGCGATCGTCCTCGGTGAGCCCGAGCTGGAGCGGTTCAGCGCGATCATGGGACGCGAGCCCAGCGTGGTCTGCGCGGCGAGCCTCATGGAGTCCGCGATGGTGCTCGAAAGCCGTCAGGGACCAGACGCCGTACAGGAGCTGCGATCTGCTCTGCGCGAAGCTCGGACCGAGATCGTCCCTGTCGATGAGGATCTCGCCTGGGCAGCCCACGGCGCCTGGCGTCGCTTCGGCAGGGGCCGGCACCCGGCCTCCCTCAACTACGGCGACTGCTTCTCCTACGCGCTCGCCAAGACACTGATGGTCCCGCTGCTCTTCAAGGGCGACGACTTCGCCCAGACCGACGTCGCCATCGCCCAGTAGGGCTCAGCGGCCGGTGTAGTTGGGCGCCTCGACGGTCATCTCGACGCCGTGCGGGTGCGACTCGGTGAGCGAGGCGCTGGTGATCCGCACGAAGCGGCCCTTCTCCTTCAGCTCCGCGATGTTCTGCGCGCCGACGTAGAACATCGACTGGTTGAGGCCGCCGATGAGCTGGTGCGCGACGGCGGCGAGCGGGCCGCGGTAGGCGACCTGGCCCTCGATGCCCTCCGGGACGATCTTGTCGTCGCTGGTGACCTCGGCCTGGAAGTAGCGGTCCTTGGAGTAGGACTTCTTGCCACGGCTCGACATCGCGCCCAGGGAGCCCATGCCGCGGTAGGACTTGAACTGCTTGCCGTTGACGAAGACCAGCTCGCCCGGGCTCTCCTCGCAGCCGGCGAGCAGCGAGCCGAGCATGACCGCGTCGGCGCCGGCGACGATCGCCTTGGCGATCTCGCCGGAGTGCTTGAGTCCGCCGTCGGCGATGACCGGGACGCCGGCCGGACCCGCCGCCAGCGAGGCCTCGTAGACGGCGGAGACCTGCGGAGCGCCCACGCCGGTGACGACACGGGTGGTGCAGATGGAGCCCGGCCCGACGCCGACCTTGACCGCGTCGGCGCCGACGTCGACGAAGGCCTGGGCGCCCTCGCGGGTGGCGACGTTGCCGCCGATCACCTGCACGTGCTTGGTCGCCGGGTCGGTCTTGAGCCGCCGCACCATGTCCAGCAGCAGCCGGACGTGGCCGTGGGCGGTGTCGGCGACGAGCACGTCGACGCCGGCCTCGATGAGGGTGGTCGCCCGCTGCCAGGCATCGCCGAAGTAGCCGATGGCCGCGCCGACCATCAGCCGGCCGTCGCCGTCCTTGGAGGCATGCGGGAACTGCTCGGACTTCACGAAGTCCTTGACCGTGATCAGCCCGGCGAGCCGGCCGTCGGCGTCGACGATCGGCAGCCGCTCGCGCTTGTGCTGGCGCAGCAGCGTGGTCGCCTCCTCGCGGGAGATGCCCACCGGCGCGGTGATCAGCGGCATCGGCGTCATCACCTCGTCGACCTTGGTGGTCGCCCACTCCGCGACCGGGGTGAACCTCAGGTCGCGGTTGGTGATGATGCCCAGCAGCCGGTTGTCCAGGTCGATGACGGGCAGCCCGGAGACGCGGTACTCCCCGCAGATCCGGTCCAGCTCCTCCAACGTCGCGTCCGGGCCGATGGTGACCGGGTTGGAGATCATCCCGGTCTGGGTCCGCTTGACCAGGTCCACCTGGTAGGCCTGGTCCTCGATGGAGAGGTTGCGGTGGAGCACGCCGAGGCCGCCCTGCCGGGCCATCGCGATCGCCATCCGGGACTCGGTCACGGTGTCCATCGCGGCGCTGACCAGCGGGACGCGCAGCGAGATCTCGCGGGTGAGCCGGGTGGTGGTGTCGATCTCGCTGGGATTGAGATCGGAGTAGCCGGGGACGAGCAGAACGTCGTCGTAGGTCAGGCCCAGAGTCGCGAACTTGGCGGGTACGTCGGAGATCTCGCCGGAAGCCATGCTCCAGTCTAACGAGGCGAGGGGACGACTCCGTCCAGGGGCCGTACGCCGGAGAGGCCGATGTGGACGCTCAAGCCGGCCTCGGTCAGCCGGATCCGGCCGCGCATGCCGGCGGCGGCCAGCAGCGGCACCAGGCCCTCCTCGGTCGGCGGGACGACCATGACCAGCTCGGTGACGTCCTGCGCCGCCGCGAGACCGCTGACCTGCCGGAGCAGCTGACGCCCGATCCCCAGGCGCCGCCAGGCCGGAGCGACCTCCAGGCTGGCCTCGGCCGAGCCGTCCACGAGGGCATGCAGCGTCGCGGCGCCGACGGTGTGCGTGCCGATCCGGGCCACCACGCCACCGCTGCTCACGTCGTACTCCACGACGGAGTCGGGGCCCGGCCGCACCTGCGGTCGCCGTCCGGCGAACTCCGCGAGCACCTGGGCGCGCACCTGCTCGGTCGCCGACCAGCTGACCCGCGGTCCGAGCAGGCCGGTGAGCTGGGCCGGCAGCGCGCCCGGGTCGTCCAGCACGGCGCCGGCGGCGCGCAGCCAGGCCGTGGGCTGGTCGAGCAGGTCGTGAGTGGCGCAGGGTACGACGCTCACCTCGTCCCCTCCCGCGCCACTCACGAGCTCCACGACCGCCGCGACGGTCCACGCGTCCGGCGTCTCGACGACCAGGTCGTCGGTCACCGCGCCCAGCTCCGGGTAGATCTGCAGCGCCAGGATGTTCACCCCGGCGTCGCCGCAGTGCTGGGCGAGACGGGCGAGGGCGCCGGGGGTGTCGGCGAGGCGGGTGCGGACGCGGAAGTACATGGCCCCAGGGTTCCGGGGGCGTGTTGCGGGGTGGCTGCGCGGATGTTTCGGGGAGGTAAGGCATTCGGGGCCCGGTGCTTCACTGGACGTGTGGACGCGGTGACAGAGGCGTTCGAGGCGGTGCCGCGGGCGGGGTTCCTCCCGCCGGAGGTCCAGGCCCGCGCCGAGTACGACGGCCCGGTGCCGATCGGCTACGAGCAGACCAGCTCGCAGCCGCGGACGGTCGCGGCGATGCTCCGGCTCCTCGACGTGCGGCCGGGGCAGCGGGTCCTCGACGTTGGCTCCGGCTCGGGCTGGACGACCGGCCTGCTGGCCCACCTGGTCGGGCCGGAGGGAGCGGTGTTCGGCGTCGAGGTGGTGCCGGAGCTGGTCGCGTGGGGCTCGGCCAACCTCGCCGCGACGACGTACGCCTGGGCCTCGATCCGGGCCGCCATGCCCGGCGTCCTGGGCCTGCCGGAGGCGGCGCCCTTCGACCGCATCCTGGTCTCCGCCGATGCCCGGTCACTGCCCGAGGAGCTCGTGGACCAGCTCGCCGACGGCGGCCGGCTGGTCGTACCGGTGCGCGGCACCATGACCCTCGCCGTCCGGACCGGCGACGAGCTGGAGATCAGCCACCACGGCCACTACCGCTTCGTCCCGCTGATCTGAGACGGCCTGCACTGTCCCCAGATGCCGAACGGCCCCCGGACCGGAGTCCGGGGGCCGTCTCGATGACGCGGTGGCTCAGTGGCCGTGGCCGTGCCCGTGGCCGGCGGCCGCGGGCTCCTCCTCCTCGGGCTTGTCCACCACGAGGGTCTCGGTGGTGAGCAGCATGCCCGCGATGGAGGTGGCGTTGGAGAGCGCCGAGCGGGTCACCTTGACCGGGTCGAGGATGCCCTGGGCGATCAGGTCGCCGTACTCGCCGGTGGCGGCGTTGTAGCCCGTGCCCGGGCCGGCCTCCTGGACCTTGGCGACGATGACGTAGCCGTTCTCCCCGCCGTTCTCGGCGATCCAGCGCAGCGGCTCGGCGACCGACTTGGCGACGATGCGGACACCGTGTGCCTCGTCACCGGTCAGGCCGAGGTCGTCGGAGAGAGCGGCCGCCGCGTGGATGATCGCGGAGCCACCGCCGGGGACGATGCCCTCCTCGATGGCCGCGCGGGTCGCCGAGACGGCGTCCTCGATGCGGTGCTTCTTCTCCTTCAGCTCCACCTCGGTGGCGGCGCCGACCTTGACCACGCAGACGCCACCGGCCAGCTTGGCCAGCCGCTCCTGCAGCTTCTCGCGGTCCCAGTCGGAGTCGGTCGCCTCGGCCTCGGCCTTGATCTGCGCGACCCGGCCGGCGACCTCCTCGGACTTGCCGCCACCCTCGACGATGGTGGTGTTGTCCTTGGTGACGACCACGCGCCGGGCGGTGCCCAGCACCTCCAGGCCGACCTGGTCGAGCTTGAGGCCGACCTCGGGAGCGACGACCTGGCCGCCGGTGAGGACGGCGATGTCCTGCATCATCGCCTTGCGGCGGTCACCGAAGGCCGGCGACTTGACCGCGACGGCGTTGAAGGCGCCGCGGATCTTGTTGACCACCAGGGTCGAGAGCGCCTCGCCCTCGACGTCCTCGGCGAGGATGAAGAGCGGCTTGCCGGTGGCGATGACCTTCTCCAGCATCGGGAGCAGCTCCGCGATCGCGGAGATCTTCCCCTGGTGCAGCAGGATGTAGGGATCGTCGAGGACGGCCTCCATCGACTCCGGGTCGGTCACGAAGTACGGCGAGAGATAGCCCTTGTCGAACTGCATGCCCTCGGTGAAGTCCAGCTCGGTGCCCATGGTGTTGGACTCCTCGACGGTGATGACACCGTCCTTGCCGACCTTGTCGAAGGCGTCGGCCAGCAGCGCGCCGATCTGCTCGTCACGGCTGGACACGGTCGCGACCGCGGCCATGTCCTCCTTGGACTCGACCTCGCGGGCGGAGTCGAGCAGCGCCTTGGAGAGCGCCTCGCTGGCGGCGTCCATGCCCCGCTTGAGGCCCATCGGGTTGACGCCCGCGGCCACGGCGCGCAGGCCCTCGTGGACCATCGCCTGGGCGAGCACCGTCGCGGTGGTGGTGCCGTCACCGGCGATGTCGTTGGTCTTGGTGGCGACCTCCTTGGTGAGCTGGGCGCCGAGGTTCTCGAACGGGTCGTCCAGCTCCACCTCCCGGGCCACGGTCACGCCGTCGTTGGTGATCGTGGGGGCGCCCCACTTCTTGTCCAGCACGACGTAGCGGCCCTTGGGGCCGAGGGTCACCTTGACGGTGTCGGCGAGAGCGTCGACACCGCGCTCGAGGGCGCGGCGGGCGTCCTCGTCGAACTCGAGAATCTTGGGCATTGCGGAACTCCTCAGGGAAGAAGAACGCGGCCGTGCGCCCAGGACCCACCTGGGCGCACGACCGCTGGTATCAAGAGACGATCGCGAGCACGTCGCGCGCCGAGAGGATCAGCAGCTCGTCGCCGCCGTACTTCACCTCGGTGCCGCCGTACTTGCTGTAGATGACCTTGTCGCCCACGGAGATGTCCATCGGGACGCGCTCGTCACCGTCGTCGTTGAACCGGCCCGGACCGACCGCCACGACCTCGCCCTCCTGGGGCTTCTCCTTGGCGGTGTCGGGAATGACCAGCCCGGACGCCGTGGTCTGCTCGGCGTCGAGCGGCTTCACGACGATCCGGTCCTCGAGGGGCTTGATGTTGACCGACACGTTGTCGACCTCCACAGATCTGCATCGTTGGGGTGGGATGACGTTTGGCGCCTGCGTTCGTCGGCACGCCGTCGCGGGGGTCGTGCGTCCGAAGCACCTGCGCTGGCACCCTCACCAGGAGAGTGCCAACACCGAACTTAGCACTCTCACCAACTGAGTGCCAGACGGGCCCCGGGCACCCCGCGGGAGACAATGGCGCCGTGGACCTCGACGCCTTCGGCTGGCTGCTGACCCCGCCCGGACAGGAGCTGCTGGCCCGGGCGGCCGAGGGGCCCGGCGACCCCCTCGCCGCCAGCGCCGCCCTGCGCGCGTACGCCGCGCCGGAGCACGTCGCCGCCGCGCTGACCCAGGTCGAGCTGCGCCGGCGGGCGGTCGCCAAGCTCGGCGAGGACGCCGCGCGGATGTACTTCATCCCCGACGGCCTGGAGCAGGCCACCCGCGCTCCGGTCGCCACCCACCGGGCCCGGCGGATGGCCGCGTCCGGCCTGAGCACGGCGATCGACCTCGGCTGCGGCATCGGCGGCGACCTGATCGCCTTCGCCCGCGCGGGTCTCACCGCGGCCGGCGTCGACCTCGACCCGCTGCGGGTCGCGGTGGCCCGGGCCAACCTGGCCGCGCTCGGCCTGCCCGGCGCGGTGTCGGTGGCCGACGCGACGAGCGTCGACCACACCGGCTTCGACATCGCCTTCGCCGACCCGGCCCGGCGTACCGGCGCGGGGCGGACGTTCCGGGTCGAGGACTGGACGCCGCCGTGGTCCTTCGTCGCCGCGCTGCTGCGCCGCGACTCCTGCGTCAAGGTCGCGCCCGGCATCCCGCACGAGCTGGTGCCCGACGGCGTCGAGGCGGAGTGGGTCAGCGACCACGGCGAGGTCAAGGAGGCCGCGCTCTGGTCGGGCCGGCTGGCCACGACCGCGCGGCGGGCCACGGTGATCGGCGAGGGCGGACTGGCCACGCTCACCGACGAGGACCTGGCGCCGGTCGAGGTCCGGCCCGTGGGCGCGTACCTCTACGAGCCCGACGGCGCGGTGATCCGGGCGCACCTGGTCGCGGCGGTGGCGGCGGGCGTCGGCGGCGGTCTCCTCGACGAGCACCTCGCCTACGTCACCTCCGAAGAGTCCTTCCGTACGCCGTTCGCCCGCTCCTACCGGGTGATCGAGGAGCTGCCGCACCGGGAGAAGCAGCTCCGCGCCGCCCTGCGGGAGCGCGGCGTCGGCCGGCTGACGATCAAGAAGCGCGGCGTCGAGGTCGTCCCCGAGCAGCTGCGTCAGCGCCTGTCGCTCCGCGGCGACAACGAGGCCACCATCGTCCTGACCCGCGCCGCCGGCAGGGGCGTCTGCCTGCTCGTCGAGCCCTTCTGAGCTCTCGGTCTCGGCCGGGTCAGCGGACGCGGAGGCGGTTCCAGGTGCTGCCGAGGTCGGTGGTGGTCCAGGCGGTGCCCTGGGCGTCGGTGGTGGTCACGCTGATCAGGTCGGCACGGATCTCCACCACGGCGGAGGCGCCCGGGAACGCCGCCTCGGCGAACGGCGGGCCGAGGCGGAGCTGCTCGAGCCGGGTCCAGTCCGCGTCGGTGAGATAGAGACCCGCCCGCCGCTGGGGGTCGTTCCGCGTGCCGGTCTCGGCCGCCACCAGCATCCGCCCGTCGGGCAGCACTCCGAAGCCGGTGCCGAAGAGCATGGGGTCGGTGAGGTCCGTCGTACGCCGCCAGCCGGCGGCCGGATCGGCGCTGTGCAGCAACGCCACCAGCGGGAGCAGAGTCGCCCCGTCGCCGCTCTCGACGACGGCATGGGACTGATCGCTCGCCGAAGCCGGCAGCACCGGGAGCGGGTTCGGTCCGTACCTCAGCTCCGAATGCCGCCAGGTCGCGCCGCCGTCGTCGGACCAGTGGTACGTGCCGCGGCCGGTCTCGCCGTCGAACGACGTACCGCGCAGCTGACCGCCGGTGGTCAGGACGAGATCGTTCAGCCCAGCGGGCAGGGGCAGCCGGTGGCGGGCACCGGTGACCGGGTCGAAGGCCAGGTAGCGCAGGCCGAACGCGGAGACCTCCTCGCCCGCGCGGAGCGGCGCCGCGGCGGACGGCGCCGGCATCGGGGTCAGCCGGCCATCGCCGTCCGCCAGCCAGGCCCGCTTGGCGCTGTGCAGGACGAGGAAGCGATCCTCCCCCGCCGGCACGACCGCGAGCCAGTCGAGGGGAGGCAGCGCCAGCACCTGCCGCGTCGTGAAGCCGTCGGTGGTCACCGCGACGGCGTACCTCCGGTCGTCACAGCTCTCCCGGGACTGACACCAGCTCCAGGTCGTGGCCCGGAGCTTGTCGTCCGAGGGCGAGATCGCGATGTCCCCCAGCATGGCGGCAGGATCGGCCACGATCTCCTCGGGCGTCGGAGGCGCGGGGAGGCCGGGCGCCGTCGCGCTCCCGGACGGAGTGCTCGGCGACGACGGCGTCTCGGTCGGCGCCGCTGCCGGCTCTCCCCCGCAGCCGGCCAGCAGGCCGAGCGCGAGCAGCACGACGCCGAGGCGTCTCACTCGCCGATCCCCGCCCGCTCCGCGCCGATCGTGGTGTCCTCGCCGTGCCCGGTGTGCACGACCGTGTCGTCGGGCAGGTTGAGGAGCCGGCTGCGGATCGAGGCGACGATCAGGTCGGCGTCGCTCCAGGAGCGGCCGGTCGCGCCGGGACCGCCGTGGAAGAGCGTGTCGCCGGTGAAGACGCAGCCCAGGTCGGGCGCGTAGAGGCAGACCGCGCCCGGGGCGTGGCCCGGCGTGTGGCGTACGACGAGCGTGGTGCCGCCCACGACGATCTGCTGTCCGTCCACGAGGTCGACGTCCCACAGGTCGTCCTTGTGGGTCAGCTCCCACAGCGGCCGGTCGTCGGGGTGGAGCAGGATCGGCGCCCGCGTGGCCTCGCGCAGAGCCGGGGCCACCCGCACGTGGTCGTCGTGGGCATGGGTGCAGACGATCGCCTTGACCCTACGGTCGCCCACCACGGCGAGGATGCCCTCGACGTCATGGGGCGCGTCGATGACCACGCACTCGGTGTCGTCGCCGACCACCCAGACGTTGTTGTCGACGTCGAAGGTCTGGCCGTCGAGGCTGAACGTGCCGCTGGTGACGCCGTGGTCGACGCGAGCGGCCATCAGAGCACCACCACCGAGCGCAGTACGCCGCCCTCGTGCATCTTGGCGAAGGCGGCCTCGACGTCGTCCAGCGCGATCTCCTCGCTGACGAAGGCGTCGAGGTCCAGCCGGCCCTGCCGGTAGAGGTCCACCAGCATCGGGAAGTCGCGCGAGGGCAGGCAGTCGCCGTACCAGCTGGACTTCAGCGCGCCGCCCCGGCCGAAGACGTCGATCAGCGGGATGTCCGGGATCCTCATGTCCGGCGTGGGCACGCCCACCAGGACGACCGTGCCGGCCAGGTCGCGGGCGTAGAACGCCTGCTGCCAGGTCTCGGGACGGCCCACCGCGTCGATGACCACGTCGGCGCCGAAGCCCTCGGTGAGCTCCTGGATCGCCTCCACGGCGTCGGCGGCGGAGGAGTTCACCGTGTGGGTGGCGCCCATGCCCTTGGCCCACTCCAGCTTCCGGTCGTCGAGGTCCACCGCGATGATCGGGGACGCGCCGGCCAGGGCCGATCCGGCGATCGCCGCCGCGCCGACACCGCCGCAGCCGATGACCGCGACGCTCTTGCCGCGGCCGACGCCGCCGGTGTTGATCGCCGCGCCGAGTCCGGCCATGACACCGCAGCCGAGCAGGCCGACGGCGGCCGCGCGGGCGTCGGGGTCGACCTTGGTGCACTGGCCCGCGGCGACGAGGGTCTTCTCCACGAAGGCGCCGATGCCCAGTGCCGGGGAGAGCTCGGTGCCATCCTCCAGGGTCATCCTCTGAGTCGCGTTGTGGGTGGCGAAGCAGTACCAGGGCTCACCGCGCAGACAGGCCCGGCAGTTGCCGCAGACCGCGCGCCAGTTGAGGATCACGAAGTCACCCGGCTCCAGGCCGACCACGTCCGGGCCGACCGACTCGACCACGCCGGCGGCCTCGTGGCCGAGCAGGAACGGGAAGTCGTCGTTGATGCCGCCCTCGCGGTAGTGCAGGTCGGTGTGGCAGACGCCGCAGGTCTGCACCTTGACCACGGCCTCGCCCGGTCCCGGGTCCGGCACCAGAATGGTCTCCACCGAGACCGGCGCACCCTTCGCCAGAGCCACCACTCCACGCACCCGCTGCATCGTTTCCTCCTCGCTCCCGACTGGCTGTGGGCCTCAGCCTCCCAGACCGTCCGGGGAGTTGACAGACTCGGCTCTCATGGAGAGCGCACGCCGAGTCGGGTGGGTACGCCGGATCAGGCGCGACGTGCGCATCCTCATCGCGCTGGGCCTGCTGATAGCGGCCATCTCCATCGCCGGAGCGACGGCGGTGCGCCACGACGAGCGGGAGCCCGGCAAGACGTTCTCGTTGAGCTGCCTGCCGTTCACCCCGCCCACGAGCGTCAAGCGGCTCAACGAGCTGATCGTCCGCTACCGCTCGGTGCCCGGCTTCCTGGGCGCCGACGTGGGCGCCGACGTGAGGCTCCAGGACGGCCGCGGGCTCTGGGTCTTCGGCGACACGCTGCGCCAGGCGACGTTCGATCCCCAGCGGATGGTGCGCAACTCGATGCTGATGTTCTCCCCCGGCTGCGCGACGGTCGTGATGCCCGAGGACCGCGGCGCGGTCGTCCCCGATCGGCCCGACGGCGTGGGCTACTGGCCGATGGATCTCGGCGTGGTCCACCTGGAGGGGCACGACCGGGTGGGCGTGAGCCTGCAGCGAGTCCGCAGCACGGGCTCGGGCGCCTTCGACTTCGAGATCCTGGGACCCTCGCTCGCCGTCTTCGACGTACCGGTCGGCGAGCCACCCCGGCTGCTCGCGGTCCGCGACCTGGGACCCGACGACGCCGATCCCACCCGGCCGCTGTGGGGCGCGGCGATCGAGACCGTGGGCCAGCAGGTCTACGCCTACGGCACCAGCCGCCCGTCGCAGAGCGACTTCGGGCGCGCGCTCACCGTCGCCCGGGCGCCCATCGACCGGGTCCTGGACCAGAGCACCTGGCGCTACTGGGACGGCCGCCGCTGGCAGCGCGACGAGAGCGCCGCGGCGACGCTGATCCCGGCGCAGGGCGGGGTCTCCACGGTGCTGTCCGTCTTCCATCGCGGCGACACCTGGTACGCCGTGAGCAAGCGCGACGAACTGCTCGGGCACGACCTGGTCGTCTGGAAGGCGCCCGGACCGACGGGCCCCTTCGTCGCCGGGCCGCCCGCCGCCCAGATCCCCTCGGACTCCGCCGACGGGGTCCTGCGCTACATGCCGCTCGCCCATCCCGACGTGCTGCCCGAGCCGGACTCCGTGGTGGTCTCCTACAGCCGCAACGTCACCGACTTCCGCCGCCTGCTGGCCGATCCGGAGCTCTACCGGCCGACGTTCCTGCGGGTCCCGCTGCCCTGAGAGCTCGCGAGGCGGTCGGTTCGCCGGACAGCGGTGACTCTGTTCCCTATTCTCCCGGCGAGCGGTGACCCTGTTCCCTATCCCCAGCTCCGATAGGGAACAGCCACACCGCTCTTGGTGACCCGGGAGCTCAGAGCAGGACGGCGTCGACGGGGAGGCTGGAGTCGGCGGGGAGGTCGAGCGCGGACGGCGTACGACCGCGGGCGACCATCTCCGAGCCGAGCGCGGCGACCATCGCGCCGTTGTCGGTGCACAGGCCGGGGCGGGGGACGCGGACGCGGATGCCGTGCTTGGCAGCGCGCTCCTCGGCCAGCACGCGCAGGCGGGAGTTCGCGGCGACACCGCCGCCGATGAGGATGTCCTCGATGCCCTCCGAGACGGCGGCGTCGACGGCCTTGCGGGTGAGCACGTCGCAGACCGCCTCCTGGAAGGAGGCCGCCACGTCGGCGACCGGCACCGGCTCGCCGGCGTCCTCGCGCGCCTGGACCCACCGCGCCACCGCGGTCTTGAGGCCGGAGAAGGAGAAGTCGAAGCGGTGCCGCTCCAGGTCGCGGCCGGAGGTCAGCCCGCGCGGGAAGTCCACGTAGACCGAGGAGCCCGAGGCCGCCGCGCGGTCGATGTGCGGGCCGCCGGGGAAGGGCAGGCCGAGCAGCCGGGCGACCTTGTCGAAGGCCTCGCCCGCCGCGTCGTCGATGGTCGAGCCGAGGGGACGCACATCGGTGGTGACGTCCTCGACCCGCAGCAGCGAGGAGTGCCCGCCGGAGACCAGCATCGCCAGGCAGGGGTCGGGCAGCGCGCCATGCTCGAGCTGGTCGACGGCGACATGGGCGGCGAGATGGTTCACGCCGTACAGCGGCTTCTCCAGCGCGATCGCCAGTGCCTTGGCGGCCGCGACCCCGACCAGCAGCGTGCCGGCCAGGCCCGGACCTGCCGTCACCGCGATCGCGTCGACGTCGCCGAGCGCGATGCCGGCCGTGTCGCAGGCGCGCTCCAGGGTCGGCACCATCGCCTCCAGGTGGGCCCGCGAGGCGACCTCGGGCACGACCCCGCCGAAGCGCGCGTGCTCCTCCACCGACGACGCCACCGCGTCGGCCAGCAGGGTGTGGCCGCGCACGATCCCGACCCCGGTCTCGTCGCACGAGGTCTCGATGCCCAGCACCAGCGGCTCGCTCACCGTCCGCCACATCCCTTCCCCAATGGCAGCCGCATCACCACGGCGTCGGCGCCGTCCCTGTAGTAGCGCGGCCGGCGGTCCACCTCGACGAATCCGGCCGAGGCGTAGAACGCGATCGCGCCGGCGTTGTCGGGCCGCACCTCCAGCAGCATCCGGTCCGCGCCGGTACGACGGGCACGGCGCAGCACCTCCTCCAGCAGCGCGCTCGCCCGGCCGGTACGACGGGCTTCGGGCGCGACCGCGATCCGCTGCAGCTCGGCGATGTCCCCGGCGTACGACGCGACCGCGTGGCCCACGACCTCATCGCCCTCGCGGGCCACGAAGACCTCGACCGTGGGCAATTCCCCGGCGACGGCTTCGGCCAGCAGCGGCTCGGTCCAGGCGTCGACGCCCAGGCACTCGCGCTCCAGCAGCAGCACGGCGGCGAGATCCTCGGAGGTGGCGCGGGCGATCACGAGACCCGCTTCGGCGCGCCGGGCGCCACCGCGTCGGGGCGGCGCAGGTAGAGCGGCTCGGGATCGAGCAGCTCGAAGCGCTCCTCGTGCACGGCCCGGGCGAGGACGGCCGCCGACGGGTCGAGCGGGCCGGTGTGGCCGGGGAAGTGGTCGGCGTACATCTCCGCGCCACGACCCGCGGCCGGGAGATCGCTGGCGAGGTCGGCCGGCCGTCCCACCTCCGGCCCGTCGACGCGGACGCCGCCGGAGTAGCGGGCGAGGTAGACCTCCTTGCGCCGCGCGTCCGTGGCGACGACGAGGTCCTCCAGGCCGGCGTCGATCGCCTCGGCGGCGAGGACGTCGAGCGTGCAGACGCCGTACACCGGGATGTCCAGGGCGAAGGCCAGCGTGCGCGCGGTGACCAGGCCGACGCGCAGGCCGGTGAACGGGCCCGGCCCGACGCCGACCGCGACGGCCGTGACGTCGCGGCTGATCGCGCCGGCGTCGGCGAGGACCCGCTCGATGCCCGGGCCCAGCTGCTCGCCGTGGCGCATCGCGTCGCCCGACTCCCAGGTCGCGACGACCCGCTCGCTCTCACCGTCGTACAGGGCGACGGTGACGTGCGAGGTGGCGGTGTCGAAGGCGAGGATCACGGGTCGAGGCTATAGAAGGGCCGCGACGGCCCGATGCAGGCCGGCGCCGATCCAGCGGCGGCCGACGGGGGTCACAGTGAGCGTGCGGACGTCGTCGTCGGCCCGCTCCAGCCGCAGGTCGAGGTGGTCGCCGGCCAGCGCCTCGGCCAGTCCCTCACCCCATTCGACGACGGTGACCGCGCGGTCCAGGTCGGTGTCCAGGTCGAGGTCGTCGAGCTCGGCGGCGCCGTCGAGACGGTAGGCGTCGACGTGCACCAGCTCGGGGCCGCCGTTCAGGCTCGGGTGCACCCGCGCGATGACGAAGGTCGGCGAGGTGATCGGGCCACGCACGCCCAGCCCCTCCCCGAGGCCTTGGGTGAGGGTCGTCTTGCCCGCCCCGAGGTCGCCGGTGAGGATCACCACGTCGCCCGCGCGCAACAGCGAGCCGATCGTCCGCCCGGCCGCCTGGGTGTCCTCGGCTTCCGGCAGCCGGACCACGATGGGCAACAGCCGCTGCATCCGCAGCTGCGGGCCGGCCCGCTCCACCTCGGCGTAGCCGTGCCGCTGCCAGAAGCGCACCGTCGCGGGCAGCTCGGCGCGCGCCTCCAGCTCCAGTCCGGCGAAGCCCCGCTCCTCGGCGACCTCGGCGGCCCGGTCGGCCAGGGCGGCGGCCGCGCCGTGGCGGCGTACCTCCTGGAGCACGCCGACGCGGCGCAGGCCGAGCAGCGGCCCCCGGGCCTCGAAGAGCAGCGCGCCGACGGGCCTGCCTTCGGCGGTCGCGAGCAGTCCGCCATGGGCCGACAGCGCCACGGTGACCGACTCCGCGGTCTCCTCCAGCGCGGTCGACGGCGGGTCCAGGACCGGCCGGTCGGCGAAGGCCGCGTGGATCACGGCCAGGACGTCGGCAGCCCGCTCGGCGCCGACCTCGGCGATCTCGACACCCACCCGCTCAGCTCTCCCCGACCCAGACCCTGACCTGCCGTCCACCCATCCGGGTGACGATCTCGTAGGAGATGGTGCCGCACCACTCGGCCCACTCCTGCGCGGTGGGCTCCCCGTGGTCACCGGGCCCGAGGAGGATCGCCTCGTCGCCGGCCTCCGCGCCGGCCGCCTCGACGACGAGCTGGTCCATGCAGATCCGGCCCAGCACCGGCCGTCGCGTCCCGCCGAGCTGGACCTGCGCGGTCGAGGACGCATGCCGCGGGATGCCGTCGCCGTACCCGAGCGGCACCAGCCCGACGCGCATGGGCCGATCGGCCACGTAGGTGTGTCCGTAGGAGACGCCCGCGCCGGCCGGGACGTCCTTGGCATGGGCCAGCCGGGCCCGCACGGTCATGGCCGGGCGCAGGCCGAGATCCGCGGCCGAGCGCAGGGCCGGCGCCGGACTGAGGCCGTACGCCGCCAGGCCGACCCGGACCAGGTCGAACCGCGAGCTCGGCCTCAGCAGCGCCCCCGCCGAGTTCGCGAGATGCCGCACCTCCGGCCGCAGGCCGGCCGCCTCGGCCACCTCCAGCGCGGCGAGGAAGGCCTTCTCCTGAGCGTCGTTGGCCGGATGATCCGGCTCGTCGGAGCAGGCGAAGTGGGACCAGAGGCCGGTGACCCGGATCCTGCCCGCCTCCTCGGCCCGCCGGGCCGCGGCCACCAGTCCCGGCCAGCTGTCGGCGGTGGCGCCGTTGCGGGACAGGCCGGTGTCGGCCTTCAGCTGCACCCGCGCCACCACACCGGTCCGCCCGGCGGCGTCGACGATCTCGCCCAGCTGGCGCTCCGAGGACGCGGTCACGTCGACGTCCGCGGCGAGCACCGGCGCGAAGTCGGCGCCCGGCGTGGCCAGCCAGCACAGCACCCGCCCGGTGTCGCCGGACTCGCGCAGGGTCAGGGCCTCCTCGAGCGTGGCGACCCCCAGCCACTCGGCTCCTGCGGCGCGCGCGGCCCGAGCGGCGGGCACCATGCCGTGCCCGTAGCCGTCGGCCTTGACCACGACCATCAGTGGGCCGGCCGTCTCGCGCAGGAGCGAGATGTTGTGCCGGATCGCGGCCAGATCGACGACGATCTCGGCGGCGGGCATGCCGCTCATCCTTCCATCTCGCACACCGACGGGCACAACCGCCGCATCAGCCCCGGCGGAGGGCCCGCTCGGCGGGTTCTGCCCGTTCGGCGACGAGGTCCCGGACGACGTGGGGGATGGCATCGGCCACGGCTTCGGGGGTGAGCGGCGCTCCCGCACAGGACGCCGCGGCGCCGTGCACCCAGGAGCCGACCGACGCCGCGTCGAAGGCGTCCAGGCCCGCGGCGAGCAGCGACCCGATCAGCCCGGCGAGCACGTCGCCCGCGCCGGCGACCGCCAGCCAGGGAAGGCCCGAGGTGGTCACCCGGACGCGACCGCCGGGATCGGCGACGACGGTGTGCCGGCTCTTGAGCACGACGACGGCGTCGAAGCGACGGGCGGCCTCGGTGGCATGCCGGAGCTGCTCGGCCTCGACCTCGGCTCGCTCCACGCCGAGCATGGCGGCGAGCTCGCCGGCGTGCGGCGTGAGCACGCAGCCGTCCGGCAGGGTCGCGGGCAGGTGGCGCAGCGCGTCGGCGTCGACGAGCACCGGCACGTCGTCGGCGAGGGCCTCGCCCAGCGTGGCCTCCGCGGTGTCGTCGCCGCCGGAGCCGACCACCCACGCCTGCACCCGGCCGGACGAGACGACCACGCCGGGATGCCGGGCCACGACAGCGTCCCGGTCATGATCGGCGCTGCCGACGTAGCGCACCATCCCGGCCAGCCCGGAGGAGGCGCCCGAGGTGCACAGCACGGCGGCGCCCGGGTAGGCCGCCGAGCCGGCGCGGACGCCGACCACGCCGCGGGTGTACTTGTGGTCGAAGGGCCGCGGCCGGGGCAGCCGCACCGCGGCGTCGGCCGCCTGCAGCGCGGTCACCGGCGCCTCGGGCAGCTCCAGTCCGATGTCGACCAGCTCGACCGCGCCGCACGCCTCGGCGGCCGGGTCGAGCAGGTGGCAGATCTTGTGCGTGCCGAAGGTGACGGTGAGGTCGGCGCGGACGTGCGGGCCGTCGAGACGCCCGGTGTCCACCTCGACCCCGGACGGTACGTCGACCGCGACCATCAGCGCTCCGGGGAACCGCGCGACCGCCTCCGCCGCGTCGGGCCGCAGCCCCGGTGTGCCGCCGATCCCCACGATGCCGTCGAGCACGACATCCGGCTCGTGCGCCTCGGCCGTCGTGACCACCCGGCCGCCACGGGCCCGCAGCTCGGCCAGGCCGGCCTGGTGGTGCCGCTCGGAGAGCAGGATCGCCTCGACGCTCGCTCCGCGCCGGGCGAGCAGAGCCCCTGCGTAGAGGGCGTCTCCGCCGTTGTCACCGGATCCGACGAGCAGCAGCACACGGGCGCCGTAGACCCCGCCGAGCAGGTCGGCCACGGCCACCGCCAGCCCGTGGGCCGCACGCTGCATGAGGGTCCCGTCGGGAACCTGGGCCATCAGCGCCGCCTCGGCCTCACGCACCTGCGCAACGGTGTGGGCCGCCCTCATCGGTGCCCTCCGGACACTGCCGACAGCGCCGGCAGTCCGAATTCACGCACCTGCGCAACGGTGTGGGCCGCTCTCATCGGTGCCCTCCGGACACTGCCGACAGCGCCGGCAGTCCGAATTCGCGCACCTGCGCAACGGTGTGGGCCGCCCTCATGCCGAGCCGCCCAGGCCGCCGAGACCGTGGCCTTCCGCGACCACGTACGCCGTGGCGAAGCCGCCGTCGTGGCTCAGCGAGAGGTGGGTGCGCGCGACGCCCAGCGACTCCGCGCGGGCCAGCACCGTGCCGAGCAGGCGGAGCATCGGCTGGCCGGACTCCAGCCGGACGACCTCGGCGTCGAGCCAGGCGAGGTCGCCGGGCGCGCCGAGCGCCTTGGCCAGCGCCTCCTTGGCCGCGAAGCGTGCCGCCAGCGAGTGCTCGGGCAGGGCGGCCTCGACCGGGGTGAAGAGCCGCTCGCGCAGGGCCGGGGTGCGCCGCAGGGACTCGGCGAACCGGCCGATCTCGACCAGGTCCACGCCGACCCCGACGATCCCGCTCACTCGACGGTGACCGACTTGGCGAGGTTGCGCGGCTGGTCCACGTCGTGGCCCATCAGGGTCGCCAGCTCGCAGGCGAAGAGCTGCAGCGGGATGGTCGCCACCAGGGGCTGCAGCAGCGTCGGCACGGTCGGCAGCGGCACCAGCACGTCGGCGTACGGCACCACCTCGGTGTCGTCGGACTCGGCCAGCACGATCGTCAGCGCGCCACGGGCCCGGATCTCCTGGATCGCGCTGATCATCTTGTCGTGCAGCTGGTCCCGGCCCCGGGGCGGCAGCACGCAGAAGACCGGCAGGCCCTCCTCGATCAGCGCGATGGGGCCGTGCTTGAGCTCGCCCGCGGCGAAGCCCTCGGCATGGATGTAGGCCAGCTCCTTGAGCTTGAGCGCGCCCTCCAGCGCAACCGGGAAGCCGGCGTGGCGGCCGAGGAAGAGCACCGACTTGGCCGTCTGGAACCGCTCGGCCAGGGCGTAGACCTCGCCGGCCGAGTCCAGCAGCCGCTGGACGTGGCCGGACATCGCGGTCAGCTCGCGGACGACCGCGGCGATCTCGTCGCCGTACTTGGTGCCGCGCACCTGCGCGAGGTAGAGCCCGAGCAGGTAGCAGGCGACCAGCTGGGTCAGGAAGCCCTTGGTGGAGGCGACCCCGATCTCCGGGCCGGCGTGGGTGTAGATCACCGCGTCGGACTCGCGCGGGATCGTGGAGCCGTTGGTGTTGCAGACCGCGAGCACCTTGGCGCGCTGGGCGCGCGCGTGCCGGATGGCCATCAGGGTGTCCGCGGTCTCGCCGGACTGGCTGATCGCCACGACGAGGGTGTTGCGGGTCAGGATCGGGTCGCGGTAGCGGAACTCGTGGGCCAGCTCGACCTCGCACGGGATCCGGGTCCAGTGTTCGATGGCGTACTTGGCGACCATGCCGGCGTAGTTGGCCGTGCCGCAGCCGACGATGATGATCTTGTCGATGTCGCGCAGCTCGTCGTCGGAGATGCGGACCTCGTCGAGCTGCAGCAGGCCGTCCTCGTCGTGGCGGCCCAGGAGCGCGTCGGCCACCGCGTGCGGCTGCTCGAAGATCTCCTTGCGCATGAACCAGTCGTAGCCGTCCTTCTCGGCGGCGGCGAGGTCCCAGTCGACGTGGTAGCGGCGGCCCTCGGCCGGGGTGCCGGCGAAGTCGGTGATCGAGACGCCGTCGCGGGTGATCGTGACGACCTGGTCCTGACCGAGCTCGAGCGCCTCGCGGGTGTGCTCGATGAAGGCGGCGACGTCGGAGCCGATGAAGCTCTCCCCCTCGCCGATGCCCACCACGAGCGGGGAGTTGCGGCGCGCCGCCACCACCCGGTCCGGGTCCTGGGCGTCCACGGCCACGAGGGTGAAGGCGCCCTGGAGCCGGCGGCACACCGTCTGCATCGCGGTGGTCAGGTCGGCGCCGTCCGCGACCTCGCGCTCCAGCAGGTGCGCGGCGACCTCGGTGTCGGTCTCCGAGCGCAGGTCGTGGCCCCCGCGCTCCAGCTCCTCGCGGAGGGCGGCGAAGTTCTCGATGATGCCGTTGTGCACGACGGCCACCCGGCCGCCCTGGCCGAGGTGCGGGTGGGCGTTGGCGTCGGTCGGCGCGCCGTGGGTCGCCCACCGGGTGTGGCCGATGCCGGTGGTCGAGGGCGGCAGCGGAGTCTCCTCCAGCGCCTTCTCCAGATTGGCCAGCTTGCCGGCGCGCTTGTCCGAGGCGATGGAGCCGTCGACGACCAGCGCCACGCCGGCGGAGTCGTAGCCGCGGTACTCCAGACGGCGCAGGCCGTCGATGACGACGCCCTGCGCCTGCTTGGGCCCGACGTACCCGACGATTCCGCACATGGGCGCAAGTTTAGGCGGGTCGGCGCGCCGGCCCTCCCCCGCGCGCTCAGGACGCGTCGAAGGTCACGGTGTGCCACCCGGTGGCGCCGTCGGGGAGTACGTCGGAGCGCACCGCGGTCTGGGTGCGTCCGGCGGCGTCGGTCGCCCTGACGACGAGTGTGTGCCGGCCCGCGCCGACCTCCACCTGGCCGGTCCACTGCACCCAGGTGTCCCGCGCTCCCTTGGGCACGGCCCCCAGGTCGGCCGTGCGCCACGGCCCGCCGTCGAGTTGGAACTCGACCCGCTCGATCCCGGTGTGCTGGGCCCAGGCGCTGCCGCCGATCCGCAGCGGGCCGGCGGTGACCTCGGCGTCGTCGCGGGGCACGTCGATCCGCGACTGCGTCTTGATCGGCCCCTCCTCCGCCCATCCGCGCTTGGTCCAGTAGGCGTCGATCTCGTCGAACCGGGTGACCTCCAGGTCGACCAGCCACTTCGTCGCCGACACGTAGCCGTAGAGCCCGGGCACGACCATCCGCACCGGGAACCCGTGCTCGACCGGCAGCGGCCGGCCGTTCATCGCCACCGCGAGCAGCGCGTTGCGGTCGTCGGTCAGCGCCGCGAGCGGGGTCCCGCAGGTCCAGCCGTCCTGGGAGGTCTGCAGCACCGCGTCGGCGCCCTGCTGGATCCCGGCCTGGGCGAGCAGCTCGCGGACCGGCACCCCGGACCACCAGGCGTTGCCGATCAGGTCACCGCCGACCTCGTTGGACACGCAGGCCAGCGTCACCCAGCCCTCGGCGAACGGCCGGCCGACGAGGTCCTGGTAGGTCACCGTCACCTCCTGGTCGACCATCCCGTGGATGCGCAGCTGCCAGTCGGTGGGCTGGATCGCCGGCGGCACCAGCGTGGTGTCGATGCGGTAGAAGTCGCCGTTGGGCGTGCGCCACGGCGCGATGCCACGGACGCCGAGCGAGGCGTGCGGCGGCTCGGTGCCCGGCGTCACGGGCAGCCGCAGCAGCCGCCGGGCCTGCTCCACCTTGCGCCGGCCCCGCCCGACCCAGCGGCCGGCCACCGCGAGGACGCCCGCGCCGACGACCACCCCGCCGGTACGCAGCAGGAAGTCGCGGCGCGACTGCGAGCCCGTCAGCGTGGGGCGGACGAGGACCCGGAGGACCAGCAGCCACGTGACCAGGCCGGCGATCACTGCCACGGCCGAGGCCACCGTGGCGTTGGGCTGCCGCTGGATCGCCAGCAGCCCGATCGCGGCCAGCGCGAGGAAGATCAGGTCCGCGTAGAGCATCCGGCGCCGGCTCAGCGCGCCGGCCAGTCCGCAGATCGCGAGCAGGATCGCCACGGTGCCGCCGACGAGCAGCGGCTTGTCGAGGTGACCGACCAGATGGACGAGGCGGACGGCCACCACGCCCGGCGTACCGTCACGCACGGCGGCGGCCACCGACTCGACCGGGCCGATCTCGGCGCGCAGCGCCCACACGGTCGCCTGCGCGACGACCATGCCGGCAGCGCCGGTCGCCGCGCCGGCCACCCAGAGCCGGGTCCGGTCGCGCCTCACGCCCCCATCGTGGCCTGTCCGTCGATCGTTGGGGAGTGCGGCGGCCTCGGCGTGGACATGCCCGGGAGGGCATGATCAGCCCATGGACCTGCGCATCGGGATCGGCACCGACGTCCACCGTCTCGCCTCTGGCCGGCCCATGCGGATCGCCGGGCTGGACTTCCCCGAGGAGACCGAGGGGCCCGAGGGCCACTCCGACGGCGACGTCGTCCTGCACGCGGTCTGCGACGCGCTGCTGTCCGCCTCGGGACTCGGGGACCTCGGCGGCACGTTCGGGACCTCGCGGCCCGAGTGGGCGGGGGCGGCGGGCGACGACCTGCTGGCCGAGACGCTGCGCCTGGTCGGCGAGGCCGGCTGGAGCGTGGTCAACGTGTCGGTGCAGCTGGTCGGCAACCGCCCGCGGATCGGCGCCCGGCGTGCCGAGGCGGAGGAGCGCCTGCGGGAGCGGCACGGGATCTCCGTCTCACTCTCGGCCACGACGACCGACGGGCTGGGCCTGACCGGACGCGGCGAGGGGATCGCCGCGATCGCCACAGCGCTCGTCCGCCGCTGAGCCCGGCTTGTTGACGCCTGTTCAATACCAGGCAGAATGGGCCGGTCACCACGAGAGCCCGGTCATCACGAAAGCGAAGTGGACCCACATGCTGACCTTCGACGGACTGCGCCTGGACGTGCGCACCTACGGACCGGCCGACGCGCCGGTGACCGTGGCGCTCTCCCACTGCTGGACCCTCAACCAGGAGGACTGGCGCTACCAGGTCCGCGCGCTGCAGCGCGAGTTCGGCCACGGCATCCGGATCCTCACCTGGGACCACCGCGGGCATGGCAGCTCCGACCACGCCCGCCGGCCCGCCTGCACGATCGCCAACCTGGCCCGGGACATGTCGGACGTGATCGACGCGCACGCCCCTGAGGGCAAGCTCGTCGTCGCCGGGCACTCCATCGGCGGCATGACGATGATGGCGCTGGCCGAGCAGCGGCCCGAGCTCTTCGACCGGGTGGTCGGCGCGGCGTTCGTCTCGACCTCCAGCGGCGGCCTGAACACGGTCACCCTCGGGCTCCCGGAGATGGGCGAGTTCGCCCGCGCGCAGATCCCGCGGATCCTCGCGCTGCGCTCCAAGACGCTGACGAAACGGGCCCGCCAGCGCTCGCCGATCATCGAGCGCCAGCTGGTCAACCGGTTCCTGTTCGGCACCCCGAAGCGCCTGTCCGACACGGCACTCACCGTCGAGGGGATCATCAACTCCCCGGCCGCCACCATGGTCGGCTTCTACGAGGACTGCATGCGCCACGAGCGGCGCGAGGCGCTCAAGGTCTTCGACGGCATCCCCACCCACGTCCTGGTCGGCACCCGCGACGTGCTGACCCCGCCGCACCACGGGCGCCACATCGCCGAGCACATCGAGGACGCCGTCCTCACCGTCGTGCCGGACGCGGGCCACATGCTCCCGCTGGAGCGCGACGAGCTGGTGTCCGGCGTACTCCTCCGGCTGGTGCGGCCGCACCTGTGACCATCCCCGCGGCGGTCGTCGTCCTGGCCGGCGGGTCCGGCAGCCGGGTCGGCGCCGACCGCAACAAGGTGCTGCTGCCCCTGGCCGGCCTGCCGATCCTGG
Organism: Nocardioides sp.; assembly: GCA_044464665.1. Taxonomy (GTDB): domain Bacteria; phylum Actinomycetota; class Actinomycetes; order Propionibacteriales; family Nocardioidaceae; genus Marmoricola. The sequence continues at coordinate 100,859 of JBIQLB010000003.1, forward strand.
CGCACAGCGTCCGGACCGCGCTCGCCCTCGACGGCGTCCACCGGATCGTGGTCGTGGTCCGGCCCGAGGACCGGGAGATCGTGGCCGAGGAGCTCGCGCCGCACCTGGGCACGCATGACGTCTGGCTGGTCGACGGCGGGGCCGAGCGGCACGACTCCGAGTACGCCGCGCTGCGGGCACTGCGCCCCGACATCGAGGCCGGCGAGATCGGCGTGGTGGCGATCCACGACGCCGCCCGGCCGCTCGCGTCGGCCGCGCTCTTCCGGGCGACCATCGACCGGGCCGCCGGCGACGCCGCGGCCGTTCCGGCGGTGGCGCCCGGCCCGCTGAGCGACCTGGACGGCCACCTGGCCCGCGGCGAGCTGGCCGCCGTGCAGACGCCCCAGGCCTTCACCGCCCGGCCGTTGCTCGCCGCCTACGACCGGGCCGACGAGGACGGCTTCCGCGGGACCGACACGGCCGCCTGCCTGGAGCACTATGCCGTTGCGGTCGGGGCCGAGGTGACCATCCGGCGCGTGCCGGGCGAGCGGACCAACCTCAAGGTGACCTTCCCCGAGGACCTGGCCCTGGCCGAGGAGCTCCTCGGCGGTTGAGGAGCGGCGTACCCCAGTACGGGCAGTTCGCGTCGTATCGGCCGGCCGGGAGTCGAATCGTCGCCAACTGCCCGTGATCGGGGTCAGCCGGTGGAAGCGGCCGCGCGGCTGGCCGCCTCCAGGACGGCGAGGTCGTCGAGGTCCGCCACGCGGCGGGCCAGGGGCGGCGCCTCGAGCCACTCGATCTGCACGGCGCCGGCCAGGCGGTCCACGAGAGCGGGGACGTCGGGCTCCAGGCCGGTCACGCCGGCGAGCACGTCGGTCGGAATCACCACGGGCGTGGCGATCGAGCGCAGGGCCGAGCGGTCGAGCGTCTCGGCATAGGCGTCGCCGTCGAGCCGCTTGATCGTGTCGGTCACCGGGCGGAAGCCCACCACCACACGGCCCGTCGAGGCCGATCGGTCGACCGCCTCGGCCAGGAAGCCCGGTGGGGCCAGCGGGCAGAGCGGGTCGTGCACGACGAGCGGCAGCCCGGCCTCGCGTACGGCGGCGAAGCGCCGGTGAAAAAAGCCAGCGGCGTCGTACGACATGATTCCCGCCTCACCGAGCGCCCAGGCGGCCGCGGCGACCAACGACTCCCCGTGCACCAAGGCGAAGGGGAGCGAGCCTGCCGGCACGTGCACCCAGCCCAGCGGTCTGCCCTCCATGACGCCAGCCTAGGGAGCCCGAAGACAACGAACGCCCCCGGTGCACACCGGGGGCGTTCGTCGGATTGGAGCCTTCAGGAGGCGAGCACCTCGTCGAGGATGGCCTCGGCCTTGTCCTCGTTGGTGTGCTCGGCCAGAGCGAGCTCGGAGACCAGGATCTGGCGGGCCTTGGCGAGCATCCGCTTCTCGCCGGCCGACAGGCCACGGTCACGCTCGCGGCGCCACAGGTCGCGGACGACCTCGGCGACCTTCATCACGTCGCCCGAGTGCAGCTTCTCCAGGTTGGCCTTGTACCGGCGCGACCAGTTGGTCGGCTCGTCCGGGACGATCGCGCGGAGCACCTCGAACACGCGGTCCAGGCCCTCCTTGTCCACGACATCGCGCACGCCGACCAGGTCGAGGTTGCACGCCGGCACCCGGACGACGAGATCCTGCTGAGCGACGATGCGGAGGACGAGGTACTGCCTCTCCTCACCCTTGATGGTCCGCATCTCGATGTCCTCGATGACAGCGGCCCCGTGATTTGGATAGACGACGGTTTCCCCGACGGTGAAAGTCATGCAATGAACCCCTTTCAAGGTGACCAGTCTAACACGGGCACCGAACCTCCTCCGACGGCGTTTTCCCAGGTCAGGGGCACAATGCGGGGCTTGACAAGACTTCAATTCTTGTGCCTTTGCCACATCGGGGCTCTCCCTGCGGCATAGTTTTCGATCATGAGCAACGTGGTGGGGGCGGGCCCCGCGAGCCCGGGGACGACGCCGGCGCCGGCAGGCAGGCGCGCGGGTCAGCTGCGCAACCTGATCCGGGCCAGTCACCCCCGCCAGGCACTGATCCTCGCCGTGGCCATCGGGCTGGGCGCCTTCCTCGACGGCCGTCCCGCGCGCGAGTTCCTCTCCGCGGCCGCGGCCGTGCTCGTCGTCCAGCTCGCACTCGGCCTGGGCAACGACATCGCCGACCAGAACCACGACTACCGCGGCGAGGTCGAGGGCAAGCCGATCGCGGCCGGCGTGCTGCCCGTGGGCAACGCCAGCTACGTGGTGATCGTGCTGGTCCTGCTGGCCATCCCGCTCGCGCTGCAGAACGGCACGGCGGCCGGCCTCGCGCTGCTCGCGACGCTGCCGATCGGCTGGATCAACAACAAGCGGCTGCACCGCACGGCCCTGTCCTTCCTGCCGTGGATGGCCACCTTCGCGCTCTACCCGTTCTTCCTCTCGTACGGCGGATGGGCCGGCGGTGTCCACGGCGGACCGCCCTCGTGGCCGGTCGTCGCGGCCAGCGCGGCCCTCGGCTTCTGCGCGCACTTCCTGACCTCGCTGCCCGACCTGGTCGACGACAACAAGGCCTCGGCCCGCAACCTGCCGCTGCGGATCGCCCTGCGCATCGGGGCTCCTCGCCTGCTGCTCCTCACCGTGGTGCTCAGCCTGGCGGCGGCCGCCGGCCTGGTCGCGGCGCTGATGACCACCGGCCTGCGAGCCTGACCGGCCCCTCTCCCGTCGCCCGGCCGCCATCGGGTGGTCCCGCGGTCCTCGCGCCCGGCTGACGCGGTAGGCTCGGCCCGCGCCGGAGCCGCCCGCGGACGCGCTCCGCCGAGCGGCCGGCGTACCCGAGATCCACACCCGAGAGGACGCCCGTCGTGACCCCGCTCCGTCGCATCGCCGCGCTGGCCCTGCTGCTCCTGGTGCCCGTCCTCGGCGCCTGCGGCTTCAACGCCCAGACCGACCAGGACTACCAGCCCGCCGAGGGGGTCAACAACCGCACCGGCAGCGTCGACGTGCTCAACGCGCTGGTGGTCAGCGCCGAGAAGGGCTCCGGCACGCTGGTCGCCACCCTGGTCAACAACGACCAGGAGGAGGACAACGCGCTGGTCAACGTCACCGGGCAGGACATCGCCGGGGTCGACGTGCGGATCGAGGCCCCGGCCGACGGCCTGGTGAACCTCGCCACCGAGGGCGAGATCGCGCTGCGCGGCTCGCGCATCCAGCCGGGCAACTTCGTCAGCCTCCGACTGGTCTTCGACAGCGGTCAGCGCACCACCATCCGAGTGCCCGTCGTGGCCAACACCGGCGACTACGCCGACGTGCCGGTGCCCTCCGACGAGGAGTCCCCGAGCGACACCCCGACCGACGACTGATGGCCACGCTGATCCTGCTCCGCCACGGCGAGAGCGAGTGGAACGCCAAGAACCTCTTCACCGGCTGGGTCGACGTCCCGCTGACCGACAAGGGACGCGCCGAGGCCACCCGCTCGGGCGAGCAGCTCGTCGAGGCGGGCCTGCTGCCCGACGTGCTGCACACCTCGCTGCAGCGCCGCGCGATCACCACCGCACACCTCTCGCTCGACGCCGCCGACCGGCACTGGATCCCGGTCCGCCGCAGCTGGCGGCTCAACGAGCGGCACTACGGAGCGCTGCAGGGCAAGGACAAGAAGCAGACCCTCGAGGAGTACGGCGAGGAGCAGTTCATGCTCTGGCGCCGCAGCTTCGACGTGCCGCCGCCCCCGATCGCCGACGACGACCCGTGGTCGCAGGCCGGTGACCCGCGGTACGCCGACCTCGGCGAGGAGATGCCGCGCACCGAGTGCCTCAAGGACGTCATCGCGCGCTTCCTGCCCTACTGGGAGTCCAGCATCGTGCCCGACCTGCGGGCCGGCCTGACCGTGCTGGTCGCCGCCCACGGCAACAGCCTGCGCGCGCTGGTCAAGCACCTCGACCAGATCGGCGACGAGGACATCGCCGGGCTCAACATCCCCACCGGCATGCCGCTGGTCTACGAGCTCGACGACGACCTGCGTCCCACCGTCCCGGGCGGGCGCTACCTCGACCCCGAGGCCGCGGCTGCCGCCGCCGCTGCCGTCGCCAACCAGGGACGCTGACCGAGGGACCTAGGCTGGACCGCGTGATCCGGCTGCGGCTCCTCGACGGCGTCCGCTGGGACGGCCAGCCGGTCACCGGCGATCGCCAGCAGCGCCTGCTGATCGCGCTGGCCGAGGCCGGCCACGCCGGCGCGAGCGTCGCCCGGCTGGCCGAGGAGATCTGGGGCGACGACGTGCCCGCCGATCCCGCCCGCGCCCTGCAGGTGGTCGTCTCGCGCACCCGCACGATCACCGGGCCCGAGGCCGTCGAGCGCACCGGCGCCGGCTACCGGCTCGGGCTGGCCGACGACGAGGTGGACCTGCTCCACCTGCGCACGCTCGTGGAGCAGGCCCGCACGGCGGCGCGCGCCGAGCAGTGGCCCGACGCCCTCGCCGCGGCCGGCGAGGCGCTGGCGCTGTCGCCCGATCCCGATGCCCGCAGGATCCGCGGGCTGGCCCTCGGCCGGCTCGGCCGGCACGAGCTCGCGCTGCCCGACCTGGAGGCGGCCCTCGACGAGGAGCCCGACGACGAGACCCTGCTGGCGGCGCTGCTGCGGGCCACCGCGGCCACGGCCTCGCCGGCGAGTGCCCTGGAGCGCTACGAGCGGTACCGCACCGACCTGGCCGACCGGCTCGGCACCGACCCCGGTCCCGAGCTGCGCCGGCTGCACGGCGAGCTGCTGGCGGCCGACCGGCCGGTCCGCTCCGGCATCAGGTACGACGCCACCCCGCTGATCGGACGCGACGAGGACGTCGCCTGGCTCCAGGGCATGCTGGCGAGCAGCCGGGTGACCTCGATCGTCGGACCCGGTGGTCTCGGCAAGACCCGGCTGGCCCAGGTGCTGGCCCGGGAGGCGAGCCAGCCCGTGGTGCACGTCGTCGAGCTGGCCGGCGTCACCTCGCCCGACGACGTGGTCGGCGAGGTGGGCTCCGCCCTCGGGGTGCGCGACTCGGTCAGCGGCCGGCGTACCCTCACGCCGCGGCAGCGCGCCGACGTCCGCGCCCGGATGATCACCCAGCTCGAGCTCGCCCCCACGCTGCTGGTGCTGGACAACTGCGAGCATCTCGTCGAGGCGGTCGCCGAGCTGGTCGGCGTGCTGGTCGCCGGCACCCGCGACCTGCGCGTGCTCACCACCTCGCGCGCGCCGCTGGGGATCGCCGCCGAGCACGTCTACCTGCTCGGCCAGCTGGAACTCGACGACGCGGTGGACCTGTTCGGCCAGCGGGCCCGGGCCGCGCGCCCCACCGTGCGCCTCGACCACGACGAGGTGGCCGCGCTGGTCGGCCGGCTGGACGGGCTGCCGCTGGCCGTCGAGCTCGCCGCCGCCCGGGTGCGCGTGATGAGCGTCGAGGAGATCACCCGGCGACTCGACGACCGCTTCGGGCTGCTGCGCGGCGGTGACCGCTCCGCGCCCGACCGGCACCGCACCCTGCTCGCCGTCATCGACTGGTCCTGGGCGCTGCTCACCGAGCCGCAGCGAGCGGCCTTGCGCCGGCTCGCGGTCTTCCACGACGGCTTCGCCCTGGACGCCGCCGAGGCGGTGCTGACCGACGCGGCCGATCCACTCGGCCTGGTCGAGGAGCTCGTCGAGCAGTCGCTGGCCGGTCTCCAGGAGACCGGCGGCCACGTGCGCTACCGGATGCTGGAGACGGTCCGCGAGTTCGGCCGGGTCCGGCTCGCGGAGTCCGGCGAGGAGGCCGCCACCCGGCAGGCGCAGCGGGACTGGGCGACCGCGCTCGCGGATCAGGCCTGGGCGGACCTCTACGGGCCGAGGCAGTACGACGTGGTCGAGGCGCTGCACCGCGAGGAGGGCAACCTGTCCGACGTGCTGCGCCGGGCGATCGAGGAGGAGGACCAGGTCACCGTCGTACGCCTGATGGCCGCGCTGGCGGACTTCTGGACCATCCGCGGCGACCACTCGCGCGTGGTCTCCCTGACCGACGCGGTGGAGCGGGTCGTCGACGGCTGGACCCCGCCGGCCGACCTGGCCGACCAGACCCGCACCGTGCTGGCCACCATCGTCACCAACGGCGCGATCTTCCGCGGCGCGCCGGTGCCCGAGAGCCGCCGTGCCCTCGCCGCGCTGGGCGAGCCGGTGAGCCCGCGGCTGCGCGGGATCGTCACGGTCGTCCTGGAGGCGCGCGACCCCGAGGGCGTCCTGCTGGACGAGGCCGGCGAGGACATCGCCGCGCGCCTGGAGGCGCTCCGCGCCCACCCCGAGCGCGAGGTGCGGCTGGTCGCGCTGCAGTGGGCCAGCCATCAGCAGGAGAACGCCGGCGACCCGGCCACCGCCATCGAGTCGGCCCGCGCGGCGCTGGCGCTCTGGCGCGAGGAGGACGGGCCGTGGACCCGCGGGATGCTGCTGGCCCAGCTGGCGGAGATGGAGATGCAGCTGGGCCACCCCACCGCGGCCGCGGACCACGCCCGCCAGGCGCTGCCGATCCTCACCCGCCTGCGCGCCGACGACGACGCGGTCCAGATGCGCGCGCTGCTCGCCCACTGCGCGCTGCTGGACGGCCGGGTCGACGAGGCCGAGGGGATCCTGGACGCGATCGAGGGCTCCGGATCGGCGCCGCTCTTCGGCAGCCGGGTCGTCGTGCCGGCCGGACGCGCGGAGGTCGCCCTGGCCCGCGGCGAGACCGAGACCGGCCTGGTGCTCTTCCGGGACGCGATGGCCCAGCTCGGCGCGATGCGCTTCCCGGGCTTCGAGGCGACCGGCCTGGAGCCGTGGGCGCTCTTCGGCGAGGCGGCCGCCCTCACGGCGTACGCGGTGCACGGCGGCGGCGAGGGCGCCGACCTCTACGAGGGAGTCCGCGCCAAGGCGGCGCGCTACGTCGACGGCGAGGCCGGCTTCCTGGACTATCCCGTGGCGGGGATGCTGCTCTTCGCCCTGGCCGCGTGGGGCGTCCACCGCGAGGCGCTGCCGCTGCTCACCTGCGCGCGACTGGCCGCCCTGGCCGAGGGATTCGGCTACAACCGGACCTTCCCGGTGATGGCCTGGCACCACGTCGCCGACGCCGTCGAGGCGCTGCAGCCGGGCCTCCTCGCCGCCGAGACGCGCGCGTACGCCGGACGCCACGGACCCGCGCTGCACGACGACGCGGCGCGGGTCCTCGGCGAGATCTCCTAGAGGTGCTTCTTGTAGCTGCGCACCGAGAGCGGAGCGAAGATCGCGACCACGACGGCGCCGGCCAGCAGGGTCAGCCAGACCTGGTGGGTGACCGCGCCGTCGTTGGCGAGGTCGCGGGCGGCGGTGACCAGGTGCGAGACCGGGTTGACCCGGACGAACGAGGCCAGCCAGTCCGGCAGCGTCTCGATGGGCACGAAGGCGTTGGACAGGAACGTCAGCGGGAAGAGGATCAGCATCGACATGCCCTGCACGGCCTGGGCGCTGCGCGCGATCGTGCCGATGTAGGTGAAGATCCAGGCCAGTGACCAGCCGGTGAAGATGGCCAGCAGGATCGCGCCGAGCACGCCCAGGATGCCGCCGCCAGGCCGGTAGCCCATGAGGAAGCCGGTCGCGAAGGTCAGCGACGAGGCGATGGCGTAGCGGATCAGGTCGGCCACCATCGGCCCGGCCAGCGGGGCGATCCGGGCGATCGGCAGCGACTTGAACCGGTCGAAGACGCCCTTGTCCATGTCCTCGCGCAGCTGCACGCCGGTGGCCATGCAGCAGGTGAGCACGGTCTGGGCGACGATGCCGGGGATCATCAGCGGCAGGTAGCTCTTCACGTCACCGGACACCGCGCCACCGAAGATGTAGGCGAACATCGCGGTGAACAGCAGCGGCTGCAGCGTCACGTCGAAGAACTGCTCGGGGTTGCGGCGCATCTTCTTGGTGGCCCGCCAGGCCATGGTCAGCGTCTGGCTGACGGTGTCGGCGAGCGTCGTACGCCGTCCGGCGCGGGCGACGGCCTCGGCCGGGTCGACGGAGGGAAGGGGCGCTGTCAGGGTGCTCATCGGGCGACCTCCAGGGTCTCGTCGGAGTCAGGGGTGTGCTCGCCGGTGTCGTGACCTGTCAGGGCAAGGAACACCTCGTCGAGGGTGGGCTTGGCGACGCTGACCGAGGCGATCGAGACGCCGGCATGGCGCAGCCCGATCAGCACGTCGGCCGCGCGGTCGGCCTCGTCGAGGGCGACGTTCATCCGGCCGGACTCCGGGGTCAGCACCGGCTCCTCGCCGAGCAGCCGGCGCACGACGTCGGCGGCCAGGGAGCGATCGGCCTCGGGCGCCAGCTCGAGCTGCAGCGTGGAGTCGCCGACGGAGGTCTTGAGCTGGTCGGGCGTGCCCTCCGCGACCTTGCGGCCACGGTCGATCACCGCGATCCGGTCGGCCAGCTGGTCGGCCTCGTCGAGGTACTGCGTGGTCAGCAGGACGGTGCACCCGTCGGCGACCAGGCCGCGGATGGTGTCCCACATCTGCCCGCGGGTGCGCGGGTCGAGGCCGGTGGTCGGCTCGTCGAGGAAGATCAGCGGCGGCCGGGTGATCAGGCTGGCGGCGAGGTCCAGGCGGCGACGCATGCCACCGGAGAACTGCGAGATCGGCCTGTTCGCCGCCTCCTCCAGCCCGAACTGCCCCAGCAGCCGCTCCGCGGTCGCGCGCGACCCCGCCGAGGAGAGGCCCTGCAGCCGGCCGAAGAGCCAGAGGTTCTCCAGCGCGGTGAGGTTCTCGTCGACCGAGGCGTACTGCCCGGTGACGCCGATCAGCTGCCGGATCATGTGCGGCTCCCGGACGACGTCGACGCCGAAGATCTCGGCCGCGCCCTCGTCGATGGTGAGCAGCGTGGCGAGCATCTTCAGCATCGTGGTCTTGCCGGCGCCGTTGGGGCCCAGCACTCCGAAGATCTCGCCCTTGCGGACGGTCAGGTCGATGTGGTCCACGGCTCTGAAGGAGCCGAAGTCCTTGACCAGCCCGGTGGCGTGGACGGCGGGAGTCTCGTTCATGCCGCCACGATGGCGGCCGCCGCCTTCAGCGCGGTTTCACGGCCGTTTCAGTGGCCTTCAGCCGGCGTACGTCGGGTGCTCGCCGGTCACCAGGAAGACGACGCGGCGGGCGATGGAGACGGCGTGGTCGGCGATCCGCTCGTAGTAGCGGCCCAGCAGGGCGATGTCGACGGCCGGCTCGACGCCGTGCTTCCACTCCGAGCCGAGCAGCTCGCGGAAGGAGGAGCGGCGCAGCCGGTCCATCTCCTCGTCGACCTCCTCCAGCTCCTCGGCGGCGGCCACGTCGCGGTCGGCGACGATGTGGCCGACCTTGGCGATCATCACCTCGGCGACCGCGGACATCCGCGCGATCACCGGCACCATCTCGTCGGGCACGGCGGTCTCGGGCATCCGCAGCCGGGCGATCTTGGCGATGTGCACCGCCAGGTCGCCCATGCGCTCGAACTCCCCGACCATCCGCAGCGAGGCCACCAGCATCCGCAGGTCGCCGGCCACGGGGTTCTGCAGGGAGAGCAGCTCGAAGCTGTCCTCCTCGATCTTGCCGCGCAGGGCGTCGATCGCGTCGTCGTCGGAGATCACCGACTCGGCGAGGGCGCCGTCGGCGTCGAGGAGTGCCTGGGTCGCCCGGGAGACGGCCGTGCCGACGAGCCTGGTCATCTCCAGCAGCTCGTCGCGGAGGGATTCGAGTTGGTCGGTGTACGCATCGCGCATGCGGTCACCATAGGCAGCCCAGATGAAGCCCCGGGGTCGATACGTGAACGGGTGGTGAACAGTCCCCGAAGGCCTGGCCCGCGGGCCGAACGGCGCGTGAATCACCGCCTACGATCACATCGTGGACTCCACGACCCAGGCCCTGCTCGCCGCCCTGCTGGGCGCGGCGCTCGGCGGCGGCGTCGTCCTCGCGTGGCGGATCAGCGAGTCCCAGACACGTCCCGACCTGGAGCCGCCGACCGGCGCCCTCCCGCCCGGCGTGGCCGCGGTCCTCTCCGTCCTGCGCAGCAGCGCGCTGGTCGTGGACGGCAGCGACCAGGTGCTCAAGGCGTCGGCCCCCGCGATCGCCATGGGCCTGGTCCGCGAGCACCGCATCTCGGTGCCGGAGCTGGAGGATCTGGTCCGGCAGGTACGCCGGGACGGGCAGATCCGCGAGACCGAGCTGGTCGTGCAGCGCAGCGCCGGCACACCACCGCGTCACGTGACCGCCCGGGTGGCGCCGCTCGGCTCGCAGCTGGTGCTCGCCCTGGTGGAGGACCGCACCCGCGAGCGCCGCGTCGAGTCGATCCGGCGCGACTTCGTGGCCAACGTCAGCCACGAGCTGAAGACCCCGGTCGGCGCGATCAGGCTGCTCTCCGACGCCGTGCTCGACGCCGCCGACGATCCCGAGGCGGTGCAGCGCTTCGCCACCCGGATGCACGCCGAGAGCGAGCGGCTCTCCCGGCTGGTGCAGCAGATCATCGAGCTCTCCCGGCTACAGGGCGACGACCCGCTCGACGAGCCGGTCGCGGTGGAGGTCGACGTGGTCCTCAAGCGGGTCCTGGAGGCCAGCCGCACCGACGCCGAGGCCAAGCACATCTCGCTGGCGTCGAGCAGCGATCCGGACCTGGTGATCCTGGGCAACCGCGAGCAGGTCGAGGTGGCCGTGAGCAACCTGGTCACCAACGCGGTGGCCTACTCCCCCGAGGGCTCGACGGTGAGCGTCAGCGCGAAGGCGGACGACTCCATGGTGCAGATCAGCGTCTCCGACCAGGGCATCGGCATCCCGGCCTCGGAGGTGGACCGGATCTTCGAGCGGTTCTACCGTGTCGACCCGGCGCGGCACCGTTCCACCGGAGGCACCGGCCTGGGCCTGTCGATCGTCAAGCACGTGGCGGCCTCGCACGGCGGGGACGTGAAGGTCTGGTCGGTCGAGGGCCAGGGATCGACGTTCACCCTGTCGCTGCCGCGCCGGGTGCCCACGACGGAGGCGCCGTGAGCGGCGCGACGAGGAAGGTGAGCCGGTGACCCGGGTGCTGGTCGTCGAGGACGAGGAGAGCTACAGCGACGCCCTGGCGTACCTGCTGCGCAAGGAGGGCTTCGAGGTGGCCATCGCCGCCACCGGCCACGACGCGCTGGCCGAGTTCGACCGGGCCGGCGCCGACATCGTGCTGCTGGACCTGATGCTGCCCGGCATCCCGGGCACGGAGGTGTGCCGCCAGATCCGGCAGACCTCCAACGTCCCGGTGATCATGGTCAGCGCCAAGGACGACGAGGTCGACAAGGTGGTCGGCCTGGAGCTGGGCGCCGACGACTACGTCACCAAGCCGTACTCCCCGCGCGAGCTGGTCGCCCGGATCCGCGCCGTCCTGCGCCGCGGCGCCGAGCCCGACCTGACGCCGGCGACCCTGGAGGTCGGGCCGGTGCGGATGGACGTCGACCGCCACGTCGTCACCATCGGCGGCGAGGACGTCCGGCTGCCGCTCAAGGAGTTCGAGCTGCTGGAGATGTTCCTGCGCAACCCCGGCCGGGTGCTCACCCGCGGCCAGCTGATCGACCGGGTCTGGGGCTCGGACTACGTCGGCGACACCAAGACCCTCGACGTCCACGTCAAGCGGCTGCGCGCCAAGATCGAGCCCCACCCCGCCGAGCCGCGCTACCTCACCACCGTCCGCGGGCTCGGCTACAAGCTGGACATGTGAGCGTGCGGTCGCGACGGCCGAATCCCGCGTGCGGACTGTCGGTGGGAGCACCTAGGTTTCCGGGGTGAGCATCACCGGCGAGACCACCCGCACCAGCCCCACCCTCCCGCTGCTGGCCCTGGCGAGCACGCTGGTGCTGTGGTCCTCGGCGTTCGTCGCGATCCGCCACCTCGGGCACGACGTCTCCCCCGGCGCGCTCTCGCTGATCCGGCTGTTGGTCGCCTCGCTCGCTCTGAGCGTGCTGCGGCTGCGACATCGCCCGGCGACCCGAATGAGCCGCCGGGAGGCGGGCCTGCTGGTCCTCTGCGGCGTCGCCTGGTTCGGCGTCTACAACCTGGCCCTCAACGCCTCGGAGCAGCGCATCGACGCCGCGACCGCGGCCATGCTCGTCCAGGTGGGCCCGATCCTGATCGCCCTGCTGGCCGGGATCTTCCTCGGCGAGCGGCTCACCGGCTGGCTGGTGGCAGGGATGTCGGTCGCGTTCGCGGGAGTCGTGGTGATCAGCCTCGCCACCCGCTCCGACGCGGGCGCCGACGTCACCGGCGTGCTGCTCGCGCTGACCGCCGCGGCGACGTACGCCGTGGGCGTGCTCTGCCAGAAGGTCCTGCTCGGCACCCGGTCGGCGCTGGAGATCACCTGCCTCGCCTGCTGGATCGGGGTCCTGGTCTGCCTGCCGTGGGCCGGCGACGCGATCGGCGTCGTGCGCGAGGGCGACCCCGGGACGCTCACGCTGCTGGTCTACCTCGGGCTCTTCCCGACCGCGATCGCCTTCTCCACGTGGGCCTACGCGCTGCGGCACACCGGAGCCGCCCGGCAGGCGGTCTCCACCTTCCTGGTGCCGGCGATCACCGTGGTGATGGCCTGGCTGCTGCTCGACGAGGTCCCGCCGCTGCTGGCCTTCGCCGGCGGCGCACTGTGCGTGGCCGGCGTCCTGGTCAGTCGCCGCTCGCCACGCTGAGGCTCACTCCGGCTCGCGCAGGCCCAGCGACTCGCGGAAGGCGTCCAGGTTGCGGGTGGACTCGCCGTGCGTGGTGCGCCACTCCCACTCCCGGCGGATCGCCGTGGCGAAGCCGAGCTCGAGCAGGATGTTGAAGGACTCGTCGGCGTAGGTGAGCACCGAGCCGAGCAGCCGGTCGATCTCCGCCGGGGTCACCACCGTGAGCGGGAGCCGGCCGTCGAGGAAGATGTCGCCCACGGCGTCCAGGGCGAAGGCCACGCCGAAGAGCCGCATGTTGCGCTCCAGCATCCAGCGGTAGACGGCCTCGTGGTTCTCGTCCGGCTTGCGGCACACGAAGGCGTGCACGCTCAGCGCGTGCGGCCCGATCTCCAGCCGCACGGGGGTCTGCAGCTTGCGCTCACCGGGCAGGACGACGTCGAAGACGCCCTCGGCGCTCTCCTCCCAGTCCAGCCCGCTCTCGGCGAGCGTCGTGCGGAGGATCCCAGCCGGGGTCGCGGCCTCGCTCACCGCGTCGCTCCCCGGGCCGGCTCGCGCATCTGCCGGGCGGCGCGGTGGTAGACCGCCAGGGTCTCCTCTGCGGTGCGGTCCCAGCTGAAGTCGGCCGCCTGCCGCAGCGCACCGGCGGCGAGCTCGGCCCGCAGTCCGCGGTGGTCCAGCAGCCGCTCGAAGCAGCGGGCGTAGTCGATCGGGTCGTGGCCCTCGACGAGGAGGCCGGAGTGGCCGTCGGCGACGGCCGTGGTCAGTCCGCCGACCGCGGCGGCGACGACCGGGGTGCCGACCGCCTGGGCCTCCACGGCGACCAGCCCGAAGCTCTCGTTGTACGACGGCACGCAGACCAGGCTCGCGGCGGCGTACCAGTCCACCAGCTCGCGTCGCCCGACCGGCGGCACGAACCGGACCACGTCGTCGAGGCCCATCGCCCGGGCGAGGTCGGCCAGCGCGGTCGGATGCTCCAGCCCGGAGCCGGAGGGGCCGCCCACGACCGCGACGACCAGGCGACCGCGGCGGCCGGGGTCGCGGGCCAGCAGATCGGCGGCCGCGCGGAGCAGTACGTCGGGCGCCTTGAGCGGCTGGATCCGGCCCACGAAGAGGAGCACGTCGGCGTCGACCGGGAGCCCGAGCCGCTGCCGTGCCTCGGCCATCGGGACCGGCCGGAAGACGTCCAAGTCGACGCCGGGATGCACCACCTCGACCTGGGCCGGGTGCGCGTCGTACCGGTTGATCAGGTCCTTGGCCTCGTCGTCGGTGTTGGCGATCAGCATGTCCGCCGCGGCGACGACCTGCTCCTCGCCGATCACCCGGGCCTGCGGCTCGGGGCTGTCGCCCTCGGCCAGCAGGGAGTTCTTCACCTTGGCCATCGTGTGCATGGAGTGGATCAGCGGCACGCCCCAGCGGTCGCGCGCCAGCGCGCCCACCTGACCGGAGAGCCAATAGTGGCTGTGCACCGCGTCGTAGTGGCCCGGGTCGAACTGCGCCTCCACGCGCAGGACCTCGCGGGCGAAGACGCAGAGCTGTCCGGGGAGCTCGTCCTTGGTCAGCCCCTCGAACGGACCGGCCACGACGTGCCGGACGGTGACCCCGTCGGCCAGGGGCGCCACCGGCTCGTGGCTCGACGAGGTGGCACGGGTGAAGATGTCCACCTCCACGCCCCGCTCGGCGAGGCGGGTGGCCAGCTCGGTGACGTAGACGTTCATCCCTCCGGCGTCGCCGGTGCCCGGCTGGTCCAGCGGGGAGGTGTGCAGGCTGACCATCGCCAGCCGTCGGATCGACGGCGCCCCGACCTCACGGGCGGTCATCTCGTCCATCGCCTGCACCTCCGGGTACTCAACGCGGGCCGATTCTTCCGCATTCCCCGCGGTGGGCCGACGCGCGGGTCAGCGGCGCAGGTAGGCGCGGATGCCGCGGACCAGGGCGTCGGCGTAGCGGGCCCGCCCGGCGGCGGTGGTCATCAGCCGGGCGTCGGAGGAGTTGCGCATGTTGCCGAGCTCGACCATGGCGACCGGCACGTCGGACATGTTGAGCGTGCCGAGGTCGGAGCGGATCGACAGGGCCGTGCCGCCCCCGATGTACGTCGAGCGCCGGAACGACCCCGCGTCGAGACCACCGCGCAGCTTCTTGGCCAGCCGCAGCGACGGCTTGGCGATGTCGGAGGTCCACGGCTTGCGCGAGGTCGGCGCGATCACGTGGAAGCCGCGCGCCGAGGCCGACGCCCCGTCGGCGTGGATGCTCAGCGTGAGCGCGGCGCCCACCTTGGCGCCGAACGCGCCGCGGGCGTCCACGCACGGGCCCCACAGCGACTGGCTGTTGCGGGTGCGGGTCATGCGGACCGAGGCGCCCAGGCTCTTCAGCCGCTTCTTGACCTGGCGGGCGACGCGGAAGGCGAAGGTCGCCTCGGGGAAGCCGCCGTTGGTCGCGGTGCCGGTGGTGTTGCAGGGCTTGGTGAAGCCGCCCGCGGGCACGGGCCGGTTGATCTGCCGCGGGTGGTTGTGGTTGCCGAGCTGATGGCCCGGGTCGAGCGCGATCCGCAGTCCGGCGAGAGGGCCGGGGGACGCGGCCGGCCTGGCGGGCGTCGTACGGGCCGGCTCCTGGACGCGCGCGACCGCCGGCTCCTGTACGGACCCGGACACCAGCAGGCCGCACAGCGCCACCGCCACGGCGGCGAGCCCGAGACGCCTCATCGCTCTCCTCCCGCCGGGACGTCCACACCCGCCGCGAGCCGGGCGGCGATGACGTCGACGGCGCCGTGGATGGCGGCAGCCGCGCTCGCGTGCGCCTCGGCGCCGCGCTGGTAGGGGTCCTCGACGTCCTGCGGGACCCGGTTCGCCGTGGAGCGCTGCCGCGCGGCCCACTCGACGAGCTCGGCGGGCGTGCCGTCCGGGGCCGCCTCCAGGAGGGCGGCGAGCTCCAGCAGGGTGAAGGTACGGCGCAGGGCGGCCGGCGACTCCGCCAGGACGGCGGAGCGGATCTCCCGCGTCGCGGCCAGCACCAGGTCGGACTCGGCGACCATCACGGGCGTGAGCTGGCGTGCCTCGAAGCCGTCGGCCGAGCCGCCGTACCCCACCAGCTCGGTCGCGGCGTGGTCGCTCATCGCCGAGCCGGCCATCGCCCGGATCCCCGCGCTGGTCACCTCGAAGCGGTCCCGTGGCAGGCGTGCCCGGAGGAGCCGCTCGGCCAGGGGCGAGCGGCAGACGTTGCCGACGCAGACGGTCAGCACCGAGAACGCGGTGGACACCCGGGCCACGATAGACTGCTCCGTCGCCGTACGGCGCCCTCCCGTGACCGGCCCGTGGCCGATGCGGTGGCGTGACGTTGACCGCCCACTCGTTCCCCAGCCTGCGGAAGGCACTGCCCACCCATGTCCAACGACACCCAGAACGACGGCCAGCAGACCCTGCGAGCCGACCTGCGCAACGTCGCGATCGTCGCCCACGTCGACCACGGCAAGACCACCCTGGTCGACGCGATGCTCCACCAGGCCGGCGCGTTCTCCGCCCACGAGGCCGAGGGCGTCGCCGAGCGGGTCATGGACTCCGGCGACCTGGAGCGGGAGAAGGGCATCACGATCCTCGCCAAGAACACCGCCGTGCACTACTCCGGTCCCGCCGCTCAGGGCAGGCCGATGACGATCAACATCATCGACACCCCGGGCCACGCCGACTTCGGCGGCGAGGTGGAGCGCGGACTGTCGATGGTGGACGGCATCGTGCTGCTGGTCGACGCCAGCGAGGGCCCCCTGCCGCAGACCCGCTTCGTGCTGCGCAAGGCGCTGAACGCCGACATGCCGGTGATCCTGGTCGTGAACAAGACCGACCGTGGCGACGCCCGGATCGCGGAGGTCGTCGACGAGACCTACGAGCTGTTCATGGACCTGCTCGACGAGTCCCACAGCCAGGACGCCCTCGACTTCCCCGTGGTCTACGCGTCCGGCCGGGCCGGCATCGCCTCGCTGACCGCACCGGCCGACGGCACGATGCCCGACGGCGACAGCCTGGAGCCGCTGTTCCAGACGATCCTGGACACCATCCCGGCGCCGACGTACACCGAGGGCGCGCCCCTCCAGGCGCACGTCACCAACCTCGACTCCAGCCCGTTCCTGGGCCGTCTCGCGCTGCTGCGGATCCACGAGGGCACGCTGAGGAAGGGCCAGAACGTGGCCTGGATGAAGCGCGACGGCACCTCCAAGACCGTCAAGATCACCGAGCTCCTCGTCACCGAGGGCCTCGAGCGCAAGCCGGGCGAGAGCGCCGGCCCGGGGGACATCGTCGCCATCGCCGGCATCCCCGACATCACCATCGGCGAGACGCTGGCCGACCCGGACAACCCGGTGGCCCTGCCGCTGATCCACGTCGACGAGCCGGCGATCTCGATGACCATCGGCACCAACACCTCGCCGTTGGCCGGCCGGGGTCCCACGAAGAACACCAAGGTCACCGCGCGTCTGGTCAAGGACCGCCTCGACAGCGAGCTGATCGGCAACGTGTCGCTGCGCATCCTGCCGACCGAGCGACCCGACGCGTGGGAGGTGCAGGGCCGCGGCGAGCTGGCGCTGGCCATCCTGGTGGAGCAGATGCGCCGCGAGGGCTTCGAGCTGACCGTCGGCAAGCCCCAGGTGGTCACCAAGGAGGTCGACGGCAAGCTGCACGAGCCGACCGAGCGACTCACCATCGACGCTCCCGAGGAGTACCTCGGCGCGATCACCCAGCTCCTGGCCCTGCGCAAGGGCCGGATGGAGCAGATGACCAACCACGGCACCGGCTGGGTGCGGATGGAGTTCCTGGTGCCGTCGCGCGGCCTGATCGGCTTCCGCACCGAGTTCCTCACCCAGACCCGGGGCACCGGCATCGCGCACCACATCTCCGAGGGCTACGAGCCGTGGGCCGGCCCGATCCAGTCGCGCTCGCAGGGCTCGCTGGTGGCCGACCGCGCGGGCGCCGCCACGGCGTACGCGATGACGAACCTGCAGGAGCGGGGCGTCCTCTTCGTCGAGCCGACCACCGAGGTCTACGAGGGCATGATCGTCGGGGAGAACTCCCGCGCCGACGACATGGACGTCAACATCACCAAGGAGAAGCAGCAGACCAACGTCCGCTCCTCCACCTCGGACAACTTCGAGAAGCTGATCCCGCCGAAGAAGCTGTCGCTGGAGCAGTGCCTGGAGTTCTGCCGCGACGACGAGTGCGTCGAGGTCACCCCCGACACGGTGCGGATCCGCAAGGTCCACCTGGACAAGAACGAGCGCGCCAAGACCGCCGCCCGCGCCCGCAAGGGCTGAGCGGCTCGGTCGGGGGATCACCTCGACCCGACCTATTCGCGGAATCGGTTCGTCGTACTCGCCGGTCACTCGTAGGGTCGGGCCAGACAACGAACAGTCGGAGGACCCAGCATGACCGCCGCGCCGTCGCGAGCCGCGGATCCGTCCCTACCGGCTGAGGCAGCGCCGCGTGCTCGGCCGGCGCTCGTGGTCACCGTGCTGTCGCTGTGCGGCATCGTGGTCTCGCTCCAGCAGTCGATCTTCCTGCCGCTCCTGCCCGACCTCCCCCGGCTGCTCGACACGACCACCGACAGCGCCTCGTGGCTGGTGACCGCGACGCTGCTCAGCGGAGCGGTCGCCACACCGGTCGTCTCCCGCCTGGCCGACATGTACGGCAAGCGCCGGATGATGCTGGTGGCGCTGGCGTTCTCCGTGCTCGGGGCGCTGCTCGGGGCGATGAGCACCGAGCTGGCGCTCCTGATCGCGGCCCGCGCCCTGCAGGGAGTGGGCGTCGCCCTGGTGCCGGTCGCCATCGCCATCATGCGCGACGAGCTGCCCCGCGACCGGGTGCCGCTCGGCGTCGCCCTGATGAGCGCCACCCTCGCGATCGGCGCCGGTGTCGCCCTGCCCCTCTCCGGCCTCATCGTCGCGCACATGGACTGGCACGCCTCCTTCTGGCTGTCCGGCCTGGTCGGCGTGGCCCTGATCCTGAGCACCTTCTTCCTCCTGCCCGAGTCGCCGGTCCGCACCAACGGGGCGTTCGACCTGCGCGGCGCCGCGATGCTCTCCGCGGCGCTGACCGCGCTGCTGCTCGCGCTCTCCAAGGGCGGCCAATGGGGCTGGCTCTCCCCTCTGACCCTCGGCCTGACACTGCTCGGGTTGGTCATCCTGGCCGGCTGGATCCCCCTCCAGCTGCGCACGCCGCAGCCGCTGGTCGACATCCGGGTGGCGGGACGGCGGGCGGTCGCCCTGGTGAACGTCGCCGCGATCTTCGCCGGGTTCGCCATGTTCGCCAACATGCTGGTCACCACCCAGCAGCTCCAGGCTCCCGTGGCGAGCGGGTACGGCATGGGGCTGGACATCCTGCACGCCGGCCTGTGGATGACGCCCAACGCCGCCGCCTTCGGCCTCATGGCCCCGGTGGCGGCCTGGGTCACCCGCCGCTTCAGCCCGCAGATCGCCCTGATCGGCGGCGCGGCGCTGATGGCCCTCACCTACGTATGGCGGGTCTTCTACAGCGCCGATCTGGCGCAGGTCGTGGTCGGCTCGGTCCTGATCGGCGCCGGGGTCGCCCTGGTGTACGGCAGCCTGCCGATCCTGATCATGCGAGCGGTGCCGGTCACCGAGACGGCATCGGCCAACGGCCTCAACGTGCTGCTCCGGTCGGTCGGCACCTCCACCGTGAGCGCCGCCAGCGCGGCGATCATGGCCGCGTCGGCCCTCACCGTCGGGGACAAGGTCGTCCCGACGTTCGACTCGATCACGCTGGTCTTCTGGCTCTCCGCCGTCGCGGCGCTCTGCACCACGCTGCTCGGCCTGCCGATGCTGAGGATGCCCGAGTACGCGCGGGAGGCGGACCGCTCCGGCGCCGAGAACACCGTCCAGGTCCGCATCGTCCGAGGCCAGGTCGTCAACGCCGACAGCAGGCCGATCCGCAGCGCCGTCGTCACCGTGCTCACCCCGGACGGCCGAGCGGTGGACTGGGGGCAGGCCGACGCCGAGGGCCGGTTCACCGCCGCGGTCCCGCAGAGCGACGACTACCTCGTCGTCATCGCCGCGGACGGCTGGCGACCGCGCTCGCGGATGATGAGGCTCGGCGACGACGCGCCGCTGCCCCCGCTCGTCCTGCGCGAGCGCCTCTCCCTCAACGGCATGGTCCGGGATCCCGAAGGCGAGCCGTACGTGGGCGCCCTGGTCGTCCTCACCCGCCAGGCCGGCGGCCTGGTCGCATCGACCCATACCGACGACCAGGGCCGCTACCGGATCCCCCGCCCCGAGAACGGCCGCTACGTGCTGACCGCGCTGGCCTCGGAGGAGACGCTGGGAGCCCGGACGATCACCGTCTGGGAGGAGGCCCGGGACTTCGACCTCGTCCTGGGCACGCCGTTGACGGCCTCTCCCGCCGACACGGACGCCTGATCAGGGACTCGAGCCGACCTTTGCAGTTACGTAGTAACATTTGTTTGGAGGTGGTCAGCATGAGCGTCGTCAGTGCCCGTGCCTTCAATCGGTCGCCGTCGGTGGTCAAGGCGATGGTCAAGGACGGTCCGGTCTTCGTGACCGACCGAGGGAAGCCCACGGTCGTCGTCCTCGCGATGGACGACTACGAGCGACTCACCGGCACCGGGAGCGTCCGCGACTCCCTGCGCATGGACGTCGACGTCGACTTCGAGCCGGTGGTCTCCACCGATCTCGGCCAGGTCCCCGAGTTGTGAGCTTCCTGCTCGACACCAACGTGGTCAGCGAGCTTCGCAGGCCCGCTGCCGACCCGCGCGTGGTCGAGTGGGCCGGCTCGCTGGCTAGGAAGGACGCCTTCATCAGTGTGGTCACCGTCCGCGAGATCGAGGCCGGGGTGATGCTGCTCGAACGACGCGATCGCTCTCAGGGCGCGCTCCTGCGCGCCTGGCTCGAGGAGAAGGTGATCGGGGGGTACGCCGACCGCATCCTGCCCGTCGATCTCGAGGTCGCCAGGCGAGCCGCAGCACTCCACGTCCCCGATCCCAGGCCAGAACGCGACGCCCTGATCGCCGCCACGGCCCTCGTCAGCGGCCTCACCATCGCGACCCGCAACGTCACCGACTTCGAGCCGACCGGCGCCTCCCTGGTCAACCCCTGGGACCCCGGCGACTGAGCATCGTTTCGGCTGCCGCCATCAGGGCCTCTTGAAGACCACGCGACGCCAATCTTGGGGTGCTGCAAATTTTACATTAGGTGTTAAATTTGCACACATGAAGATCGACCGCGCGGCCGAGGCGGTCGCCGCGGCGCGCCTGGCCACCAGTGCAGCGGTCGCACTGCTCGGCCCGCGCCAGGTCGGCAAGACCACGCTGGCGCGCGACCTCGCCGAGACGCGCCCCGGCGGTGCGATCTATCTGGATGCCGAGCGGCCGGCCGATCTGCGCCGCCTCGACGATGCCGACGCCTACCTGCGTGCCCAGCAGGGACGGCTCGTGGTGATCGACGAGGTGCACCGTGTGCCCGGGCTGTTCCCGATCCTGCGCGGCGTCATCGACGACAACCGCCGCGCGGGCCACCCCACCGGCCAGTTCCTGCTCCTCGGGTCGGCCTCGCTGGAGCTGGCCGGCCTGGCCTCGGAGTCTCTGGCGGGACGCATCTCGCACATCGATCTGCCGGGCATCACGCTGCCCGAGATCGCGGGCACCGGCATCGCCGACGACACCCTCTGGCTGCGCGGCGGCTTCCCGGACTCGCTCACGGCTCCGGACGACGCCGTGTCGGCCCGGTGGCGTGCCGATCTGGTGCGCACCTACCTCGAGCGCGAGGTGCCGCTGTTCGCCCCACGCATCCCCGCGACGACCCTGCACCGGCTGTGGACGATGCTCGCCCACGGCAGCGGCACCCTGCTGAACGTCTCCCGCCTGGCGACCGGGCTCGGCCTCTCCTCCCCCACGGTCGATCGCTACATCGACCTGCTGACAGACCTCGGCCTCGTCCGCCGCCTCCCCGCCTGGCACGCCAACGTCACCAAGCGCCTGGTGAAGGCTCCCAAGGTGCTCGTGCGCGACTCGGGCCTGATTCACGCTCTCCTGGAGCTGGACTCGCTCGACGCCCTCCTGGGCCACCCCGTCGTGGGCGGCAGCTATGAGAGCTTCGCCGTCGAGAACCTCATCGCCGTCACGACGGACAGCCACCAGCCGTTCCACTACCGCACCGCCAGCGGGGACGAGGTCGACCTGGTGCTGGTCCGCGGCGGGGAGCCCGACGTGATCGTGGAGATCAAGAGAAGCACCGCCCCCTCGCCCTCACCCGGACTCATCCGCGTGGCGAGCGATCTGGGCATCGCACCCGAGCGCACCTTCATCGCCCACCCCGGCGACGGCGATCCCTACACGTCCCACGGCGTCACCGTGATCGGCCTCGCCGCCCTGACCCGAGCCCTGGCCGGTGGCCGGTGAAGACCGACTTCAAGAAGGAGATCGAGGCGTACGCCGCCAGGCGGGGCGTCTTCTCGATCCTCACGGTGCCGCCGATGCGCTTCCTGATGATCGACGGCCACGGCGACCCGAACACCTCCGCGGCCTATCGCGACGCGCTCCAGACGCTCTACCCCGTCGCGTACACGCTGAAGTTCCTCAGCTCCCGCGAGCTCGGCCGCGACTACGTCGTGCCTCCACTCGAGGGCCTGTGGTGGGCCGAGGACATGGACGCCTTCACCGTCACGCGGGACAAGTCAGCCTGGGACTGGACGATGATGATCATGACCCCGGAGTGGCTCACCGACGAGCACGTCGAGATCGCTCGGGAGCGGGTGCGCCAGAAGGACGGCGCTCCCGGGCTCGACCTCCTTCGCGTCGAGACCCTCGACGAGGGGCTGTGCGTCCAGACCCTCCACGTCGGGCCGTACGACGCCGAGGGGCCGGTCCTCGAGGAGATGCACCACGCCTTCATCCCGGACCACGGCCTGCGGATGACCGGCAGGCACCACGAGATCTACCTCGGCGACCCGCGGCGCACCGCACCGGAGCGGCTGCGCACCATCCTTCGCCAGCCGGTCAGCGGCGGTTGAAGACCGAGCCCTTGGTGACCAGGGACTTCTTGCCAGGGGGCGTGTCGGCCTCGCACCAGACCGGCCAGGCGCCGTCGGCGGTGGGCCAGAGCGCGGGGTCGATGTTGGCGACGCCGGTGAGCTTCTTGGTGGTCGAGACCGCCTTGAGGTACGCCGTGCAGGCGGCGTCGAGCCGGTCGTACAGGCCGGCCGGCAGCTCGGCGTACGGACCCTCGGCTCCCTGACGCAGTGCCGAGCGGCCGGGGAACGTCTTGGCCGCCACGGCCGCGGAGACATCGATCGAGGCGAACCGCTCGCGGTCGTGCTTGCGGGCGCAGTCGACGTAGCTGCGGGCCGCGGTCAGGATGCAGATGCGCTGCCCGGTGGGCAGCCGGCCGGTCTCGATGGCGTCGTACCGCGCCTTGGCCGGCCGGTCCCAGACCAGGGCGCAGGCGAAGACCCGCTGGCCCTTCTCCCACTGGTCCGGCGGCGCGGGCGACCAGGTCAGCTGTACGCCGGGCGCCAGGGCCGGCGTCATGATCGCCCCGGCGACGCCGCTCTGCTTGACGGCCTTGGTCAGCGCCTGGCTCATGCACGCCCGCCGCACTCCTGCGTCCACGGACCGGTAGAGCTGGGAGGCCGGGCGCAGCAGCGGGCGGTAGCTCTCCAGCTTGGCCTCGAGCGAGGGCAGCCGCTTGAGCGCGTAGACCTCGACCGCGTGCGGCTGGTCGCAGGAAGCCGGCTCGGTGAACGCCAGCCGCTCGGCCAGGGCCGGCGCGGCGACCTCGTAGGCGACCTTGTGGCTGGTGGCGACGGCCAGCACCTGCTGCGGGTCCTCCCCGAGCCGCTCGTCGCTCCAGCAGGTCGACGCTGCCAGCTTCTGCGAGGCGGGCGCGCTCGTCCCCGGCGTGCCGGGCGTGCCGTCGCAGGCCGTCAGGCCGCCCAGCAGCAGCGCCGCGAGGGCGCACAGGGAGAGCAGGCGCATGGAGAAGCCTTCAGCGCCGGCGGGTCAGCTCGGCCAGGGCCGGCCGGACGTCGAGCAGGTAGACGAAGGCGGCGATCGTGCCCGCGATCGAGAAGAGCCCCACCACGCTGGGGAAGACGATCGCGAAGGCCAGCGTGAGCCCGAGGATCCACAGCCAGGCGACCTTGGTCAGCTTGTCCGCGGCCGGGAAGGCGGCGCTGGGCCGGGTGAGCGCGTCGACGAGCGCCCAGACCTTCACGATCAGCAGGGCGAGATAGATCAGGGACAGCAGCCCGGTCTCGAACTCGAAGACATGCACGGCGCAAGCGTACGGGTCGGCGGCACGCGACGCCCCCGAACGCAGCGGACCCCCGGCCGGATGGCCGGGGGTCCGCCGAGGCGCCGGAGCGTCAGGAGGCCTTGGGAGCGGCCTTCTTCGCGGCGGTCTTCTTGGCCGCGGTCTTCTTGGCCGGAGCCTTCTTGGCCGTCGACTTGGTCGCCGGGGCCTTCTTGGCGGCCGGCTTCTTGGCGGCGGTCTTCGGGCGCGCCTTCGGCTTCACGCTGGTGACGGCCTTGACGCCGTCCTTGCGGATCGCGGCCACGAACTTCTCACCACGGCTGGCGAGGTCGGCGTAGGTCGCGGTCAGCTCCTCCAGCGCCTCGGTGAGGCGAGCCTCGACCTTGGCGGGGATGCCCTGGGCGTCCTTCTGCAGCTCCGCGATGCGGGCCTCGAAGCGGGCCTGGGCGTCCTTGGCGTCCTTCTGCAGCTCGGCCACGCGGGCGTTGACCACGGTCAGCGCCTGGCTCTGCAGCGTCTTGGGCTCCAGGTCGACCTTGGCGACGCGGGTCTGCACGTCGTTGAGCCGGCCCTGGGTGGCCTTCTGGGCGTCGGCGGCGTAGCCGCGAGCGACCTCGACGGCCAGCTCGGTCGCGCCGGCGACGGCGTACAGCGACTTCACGGCCTCGGTCTTGAACTGCTCGACATCGAACTTGGTCTTCGCCATCTCAGTCTCCTTCGGTTGATGGGCTGTCGGTATCGGGTGCGGCCGGGTCACGCTCGGCCACCTCCTCGGTGGGCACGTCGTCCCCGGCAGGCGTGTCGGCCGTCGCGGGCGGCTCGGCGGCCGCCCGGAAGGACTGGTACACCTCCAGCAGCGACTGCTTCTGCCGCTCGCTGAGCACCGGGTCGGCCAGGATGGCCAGCTCCACGGAGCGGACCTCCACGTCGTCGGGGTTGAGGATCCCGGCCTGGACGTACAGCTGCTCGGCGGAGATCCGCAGGGCCCGGGCGAGCTGCTGAAGCACCTCGGCGGACGGCTTGCGCAGTCCGCGCTCGATCTGGCTCAGGTACGGGTTGGACACCCCCGCCTGGTCGGCGAGTTGCCGCAGCGAGAGCTGGGCGGCGACGCGCTGCTCACGCAGGTACGTCCCCAGCGACTCGACGGTGATGCCCACCTTGCTCTTCCTGGCCACGTCTCCATCGTGCTAACTATTGCTAGCAGAAGCAAGCGAGGGCGCGGTGACCGTGCTCACAGCGGCCGTAGATACAGGGCAATTCGCCCAGACGCGGTGCTTGCAGCAGTGCACCTCCGCGTCCTCTGGCACCATGATCCGGTGCCTGTGCCGCAGTTCTGCCCCTCACCACGCGAGCTCGACGACCTGGAGCTGCTGCTCAACGGGGCCTACGCCCCCCGGACGACGTACGACGAGACGATCCGGCTCGACCTGCCCGAGGAGCTCGCCGGAGCCGCGGAGGTCGAGCTCGTCGACCCCGAGGGGCTGCCGCTCGCCCGCTGGACGCCCACGGGACTGACCGCCCTGTCGGCGCCCTCGCACGGGCCGTTCCGCCGGCTGCACCTCGCGCCGGCCGAGGTCCGCGATGCCCACCCCGGAGCGCTGGTCGTGCCCGTGGCCGCCGCGCTCACCAGCGACGACCTCGACCGGATCGCCGGCGCGGCGAGCGGCCGCGACATCGTCCTCCTCGCCCTGTGCGGCCATGGCACGCCGCAGGACCTCAGCGGCGTGGGCCTGGTCCGCGCGACGCTGGCGGCGGCCGGCCTGCTGGAGCGGGCGAGCGTCGTGGCGGCGCCGCTGCCCGGCCACGGCGACCCGGAGACCGACCATGCGCTGGGGGCGAGCGTCGCGGCGGCGTACGGCGAGGAGGTGCTCGCCGTGCCCGGCACGGGCGATCTCCCCGAGCCGGTCGCGGACGTCGTGGCCCAGGACCAGCCCGACGACCCCGGCGTGGTCGTCTTCTTCACCGGCCTGTCCGGGAGCGGCAAGTCCACGCTCGCGCAGGCGCTCACCGACCTGATCCTCGAGGAGGGCAGCCGGACGGTCACCAGCCTCGACGGCGACGTGGTCCGCCGGCACCTCAGCGCCGGGCTCGGCTTCTCCAAGGAGGACCGGGAGACGAACATCCGCCGGATCGGCTGGGTCGCCGCCGAGATCGCCCGGCACCGCGGCATCGCCGTCTGCTCGCCGATCGCGCCGTTCGACAGCACCCGGCAGCAGGTCCGGGAGATGGTCGAGTCGGCGGGCGGAGTCTTCGTGCTGGTCCACGTCGCCACCCCGTTGGAGGAGTGCGAGCGCCGGGACCGCAAGGGGCTCTATGCCAAGGCCCGGGCCGGCGAGATCCCCGAGTTCACCGGCATCTCCAGTCCGTACGAGGAGCCGGGGGACGCCGCGGTGCGGGTCGACACCACCGGCCGCAGCGTGGCCGACGCGCTGGCCGACGTACTGGACGTGCTGCCGTTCGATCTGCCCATCGGAGAGGCCGACCATGAATGAGCTGCTCACGACCGACGCGCTGTCGGTGCTCTGCGTCAGCTTCGGCGTGGGGATCGTCGTCGGGCTGACCGGCATGGGCGGCGGCGCGCTGATGACGCCGGCGCTGATCTTCCTCGGCATCAACCCGGCCGCGGCGGTCGCCAACGACCTGGTCGCCGCCAGCGTCAACAAGTCGGTGGGCGCGGCGGTCCACTGGCGCGGCGGCTCCCCCAACATCCGCCTGGCCGGCATGCTCATCATCGGCTCGGTGCCCTTCGCCTTCGCCGGCGGCTTCATCGTCAAGGCGGTCGGCGACGCCGATGCGCGCACCGACTTCCTCACCACGGCGATCGGCTACGCGCTCCTGCTGGCGGCGGGCAGCTACGCGCTGCGGATGTACCTCCAGCTGCGGCACGTCACCGGCGGCAACATCATCAGCGAGGACGAGCCGCACATCCGCGCCGTGCCCACGCTGCTGGTCGGCGCCGTGGGCGGCCTCCTGGTCGGGATCACCAGCGTCGGCTCCGGCTCGCTGATCATGGTCGCGCTGCTGCTGATCTACCCCACCCTGTCCGCCGTACGGCTGGTCGGCACCGACCTGGTCCAGGCCGTGCCGCTGGTCCTGGCCGCGGCGATCGGCCACGTCGTCACCGAGGGCATCACCTGGTCGGTGCTGATCCCGCTGATCCTGGGCGGCACGCCCGGCACCTTCCTCGGCGCCCGTCTCGCCGGCTGGGTCTCGCAGTCGGTGATCCGCCGCGGCATCGTCATCGTGCTGACCCTGACCGGCCTGAAGATGCTGGGCATGCCGCCGGAGTGGGTGGGCATCCTGGGCGCGGGCATGCTGCTGCTCGGCCCGCTGCTGTGGGGCTTCGTGCGGCAGAGCCGCGGGCTGCCGGCCTTCGACAACATGGCCGACGCCTGGCGGGTGCCGGATCGGACGGACGAGCGCGTGGAGTGATCCGGGGCGCGGACGGCTCGGCGCCGCTCCGTACGATGCCCGCATGCGCCTCCTGCTCCTACGACACGGCCAGACCCACGGCAACACCCGAGGCGCGCTCGACACGGCCTTCCCCGGGCTGGGCCTGACCGATCTCGGCCACCGCCAGGCCGAGGCCGCCGCCCGCGCGCTCGCCGACCGCCCGCTCGCCGGGATCTACGTCTCCTCGCTGCTGCGCACCCATCAGACCGCCGACCCCATCGGCCGCACCCACAGCCTCGACTACCAGGTCCTCGCGGGCCTGCGCGAGGTCTCCGCGGGCGACAACGAGATGGGCACCTCGCACGAGGCCATCGAGAGCTACATCACCACCGTCGGCGCGTGGATCGAGCGGCGGTACGACGTCCGCATGCCCGGCGGCGAGTCCGGCCACGAGTTCCTCGAGCGGTACGACGACGCGGTGTCGACCGTCCTCGGCGCCGGCCACGACCACGCCATCCTGGTCAGCCACGGCGCCGCGATCCGCACCTGGGTCTCCGCGCGGGTGCCCGGCCTGGAGTCGCACAGCCAGGCCGTCGCTCCGTTGCACAACACCGCCTGCATCGAGCTGGTCGGCGACGGCCGCACCTGGGAGCTCGCCGCCTGGCACTCCGAGCCGATCGGCGGCGCCTTCCTCGAGGACCTCACCGCCCCCGACCCCACGGGCGACGAGATCGACTCGTAGCAGCACGGACGTATCGGGGTCCTCCGGTCGACTCGCCCGCGTGCGACTCCGCGACGAGCCCCGTTAGGTCCGTCGGGATACGAGGTCAGCCGTCGAGCAGGCCGCGCAGGTACGCGCCGTACCCGCTGCTGCCGAACGTCTCGGCACGGGCCAGGAGCCCCGCGTCGTCGAGGAAGCCCATCCGCCAGGCGACCTCCTCGGGAGCGCCGATCTTCAGGCCCTGCCGCTCCTCGATGGTGCGCACGAACACGGCCGCGTCGTTGAGGGAGCCGAACGTGCCGGTGTCCAGCCACGCGGTGCCGCGCGGCAGCACCTCGACGTGGAGGCGACCCTCGTCGAGGTAGGTCCGGTTGAGGTCGGTGATCTCCAGCTCGCCCCGCGCCGAGGGAGTCAGCGCCTTCGCCCGCTCCACCACGCTCTCGTCGTAGAAGTAGAGCCCCGGCACGGCGTAGCGGCTGCGCGGCCGCTCCGGCTTCTCCTCCAGCGAGAGCGCCCGGCCGGCGTCGTCGAACTCCACCACGCCGTACGCCGAGGGGTCGTCGACCCGGTAGCCGAAGACCGCGGCCCCGTCGACGTGCGCGTACTTCTGCAGCTGCCCGCCCATGCCGCTGCCGTAGAAGATGTTGTCGCCCAGGATCAGCGCGGCCCGGTCGCCGGCCAGGTGGTCCTCGCCGATCAGGAACGCCTGGGCGAGGCCGTCGGGGCTGGCCTGCACGGCGTACGAGATCGAGATGCCGAACCCGGAGCCGTCGCCCAGCAGCCGCCGGAACGACTCGGTGTCGTGGGGCGTGGTGATCACCAGGATGTCCCGCAGGCCGGCCAGCATCAGCGTGGACAGCGGGTAGTAGATCATCGGCTTGTCGTAGACCGGGACCAGCTGCTTGCTCACGCCCAGCGTGATCGGGTGCAGCCGGGTGCCGGTGCCACCGGCGAGGATGATCCCGCGCATGACCGGTGAGTCTACGGTCCGGGAGGCGCCCGTCCGCTCAACTACTATCGCCGGGTGCAGCGACTCCTGGTGACCGGCGGCGCCGGCTTCATCGGCGCCAACTTCGTCCACTACCTCGTGGCACACACCGACGTCCGGGTGACCGTGCTGGACAAGCTCACCTACGCCGCCTCGCGCGAGGCGCTCGCCGGGCTCCCCGAGGACCGGGTCGAGCTGGTCGTCGGCGACATCGCCGACGCCGAGGCGGTGGATCCGTTGGTGGCCGCCGCCGACGCGGTCGTCCACTACGCCGCGGAGTCGCACAACGACAACTCCCTGCGCGACCCCGGCGTCTTCGTGCACACCAACCTGGTCGGCACGTTCACCCTGCTGGAGGCGGTACGCCGGCACGGCACCCGCTTCCACCACGTCTCCACCGACGAGGTGTACGGCGACCTGGCGCTGGACGATCCACGCAGGTTCACCGAGTCCACGCCGTACAACCCGAGCAGCCCGTACTCCGCCTCCAAGGCCGGCTCGGACCACCTCGTCCGGGCCTGGGTGCGCAGCTTCGGGGTGGCCGCGACGGTGAGCAACTGCTCCAACAACTACGGGCCCTGGCAGCACATCGAGAAGTTCATCCCGCGCCAGATCACCAACGTCATCGACGGCCTGCGCCCCAAGCTCTACGGCGCCGGCCGGAACGTCCGCGACTGGATCCACGCCGACGACCACTCGGCGGCCGTCTGGACGATCCTCGAGAGCGGGCGGATCGGCGAGACCTACCTGATCGGCGCCGACGGGGAGCGGAGCAACCTCGACGTGGTGCGGGCGATCCTGCGTGCCTTCGGCCGCGACGAGGACGACTTCGAGCACGTCGAGGACCGGGCCGGCCACGACCTGCGCTACGCCATCGACTCGACCAGGCTGCGCGAGGAGCTGGGCTGGAAGCCGGCGTACGCCGACTTCGAGGAGGGCCTGGCGCGCACCATCGCCTGGTACCGCGAGCACGAGGCCTGGTGGCGGCCGCACAAGGAGTCCGTCGAGGCGGCGTACGCCGCGCGGGGCCAGTGATCCGATGACCGGCCTCCCCGTGGAGCACAGCCCGATCCCGGGCATGGTCGTGCTGCGCGTCCCCGTCCACGAGGACAGCCGGGGCTGGTTCAAGGAGAGCTGGCACCGGGAAAAGATGCTCGCCGCGGGCCTGCCGGACTTCGGACCGGTGCAGCAGAACATCTCCCACAACGCCCACCGGGGCGTCACCCGGGGCATCCACGCCGAGCCGTGGGACAAGCTGGTCACCGTCGCCGCGGGGCGGGTCTTCGCGGCCTGGGTGGACCTGCGGCCGGGCTCCTTCGGCACGACGTACTGGCTGGAGCTGGACCCCTCGATCGTCGTCTTCGTGCCGCGCGGCGTCGCGAACTCCTACCAGGCGCTGGAGGACGGCACGACCTTCTCCTACCTGGTCAACGCGCACTGGCGGCCCGACGGCGCCTATCCGGCCGTGGACCTCGGCGACCCCGACGCCGCCATCCCGTGGCCGATCCCGCTGGCCGAGGCGGAGGTCTCCGAGAAGGACCGGGCCAACCCGCTGCTGGCCGACGTCGCGCCGATCGAGCCGCTCAGGACGCTGATCCTGGGCTGCCGGGGCCAGGTCGGCCGGGCGCTGCAGGACGCCTATCCCGAGGCCGACGCGGTCGACGTCGACGAGCTCGACCTCACCGATCCCGCGCAGGTGGCCGCGTGGCCATGGCGGGAGTACGCGCTGATCCTCAACGCGGCGGCGTACACGGCGGTCGACGCGGCCGAGACGCCCGAGGGGCGGCGGGCCGCCTGGGCGGCCAACGCGGCCGCGCCCGCGACCCTCGCCCGGATCGCCACCGAGCACCGGCTCACCCTGGTGCACTACTCCAGCGACTACGTGTACGACGGCGCCGTCGCGCTGCACACCGAGGACGAGCCGCTGGCCCCGCTCGGCGTCTACGCCCAGACCAAGGCGGCCGGCGATCTCGCCGTCGGCACCGCGCCGCGGCACTACATCCTGCGGACCTCGTGGGTCGTCGGCGACGGGCACAACTTCGTGCGGACCATGCGCCGGCTGGCGCTCGCCGGCGAGAGCCCGGCGGTCGTGGACGACCAGGTGGGCCGGCTGACCTTCACCGACGAGCTGGCCCGTGCCACCCGCCATCTGGTCGACTCCGGCGCGGCGTACGGCGTCTATCACGTCACCAACGCCGGCGACCCCGCCAGCTGGGCCGGCTGGGCCGCCGAGGTCTTCGTCCGCAGCGGCCGCCCCGCCGACGACATCGTCCCCACCACGACCGCCGAGTGGTCCGCCGGCCGACCCGCCGCCGCCCCCCGCCCCCTCAACAGCACCCTCGGCCTCGCCAAGATCGAGGCCACCGGCTTCGTCCCGGCGGATGTCCGCGAGGCCCTCACGACGTACCTCGAGCGCCAGCGCGACTGAGCCGCGGATCAGCCGGTCGAGGCGGCCCGGTCAGTGCAGGAGGGCAGCCAGGTCGAGCGCCACCGTGCCGTGCTCGCCGACCGCGGCCTCGCCAGTCGGGTGCTCGTCGTCGAGCTGGAGCAGCAGCTCCCAGGCACCATCCACGCTGACGAGGACATCGAGGGTCCGACGCCGCGGGTCGAGCATCCAGTACTGCCCCACGCCGCCTTCGAGGTACTCCGCCGACTTGCGGATCGTGTCCTCGGCCCGAGTGGCGCGCGAGAGCACCTCGACCACCAGGACCGGCGGCTCGGTCACCCACGTCTCCTCGGGCCACTGCTCCACCAGCATCACGTCCGGACCGCGGAGACGGTTGCGCGGCAGCCACACCCCGCCCTCACTGAGCACGATCAACCGGGGCAGGTGGGTCATGAACAGATGCACGATCTTGGCCGACGCATAGGCGTGGTCGGTGATCGGCCGCGGGCTCACCACGACCTCCCCATCGACCCACTCGGCTCTGAGGTCCTCTGAGAGCTCGAGGTACTCCTCCCAGGACATCCGGAACCGCTGGAGCTCCTCGGACTCGCGATCGATGACGGGCATCGCGGCTCCCCTCGGTACGACGGACACACCCAAAGCTCCCTTCCATTCTGCCCCCTTCGCAAGCGGAGCCGGAAGAGCCGGCCCCGCACGCCGACGCTGCCAACGGATCAGGCAGGGCGCCATCGGGTTCGACGCATCTGTGGACGAGCCCCCGCGCGAGGGGCCTGTGGACGATTCGCGGCCAGGCGGCCGTCAGTCCCAGACGGCGAAGTCGCAGTGCTCGCGCAGGCCGCGATCCTTGGTGATGAGCCTGGCCCCCGCCGTGGCAGCGTGCGCCGCGATCACCCGGTCGAAGGGGTCGCGAGTGAACGAGTACGCCGGCGTCGCGGCCAGGCGGACCGCGGCGGCGAAGCTCTCCTCCGCGCCACTCACCGCCAGCACGCGACGCAGCTCGGACACCGCGACGCCGGGGTCGCGCGCGAACCGCCCGATCTCGAACAGGTAGGCGAGCTCCAGCTCCACCATGGGCGAGATCGCGACCGGCTCGGTCTCGATCAGCGATCGAGCCGAGGCGCTGAGCCGGTCGTGGTCCGGCAGGGCCAGCCAGACCACGACATGCGTGTCGAGGTGGATCAAGGGTTCAGCGCCCGCTCGGGGTCCCACTCGAACGGCGTCGGGCCCACGACGTCCTCCGGATCACCGAGCACCAGCTCGATGCTGGACTGGATCAGATCGAGCTTCGAGGACACGTGGTCCGGCACGATCCGAAGCGTGCGCCCATGGCGCCGGATCTCCAACGGCTCACCGGTCTCCAGGACGTGATCGAGAAGCCGGTACACGTCCTGACGCAACTGCGAGGCGGTCACCGAGGACATGGCACGAGAATAGCACGTACGTATCGATGATCACATACGTACGACTCGCGCTCCTGGTGCTCGACAGTCAGTCGGATCCCACCCAAAACTAGAACACGTTCCACCAATCTGGGACGATGCGGGGAGCGGGCCGGGCACTGGATACCATGGCCGCTGCTCTACTCGCCGACACCGGCACCGTGAAGCGCCAGAGAGGCCATCGTGACCCAGACCCATGCCGACTACCAGCTGAGCCAGCTCGACCAGCTCGAGGCGGAGTCGATCCACATCTTCCGCGAGGTCGCCGCGGAGTTCGAGAAGCCGGTGCTGATGTTCTCCGGCGGCAAGGACTCCATCGTCATGCTGCGGCTGGCCGAGAAGGCCTTCTACCCGGCGCGGATCCCCTTCCCGGTGCTCCAGGTGGACACCGGCTTCGACTTCCCCGAGGTACTGGCCACCCGGGACTCGTGGGTCGAGCGGCTCGGCGTACGCCTCGTGGTCGCCAGCGTGGAGCAGGCGATCAAGGACGGCATCGTCGTCGACGACGGCAAGACCAGCCGCAACCGGCTGCAGATCGGCACCCTGCTCAACGCGATCGAGACCGAGGGCTTCACCGCGGCGTTCGGCGGCGGGCGGCGCGACGAGGAGAAGGCACGCGCGAAGGAGCGGGTCTACTCCCACCGCGACGAGTTCGGCCAGTGGGACCCGAAGAACCAGCGCCCCGAGCTGTGGAGCCTGTACAACGGCCGCATCCACGAGGGCGAGCACATGCGGATCTTCCCGCTCTCCAACTGGACCGAGCTGGACATCTGGCACTACATCGGCCGCGAGGGCATCGAGATCCCCAGCATCTACTTCTCCCACCAGCGCCGGGTCTTCGAGCGCGACGGGATGCTGCTCACCGAGAGCGAGTTCAACCCCTGCAAGCCCGGGGAGACCGCCGAGGAGCGCACCGTGCGCTTCCGCACGGTCGGCGACCTCACCCTGACCGGCTGTGTCGAGAGCACGGCCAGCACCATCGACGAGATCATCGACGAGATCGCCGTCGCCCGGGTCACCGAGCGCGGCGCCACCCGTGGCGACGACCGGTTCTCCGAGGCCGCGATGGAGGACCGGAAGAAGGAAGGCTACTTCTGATGACGACGACCGCTGTGACTTCTGGGCGGGAGCGCCAGATGGACCTGCTCCGCTTCGCCACGGCCGGCTCGGTCGACGACGGCAAGTCCACCCTGATCGGGCGGCTGCTGCTGGACTCCAAGGCGATCTTCGAGGACCAGCTCGAGGCCGTCGAGGCCACCAGCCAGTCCAAGGGCTACGACTACACCGACCTGGCGCTGCTGACCGACGGCCTGCGCAGCGAGCGCGAGCAGGGCATCACCATCGATGTCGCCTACCGCTACTTCGCGACGCCCAGCCGCAAGTTCATCATCGCGGACACCCCCGGGCACGTGCAGTACACCCGCAACATGGTCACCGGCGCCTCGACCGCCGACCTGGGCCTGGTGCTCGTCGACGCCCGCCAGGGCCTGACCGAGCAGTCCCGCCGCCACGCGGTCATCCTCAGCCTGCTGCGCGTCCCGCACCTGGTGCTGGCGGTCAACAAGATGGACCTGGTCGACTTCGACCAGAAGGTCTTCCAGCAGATCTACGACGACTTCACGTCCTTCGCCACCAAGCTGAACATCCCGGACCTGGAGGTCATCCCGATCTCCGCGCTCCAGGGCGACAACGTGGTGCACCGCTCGGACAACATGAAGTGGTACGACGGCCCCTCGCTCATGCACCACCTGGAGCACGTGCACGTGGCCTCCGACCGCGACCTGGTCGACACCCGCTTCCCGGTGCAGTACGTCATCCGGCCCAAGTCCGACGAGCACCACGACTACCGCGGGTACGGCGGCCAGGTCGCCGGCGGTGTCCTCAAGAAGGGCGACGAGGTCGTCGTGCTCCCCTCGGGCATGACCAGCAAGATCGCCGGCATCGACCTCTTCGACACCGAGATCGACCAGGCCTTCCCGCCGATGTCGGTGACGGTCCGCCTGGAGGACGACGTCGACGTCTCCCGCGGCGACATGATCGCCCGGGTCAACAACGCGCCCCGCCCCAGCCAGGACATCGACGCGATGATCTGCTGGATGACCAACGAGCCGCTGCGCCCCCGCCAGAAGCTGGCGATCAAACACACCACCCGCACGGCGCGCGCGGTCGTCAAGGACGTCCAGTACCGCCTCGACGTCAACACGCTCCACCGCGACCAGGAGACCAAGGAGCTCGGCCTCAACGAGATCGGTCGCGTCCAGCTCCGCACTACGGTCCCGCTGCTGTGCGACCCCTACGCCAAGAACCGCACCACCGGCTCCTTCATCCTCATCGACGAGGCGACGGGCGTCACCGTGGGCGCGGGCATGATCAACGACGCCAACTGACAAGCAGCGAGACCCGATGGTGACCGCGCTGCGGGCCCTGAGGACAGCTGGTCTCCGTCTCGGCGCATTCGTGGATCATGTGCGCTGGATCCTCCTCAGCGTCGCACTCGTCGGCATTGGATTGCTCGGACTAGTCGTACGCCTGCATCCAGCGATCACCATTGCCCTCGCGGTGGTGTCTCTGGTGCTCATTGGGCTGGAGATCCGCACCCACGCAGAGGGTCTTCGCAGGCTCGCGTTCGCCGATCATGGCGATGACTACTGGGACGTCCGGAGGGCGATCGATGGCGTCCGACGATTCAGTTTCCTGAAGACGCCTACTGGCTCAGCCGTCATCGACTGGGAGGCAAGCAAGGCGATCGCCGGCGAAGCGGTCACGGCCTCTATCGCTGCCGACCCGTACAGTCGCCCGCACGAACTTGAAGCGCTTGGGAGCGCGTTCCTACGCCGGCGAATCGCAGAAGGCGCCAACTACAACGGCCACGTAGTAGGCCTAGATACAAATCTGGGACTTGGCGAGCAGCTTGAGAGCATCAGATGGGATCTGACTCCTGCGCGCTATTGGGATCACCTAGCGTCGGACATCCTGGCCAGCAAGGACGTACTCGACAATGGCTCCCCCGTCTCCAGCGTGGGCCGACAGCTCTACATAGATCGTCGCGGACGGCTCCGAGACCTCGCCGCCAGTTGGCTCCTGAACGCAATCGGCACGTCACTTCTCGCTATCACCACCGATGCGCGCCTGGTTCTCGTTGCTCAGTCCAATCGGAATGAGTCCGGTCGAGGCCTCCTTGCGCCGTCGGGCTCCGGTTCTCTCGAGCCTCGAGATGTCACATCTGATGCGGCGTTGGCCGCGACCGCCGCGGTAGGAGCGATTCGAGAGATGAGCGAGGAGGCTGGGATCCTGCTCCAAGACGTGAACCGAACGGCCTTCCTAGGCTTCGGTCGGTGGCTGGAGAAGGCAGGAAAGCCCGAGCTGCTCACGATTGCGGCGTTGTCGATCGACTCACATGAGGCCAAGCGGCGGCCAATACCCCGAGCCGACAAGCCATACACCCTTGGCGTCGAGTTGGCTCGGTTGAGCCCGGATCCTGCTGCATGGGATCCCGACTCACCGCGATCCTTACTCCAGGACCAAGACCCATACAGGCTCTCGCTCCCTGTCTTGCTAGGCCTTCATCTGATGGCAATCGCCGTCAGGACTCCGGGTTCGTCCGCCGGAGAACTAATCCGAAGCGCCATGAAGGCCGCAGGCCCTTAGTTCTCATCTGGCTCTCATCGGAAACCGCGATTCCTGCGCTGGATCCGAGAGAGCAGCCCCGAGGAGATCCAAACACTAGATGCCGCCGAGCCGGCGCACGATCCAGCGGGCGGCCAGGGCGACGCGGTACCGGACCGATGAGCCGCGCGCTCGCCAGTAGGTGACGAGTCCGTCCCAGTAGAGGGCGGACTTGCGCCCGCCGGTCGTGGCGCTCTGGTGGTGCAGGGCCTGGGCGTCGCGCGCCAGGACGACCCTCAGCCCGCGCGTACGGAGCCGGTCACAGAGGTCGACGTCCTCGAAGTACATGAAGAAGTCCGGGTCGAATCCGCCCACATCGGCGAAGACCTCGGCGCGGAGCAGCATGCAGAATCCGGAGACCCAGTCGAGGTCGACCAGCCCGCCTTCCGCAGTGGAGACGAGAAGACCGCGCTCGGCCCGACCCGTCAGGCGCTCGAAGAGACCGATGAGGCGTCGGCGCGCCGACGACGGGAGGAGGTCGTCGAGTCTGGTGGCCGCCAGCAGCTCCTTGGTCATCGAGGGCGCCGGACCCCCGGCGAACCCCACGACCCCATTCGGGTAGACCATCCGGGGCGCCACAACGCCGACATCCGGGGCATGAGCCACGTGCCGCATCCGGCCGACGCATTCCGCGGTCACCTCGCAGTCGGGGTTGACCAACAGGAGGAAGCGGCCGGTGGCCCGCAGGGCGGCGGCATTGTTGGCCCGCCCGAAGCCGAGGTTCTCTCCGGAGGAGAGGACCTGGACCAGGTCGTCGGCGAGCGCGGCCACCGCCTGCCGGTCGATCTCGTCCGGGCTGTTGTCCCAGACGATGATCTCGCCGACACCGCTGGCCCTCAGGGAGTCGACCGTCCGACGCAGAAGGGCGACCGCACCGTAGGCGACCACCACCGCCGACACGTCCGCGCAGTCGTCGCCGGTCACTCGGACTCCACCCGCAGCAGCGTCCTGACCGCCGACCGCACGTCACGGGGTCGTGGCAGCACCGAACGCATCGACCAGCGACCGACGACGAGGAGCACCACCAGCAGCGCCAGGTATCCCAGGCTGGAAGCGGCGGCCGCCCCATTCGCTCCGTACGCGGGCGCCAGAGCCAGGAGGAGGAGCACCGAGAAGGCCAGTGCGACGACCTGGCCGCTCGTCATGGCGATCCCCCGGCCCTCCGCGGCCAGGGCCTGAGCCGCCACGTAGCCACCGATCATCGCGACCGATCCCGCGAGCGCGATGAGGGTCGGCACGACCGCGGCGCCGAACTCCGCGCCGAACAGCACGCGCACCAGCCACGGCGAGCCGCAGGCGAGAGCCAGCGCCACGGCGGCGCCCAGCGCCAGGGCGACCCGCACCGCCTCCGCCTTGAGGGACTCGCGGCGCGGTCCGGGGCCGGCGGAGACGATCAGCGTGAAATACCAGCCGGCGAGTGCGTGCCCGATGGCCAGAGGAACCGCGCTGACGGTGACCGCCACCGAGTAGAGACCCGCCTGACTGGCGCCGACGAGGGGCAGCACCAGGATCTGATCGAGGCGGTTCGACGCCGCCTCGGCGATCGCCGCGCCGGAGTACTTGGACCCGCTCCGGGCAAGCTCGAGCGGCGTCGAGGACGGAGCCGTCCCGGCCGACGCTGACGCCCACCAGCCGAGTGCGGCCGTGGCGACGTTGCCGGCGATGTAGCACACGAGCACCGCGGCTGTCGTCGCCATGTCGAGGATCCAGACTCCCAGGGCGAGCAGCAGGAAGACCGAGGGCTGGGCAAGCTGGATCATCAGGAACCGCCGGAACTGATGCCGCGCCAGCACCACGCTGACATCGCACATCCAGGCGATCGTCACGGGCGTCAGCGAGACGCCGACGATGGCCGCGATCATCGCTCCACGGTCCAACGAGTCGAGGAGGGTCCGCGCCAGCACGAGGCCGATCACGGCCGCGGCCGGCAGGACCGACAGCGCATAGCGCCGATAGGCCGTGCCCAGCTGAATCTGCCCGTCGGCCGCCGCCCGGCGACGTACCTCCAACGGGACGCCGAGCGCCAACACGATCGGGACGATGTAGAACAGCGCGATCGCGGCTGCCGTCTCTCCGCGCCCCTCCGGGCCGATCGCGCGGGCCACGACGATCGTGCTCATCACGCCGAGGGCGACGACTCCTAGACGTCCCACCAGCACCAGCGCCGGCGCGTTCTCACGCCAGGCCGTGCGGACCGATCTCCACGGGCTCACTAGAGCGCACCGTCGCCCTGCAGCCAGCGGTGGTAGTCGGGTGGCTCCAGATCCCACGGCCTCTCCGCCAGCAGCCGCTGCCGCTGCTCGATGTCGAGCCTGGTCCTGAGGTGGCGAGCCGGGTTGCCGGCCACGATCTCGAAGTCGGCCACGTCCTTCGACACGATCGAGCCCGCGCCGACGACGGCGCCGTCGCCGATCCGCCGGCAGCCGGGCAGGATCACCACGTTGGCGCCGATCCACACGTCGTTCCCGATCACGCAGGGAACGCGGTCGACATCGCTCTCGCGGGTGACGTACCCGAGGTCGGCGTTGTACCAGAACGGGTGGAGGCTCAGTCTGTCCATCGGGTGGGCCGCGCC
Source organism: Nocardioides sp. (assembly GCA_044464665.1). Taxonomy (GTDB): domain Bacteria; phylum Actinomycetota; class Actinomycetes; order Propionibacteriales; family Nocardioidaceae; genus Marmoricola. The sequence continues at coordinate 139,954 of JBIQLB010000003.1, forward strand.
GATCCGGCGCACGTTCGGCCCGATCGAGGCGTACCGTCCGATGGTCGTGCCGGCGTCTGCCTGGCCGGGCTGCAGCAGGGAGCCGTAGCTGAACGCTCCCACCTCGACGCCGTGGTGCCGGCGGAGGATCTCGCGCAGCGACCGGGAGTGGAACTGCCCCCCCTCCCACCGCACGACCGCCACCAGCAGCAACCGCCTCGCCGGGACTCGCCGGTAGCACCGCACCAGCACTCGCCCCATCAGGCTCGTCCGCATCGCGCCGGGTCTGCCAAGCACAGTTCTCACCTCCCCCGCATGGACCGGACAAGCGTGCCAGCAAACTGGCGCGCGGAGGAGAGCGGGTGCCGAAGGAGATTGCGCCACAGCCGATACCCGCGGTACCGCGGAACGCGATGCCCGGTCAGGAGACGGGCAGCCAGCCTCACGCCGAGCGTGCGCCTCCTCACGACCTGCAGCGGCTGGACGGCAGCGACATCGGCCAACACCACCGGCTCCAAGTGCAGAACCCCCTCGCGCTCGGCGCGCATCAGCAGCTCGTGGCCCCGCGTGGTGCGGGCGATGACGACCGAGTTGCCGTTACGCTCCTCGAACACCGGAAAGCCACGCTCATCGGCGGCCCAGTAGTCGCCGACGGCGATGTCGGCGTCGGCTCCGGTGCCGTCGGGGCACAGCTTGCAGCGCCACTGAAGCTGTCGGCCGAGGTGGCGGCCCCACGACTCGTCGTAGGACATCGACCGAGTCTCTCCGTCCCGGCCGGACACCTCGAACCGTCCGGGCCAGCCGCGACCTCGGTAGCTGAGATCGACGACATCCTCCGGACGCAGACCCATGCCCGCGACAAGACCGTCAGTGGCCCGTTGCGACGACGTACCCGCACAGAAGAAGGAGAGCTTGAAGGGGCGGTCGTCCTCGGGGACCCCTCGCACCGCGTCCAGGCTCCGCGCCGCGCTGACCTCGCAGGGCTTGCCGACGAAGACCCCGTCCTCGCCGTAGGCGGCCGCGTTGCCGACCGGAGCGTAGCGGGAGCCGCTCGCCACCCTGGCCTCGGCGCTTGAGCGGATCGTGACGGCGACGGTCCTGCTGGGACGCTGCGGGTCCGCGACCGCGCAGACTCCGGAGCTCGCCAGGCCGAGGTCCAGCATCCACGCCGACAGCGCCGTCAGCACGCCTCCGCTGCTGCCTCTGAAGCGGACGTCCGCATCCTCGGCCCAGCCCTGCCAGGCGGAGACCACGCGGCCGAACACCGGGTCGACGTAGCCATCCTCCGAGGCCGCGGCGCGAAGGCCGACTCCGGGGCACACGACGGCGAACTGATCCACGGCGCTGCGATCCGCCTCGGACTCCGGGCCCGTCGACTCCGCGACCAGCGGCCTCAAGAAGCCGCTCGTCGCGTCCAGCCCCATCGATATCCGCGGACTCAGCGCCGCGCAGCCACCGCACCCCGAGCAGTTCCCGTTGCGGACCACCCGAGCGACCCGGGAGGCGAGCCGGTCACCCATGACGGCCTCCCACGATGGCCCGCATCCGGCCCGCCGCGTCGTCCAGCAGGCGGCGCGTCTGCGCATGGGCGCGCTGGTAGGCCTCGACGTGGGCCCCGCGATCGATCTCCCCGAGAAGAGCCTCGACCCGCGGCACCACCTCGGCGCCCCCACTTCCGCGAAGGTCGATCACATCGCCGATTCCCAGATCGGCGAAGAGCGGCTGGAACTTCCGGGAGTAGGCCAGAGGCACCGCAGCCACGCCCTGCGAGACCGCGTTCAACGCCGCGTGCATGCGTGAGGCGATCACCACACGCGACCTGCTGATCTCCAGGCGGGCGTCCTCCAGGCTCGACGGGAGGACGCTCCCCACGCGCCCGGCGTACTCGGCGGACAGCTCGGCGGCGGCGGGCACATCGTTGTCGGCGTACTTGGAGTCCAGCACGTGCGAGAAGAGCGCCACGCCGCGATCCAGCTCGAGGAGCCTGTCGATGAGACCGCGCAAGGTCTGCCTGTAGCCCGTGGGATCCACGTGCCCGCTGCCGCTCCAGAGCAGGCCCGAGACGTTGAGAAGCACGTCGTGCTCGGGCTCGGGCAACGCCACCGGCCGGGGCAGGGCGAACACCGTGTCGGTCGCGAGCGTGACGTCACGAGCGCCCAGCTCACGTGCGTAGGCCAGGCTGGAGGAGTCGCGGGCGAAGGTTGCCGTGACCGCGGTCCGGAACGCGTATCGCGCTCCACGACGACCGGTCCAGGTGTCGAACGGGCCGACGGTCTGCGGACCGAGGATGTGGGGGATGCCCAGCCGCCTGCTCAGCTGCTGCATCCCGAGCAGCGCGACGAGGCGCTTCGAGCCGTAGATGTCGGCGAAGGAGTCTCCGGCGCCGGTGTCCACGACAAGGTCGAAGGAGTCGACGAAGCGCGCTAGCGGCGCCCTGCGACTCGTGAGTCCGGCGCCCAGGCTCGCCGGCGTGATCGCGATGCCCGACTCCGATCCCGCGAAGTCCTGCAGGACGATCTCGGTCTCCGGCCCGAAGGCCGCCCGGATCAGCTCGGACGCGCCCTGCGCGAGCACGCGAACGCCGAGATTCGCGGAACGGTTGTCCGCCCACAGCACCAGGACTCTCATCTAGCGGCCTGCCATGGGCCTTGCCACGGGGCTGTGAGCACGCCGACCGACCCCGGCGTCGACGTCCGCCGCCGGAGCGGAGGCGTCCTCCTCGCCCTCGGCAAACTTGTACACACGCGTGACGGCGATGCCGATGACGAACCACAGCAGGTAGGGGTACTGGGTGATCATGGCGACGGTGGCGATCGTGAAGAACTGCCCGCACGCCGAGATGAGTGCGGGATCTCCGACCTTGCCCGTCACCAGCTTCACGCCGAGCCAGCCGAGGACACCGACCAGCAGCCCCATGGGGATCCAGCCGAACTGAAGGGCGGTCAGCAGGATCGTGTTGTCCAGGGTCACGACCACGCCGCCGGCGTACAGCTCGGAGGCCCAGCCGAAGCGCCCGCTGGAGTACTCGACATAGCTCGTGGCAAGCCCGAACCACTCGACCGACGAGATGAGGCTGACGTAGTTGGCCCGGTAGCCCGTCGACGCCGCGAGGACGCCGGTCCCCCCGTCGATCACTCTCAGGTAGACCGGCACACCGACGATCGCGACGGCGGCCAGCGCCGCCACGATCCACTGGCGTGCCGCGCGGCTCAGCCGCCGACGGTGTCCGAACAGGGCGGTCAGCGCCGCCGCTGCGAACACGGCGATGAGGGCGTTCCGGCTGAACGTCACGGCCACCCCCAGGCCGAGGAGCGCAAACGCCAGGACTCTCCAGCGCAGCTTCCAGGGCGCCAGCAGGACGAAGGGGACCCCGATGGCGATCGCTCCGCCGAGAGCGATCGAGTGACCCATCGCGCCCTCGCTCCTCGGGAACGCCGAGCGGTACTGGATGCCCCTCCAGATGTCGGCCGGACCGCCCTGCCAGGTCAGGTTCACGAACGGATGCCAGTCCGCCGCGAACTCCACGACGGCTACCGCGGCGAGGAGAACCGCCATCCAGGTGATCGCGGAGTTCACCGTCGCTCTCTCGACCCGGGCGGACAGGTGCCGGCCGGCGATGTAGGGAGCGAGCCAGCCGCCGATGACCGCGAGACTGTGCGAGATCTCGATGACACCGATGAGCGTCCCGGCGACGAGCGAGGCGGCGAAGGCCAGCAGGAGCCAGTCCACGCCGGTGACTCGCCCACGGGCGTCGAACGCCACCACGGCCGCCCACAGCGCCACACCGAAGGAGAGCGGCATGAACTGAGGACCGATCTGCAGACCCACCCAGTAGGGCACGAAGGCGATCAGCACGATGTAGACGGCCAGGACGCCCGCGGGCCTGCTCCGCAGCATCATGCCTGCCAGCGCCGCGATCAGGCCGACCACCGCGAAGACCGGGCTCATGTGGGGACAGCCTGTCGCAGCACCTGGTCCAGCTGCTCGCCGACCGCCGCCGGGCTGTGATGCCGCTCGAGCCAGGCATGTCCACGGGCTGCCATCGCACGGGCGGACTCGGGCTCGTCGAACACCCTGCCGATCGCGTCGAGCCACTCCTCGGGCCCCGAGGCCACCAGACACTCGCGCCCGTGCTCGACCCCGGCAAGATCGGCGACCAGAGGAGTCACGATCGTCGGGGTGCCCGTGGCGAGCCCTTCGATCAGCTTCATCTGCACACCGGTCGCCATCGTCACCGGCACGACCATGACCGCCGACTGCCGGTAGTACTCATCGACGGACGCCACCCGGCCCAGGACCCGGACTCGCTCGTCCGCGAGTGCCATCACCTTCCCCGAAGGGGCTTCGCCCACGATGTGGAGGGTCGCGTCCGGGTATCGTGCCGCGACGGCCGGCCAGACCTCTCGCGCGAACCAGAGCACGGCCTCCTCGTTCGCCGAGTAGCTCATCCGACCCACGAAGACGATCCGCTGCGCCTCACGGGCCTCGCCGAGGCCGTCCGACGGAGCGAGCAGATGCGCGCTCCGCACGAGCCGGATCCGGGGGTCCTCGGGCCTGAGGTCCTTGGGCGAGGAGACCAGGCAGGCGCTGAACGACTCGATGGCCTCCCGCTCCGCGCGCTCCATCCGCCTGCTCTCGAAGGCCGCCACGAGCCGGCGCGGCCGGCTCCGGCTGAGCTCACGGACCTGCGCGTAGTACGCGCTCCTGAACTCGTCGAGATCGAGGATCCTGGTCGAGCGAGCGTTGCGAAGCGATCCCACGAGTCCGGCCGAGCGCACGACGTTGAACAGCACCACATCCGGGTCGAACTCGGCCTCCAGCTGAGCCATCCGGCGCCGGAGCCTGCGGGCGTCAACGTAGGCCTGCTGGAGCGACCGCGCCGACAGCATCGCCGCGGCGACCCGGGCCAGTGCCCCGGCCGTGCCGAGCCGCACCACCTCGGTGGGCGCCGGCACCTCCTCTGCCTCGGCGGCCTCCTCGGCGGACCAGGCGGCGGCCAGCACCCGGACATGGTGTCGCGCGCTCAGCATCGAGATGAACTGTCGTGAGCGCGGGCGACGGGTCGTCGGCACCCAAGGCGTCACCACGAGGATCCTCATCGTCGGACTCCGCCCAGGCTCCTGCGCACGCACGGCGACGGCGTCGCCCTACCGGCACCCACGGAGCCGGTCCGGCTAGTAGGCCCCGTCACGGACAACCACCGCTCGCACCGTCCGCCAGAGGATGATCAGGTCCGCGGTCAGCGACCAGTTCTCCACGTAGAAGATGTCCAGCCGCATGGCCTCGTCGTACTCCAGGCCGCTGCGGCCGGAGACCTGCCAGAGGCCGGTCATGCCGGGGCGGACGGCGAGGCGGCGGTGGGCCACGGCGTCGTACTCGGCGACCTCGAACTCACGCTGCGGGCGAGGGCCGACGAGGCTCATGTCGCCGCGCACGACGTTGAAGAGCTGGGGAAGCTCGTCGATGGAGAACCGTCGGATCACCCTGCCCACGCGGGTGATGCGCGGATCGTCGACGACCTTCGGGAGCTCGCCCAGAGCGGAGCCCTGGGCATCCAGGAGCGCGACCAGCTCGGCGTCGGCGCCCTGGCGCATGGAGCGGAACTTGATCATCCGGAAGGGCTGGCCGTCCTTGCCGATCCGCTCCTGGGCATAGAAGACCGGGCCGCGGCTGGTGGCCTTGACCAGGAGGGCGACCAGGAGCATCACCGGCGTCGCGATCACGCCGACCAGGCAGGCGCCGGCCAGGTCGAAAGCGCGCTTGGCGAACCGGCTGGCGCCCTCGTACTGCGGCTCCTCCAGGTGGAGCAGCGGCATCGAGGCGACTGTCCGCAGGTGCAGGCGCGACTCGGCGACCCCGAGGACGCTCGGGCTGATCACCAGCTCGACGCCGGTGCCGACGAGGTCCCAGGCGAGGCGGTTGAGGCGCTCGTGTCCCAGGCTGCCGGCATGGGTCACCATCAGCGTCGACGCGCCGGAGCTCTCCAGTACGTCGGTCAGGGCCAGGTCGGCTCCGTAGACCTCCAGGTCGTCTGCGGCCACAACGGCCGTGCCCGGAGGAGCCCAGACGCCCCGGACGACATAGCCGCCACCGCCGCGCGCGAAGGCCGCCGCGGCAGCCCGCGCCGACTCGACCGTGCCGACGACCAGCACCGGGCTGAGGCATGCCCCATGGCGACGACGCCGGTGGATGTGCCATCGGGTCGCCTTGCGCACCGCGAGCACGCCCAGCAGTCCGAGCGGGAACGCCACGGCGATGTAGGCACGGGACATGTCGACCTTGAACGCCACCGAGAAGATCGCGAAGGCGCCGAACGACATCACGGTCGCCCGGATCACCCGGCGGTACTCCTCCACGCCGTCGCCCAGCACGTGCCGGCTGCGGGTGCGGTAGATCTGCAGCGACAGCCACCAGCCGCCGACGATGACGGCGCTGGTCACGACGTACGGCACCGCGACGCCGCCACTGGCGGTCGCGGCCGAGTCGCTGTCGAGGCCGAACTTCAACACCTCGGAGACGTTGAACGCGATGCCCAACACCACCAGGTCCGCGAGCAGTAGCCAGCGGGAGTAGGCGACGGCCCAGTCCCGATCGCCCGTCCGCCGGGCGGCCCGCGCCGGTACGACGGAGCGCCAGCCGCGCCGCGCCCGGACTCCGGTCTCCTGCAGGGTCGTCATGCGCACCGTCCCTCGACGTGGGTGATGCCGTCGCGGGCCTCCAGGCCCGGGGTGAGCTGCTGGCGCAGGGCGGAGCCGCGCTTGGCGGTGGTGGTCCAGGTGACCTCGACGCGCTGGCCGGGCACGAGCTGGACGGCGGTGAGCATGACCGGGCGGCCGCGATCCTCGGCGAGGACCGCGTCGGTCTGCTTGCCGTCGAAGGCCAGGTCGGTCAGGGAGCCGCCGGTGGGGCCGTAGACGGTCACGGTCACGAGCTGCTGGCCGGGCTCGGTGCCGTAGACGCCCCCTCCGGTGACGTAGTCGGGGAGCGTCGAGACGTCGACGTCCTCCTGGCTGAAGGTCGCCGTGCTGGTGAACCGCTGCTGGCCGCCGTCGCAGCCGGCCGCCTTGCTCTTCAGCGAGGTGCGCAGGTAGTAGGACATCTTCGCCCCGGTGGCGTCGTTGAGGTAGACCCCGAGATCCGAGGCAGCATTATCCTCCACCGGCAGCTCGCCGGCGATCGCCGAACCGCTCAGCTCACGCTGTACGCCGGGCTCGACGGCGTTGATCCGCACCCGCCCCTCGTTCACCCCGCTGGACAGCGCGCGCAGCAGCGTCGCCGGCGAGGCGACGCCCGAGCTGACCTTGTCGAAGACCGCCTTGGCCGCGGCGGCGAAGAACTCGTCCTGCTCGGCATTGCCCGGCAGCCGCTGGTAGACCTTGCTGAGCAGCTCCTCCACGGCGTTGTCGGCGGTGAGGGTGACACCGGTCCCGGGGACCGGCACGGGGCCGGTCGCGCGCAGGACGTAGGAGAGTGTCACCGCGTCCAGCTCGGCGATGCCGTCCAGACGGTCCTGCGGGAAGCGCTTGGCCCACATCGCGTGGGTCAGCTCCGCGGACCGCGGGAAGTCCGGGATGAAGTTCGTGTCGTGGAAGTAGACCGCTGGCTGGACGCCCCAGATCTCCCGCTCCGCAGGCGTCAGCGGGAGCACCGGCGCGGGGAACTCGGGGAAGTCCGAGGCGGCCGAGCCCTGGCGGACGATCGAGAGCTTGCCGCGCTCGGCGCGCAGCAGCGCCCAGGCGCCGGGAAGCCCCCCGGTCGAGCGGATCTCGGCGTTGTTGCCGAACCGCAGCAGGTAGGTCTTGGGCTGCTCGGCGCCGAGCATCTCCGGCAGGATCCGGACGGCGGTGTCGGCGCCCGACATCGCCCGCTGGGCGTCGACCAGCTTGTCGCGGAAGCGGTCGAACGAGGGACGGATCAGTCCGTTGAGCCCGGCGGAGTCGATCCGCCGGAGCTTGCTGGTCGAGGTCGACAGCGACCGGTCCAGGCGGGCCATGAGCGGGCCCACCTCGCGCACGACGTCCAGGTCGATGCGGCCGTTCCTCGGCGCCAGGTCGGTGAACAGGTCGCGGTCGGCGTCGCCGAAGAGCGCGACGTGCGCCTGGCGCCCGACCTCGGAGGCCGACCAGGCGATCAGCCGGACGGCCTCGAAGTTGTCGCCCACCCAGGGCAGATGGGCGGCGGCGGCCCACAGCGGGCCGTCGGTGCGGCCGCGCGCGCTGTCGGTATGGGTGGCGAACCGCTTGAGCGCGGCGTCGGCGGCCGACCGGTCGCCGTCGAGCAGTGCGGCCTGCAGCGCCCGTGCGTCGCTCTCCGCCCGCTTGAGGTCGGAGCGCGCGGAGAGGCCGGACCAGAGCAGGTAGCCGGCCAATGCGGCCACCAGCACGAGCGCAGCCCCGACGGACCACGCCATGCGGCGAGGGGTCCGTCGGGGCTGCGTCACTGCGTCAGATGGTGCGGGTCGGCCGCGGAGCAGCCGTGCCGCGGACTACTTCTTCTTGACCTTGAGGGTCGCGGTGCAACCCTTGTAGACCGAGCCGGAGGCCGGCGTGAAGGTCACGGTGGCCTTGCCCTTCTTGGGGCCCTTGACCAGCTTGTTGCCCTTGACCTTGTTGACGGTGACGGACTTCTTCTTGACCTTGATGAGGACCGTGCCAGCGGGCGTGGCGTTGCCGGCGGTCACGTTGAACTTGACCTTCACGCCCTTCTTGGTCTTCTTCGCCTTCACGATCTTGCAGGTCGTGGCGACGGTGCCGGGGTAGTCGACGGCAGTCGCGCTCGGGGCCAGCGTCAGGGACGCGGCACCCAGCAGGAAGGAAGTCAGGACGGCGGCAAACAGCTTCTTCATCGGTAGGTCTCCCACAATTATCGGTTCCGTGCCCCCGCACTATGCCACACAGTTCGGAGGGTCGTCTCCGGATCGGAAGCGGCATGGGAGGGGTTTACGCCGGCTGGGCCCGAGAATAATCGGATGCCCGGCATAGGCGATAGCCGAGGTCGCCTAGAGTATGTCGCCGACAGGTGTCCGGACGGTCTGGACTGGTGGGGAACAGGGTGGAGTTCGCGGACTACGTGCGCATCGCGCGCCGGCGCTGGATGCTGATCGTGGGGGCAACCGTGGCCGCCATCGCCGTGGCGGCATTGGTCACCGCACAGATGACTCCCCTGTACGCCTCGACAGCGAAGATCTTCGTCTCCAGCACGCCGGACAACTCCTCCGAGGCCTATCAGGGCGGCCTCTTCTCCCAGCAGCGGGTGAAGTCGTACGCCGACCTGGCCACGGGCCTAGAGCTCTCCGACCGGGTCATCACCGAGCTGAGTCTCGACCTGACACCCTCGGAGCTGGCCGAGAAGATCGAGGCCCGGGTCGTCCCCGACACCGTGCTGCTCGCCATCACCGTGACCGACGCCAGCGCGGCCGAGGCCCGGCGGATCAACACCGCCGTCGTGGCCAAGCTGACCGACTACGTCGCCGAGCTGGAGACGCCGCCGGGCAGCACCACACCGGTGCTCAAGGCCACCGTCACCGACCCGCCGCGCCTGCCCGACGATCCGGTCTCGCCCAAGCCGCTGCGCAACATCGGCCTCGCCCTGGTGCTCGGCCTGCTGCTCGGCTTCGGCCTGGCGGTGGCCCGCGAGCTGATGGACACCTCGGTACGACGGCTCGAGGACGTGGCCGGCCTCGACGACGCGCCGCTCCTCGGCACGCTGGCCACCGATCCCGACGTACCCCGCGAGCCGCTGATCAGCGCCCTGCCCAGCCACGCGCCCCGCGCCGAGGCGTTCCGGGTCTTGCGGACCAATCTGCAGTTCGTCGACGTCGACTCCACCAGCAAGGCGTTCGTCGTCACCAGCTCCGTGCCGGGCGAGGGCAAGTCGACGACCGCGATCAACGCCTCGCTGGCGATGGCCCAGGCGGGCCAGAAGGTACTTCTCGTCGACGCCGACATGCGCCGCCCGCAGGTGGCCCGGACGCTCGGCCTGGAGAACGCGGTCGGTCTTACCACGTGCCTGGTCGGCAGCGTGAAGCTCGACGACGCGCTGCAGGAGCACGTCGAGTCCGGTCTGCACGTCCTCACCTCCGGCGCGATCCCACCCAACCCGGCCGAGCTGCTGCAGTCGCAGGCCATGAACGACGTGCTCGCCGAGCTGCGCGAGCGGTACGACGTCATCGTCATCGACGGTCCCCCGCTGCTGCCGGTCACCGACTCCGCGCTCCTGGCGGCCAAGACCGACGGCGCGATCCTGGTCATCCGGCACAGCAGGACCACCCGCGACCAGGTCGCCGGCGCGCTCGACCGGATCGCCTCGGTGGACGCCGCCGTCCTCGGCGTCGTCTTCAACATGGTGCCGCGCAAGCGCGGGATCGGCGGCTACGGGTACGGCTATGGCTACGGGTACGGCTACGGACCCCAGGCCGGCGAGAGCGAGGCGCAGCGCCCCGGCTGGAAGCGCCTGCTGGCGCGTTCCTGACCCCCGTTCCTGCGAGTTCGCGCGTCATCAACGAAGGCGACCGACCTGCAAGATCCGGCCAACGGTCGGTGCTGCCTCCTACACTGAATCCATGTCCGAGATCCGCGAGGAACTGCACCACCTGATCGACGCCCTACCCGACGATCAGGTGGTGCAGGTGCTGTCCGATGTGCGGCGCCGCGCCCAGCCACGACAGGTCCCGTCGGACAAGGCTTTTGCCTGGATAGGCGCCGGCATCGCGAACAACGGCCGCACCGACAACGCGACACGGGTCGATGAGTTGCTGGCCGAAGGCTTCGGCCGGACCTGATTGTGATCCTGTTCGACACCGCACCAATTGTCGCTTCCGCCTTCCGGTCTGAGGAGCACTACGAAGTCTGCACAGAGTTGTTCGCCGGCCTCCGCCTGGCAGGCCGACAGCTACTCCTTCCTGCGACGGTCACCGCTGAAGTCGGTTACATGCTCGACCGACTTGGCGGCGCAGAACGAGAGGCTGGCTTTCTGGCCGGAGTCGCAGCCGGTGCATTCGATCTGGTGGACCTGACCAAGGCCGACTACGCACGCATGGCTGAACTCGTAGCGCAGTACAGCAACATGCACCTCGGCACGACCGACGCCTCCGTTGTTGCAATCGCTGAGCGGCTGGGCGTTACCGAGATTGCCACGCTCGACCGCCGCCACTTCACTGCCGTTCGACCCCGTCACGTCGAGGCGTTCACGCTACTTCCCGAAGAAATCTGAGCGCGCAGGAATCGCCTTTTCCTCGTCGCGCACCCTGCAACTCGGCCAACGGTCTCGAGACTCGCCGGACCGATGCCGGCGTACGCAGCGGGTGGAAGCGCCCCCCCTCCCGAACTCGCGTTTCAACGGGGTGGACGGGGCACCGGTCCCGACCAGCATGCAATTGTTGCGCGTGCGCCGAGCGTTGCTGACAGCCGTCACTGCCGCAACATATGCATGTCTGGCTGCGGCCGATCCCCGCGAACCGCCGGCCAGCGGCCGATCAGAGGACGTCGACCAGTCGGGAGTGGACGGCGGTCGCGCGAGGCAGGTAGGCCTGCACGACCTCGCCCAGGCCGCGCACGATGACCAGCCCGTCGTCGGGCCCGAGGTACGCCGAGTCGCCGCGAGCGAGCTCCATCTTGTCGCCGGCGGCGTTGCTGATCTCGACCTCGCCGCCGGTGCAGATCAGCACGCTCTGCGGGCTCGGCACGACGTCCACGCCGTCGGGGTCGGCGTACGACACCTGGGTCACCGACAGCGCGAACTCCACGTCCGTGGGCGAGAAGACCTCGGTGTCGGAATCGACGTGCTCGGGCGTCACCCGCGCGACGCGAGCCATGCCGCGGTCGAGGCACTCGACCAGGCCGGCGGGGTCGACGTGCTTGCTCGTGAGGCCGGCGCGCAGGACGTTGTCGGAGGTCGCCATCACCTCGACGCAGAGGCCGCTGAGGTGGGCATGGATCACCCCGGTCTCGAGGTACGCCGCCTCGCCGGGCTGGAGCGTCATCCGGTTGAGCAGCAGCGAGATCACCACGCCGACGTCGCCCGGATGGTGCTGGGCGATCTCGACGGCGGTGCTGTAGGCGCGGCGGATGTCCAGGCCCCGGTGGGACAGCGAGCGGCAGGCCTCGACGACCTCGCCGATCTCCGCCGCGCTCGGCATCGCGTGCAGCAGCCACTCCAGCCGCCGCACGATGCCCGCGAAGCCGGGGTCGGCGCGCAGGTCGTCGGCCAGGCGCTGGGTGAGGTCGGTGTCGAGAGGGCTGAGCACACGGAGGATCTCGGCGGTGGGCCGGAAGCCGATCAGGCTCTCGAAGGTGCTCAGCGCGTAGATCATCTCCGGCTTGTGGTTGGGGTCCTTGTAGACCCGCTCCGGGGCGTCCAGCGCGATCCCGGCCTCCTCCTCGCGGGCGAACCCGGCGGCCGCCATGGTGCGCGAGGGGTGCACCTGCAGGGAGAGCGGGCGCTCGGCGGCCAGCAGCTTGGCCATGAACGGCAGGTCGCCGGCGACCTCGCTCAGCGGGCGCTCGCTCCCGTCGGCCTCCAGCACCGTGGAGGGGCGCAGCGGGTGCGTGCCGATCCACATCTCCGCGACCGGCCGGCCGTCGGGCTCGGCCCCGGTGAAGCGGGGGATCGCCTCGGTCGAGCCCCAGTCGTAGTGCTGGGCGCCGTTGCGCAGTCGGTGCATCGAACCAGCCTAGATCGCGCTCAGCCCAGCCGCGGCCGGACGTGCAACCCCACCTCGGGGTCGACGACGACCTCCTGCGCGGCGGCGATGCCGTCGGCCAGCAGCGGCGCGTCGAGGGGCACGTTGCGCTTGATCAGCGCCAGCGCGATCGGGCCGAGCTCGTGGTGGCGGGCCGAGGAGCCGACGAAGCCGACCGCGCGGCCGTCGTGGGAGAGCTCGGCGCCCTGGGCGGGCAGGCGGTTCTCGGAGCCGTCCAGGTGCAGCAGCGTCAGCCGTCGCGGCGGCCGGCCCAGAGTGTGCACCCGGGCGACCGTCTCCTGGCCGCGGTAGCAGCCCTTGTCGAGGTGGACCGCTCCCGGCACCCAGCCGACCTCGTTGGGGATCGTCCGGTGGTCGGTGTCCAGGCCGAGACGCGGCTCGCCTCGGGCGATGCGCAGCGCCTCGAAGGCCCACATCCCCGCCGCCGGGCCGGCCGCCTCGGCGTACGCCGTGAGCCGGTCGCGCGGGACCAGGTCGTACCCCCGGCTCGCCGGCCGCCAGCAGACCGCCAGCTCCTCGGTGACGTCGGCGACCTCGACCCGGGTCATGAAGCGCATCGAGTCCAGCCAGGCCACCAGGCCCGGCGCCGCGCCCGGCTCGACGTGGGCGGTGAAGGACTCGCCGTCGTCCACGCCGTACAGCGCGTGCTCCACGTGCCCCTGCGGCGAGAGGACGAGCGCGACGGTCTGCTCCCCCGGCTGAAGCGCGGTGAGGTGCTGCGTGGTCAGGGAGTGCAGCCAGTCCAGCCGGTCGGGGCCGGTGACCCGGACGACGCCGCGGTGGGACAGGTCGACGAAGCCGTCCCCGTCCTCCAGCACGCGCTGCTCGCCGTTGAAGGAGCCGTAGTGCGCCGCGACGGGCGCGTCGATGCCGTCGCCGGCGACGGCGCCCGGGAGCGCGAGGAGGGGGCTGGTCATGTCCACGACAACATCGTAGGGACAGGGGTTATGCCGCCCGCGGTCTCCTAGACTCCTCGACATGGAGGCCTTCTTCGCGGTCGTGATGGCCGGCACGGTGCTCGCGGCGGGCGCCGGAGCCCTGGTCGCCGTACGCCGTATCAACGCCGGCTGGCAGCAGGGGCGGACCGACTGATGCCGTTCGAGATCCCGTCCAACATCCACCCGCAGTGCGCGCCGCTGGCCTGGATGGTCGGCCGCTGGGCGGGCAACGGGCACGGCGAGTACCCCACGATCGAGAACTTCTCCTTCGGCCAGGAGATCGTGGTGCAGCAGGACGGCCGGCCGTTCCTGCACTTCATGAGCCGCGCGTGGATCGTCGACGCCGAGGGCGAGTTCGTCCGCGAGGCGGCGCAGGAGACCGGCTTCATCCGACCGCAGGCCGACCGCACGCTCGAGATCGTGATGACCCACAACCTCGGCTACGTGGAGATCTGGCACGGCGAGATCCACCCCGACCAGCCGCGTTTCGAGATCGTCACCGACACCGTCGCCCGCACCGCCACAGCCAAGCAGTACGACGGGGGCAAGCGGCTCTACGGCTACGTCGAGGGCGACCTGCTCTACGCCTTCGACATGGCGGCCATGGGCCAGGAGCTGCAGCCGCACACCCACGCCCGGCTCACCCGGCAATGAACGAGCCGTCCGACTGGACCGAGCGGCTCCGCGCGAGCGGCCACCGGCTCACGCCGCAGCGCAAGGCCGTGCTGGAGGCCGTCGAGACGCTGGGGCACGCCACCCCGGACCAGGTCTATGCCGAGGTCCGCGAGCGCGGGATCAACCTCTCCACGGTCTACCGCACGCTGGAGCTGCTCGACGAGCTCGGCCTGATCCACCACGCCCACCTCAGCGACCGGGCGCCGACGTACCACGCGGCCGGCGGCCACGTGCACTCCCACCTGGTCTGCCGTCGCTGCCGCGCGGTGCTGAGCGTCTCCGGCGAGGACATGGCCGTGGCGCTCGGTCCGGTCGTGTCGCCGCTGGGATTCGCCCCCGACTACGGCCACCTGACGGTCTTCGGCACCTGCGCCGACTGCGCCGAGCGACAGGAGGGCCTGGCTGCGGGCAGTTCAGCCGATCGGCGGCCTTCCGGGGCATCTGAGGCGCGAACTGCCCGCGATGGGGTACGGCCGGGCGGCTAGCCTGCGACCATGCGGGACTTGCTGATCAAGTGCACGGCCGGGGCCGAGGAGGCCGAGCGGAGCAACCAGGCCTTCACCGTCGCCTCGGCGGCGATCGCGGCAGGGGCGAAGGTCAGCATGTGGCTCACCGGCGAGGCGGTGTGGTTCGGCGTCCCCGAGCGGGCCGAGGCCTTCGACCTGCCGCTCGCCGCGCCGCTGGCCGACGCGCGCGACCTGCTGATCGCCGAGGGCACGCTGACCGTCTGCACCCAGTGCGCCGCCCGCCGCGAGCTGACCCAGGACGACCTGCTGCCGGGCGTACGCCTCGCGGGAGCCGCCGGCTTCGTCGAGGAGGCCCTCGCCGACGGGGTCCAGGCGCTGGTCTACTGACCGAAGGGATAGGCGCGTACGACGGCGCCGCCCGGCCGGGTCGCCAGATAGCCCGACTCGCCGTACTCGTTGGAGACGTAGACGTAGACCTGCGGCGGCTCGTCGGCGGAGTAGTCGTGGACGACGACGTACGACGTCGAGATGTCCTCCACGCCCAGCGTGGTCCGGGCGCGCTCGATGTTGCCGACCAGTGCGCCGACGTCGATCCGGCTCAGGTCGACCGGCTGGGATCCGGGGAAGCTCGCCCGGACGCCGCCGAACTCCCGCCACGTCCCGTCGCGGTAGATCCATCCCGCCGACCGCGCCTCGCCCTCGACCGGCACCTGGACCACGACGTAGTCGTCGTACATCACCAGCTCGACGGCCTCGCCGGTGCCGAACCGGTCGCGGTACGTCGCCAGGAAGTCGGTGATGCCCCGCTCGTCGAGGCCGTACGCCGGACCGGCCGGCTCGGCCTCGTCGACGATCTCGGCGCTGCTCGTGGCGCTGTCGCCGGAGGTGGCGCCGCGGATCATCACGAACGCGATGATCCCGATGGTGACGATCACCACCGCGACGACGATGGCGAAGACGCAGCCGACGACACCGACGACCTTGCCCACCGCCGCCCTGGAGGTCGCGGTGGTCACCGTGGTGGACGCCACGGCCGGCTCCGGCGCTCCGGGCACGGGCACGGGGCTGGTCGACGGCGGCCCTCCCCACGGCCCGGCCGGCTGGAGCGTGCCCTCGAGCTGGTCGAGGTCGCGCGCGATCAGCTCCAGCTCGGTGTCGCTCTGGGCGTGCTTGACGTTGGTGACCCGGATGTTCCGGTCGGCCTCGCCGATCAGCCCCGCCTCGGCGGCGCGGTCGATCCGGGCGATGAGGGCGTCGCGGTCGGTCACGGACGCTCAGCCTGCCAGACGAGGCCGCCGGGCATGCATATGTTTCGGCTGTGACTCGGCGGCCGGTCCCCCGCCCCGCCCGCAACATATGCATGCCGGTCGGCACCCACTCCGACCCCGCACGCTCAGCGCGCCGCGGGCAGGCCCAGCAGACTCCTCGCCTCGGCACCGGTCATCGGGGTGCGCTGGGCGAGCCGGCCAAGCTCGACGGCCCGGCCGACGAGCTGGTCGTTGTGCTCGACCGGAACGCCGCGGGCGAGGGTGAGCACGTCCTCCATGCCCACCCGGAGATGCCCGCCCTTCGACAGCGAGGCGAGCGCCACGGGCAACGTGCTGCGGCCGATCCCGGTCGCCGACCAGCTGGTCGTCTGCTCGGGCAGCGCGGCCACCGCGGCGACCAGGGCGTCGGCCGTGCCGGGCATCCCGCCGGGCACGCCCATCACGAGGTCCACGTGCACCCTCCCGCCGTACGGCAGGCCGTAACGGTCCAGCAGCCGGCCCAGCGCGGCGACGTGTCCGAGGTCGAAGAGCTCGAACTCCGGCACCACCCCGCGCTCCTGACTGCGCTGGTAAAGATCGCAGACGAACGGCCACGGATTGAGGAAGACGTCGTCGCCGAAGTTGGTGGTGCCCATCGTCAGGCTGCACGAGTCCGGCTGCGCGTCCAGCACGGCGAGCCGCGCCTCCAGCGGGTCGTGCGCCGAGCCGCCGGTCGAGAGCTGCACCACTAGGCCGGTCTCGGCCTTGAGCGCCGCGACCGTCTCCCGCAGCCGGCCCTGGTCCAGCGTCGGCCGGTGCTCGTCGTCGCGGATGTGCACGTGGATCATCCCCGCGCCCGCCGCCTCGCACCGCCGGGCGGTCTCCACCAGCTCCGCCAGCGTCGTCGGCAGCTGCGGGCAGTCCGCCTTGGCCGTCTCCGCTCCCGTGGGCGCCACGGTGATCAGCAGGTCTCCCATGGGCCGAACGTATCCCGGCGGGGGTGCTGCGTCCGCCGGACATGCATATGTTGCGGGCGTGACAGGGGCGCGCCCCGCCCGTTTCGTCCGTAACATTCGCATGCTGGTCGGGCGTCCCCGTACGCTCACACCCCGTGAGAGCAGTCCTGCAGCGAGTCAGCCGCGCGCGGGTGAGCGTCGAGGGGGAGACGGTCGGGCGGATCGACGGTCCCGGGCTGCTGGCGCTCCTCGGCGTCACCCACGACGACGGGCCGGAGCAGGTCGCGTGGATGGCGCGCAAGATCCGCGACGTGCGCCTCCTCACCGACGAGCGCTCGATCTCCGACATCGGCGCGCCCGTCCTGGTGGTCAGCCAGTTCACGCTGTACGGCGACGCGAGGAAGGGCCGCCGTCCCACCTGGAGCGCCGCCGCGCCGGGCGAGATCTCCGAGCCGCTCTACGAGGCCGTCTGCGCCGAGCTGGAGCGACTCGGCACGCACGTCGAGCGCGGTGTCTTCGGAGCCGACATGGCCGTGGAGCTGGTCAACGACGGCCCGGTGACGCTGATCCTGGAGACGCCCTGACCCGGGTCAGTCGTCGACCGCGGAGATCCCGATCTCGCTGATCGCGGTGGTGTTGCGCGCGCCGCGGACGACCTCCTCGATCCGCAGGACGACCCGGTCGGCGGCGGTGCGCGGGATGCGGATCGACTGCAGGTCGCGGGTGCCGGGACTGCCGTCCAGCCGCTGTTCGATCACCGCCGACTCCCCGGAGCCCTCGAAGGTCCAGGTGACCCGGGTGATCCGGTTGTTCTCGGCGTACCGGTCGACGCCGCTGCTCGGGTCGGTCTTGGCATAGCCGGGGATCAGCCCGACCTCGCCGACCTCGGTGTCGCGGGGCAGTCGCAGGGTCAGCGTGCGCCCGGACGCGTCGCCGTCGCAGCGCCAGGCCGTCGTCGGGTCGCCGTCGACGGCGTTGCGGGCGCGGTAGGAGACCCGCTGCCCGGCCGAGTCGACGCTCGGCTTGGAGGTGCACTCCGCGGTGATCGCGCGCACGTCGACCGGCTCGACCTCGCCGTCCCAGGCCTGGTCGCCGGACGCGTCATCGGGGGTCGGGCTCCGGCTCGGCGTCGGGCTGGGCTCGACGCTGCGGGGCGTCGCGGGAGCGGACGCGCCCGGGGCCGGCGTACCGGCATCGTCGTCGTCGCCGGAGAGCACCCGCCCCAGGAGGTACGCCGCCAGGATCAGCACCAGCGCGCCCACGGCGACCAGCACCGGCAGCCGCCAGCGGGACGGGGGCGACGCCCGGTGACCACCCGCCTGCTCCAGCCGCGCGGGCTCGGGCTCGGCGTCGAGCGCCTCGCGGTACGCCGCGCGGTAGGCATCGGCGAACTCCTCGGGCACCTCCGGCGGAGGAGCGTCAGGCGAGTCGGGCCCCGGCATGACCGGTGAGCCTAGTCGCCGACGCCCGCCGCCCGCGAGGGGCGGACGCGCGGACGGCCCCCGAAAAGAGCTCGGGGGCCGTCCGTACGGGGTCAGATCGCGACCGCGACCTCCGCGATCACGCCGGTGGCGGCGGTGACCGGGTTGTCGACCGGGTCGGCCTTGGGCGCGAGGGTGCGCAGCGTCCACTCACCCGGGCCGGCGAAGAACCGGAAGTGCCCGGTCGCCGAGGTCGGGACCTCCGCGGTGAACTCGCCGGTGCGGTCCAGCAGCCGGACGTAGGCGTTCGGCACCGGCTCGCCGCCGCGGGTCACCTGACCCTGCACGACGGCCTCCTTGGCGACGTTGACGCCGTCCAGGGAGAGACCGCCCTCGGTGGCGCCGCACATCAGAGGGTCCCCGGCTCGTCGCCCAGCACGACCGGAACGCCGACCAGCGAGCCGTACTCGGTCCAGGAGCCGTCGTAGTTCTTGACGTTCTCCTGGCCCAGCAGCTCCTTGAGGACGAACCAGGTGTGCGAGGAGCGCTCGCCGATGCGGCAGTAGGCGATGGTGTCCTTGCCCCAGTCCACGCCGGCCTCGGTGTAGATCTGCTTCAGCTCGTCGTCGGACTTGAAGGTGCCGTCGTCGTTCGCGGCCTTGCTCCACGGGACGCTGGCCGCGGTCGGGATGTGCCCGGCGCGCTGGGCCTGCTCCTGCGGGAGGTGGGCCGGGGCGAGCAGCCGGCCGGCGTACTCGTCGGGGCTGCGCACGTCGACGAGGTTCTGGGTGCCGATCGCGGCGACGACCTCGTCGCGGTACGCCCGGATGGAGGCGTCCTGGTCGTGCGCGGTGTAGCTGGTCTTCTCGCGGGTGGGCACGTCGGCGGTCAGCTCGCGGCTGTCCAGCTCCCACTTCTTGCGGCCGCCGTCGAGCAGCTTGACGTCCTGGTGGCCGTAGAGCTTGAAGTACCAGTAGGCGTACGCCGCGAACCAGTTGTTGTTGCCGCCGTACAGCACGACGGTGTGGTCGTTGGAGACACCGCGCTCGGAGAGCAGGGCCTCGAACTGCGCCTTGTTGACGAAGTCGCGGCGGACCTGGTCCTGCAGGTCGGTGGTCCAGTCGAGCTTGATGGCGCCCCGGATGTGGCCCTTGTCGTAGGAGGTGGTGTCCTCGTCCACCTCGATGAGGACCACCTGCGGGTCGTCGAGGTGCTCCTCGACCCAGTCGGCGGTGACCAGTGAGTTCTCGCGGCTCATGCGAATGCTTCCTTCTTCTCGGTGTCATGGGTGGTGGTACCGGGGCGCAGACGCTGCCCCAGCAGGTAGATCTCGCAGCCCAGGCAGAAGCCGAAGACCGCGTTGAGCAGGGCCGCCGCGAGGGCCAGCCCGGTTGCCACGGCGCCGAGGACCGTGACGCCGGCGAGGTAGCCGGTCAGCGCGACGAGCGCGAAGACGAGCCCCACACCCTGGGCGAACCGGGGCGGACGCGGGTCCTCCAGGTGCGCCGGCGGGCTGAGCCGGGGACGGACGAGAGTGCGGAAGAGGTACGCCGCGGGCGTGCGCTGCACGCCGAGGGCGACCCCGAGTCCGAACAGCAGGGCCTGGGCCGCCAGCAGCGCCAGGCCGATCGGGTCCGGCGCGGTGAGCAGCACGACCGCGAGGACCACGCTGGTGAGGGCCGCGTTGAACTGCGGTCCGCGTGGGTCGATCTGAGGAGTGGGCATGTCCTGTCCTGAGGTGGGAGACGACGACGGGTCGGCAGGGGACGTCGGCGCGCCTCAGCGCAGGGGCCCGCGATCACGGGCAGGGAGACCGGCGTCCAGTCAGGACATTCGACACAGCGACGAGCGCACGCGGCAGTGATCCACTGCGCGGCGACGGGTCAGCATGGTCGTGAACACGAGGACGAGAGTACGTCGTCCCGGGCGGGCCGTCCCAATCGGATCTCAGAATGTGGATATGTGTGTCATATGATGAGACGTAGTGAGGGCGGGTGCGCGTCGTCTCCCCGTGGCACTGTCTAGGATTCGCCCATCATGAAGCGCGCATTCATCACCGGTGTGACCGGGCAGGACGGCTCCTATCTGGCGGAGCTGCTGCTCGGCAAGGGCTACGAGGTGCACGGCCTGGTCCGGCGCTCCTCCAGCCTCAACCGGACGCGGATCGACCACCTGCACCAGGACCCGAACCTGCATCTGCACTACGGCGACCTCACCGACGGCGTCGGCCTGGTCAACCTGGTGCACGCGATCGAGCCGCACGAGGTCTACAACCTCGGCGCGCAGAGTCACGTCAAGGTGTCGTTCTCGATGCCCGACTACACCACCTCGACGAACTCCATCGGCACGATGCGGCTGCTGGAGGCGATCCGCGCCGCCGGCCTGCACTGCCGCTTCTACCAGGCCTCCACCTCGGAGATGTTCGGCTCGACGCCGCCGCCGCAGAACGAGCAGTCCAAGTTCCACCCGCGCTCGCCGTACGGCGCCTCGAAGCTGCAGGCGCACTGGGTGACGGTCAACTACCGCGAGGCCTACGACCTCTTCGCCGTCTCCGGCATCCTCTTCAACCACGAGTCCCCGCGGCGCGGTGAGAACTTCGTGACCCGCAAGATCACCACGGCCGTCGCCGCCATCGAGGCGGGCGTGACCGACCACGTCGAGCTGGGCAACCTCGACGCCATCCGCGACTGGGGCTACGCCCCCGAGTACGTCGAGGGCATGTGGCGGATGCTGCAGGCCGACGAGCCCACCGACTACGTCCTCGCGACCGGCGTCGGGCATACCGTCCGGGAGTTCTGCGAGGCCGCCTTCGCCCACGCCGGCCTCGACTGGGGCGACCACGTCCGCTACAACGACAGCTTCGAGCGGCCCACCGAGGTCGACGCGCTCATCGGCGACGCCTCCAAGGCCCACGAGCTGCTCGGCTGGAAGGCCGAGACCACCGCGCTCGACCTGGCCCGCCTGATGGTGGACGCGGACCGCGAGAAGGTCCGCCGGCTCATCTCCGAGTAGCCGGCCGCCGCTCGCCCGGGGCTGGGTGCGGGGGGCTCCTGGTGCGGCCGGACATGCATATGTCGCGGCTGGGACGAGCGCGGCGTACCGCCGTCACACCCGCGACATATGCATGTCGGTCGTGACCCTGCCCGGCGACTCAGCCCGCCCGGGCCGCCTCGATCGCCGCTGTCACCTGCGGTTTCGTCGGCGCGCCCGTCGCGCGGGTGACCTCCCGGCCGGACGCGTCGAGGATCAGCGTGGTCGGCGTGCGCAGGATGCCGAGCGTCCGCACCAGGTCGAGGTGGTGCTCGGCGTCCACCTCGATGTGGGCCACCCCGTCCTCCGCGGCCGCCACGTCGGCGAGGATCCGCCGGGTCGCGCGGCAGGGCGCGCAGAACGCCGAGGAGAACTGCAGCAGCGTCACCCGCTCCCCCCGCTCGGACTCCCACGGCGTGCCGGCGAGGACGGACCCCGCGGGCGCCTCGCCACCCGAGCCCTCCGCGCGGCGTACCCGGTGGGTGCCGGTGAACCGCCCGTCGGTCAGGGCGCGGTAGGTCCCGAAGGCCAGCGCGCCCACGACCGCGACGATGAGCACCACGACGCCGGGCTCCACCGGCTCAGCCCCCCGCGAACGGCGGCAGGAACTCGACCGTGGCGCCGGCCGGAACGACGACCGAGCCGCGGTCGGACGGCCCGACCGGACGGTCGCCGATCAGCACCGAGCAGGTGCTCAGGACGCGGGCCAAATCGGGACGGTCGACCACCAGGTGGGACACCAGATCGGTCAGCGGCACCCCGCTGCCGGGCACGCTCTCCTCGGCGACTCCCGCGGCGGCCCGGGCGGCGGCCCAGTACCGCACCCGCACGCCGCCATCGCCCGATCCACGCTGGCCGTCGTCCATATCCGATATTCTCACCTCTCCGGACCCGGTCGACCACACCGGGACCCGCGGGTTCAGCGCCGAGCACGCGACCGACACATCGCCGTCTGCCGGGAGGTGCCCAGATGAGCACCCTGCTGTTGCTGACCAGCGCCCTGCAGCCCTCGGCCGAGGTGCTGCCCGGTCTCGCCCTGCTGCCCCACCAGGTGCGGATCCTGCCCGCCGAGGGGAGCGCCCTGCTGGAGGCTCCCGACTGCGACGTGCTGCTCGTCGACGGCCGCCGCGACCTCGCCCACGCCCGCGACCTGGCCCGGCTGATCCGGACCACCGGCTCGGACCAGCCCGTCCTGCTGATCCTCACCGAGGGCGGGCTGGCCGTCGTCGCCGAGGACTGGGGCATGGACGACGTCATCCTGGAGACCGCCGGGCCCGCGGAGATCGACGCGCGCATCCGGCTCGCCATCGGGCACTTCGCCGCACGTCACGAGGCCGACCCCGAGGCGCACATCATCCGCAGCGGCGAGGTGGTCATCGACGACGCGGCGTACACCGCCAAGCTGGGCCGCCGTACCCTCGACCTGACCTTCAAGGAGTTCGAGCTGCTCAAGTACCTCGTCCAGCACCCCGGCCGCGTCTTCACCCGCGACCAGCTGCTGCAGGAGGTCTGGGGCTACGACTACTTCGGCGGCACGCGCACGGTCGACGTGCACGTCCGCCGGCTGCGCGCCAAGCTCGGGCCCGAGAACGAGGCCCTGATCGGCACGGTCCGCAACGTCGGCTACCGCTTCGTGCTGCCGCCGAACGACAAGGGCCGCGAGCGCGAGGACGTGACCACGAGTTGAGCTCCATCATCGAGATCGGCGAGGACGAGTACGCCGCGTCGCCCGACAGCGGTCCCGCCGCCGAGGTACGCCGCGTGGCCGAGGCCTGTGACGCCCACGACGACGCGATCACCCTCAACGAGCAGGCCTGCCTGCACCTGAAGAACCGCGGCCTGCGGGGCGCGCGGCTCTGGGTCGCCACGTCCGGCGTCACGAGCACGGCCGTCGACGGCTTCGCGCTGCTGATCGGCCCCAGCCTCGACCTGGCCGTGCACCCCGACGCCCGCGGCCGTGGCCTGGGGACCCGGCTGGCCGAGACCGCGCTGGCCACGGTCGACCGGGTCGAGGCCTGGTCGCACTCCGACCATCCCGCGGCGGCCCGCATCGCTTCCCAGTTCTCCCTCCGCCGCGAGCGCGAGCTGCGGATCATGCGGCGGCCGACGAGCCTCCCGCTGCCGGTGATGGAGCCGCCGGCGGGCGTGACCGTCCGGACCTTCCTGCCCGGCGACGAGGAGGCCTTCCTGGCAGTCAACGCCGCCGCCTTCTCCCACCACCCCGAGCAGGGCGAGATGAGCGCCGAGGACTTCGCCGACCGGGTCCACGAGCCGTGGTTCGACCCGGCCGGGCTCTTCCTGGCTGTGGTCGAGGGCGCCGGCAGCCCGCCGAGCGCCGACGAGCTGCTCGGCTTCCACTGGACGAAGGTGCACCGCGACGAGAGCCCGCCGTACGGCGAGGTGTACGTCGTCGCGGTCAACCCGAAGGCCGCCGGCCGCGGCCTCGGCACCGTGCTGACCAACATCGGCCTGCGCCACCTCGCCACCCAGGGCGTCGGGGAGGTCCTCCTCTACGTCGACGGCGACAACGACCCGGCGATCGCCGTCTACGAGGGCCAGGGCTTCACCCTGGTCCGCACGGAGGCGCAGTACCGGGGACGCCCCACCCGTCGCCCCTGACCTCTCTCGTCACATCCGTGGGCCGGGGACGGCCGACGGACATGCATATGTCACGGATGGGGCGCGTGCCCGCCCGCGCCGTCCCAGCCGCAACATATGCATGTCCGGCCGGGCCCGCGACGGCCTCACCCCAGCGCCGCGCCGACCTTCTCGGCGATCTCCCGGGCGGCGGCCGGGGCGACGTGGCCGGCGCCGACCATGTTGAAGAAGCCGTGGATCAGGCTGCCGTAGCGGATCAGCTCGACCGGGACGCCGTGCGAGCGCAGCAGCGCGGCGTACGCCTCGCCCTCGTCGCGCAGCGGGTCGAAGCCGGCGGTGACGATCAACGCGGGCGCGACGCCGGCGGGCACGTCGCTCGTGCGCAGCGGCGAGAGCAGCGGGGCGGCGCGGTCGTGCGCGGCGGCGTACATCTCCTCGCACTGGTCCATGAACCGCTCGCTGAGGTAGAACCCCTCGCCGAACAACCGCCGCGACTCGGTCCGGCCGGCGAAGTCGGTGGCCGGGTAGACGAGCATCTGGTGGTGCAGCGGCTGGCCCTCGCGCGCGGCGGTCAGCGCGACGACGGCGCTCAGGTTGCCGCCGGCGGAGTCGCCGCCCACCGCGAGGCGGGACGGGTCGGCGTTGACCTCGTCGGTGTGCGTGACCAGCCAGCGGTACGCCGCCACGGCGTCCTCCGCGGCCGCCGGGAAGGGGTGCTCGGGCGCTCGCCGGTAGTCGATCGCCAGCACCTGGATGCGGGCGTGCTCGGCGAGGTGACGGCAGGCGGCGTCGTGGCTCTCCAGGTCGCCGTACACCCAGCCGCCGCCGTGAATGAAGAGCATCGTCGGCGCGGGATCGGCGCCCAGCCGGCTCGACGGGATGTAGAGCCGGGCCGGGATCGGTCCGGCCGCGCCGTCCACGGTCAGGTCGCGCAGCGCGCCGATCCGCTGCCGGCCGGAGACCATCCGCGCCTGCCGGACCATCGCCTCGCGGGCCTCGGGCACCGGCAGGGTCTCCACGGGCGGCTCGCGCACCAGGCGCTGCAGGGTGAGCAGGAGCTGCACCTCCGGCGCCAGGGTCAGCCCGTCGCGGCGGATCGGCCGGAGCGCCAGCAGCCGCTGCAGCGGTCGGGGGAGGCTCATCGCGAGCTGGGCGCCTGCGGACTTGACCCGGTACTCGAGCGTCGACATGGGCGGGAAATTACATCACCGTCCGTTCACCTTGGCCTGCCAGACTGATCGGGTGAGCACCGAGATCGCCGGCCCTGAGGACCAGGCGCTGCGGCTGGTGGACGCCTTCGACGTCGACCCGCCGTACGAGCCCGAGGGCGCCGACCTGGACGAGCTCGGCTTCGAGGACCGGTTCCTCGACCGCGAGCTCTCCTGGCTGCGGTTCAACCAGCGGGTGCTCGAGCTGGCCGAGGACGAGGGACTGCCGCTGCTGGAGCGGGCGCGGTTCCTGGCCATCTTCGCCAGCAACCTCGACGAGTTCTTCATGGTGCGGGTGGCCGGGCTGAAGCGGCGGATCGCGGCCGGCGTCGCCGTGCGCGCGGCCTCGGGCCTGATGCCGCGCGAGGTGCTGGAGCAGATCCTCGACAAGACCGCGGACCTGAGCCTGCGGCACGCGCACGCCTTCCACCAGCGGCTCGTCCCCGCGCTGCGGGCCGAGGGCATCGAGCTGGTCCGCTGGGACGACCTGGACCGCGACGAGCAGAAGCACTGCAAGCGGATCTTCAAGGAGCGGATCTTCCCGGTGCTGACGCCGCTCGCCGTCGATCCGGCGCACCCGTTCCCCTACATCTCCGGGCTCTCCCTCAACCTCGCCGTGCTGGTGCGCAACCCCAAGAGCGGCAAGGAGCACTTCGCGCGGGTCAAGGTGCCGCAGAGCTTCAACCGCTTCGTGCCGTTGGGCAATCAGCGGTTCGTGCCGCTGGAGGACGTGATCGGCGAGCACCTCAAGCGGCTCTTCCCCGGCATGGAGATCCTCAAGGTGCACACCTTCCGGGTCACCCGCAACGAGGACCTGGAGGTCGAGGAGGACGACGCCGAGAACCTCCTGGCGGCGATGGAGAAGGAGCTCCAACGCCGGCGCTTCGGGCCACCGGTGCGACTGGAGGTCGAGGAGACCATCGACGAGGACGTGCTGGAGCTGCTGGTCTCCGAGCTCGGCGTCTCGGTGCACGAGGTCTTCCGGCTGCCCGGCCCGCTGGACCTGCGCGGCCTGCACGACATCGCCGACCTCAACCGCGAGGACCTCAAGTACGCCGCCTTCATCCCGGCCACGCATCCGCTGCTCGCCCCGGTGGAGTCGGCCTCGCCGGTGGATGTCTTCAAGGCGCTGGCCCGCAACGACGTGCTCGTCCACCACCCCTACGACTCCTTCAGCACGTCCGTGCAGCGCTTCATCGAGCAGGCGGCCGCCGATCCGCACGTGCTGGCCATCAAGCAGACGCTCTACCGCACCTCCGGCGACTCGCCGATCATCGACGCCCTCATCGACGCCGCCGAGACCGGCAAGCAGGTCCTGGTGATCGTGGAGATCAAGGCGCGCTTCGACGAGCAGGCCAACATCCGCTGGGCGCGCAAGCTCGAGCACGCCGGCTGCCACGTGGTCTACGGGCAGGTCGGGCTGAAGACGCACTGCAAGCTCTCGATGGTGGTGCGCGAGGAGCCCGACGGCATCCGCCGCTACACCCACATCGGCACCGGCAACTACAACCCCAAGACCGCGCGGATGTACGAGGACTTCGGGCTGCTGACCACCGACGAGGCGATCGGCGAGGACGTCGCCCACCTGTTCAACAACCTCTCCGGCTACTCCCGCAACGCCTCCTACGAGCAGTTGATGGTCGCGCCGGACTCGGTGCGCACCGGACTCGTCGAGCGGATCCGCGCCGAGGTCGCCCACCACCTGGCCGGGCGGCCCGCGCGCATCCGGTTCAAGGCCAACGCGATCGTGGACGAGCAGATCATCGACGAGCTGTACGCCGCCTCACGGGCCGGCGTGCCGATCGACCTGCTCATCCGCGGCATCTGCGCGGTCCGGCCCGGCGTACCCGGCCTGAGCGAGACCATCCGGGTTCGCTCGATCCTGGGCCGCTACCTGGAGCACAGCCGGATCTTCTGGTTCGCCGGCGGCGGCACCCCCGAGGCCTTCATCGGCAGCGCCGACCTGATGCACCGCAACCTCGACCGCCGCGTCGAGGTGCTGGTCCGGCTCCCCTCCCCCGAGCTCGTCGACGAGGTCGCCTCCGTCCTCGACCGCGCCTTCGACCCCCACACCGCCGCGTGGGAGCTCCACCCCGACGGCACCTGGGTCGCCTCGACCTCCCCCGACGACGAGCCCCTGGTCAACCTCCAGGAGGAGCTGATCGCCGCGCACCACCGGCAGCGGTAGTTGCTCCTGGTTTGGGCGGATCTTGCTGGGCGGGGCGACCCGACCGACATGCAAATGTCGCGGGTGGGACGGGGGCTCGGCACGGCTTCCTCAGCCGCAACATATGCATGTCCGGCCGCGCACCCACCGACCCCGCCAGCCGCCCGCTCAGCAGGCCGCGAAGACCACCGGGCCGCTGTCCAGCACGGAGAGGACGTAGCCGGTCTTCGCGACCGGCTCGAAGGAGAGCACGACGAGCGGGCCGTCGGTGCGCGAGTCGACCAGCCGCACGTCGTCGGCGAACGACCCGCTCCGGCCCGGCGCCTCTCCGACGGCGAGCCTGGCGCGGGCCTCGAGGTTGTCCCGGGCCTGCTCGTCGTCCTCGAAGGCGAGACCGACCCGCAGCCGGCGATCGGGCGAGAGCGCCATCAGGACGCCGTCGACCGGCGTGATCTTGCCGGCCTCCTCGACCAGCTGGTCCCACCGGGTGCGGGTGTCGGCGGACTCGTCGGCGTCGGAGAGGTCCTCGCAGGCGAAGTCGCGGCTCCACAGCGTCGCCGCGGCGGGACGGCCGGCTGCCTCCGCCAGCCGCGAGGCGCTGCCCAGGTCGGCGAGGGAGGCGCGGTCGCCACGTGCCACTTCTGCCGTACGACGGGCGTAGTCGGGAGAGTCGCTGGTGACGACGAGGTGCTCGTCGGGCAGCAGCACGACGTACTGCAGCTCGGGTGTGATCGAGGCATCCAGCGCGCCGATGAGATCGGGACCGCCGCGCCAGAGCCCGGTCTCGCTCGACGGGCGGGAGAACCCGGAGTCGTCGAGCTGGTCGGCGATCGCGTCCAGGGACTCGTCCTCGGGCAGCCGCAGCACCAGGGCCGCACCCTCCCGCGACTGCGCATAGGCCTCCCAGGTGACGGTCGCGGGCGAGAAGCCGTAGTGCTTCTGCAGCGCCACCGCCGCGTCCTCGATGCTCGACGACGCCGAGAGGCCCTTCTCGTAGGAGCGGTCGATCAGCCTCTCGATGGCGGCGGGGGTCGGCTTCCCCGCCACATCGAGCTGGCGGCGTACGGCGGCCCAGTCGGTGAAGCTCAGCCGCAGCGTCTCGCGCGGCACCCGGTGCAGCGCGTCGTCGAGCGGCGCGCGATGCGCCGACTGCCACGCGCGGACGACGCCGACGCCGGCCAGGAGAAGCAGGACGACGAGGGCGGACAGGACGATGTTCCGTCGACGTCGACCCATCCGTTTGCCCTCCCACGCTCGGGTGAGGCGAGACTACTGCCATGGCACAGCGCGAGGACGTCGTGGCGGCGGGGGCGGTGGTCGTGCGGGGGCGCAACGGCGGCGAGGTCCTCCTGGTGCACCGTCCCAAGTACGACGACTGGGCCTGGCCCAAGGGCAAGCAAGACCCCGGCGAGCACGTCACCGCCACGGCCGCGCGGGAGGTGCTGGAGGAGACCGGCGTCGAGATCCGGCTCGGCCGGCCGCTGGCCCGCCAGACCTACCTCGTCTCCGGCGGGCGGCTGAAGACCGTCCACTACTGGCTCGCCCGGGCGATGGGCGGCAAGAGCCTGGCCGGCTTCGTCGCCAACAAGGAGATCGACGACGTCCGCTGGGTGGCCCTCGACAAGGCCGCCCGGATGCTGACGTACGCCGACGACGTACCGCTGCTGGAGGAGGCCCGCCGGCACCTGGAGCGCACCGCGGCGCTGATCGTCCTGCGTCACGGCGACGCGGAGCGCCGCGCGGAGTGGACGGGCCCTGACGATCTCCGTCCACTCACCGGTCTCGGTCAGGAGCAGGCCCGCGCCCTGGAGCCCGTGCTGGCGGCGTACGGCGTGACGCGGGTGGTCTCCTCGGACTGGCGTCGCTGCGTGGACACCGTGCGGCCGTACGCCGAGGGCATGGTGCTGCCCGTCGAGACCGTCCCCGACCTCAACGAGGAGCGGGCCCGGCCGGTCCCCGTGCTCGACCGGCTGCTCGCCGACCGGGAGAGCGCGGTGCTGTGCACCCACCGCCCCGTCCTGCCCGTCGTACTCACCCACCTCGGCGTCCGGGAGGAGCCGCTGGCCCCCGGGGAGATGGTGGTCTGCCACCACCGACGGAGCCGGATCGTCGCCGTGGAGCGCTTCCTGGTGCGGTGACGCGCGGCCGGTCCCACCCGCCGAGCATGCAAATGTCACGGGAGTGGCGACCCCGGGCGTTCGCCGGTCACTGCCGAAACATTCGCATGCTGGGCCGCACCCTCGCCGAGATTCGCCCATCCGCACGCCGCCGTTCACCCTGCGTTCACCCGCCACGACCAGTGGCGTCACCTCCGGTGCCTAGCGTCCCCAGCGACACAACTGGTGAAGACAACAGGAGAACCACGTGAACCGCACCATCCTTCGCCGCGCTGCCGCCCCTGGCATCGCCGCCCTGGCCCTCGGCCTCACGCTGTCGGCCTGTGGCGCGGGCAACGAGTCCGACAACGACGGTGGCTCCGACGGCCTCAGCGGAACCCTCAACGGCGCCGGATCCAGCGCGCAGACGTCCGCCATGGACGCCTGGCGGGCCGGCTTCCAGAAGCAGAACTCCGGCGTCACCATCAACTACGACCCCTCCGGCTCCGGCGCGGGCGTGGAGAAGTTCAACGCCGGCGGCGTGGACTTCGCCGGCTCCGACTCGGCCCTGAGCGCCGACAAGGGCGAGATCGAGGCGGCCAAGGAGCGCTGCGGCGCGGACGCCATCGAGGTGCCCAACTACATCAGCCCGATCGCGCTGGTCTACAACCTGGACGGCGTGACCGACCTGCAGCTGTCACCCGCGACGGCCGCCAAGATCTTCGACGGCAAGATCGCCACCTGGGACGACGCGGCCATCAAGGCCGACAACCCCGACGCCCAGCTGCCCAGCGCCAAGATCACGCCGGTGCACCGCTCCGACGAGTCCGGCACCACCGCCAACTTCACCGACTACCTGTCCAAGGCCAGCGACGGCGCTTGGGCGCACGAGCCGGACAAGGTGTGGCCGATCAAGTCCGGCGAGGGCGCCAACGGCACCTCGGGCGTGATCTCCGCGGTCAAGGCCGGCGCCGGAAGCATCGGGTACGCCGACCTCAGCCAGGCCGGCGAGCTGAGCACGGTCAAGGTCAAGGTGGGCTCGGAGTTCGTCGCGCCGTCGGCCGAGGCCGCCGCGAAGGCGATGGAGTCCTCCCCGCTGGCCGAGGGCCGGCTGGAGAGCTCGATGGCGGTCGACATCGACCGGGCGACCACGGCTGCCGGGGCCTATCCGCTGATGCTGACGTCGTACCTCATCGCCTGCCCGACGTACGACGGCGGCAAGGCCGATCTGGTCAAGGGCTTCCTCTCCTACGCGATCAGCACCGAGGGCCAGCAGGAGGCGGCGACCAACGCCGGCTCCGCGCCGCTCCCGGCCTCGCTGCAGGAGAAGGCCCAGGAGATCGTCGACTCCATCACCTCGAAGTGACCTGTCGTTGAGCACGATCGTGACGGAGGCCGGATCACCCAGGCAGCGCCTGGGTGATCTGGTCTTCGCCAACCTCACCCGCAGCGCCGCGGCCGTCATCCTGGTGGCCCTCGCCGGCGTCGCGATCTTCCTCACCGCCGAGGGCCTGCCCGGCCTGGGCGCGGGAAGCGAGGACCTCAACGGGCACGCCACCTTCGCCGGCTACGTCTGGCCACTGGTCTTCGGCACCCTCTGGGCCGCCGTGATCGCGCTGGCCATCGCCGTGCCGCTCGCCGTCGGCGTCGCTCTCTCGGTCTCGCACTACGCGCCGCGCCGGATCGCCGTGGTCATCGGGTACGTCGTCGACCTGCTCGCCGCCGTGCCGAGCGTGGTGTACGGCCTGTGGGGCATCGGCTTCCTCGGCCCGCGCCTGGTCCCGGCGTACGAGTGGCTGGAGCGGAATCTCGGCTGGATCCCCCTGTTCAAGGGACCGGCCTCCACGACCGGACGCACCATCCTGACCGCCGCCATCGTGCTGGCGATCATGGTGCTGCCCATCGTCACCGCGATCTCGCGCGAGGTCTTCGCCCAGACGCCTCGCCTCCACGAGGAGGCCGCGCTGGCGCTGGGCGCCACCCGCTGGGAGATGGTCCGCCTCGCGGTGCTGCCCTACGGCCGCTCCGGCATCGTCTCCGCCGCCATGCTCGGTCTCGGCCGCGCGCTCGGGGAGACCATGGCCGTGGCGATGGTGCTCTCCGCGAGCGGCATCGTCTCGATCAACCTGATCTCCGCGACCAACCCCTCGACGATCGCGGCCAACATCGCCCTCAGCTTCCCCGACGCCACCGGCCTGAAGGTCAACGCGCTGATCGCCAGCGGCCTGGTGCTCTTCGTGATCACCTTCGCGGTGAACTTCGCCGCCCGGGCGATCGTCGCCCGGCGCGAGATCGGACGTGACTGATGACCGAGCGCCTGGAGGACCGGCGGGATACGCCCGGGGAACATGCGAATGTGACGGCAGGGACGGCAGCCCACATCTCCGGTCTCGGCCACGACATTGGCATGTCTGGGCGGCTCCCTACGTGGGCTCCCCTCCTCGTCGGCGGCATCGCCGTCGCAGCCGCCGGCCTAGTCGGGCTGACGGCCGGGTGGCATCTCACCGGCATCGCGATCCTGGCCGCCCTCGTGTACCTCGTGACGCTGCCGGTGTGGGCGCGGATCGTGGAGAACGCCCGGTCCGCCGTAGACCACCTGGTCACGTCGCTGGTCTGGGTCTGCCTGGCGGTCGCGCTGATCCCGCTGGTCTCGCTGCTGTGGAAGGTGATCACCCTCGGCGCGCCCGAGATCAACGGCCGCTTCCTGACCTGGTCGATGCGCAACGTGATCGGCGAGCCCGGTGGCATCTACCACGCGCTCATCGGCACGGTCCTGATCACGCTGGCCGCCACGGTCATCTCGGTGCCGATCGGGCTGCTGACCGCGATCTACCTGGTCGAGTACGGCGAGGGCTCGCGCATGGCGCAGGCGATCCGCTTCCTCGTCGACGTGATGACCGGCATCCCCTCCATCGTGGCCGGCCTCTTCGCGTACGCGCTGTTCGTGCTCTTCTTCGGCGAGGGCGTGCACATGGGGGTCGGGGGCGGCGTCGCGCTGTCGCTGCTGATGATCCCGATCGTGGTCCGCTCGGCAGAGGAGATGCTCAAGCTGGTGCCGGCCGACCTGCGCGAGGCGGCGTACGCGCTCGGCGTGCCGAAGTGGAGGACCGTCGTACGCGTCGTACTGCCCACCGCGATGGCCGGCATCATCACCGGCATCACCCTCGCCATCGCGCGGGTGATCGGGGAGACCGCGCCGCTGCTGATCATCGCCGGCTCCACCGACTCGGTGAGCTTCAACCTCTTCCGTGACCAGATGATGACCCTGCCGGTCTTCATCTATTACAGCTATACCCAGCCCGGCAGTCAGCCGGAGATCATGCAGGGGATGGCATGGCGGGCCGCCCTCGTGCTGATCATCCTGGTGATGACCCTCAATCTCGCGGCGCGGCTGGCCGGCCGACTGTTCGCTCCCAAGAGCTGACCCAAGGAGCCCCTGATGGCCAAGAGCATCGACGTCTCGGACCTGAACGTCTACTACGGCGACTTCCTCGCCGTGGAGGGCGTGTCGATGACGATCCCCGCCCGCTCGGTGACCGCGCTGATCGGTCCGTCCGGCTGCGGCAAGTCCACCTTCCTGCGCACCCTCAACCGGATGCACGAGGTGATCCCCGGCGCGCGCGTCGAGGGCAAGGTGATGATCGACGGGCAGTCGCTCTACGACCCCGCGATCGACCCCGTGGAGGTACGCCGCATGGTCGGCATGGTCTTCCAGCGGCCGAACCCCTTCCCCACGATGTCGATCTACGAGAACGTCCTCGCCGGCCTGCGGCTCAACAGCAAGCGCCTGCCCAAGGCGACCGCCGACGAGGTCGTGGAGCGATCACTAAGGGGAGCCAACCTCTGGAACGAGGTCAAGGACCGGCTCTCCCGTCCCGGCACCGGCCTCTCAGGCGGTCAGCAGCAGCGCCTCTGCATCGCCCGCGCCATCGCCGTCGAGCCGCAGATCCTGCTGATGGACGAGCCCTGCTCGGCCCTCGACCCCATCTCCACCTCGGCCATCGAGGACCTCATCCACGAGCTGCGCACCGAGTACACGATCGTCATCGTGACCCACAACATGCAGCAGGCGGCCCGGGTCTCCGAGGAC
Organism: Nocardioides sp.; assembly: GCA_044464665.1. GTDB lineage: Bacteria > Actinomycetota > Actinomycetes > Propionibacteriales > Nocardioidaceae > Marmoricola. Next base: position 173,526 of record JBIQLB010000003.1, read on the forward strand.
ACGGCGTTCTTCAACCTCGCCGGCGCCGGCAAGCCCGGCCGGCTGATCGAGATGAACCCCACCAAGAAGATCTTCAGCGTGCCCGACGACCCCGCGACCGAGGCGTACATCTCGGGTCGGTTCGGCTGAGGGGTCGACTGGGCATGCGAATGTTGCCGAGGCGAAACCGGTCGTTCCCATCGGAACCATCTAGCACATTCGCATGTTCAACCACCTGCCCGTCCGGCCCCAGCCAGCGCTTGAGCACGACTGGCACGCCGGCATCGGCGCCGACGTACGACCGGATCGGCGCCCTCAACCGCGCAGGCGGCCACTGAGGCGTCGACAACCCCCTGGAAGCGTCCGCCAGCCACCGGGACGACGCCCTTACGCCGCGTCAGCGCGCCTACGTGCCACAGCCTGCGTGAGAACCCAGTGGACATAGTCGGGCTGGAAGGTCACCTGGTACCAGCTGAACCTCACCACCAGCCATCCGGTGTTCGCCAAGGCGTTGTAGCGGGCACAGTCGCGCGACAGAGCGGCCACCTCGCCGTGCCATTCGAAGCTCTCAGCCTCGATCACGATGCCGAGTGCTTCGTCGATGAGGTCCGGACGAAGCACTGAGCGCGGACCGTCTCGGCGCCTCGCGACCCGCATCGGCGCCTGCGGCCTGACCCGGAGACCAGGCACAGTGGCAGCGATCGCCCGGAGCCCAGACTCGAACGCGTTCGCGGCCAGCTTGGTGGCCATCGCGGCGACGTACATCGCCCGAACCCGCCCGCGGCCGCGCATCGACCTGGCGAGCTCGCGCAGGTCTCTGGGCGAGATGTCGCCGCAGCGGACCGCGCTGTCCACGATGGGCACGGACTCGTTCAGCTTGAGCATGCGCATGCAGTCGACGAGCGTGCGCCTCGGACTGGTCGCCAGGCCGTCGATGTCGTGCGGCGGCAAGTCGGACCAATGCGGCGTGATGGCGGCGCGCCACTCACGCGGCACCCGGCGATTGCGGGCGAAGGTGACATCCGGTCGCGCCGGCACCTTGCGCTGCGCCCAGCCATGCTGTTGGGCGGCGCTTCGATAGGACAGTACGCCGCAACGAGCCGCAGCCTGCCGGACGGAATCGGTGGCCGTGCCGAGCACGTAGCGACCGCGCGCCACCCGCACCAGCCTGCCGTCCTCGAGCGCGCGCTTGAACGTCGCGAGCCCGCATGCGCGGACCAACTCGGCTCGACCAGCGGCCCCTCCGCAGTCGACGAGTCGCGCTACTACGGTGTCCATGCGCCAAGACTGGACCAAGGACGCGAGGTGGCGCTGCGGGAATCCACAGGCCCGCCGGGCATGCGAATGTGCCGGTTGCGATCAGTGAGACACGCACGCCGATCTACCACGACATTCGCATGCCTCGGCGCACCCATGCCTGGACACACTCGTCACGGAAGCCGGAAGACGACCCGCAGCAGCAGGTAGAGCACCGCGGCGACGGAGCCGGCGGCGGGGAAGGTGAGCACCCAGGCCGTGAGGATCGAGCGGGCGACGCCCCAGCGGACGGCGGAGAACCGCTTGGTCGCGCCGGCACCCATGATGGCCGAGGTGATCGTGTGCGTCGTGGAGATGGGGGCGTGCCAGACGAACGCGGTCGTGTAGAGCACGGCGGCGCCCACCGACTCGGCGGCGAACCCGCGCGGCGGGTCCAGGGCGATGATCTTGCGGCCGAGCGTGCGCATGATCCGCCAGCCACCGGCGTACGTGCCTGCCGAGATCGCGGAAGCCGCGGCGATGATCACCCAGAGCGGCAGGTCGTCGCCAGCGGCGGCGTGCCCGGAGGCGACCAGCGCCAGGAAGATCACGCCCATCGTCTTCTGCGCGTCCTGCAGGCCGTGACCGAGCGCCAGGCCCGCGGCCGAGGCGGTCTGCGCGAGACGGAAGCCGCGGTTGACCTTGTGCGGGTTGGCCCGGCGGAAGAGCCACATGATCGCCAGCATCACCACGAACGCGGCGGCGAAGCCGAAGAGCGGCGAGGCCACCATCGGGATGACGACCTTCTCGACGATCATCTTCCAGTGGACCCCGACCCCGGCCATCATCGCGGCGCCGACCAGGCCGCCGATCAGGGCGTGGGAGGAGGACGAGGGCAGGCCGAAGTACCAGGTCACCAGGTTCCAGGCGATCGCGCCGAGCAGGCCGGCCAGGACGATCACCAGGCCGTGACTGCCGGACGGTGGATCGATGACATCGCTGACCGTGTGGGCGACCTCCTGACCCAGCAGGGCGCCGATGAAGTTCATGATCGCGGCCAGCGTCAGGGCCAGCCGCGGGGTGAGCGCGCGCGTGGAGACGGAGGTCGCGATCGCGTTGGCCGCGTCGTGGAAGCCGTTGGTGTAGTCGAACGCCAGGGCAACAACCACCACCGCGATCACGATGGCGAGATCCACCGGTCAGGACTCCTTGACGTGGATCTGCTCGATGATATTGGCGACCCGCTCGAAGGCGTCGATCGCGTGCTCCAGCGAGTCCACGATGTCCTTCAGCTTGAGCACCTCCAGGGCTTCGTACGCGCCACTGAAGAGCTTGGCCAGGATGCGCCGGTAGCTCTTGTCGCCGGCGTTCTCCAGGCGGTTGATCTCGATCCAGTACTCCTCGAGGTCCTTCATCGACTGCAGCCGGGGCATCGACTCGGCAGTCAGCTCGGCGCAGCGCTGGAGCACCTCGACCTGCTCGGCCAGCTCGGCCGGCAGCGCCTCGACCTCGTAGAGCAGCACGAGGTCGACGGCCTCCTCCATGAAGTCCATGACGTCGTCGAGGCCGGAGGCCAGCGCGTAGATGTCCTCGCGGTCGAACGGCGTGACGAAGGTGGTGTTGACCCGCCGCACGATCTCGTGGGTGGTCTCGTCGGCGTTGTGCTCCGCCTCCCGCATGCGGGCGGCGATCTGCTGCCGGTCGTTGCCGTCGCCGAGCATCTCGGCCAGCAGGCCGGCGCCGTCGACGAGCTGGGAAGCCGAACTGGTGAGCAAGCCGTAGAAGGCGGTGTCGACGGGCTTGAACCTCAACGCCACTATGAACTCCTGATGAGCAGGATCAGAACGGGAGACATGCTAGGTGGTCCTCCCCGCGGGCATGCAAACCAGGGCGGTCGAAGCCTCCCGGCGGCTACTCCTCGCGGAGCCCCAGCAGGTCGTCGATCTCGGCGGGCGTGAGGTGCTCCTCGGCCTGGTTCGCCGCGGCGATCAGGGTCGTGGTCAGGTCGACCTCGTCCAGCAGGTCCGCATCCTCCAACTCGACGTCGAAGGGGTCAGTCGACATGTCCGGCCTTCCTCGCACCCACGCGGTTCGACACTTTTGTACCCATCAGAGCCCGGCCGGTAAACCCCCCGGAATGACCACAGGGGTCCAGCCGAACGGCTGGACCCCTGTGGGTGACGATCGATCAGATCGCGCGAACGTTCTCCGCCTGCGGACCCTTCGGGCCCTGGGTGACGTCGAACTCGACCTTCTGGTTCTCGTCGAGGGACTTGTACCCCTGGGACTGGATGGCGGAGTAGTGGACGAAGACGTCGTCTCCGCCGTCCTCCTGGGCGATGAAACCAAAGCCCTTCTCCGCGTTGAACCACTTGACAGTGCCCTGAGCCATGCTCGTGTATCTCCTTGTTGGGGGCGAGAGACGACCACCTCGGTTGCCTCAGCACAGATGCCGTGAAACGTCGTCCCGCCTCGCACAGAGAAGAAACGCCGTTGGATCACTGCCTCCAACGACGGTTGGTACCGCTGGATCGTGCATCTGCAGGACCGAGCCTACCAATCTCGGCGTTCTTGTCACCCCTTGACCCGGTGAGTTCTCTCGTGCGTTCCCAAACGGCTTCCTGGTCGTTGTCCATGGTGGACAATTCGGGGGGTTCGCGTGCCCGACGCCGCCCGGGGTGACAAGGTTCGTCCAAGCGCTTGGAAAGGAGCCCTTCGTGGCAGTACGTCGCCGCGCCGACTCGGGCGATGCCGTCCCGGAGCGCCGGGGGCTGCTGCGACGACGCCGCAAGGTGGTCGAGGAGGTCGCCGTCACACCGGTGATCGCTCCGGTGAGCGCGACCGCTGGCCCCCGGGTGACAACCTGGGCGGAGGATCTCGCCGCGGCCCGGGACGACGGGCCGGCCGCCGCGCCGGAGCCGCGCTCGTGGCTGGAGGCCGAGCAGGCCGAGGCCGCGCGCATCCACGCCGAGCAGAAGGCCGCGCAGGAGGCGGAGGTGGCCCGGCTCGGCGCCGCACCCGCCCTGCGTCCGGATGCCGCCGCCGCTCGGCATGCCGCCGAGGCCCAGGCCGTCGAGGCTCGCCGGGCGGAGGAGGCGCGGGCGGCTGAGGAGGCTCGGGCCGCTGAGACTCGCGCGGCTGAGGAAGCTCGGTTGGCCGAAGAAGCACGCCTCGCCGAAGAAGCACGCCTCGCCGAAGAAGCACGCCTGGCCGAGGAAGCACGCCTGGCCGAGGAAGCTCGGTTGGCCGAAGAAGCACGCCTCGCCGAAGAAGCACGCCTCGCGGAGGAAGCACGCCTCGCCGAGGAGGCACGGCTGGCTGAGGAAGCTCGGTTGGCCGAGGAAGCCCGGCTCGCGGAAGAGGCACGCCTCGCCGAGGAGGCGCGCGCGGCCGAAGAAGCACGCGCGGCGGAAGAAGCACGCCTCGCCGAAGAAGCACGCGCGGCCGAGGAAGCGCGACTGGCCGAGGAAGCCGCCGAGGCGCAGCGGATCGCGGCCGCGCAGCGGGAGGCTCAGGCCGCCGAGGAAGCACGGCTGGCCGAGGAGGCTCGGGCCGCGGAAGAGGCCCGCCTCGCCGAAGAAGCCCGGCTGGCCGAGGAAGCCGCCGAGGCGGAGCGGATCGCCACCGAGCAGCGCAAGGCCCAGGCCGCCGAGGAAGCACGGCTCGAGGACGAGGCCCGGGCGGCCGAGGAGGCCCGACTGGCGGAGGAGGCGATCCTGGCCGAGGAGGCCCGGCTCATCGAGGAGGCCCGGATCGCCCAGGCTCTGCGCGCCAGCGAGGAGGCACGCCTGGCGGCCGAAGCTGCCGAGGCCCAGCGGCTCGCCGCCGAGCAGTACGAGGCCCAGGCCGCCGAGAACGCCCGCCTGGCCGCGCTGACCGACGCCGCGCTCGACGTCCCCGACGAGGTCTGGCTCGCCGCCGAAGCCGCCGAGGCTGCCGCCATCGAGCGAGACCGGGCCGCGGCTCAGGCCGCCGAGGAGGCGCGCCTGGAGGCCGAGGAGCAGGCGGCCGAGGCCGCCGCATCCACCGTCGAGGACGACGGCGCGGAGGAGCTCCGGCTCGCCGCGGAGGCGGCCGAGGCCCAGCGCATCGATGCCGAGCGCCGCGCCGCCCAAGCCGCCGAGGAGGCCCGGCTGGCCGATTTGGAGGCGACAGCGCCGGTTCCCCCCGTCGTACCGCAGCGGATCCCGGCCCAGGCCACGCCCCTCGCCCAGCCGGCTCCCGTGCCAGCGGCCCAGGCCGCTGCCTCAGCGCAGGCGACCGCCCAGACGGCGCCTACCCAGACAGCTCCCGCGGCTGCGGCAGCCCGGACCACCCCGGAGCGAGCGGCACACGCCGACCAGGACGAGACACCCAGCACGGTCAGCAGGTTCGTCCAGTTCGAGCCCGGCAGCGGACTGCGCTACCTGCTCGGCACGGTCTTCATCCTCGCCTCGGCCTGCGCGGTGCTGGCGGTCTTCTGGGGCATCGCCGAGGGCTCTGCCCGCGCCTTCGGCCTGGCCGCCATCGCCGCGGTCCTGGCCGCCCTCAACTGGTGGGCGCTGCTCAACTCCACCCCCAACCTCGTCTCGATCCGGGAGGGGATGCTGGACGTCTCGCACGGCCCGGAGGTGGAGTCCTTCGACCTGCGCGAGCCCAGCACGCCGCTGGTGATGAGCGGCGACACCCGCTCGCGGTCCTGGAAGGCGACGCTCAAGACGCCCTCGGGCCACGTCATCACCCTGACCGCCCGCGACGTCGACCCCGCCCAGTTCGCCGAGCTCGTGGGCAGCTACCGCGCTCTGGGCCCGCGCGAGGACTGAGGGGCCGGTTCCGGGGCGCCGACAAGGCCACGGAACATGCAAATGTTCCGCGTGGGACGCCCGGGTGCCACGGCGTGCGCAGCCGCAACATTTGCATGTTCGGCGAGCCCAGCACCAAGCGAGCAGGCAGAGATCCGGTACCCCGTGTCGGGCTCGAACCGACGACCCGCGGATTAAAAGTCCGCTGCTCTAACCAGCTGAGCTAACGGGGCGGAGCCAGTCTGCCAGTCCGGCCGTACGGCACATCCCGCACCCACGGGCAGCCGGTCGAGCCGTGCCGGCGAAGCATCGCCGAGGGCCCCGAGGGGCCGGAACAGCGCCGGTGGGAGCGCCGATCGGTGCCCGAATTTTCACGGTTTTCTACGTTTGCCTCAGGTCTTCCGGCGCAGAGCCCATCCACCCAGCGCCACTCCACTCTCGGATCGGAAACCATGACTGAGCCCCCCTCCCTCCTCGACGACATGGACGAGATCGTCGGGGAATTTCTCGTTGAGAGCCACGAGAACCTCGACCAGCTCGACCGCGACCTGGTCGCCCTCGAGCAGGACCCGACCTCGTCGTCGCTGCTGGCCAGCGTGTTCCGGACCATCCACACGATCAAGGGCACCAGCGGGTTCCTGGCGTTCTCCACACTGGAGTCGGTGACCCACGTCGGCGAGAGCCTGCTGGCCCGGCTGCGCGACGGCCAGCTCACGCTGACACCGGAGCTCACCACGCTGCTGCTCGAGGTCGTCGACGCCGTCCGGGCGCTCCTGGCCGAGATCGAGCAGACCGGGGCCGAGGGCTCCGAGACGTACGACGGCCTGGTGGCCCGCCTCACCGCGGTCCTCAACGGCGAGCCGGCCGAGGCCGCGCCGGCCCCCGCGCTGGAGCTGCTGGACGAGCCGAGCCAGGCGGACGAGAGCGAGCCGGCCGAGCCGGTCCTCGAGGAGCTCCCGGCCGAGGGCGGCGACGCGCGCCGCTCGGTGGCCGACAGCACGATCCGCGTGGACGTCGGCCTCCTCGACTCGCTGATGAACCTCGTCGGCGAGCTCGTGCTGACCCGCAACCAGATGCTGCAGAGCGCGGCGGCCCGCGAGGACGCCGAGCTGGCCCGCACCACGCACCGCCTCAACCTCGTCGCCAGCGAGCTGCAGGAGGGCGTCATGAAGACGCGCCTGCAGCAGATCGACACGCTGTGGTCGAAGCTCCCCCGCGTCGTCCGCGACCTCTCGGTCCAGCTCGGCAAGTCGGTGTCGCTGCAGATGACCGGCCGCGAGACCGAGCTCGACAAGACCATCCTCGAGGCCGTCCGCGACCCGCTGACCCACGTGGTCCGCAACTCCATCGACCACGGCATCGAGACCCCCGAGGAGCGCGTCGCCGCCGGCAAGCCGGCCGAGGGCACCCTGACGATGCGCGCCTTCCACGAGGGCGGCCAGGTCAACATCGAGATCACCGACGACGGCGCCGGCATCGACCCGGCCAAGCTGCGCGACAAGGCCGTCGCCAAGGGCCTGATCACCAGCGACGCCGCGGCGCGGCTCAGCGACCACGAGGCCACCAACCTGGTCTTCACCCCCGGCTTCTCCACCGCCGCCGGCGTCACCAACGTCTCCGGCCGTGGCGTCGGCATGGACGTGGTGCGCACCAACATCGAGCGCATCGGCGGCTCGGTCGACCTCACCAGCGAGCCGGGAGCCGGTACGACGGTCCGGATCCGGATCCCGCTCACCCTGGCGATCATCCCGGCGCTGGTCGTCTCCGCCGCGGGCAACCGCTTCGCCATCCCGCAGGTCAACCTGCTCGAGCTGGTCCGCCTCGACGCGGACCAGGCCGAGTCGACCATCGAGGACGTCCACGGCGCGCCGGTCTACCGCCTGCGCGGCCGCCTGCTCCCGCTGGTCGACCTGCGCAAGCAGCTGGAGCTGCCGATCAAGGAGGGCGGCTCGACGTACGTCGTGGTGCTGCGCGCCGACGACCAGCAGTACGGCCTCGTCGTCGACGACATCCTCGACACCGAGGAGATCGTGGTGAAGCCGCTGGGCAACCAGCTGCGCAACCTCCCGCTGTACGCCGGCGCGACCATCATGGGCGACGGCACCGTGGCCCTGATCCTCGACGCCACCGCCATCGCCCGGCGGGCCGGCATGGCCCTGGAGGCCGTCGCGGCCGCGTCCGCCGAGACCGCCGAGCAGCAGTCCCACGACCTGGCCTCGGTCCTCGTGGTCGAGCTCGGGGACGGGCGCCGTACCGCCATCCCGGTCACCGCCGTCGATCGCCTGGAGGAGATCGACCGGTCCCGCGTCGAGCGGGCCGGCGCGCACGAGGTGGTCCAGTACCGCGGCGAGATCCTGCCGCTGGTGCGGCTCGATCACGTGCTCCACGGCCACGGCTCGATCGACGACCTGGCGCCGTTCCACGTCGTGGTCTGCCGGCAGGGCGACCGCCGCGCGGGCGTCGTCGTGGCCGACATCCTCGACATCGTCGACACCGACCTGGCGACGCTCACGCCGCTGGGCTCCACCAGCCAGTCCGGCTCGGCCGTCGTGGACGGCCGCGTCACCGAGCTGGTGGACATCGATCTCGTCTTCTCGGGCCTTCCGCGCGACGGCCAGCTCGCCCGGACGGCCTAAGGAGAACCGTGTCCCAGTACTGCACCTTCGCCCTGGACGGGCACGTCTTCGGCGTCCCCGTGTCCTCCGTGCAGGAGGCCTTCCGCACCCAGGAGGTCACCCGCGTGCCGCTGGCCCCCGACGAGGTGGCCGGCCTGCTCAACCTGCGCGGCCAGATCGTCACCACGATCGACCTGCGCGCCCGGCTCGGCATCGCGCCGCGCGAGGAGGGCGCGTCCTCGGTCAACATCGTCGTCAAGTGCGCCGACGGCAGCGCCGTGAGCCTCGTCGTCGACGAGGTCGGCGACGTCCTGGAGCCGTCGCAGGCCGCCTTCGAGCCGCCGCCCGACACCGTCCCCGCCGCCATCCGTCCCCTCATCGAAGGGGTCTGCAAGCTCGATCGACACCTGATGCTGCTGCTCGACACCGAGCGGGCCGTCACTACTGGAGGAATCGCATGACCACGCTCGCCCCGCCCCCCGCCTACTCTCCCGAGGCTCCGACCCCGCCCGCGCCGTCAGCGCACCAGCCTGCCCCCGCCGGCCGCCCGCGGGAGACCCGGCCCCGGCTCCGCGTTGGCAGCGTGCTGGCCAACCTCAGCACCGGCCGCAAGCTGCTGGTGCTGGTGGCCGCGTGCGTAGCGCCCACGCTGGTGCTCATGGTCACCGTCCTCAACGGGCTCAACGACCTGAGCGACGCCAAGGACTCCGCGGCGGCGCTGCACCGTACGACGGCCAAGCTCTACCACCTCGACAACCGCAACAGCGAGATCAAGGCCGACGGCTTCCGGGCCCTCATCGGCGCCGACGCCGAGCTCGTCCAGGCCGACACCAAGGACGACATCGCGAGCGCTGAGGAGATCATCACCGAGCTCCAGACCTACAAGATCCCCGACGCGATCGTCGAGGACGTCAAGGCGATGGACGACATCGCGGACACCTACTACGAGTACGTCACCGAGTTCGTCGCGAACCCCAACGCCGGAGGCCGTACGGACGCCGAGGGCGAGACCGCGCTGGTGGACAAGAATCACGACCTCGACGCCGCGCTCGATGAGCTGCGCGGCACGGTGACCGCGGCCGGCGCCAAGGCCGACGCGACCTACCACGACGCCGCCGACCACCAGCGAATGATGCTCTTCATCATGATCGGCGTCGCCCTGGCCGTCGCCACGGTGCTCACTCTGGCCATCAGCCGGATGATCACCCGGCCGCTCCGCCGGGCCGTGGACGTCCTCGGCTCCCTCTCCGAGGGTCGCCTCGACGAGCGGCTGGACTACACCTCCCGTGACGAGGTCGGCCAGATGTCGCTGGCGCTCAACAACGCCCTGGCCCGCCTCAGCGAGGCGATGGGCCAGATGGACAGCAACGCGCAGTCCCTGGCCTCGGCCTCCGAGGAGCTCTCCTCGGTCTCCGGCCAGATGAGCGCCTCCGCCTCGGAGTCCTCCTCCCAGGCGGGCCTGGTCTCGGCGGCCGCCGAGCAGGTCTCCCGCAACGTCCAGACCGTCGCCACCGGCACCGAGGAGATGTCCGCCTCGATCCGCGAGATCGCCCAGAACGCGACCAACGCCGCCGGCGTGGCCGCCCAGGCCGTCGTCGTCGCCGAGTCCACCAACGCCACCGTCGCCAAGCTCGGCGACTCCTCGGCCGAGGTCGGCAACGTGGTCAAGGTGATCAACTCCATCGCCGAGCAGACCAACCTGCTGGCGCTCAACGCGACCATCGAGGCGGCCCGCGCCGGAGAGGCCGGCAAGGGCTTCGCCGTCGTCGCCAACGAGGTCAAGGAGCTGGCCCAGGAGACCGGCAAGGCCACCGAGGACATCAGCCGTCGCATCGAGGCGATCCAGGCCGACACCGAGGCCGCGGTCGCGGCGATCGGCGAGATCGCGGAGATCATCGGCCAGATCAACGACACCCAGGCGACCATCGCCTCGGCCGTGGAGGAGCAGACCGCCACGACCAACGAGATGAGCCGCAACGTCGCCGAGGCCGCAACGGGCTCCACCGACATCGCCCAGAACGTCACCGGCGTCGCCCGGACCGCCTCGGATACCCAGGCGGCGGCCAACAGCACCAGCCAGGCGGCCGACGAGCTCGCCCGGATGGCGTCGCAGATGCGCTCGCTCGTCGGCCAGTTCCGGTACTGAGTCGGCGCGGCGTACATCGATGTCGAGGAGGATCAGGGTCCTGGTGGTCGACGACTCCGTCGTCGTCCGCCGGCTGGTCAGCGACGTGCTGGCCGCCGACCCGGCGATCGAGGTCGTCGGCACGGCGGCCAACGGCAAGGTCGCGCTGGCCAAGATCGACCAGGTCAACCCGGACCTGGTGACGCTGGACATCGAGATGCCGGTCATGGACGGCCTGGAGACCCTGCACCACCTGCGCCGGGACCACCCGCGGCTGCCGGTCGTGATGTTCTCCACGCTCACCGAGCGCGGGGCGTCGGCGACCCTGGACGCCCTGGAGCTGGGCGCGAACGACTACGTCACGAAGCCCGCGAACGTCGGCAGCGTGACGGCCTCCATGGAGGCCGTCCGCGACCAGCTGATCCCGCGGATCCGGGGCCTGTGCCGGGCAGTGGCCCAGCCCGTGGCCCCGGTCGCCCCGATCGCGCCGCGGCCGGTCGCGCCGGGTCTCGCCCGTCGCGTCGACGTGGTGGCCATCGGCGCCTCGACCGGCGGGCCGGATGCCCTGACCACCGTGCTCTCGGCGCTGCCCGGCGACCTCCCGGTCCCGGTCGTGATCGTGCAGCACATGCCGCCGGTGTTCACCCGGCAGTTCGCCGAGCGCCTGGACGCCAAGGTGGCCCTCGACGTCGCGGAGGCCACCTCCGGCGCTCCGGTGCGGCCCGGGGCCGCGCTGATCGCCCCCGGCGACTTCCACCTCCGCTTCCGGCGCACCACCTCGGCCGAGCGGCCGATCGTCGCGGCCCTCGACCAAGGCACACCGGAGAACTACTGCCGGCCGGCGGTCGACGTGATGTTCCGCTCGGTGGTCGAGATCTGGGGCGGCAACGTGCTCGGCGTCGTGCTCACCGGCATGGGCTCGGACGGCTCGCGCACCTGCGCCGACATCGCCCGCGAGGGCGGCGCGCTGCTGGTGCAGGACGAGCCGACCTCGGTGGTGTGGGGCATGCCCGGCGCCGTCGTCGCGGCCGGCCTGGCGCCCGGGGTCCTGCCCATCGACCGCATCGGGCCGGCCATCGTCGAGCACGTCCGCCGCTCGCGTCCGCACTTCCCGTCGACCCTCCGAGAGGCATCCCTTTCATGACGCTGTCACCCGAGGCGTTCGGCTTCGTCGCCGACCTGGTACGACGCGAGTCGGCCATCGTCCTGGAGCCGGGCAAGGAGTACCTCGTCGAGGCACGCCTGATGCCGCTGGCCCGTGAGGCGGGGCTGGCCGACGTGACGGCGTACGTCGAGCACGTGCGGACCTCCGGCGGAGCCACCGCCCGCGCCCAGGTGGTCGAGGCGCTGACCACCAACGAGACCTCGTGGTTCCGCGACCGCGAGCCCTTCGACGTGCTGGTCGCCCACGTGCTTCCCGAGCTGATGGCACGCACGGCGGACCGGCGCAAGATCACCATCTGGTCGGCGGCCTGCTCCAGCGGCCAGGAGGCCTACACGATCGCCATGCTGATGGCCGAGCACGCCGTGCCGCGCGGGTGGCAGGTGGAGATCGTCGCCACCGACATCGCGCCGAGCATGGTCGAGCGCACCCGGGAGGGCCGCTACAGCCAGCTCGAGATCGGCCGCGGCCTGCCCGCTCCCCTGATGGTCAAGCACTTCCAGCGGGCGGGCACGCACTGGCAGGTCTCCGACCAGCTCCGCTCGATGGTCCGGGCGCACACGCTCAACCTGGCCGGCCCCTTCCCGCCGATGCCCGTCTTCGACCTGGTCTTCTTGCGCAACGTGCTCATCTACTTCGACCAGCCCACCAAGAAGGCCGTCCTCGGCCGTGCCCGGCAGGTGATGTCGCCCGACGGCTACCTGTTCCTTGGCGGCGCGGAGACCACCCTCGGGCTCGACGAGCAGTGGTCCCGCACCACCGTGGGCCGCCTCACGCTCAACCGTCCCACCACGCACCACCCAGCATCACCCGCGGGCTCGGCCGCGGCGCATCCGGCGGCCCCCGCCGTCTCGACGCCCCTCGTCCCGGCGGCTCTGCCGCGGGCCACACAGAAGGTGATCTGACATGCACGCACTGGTCATCGACGACTCCCGCACCATGCGGGTCGTCCTCGGACGACAACTCGAGCAGCTCGGGTTCGAGGTCCTGCAGGCCGCCGACGGCCAGCAGGCCCTCGACGTCCTCGCCAGCCGGCGCGACGACCTGCCCGCCCTGGCGACCGTCGACTGGAACATGCCGGTGATGAACGGGCTGGAGTTCGTCCAGGCGGTCCGCGCCGACGCCGGTCTCCGCGACATCACCCTGATGATGGTGACCACCGAGGCCGAGCACGCCCAGATCGTGCGCGCCCTGGCCGCCGGGGCGCACGAGTACCTCATCAAGCCCTTCTCCGGCGAGGCCCTCGTCGACAAGCTCGACTACCTGGGCCTGAACCCGGGAAGGAGGGCAGAGCCCCGTGGGGTGGTGGGCTTTGAGGTGATCCTCGGTGCCTACGTGTC
>JBIQLB010000004.1:0-168839 GCA_044464665.1 Nocardioides sp.
GCTGGACCTGGTTGGTGCCCTCGTAGATCTGGGTGATCTTGGCGTCGCGCATCATCCGCTCGACCGGGTAGTCGCGGGTGTAGCCGTAGCCGCCGAGCACCTGGACCGCGTTGGTGGCGACCTCCATGGCGACGTCGGAGGCGAAGCACTTGGCCGCGGCGCCGAAGAAGGTCAGGTCCTTGTCGCCGCGCTCGGAGCGGCCGGCCGCGGCGTACGTCATCTGGCGGGCGGCCTCGACCTTCATGCCCATGTCCGCGAGCAGGAACTGCAGACCCTGGAAGTCGGCGATCGGCTTGCCGAACTGCTGCCGCTCCTGGGCGTAGCCCAGCGCGTAGTCGAGCGCTCCCTGGGCGACGCCGACGGCCTGGGCGGCGATGGTGACCCGGGTGTGGTCGAGGGTCTTCATGGCGATCTCGAAGCCCTGGCCCTCCTCGCCGATGATCCGATCGGCGGGGATGCGGACGTTGTCGTAGTAGACCTCGCGGGTCGGCGAGCCCTTGATGCCGAGCTTCTTCTCCGGGGCGCCGAAGGAGACGCCCTCGTCGGACTTCTCGACGACGAACGCGGTGATGCCGCGGCTGCGCTTCTCCGGGTCGGTGACCGCCATCGTCGTGTAGTACTCCGAGACGCCGGCGTTGGTGATCCAGCGCTTCACGCCGTTGAGCACCCAGTGGTCGCCGTCGCGCACCGCGCGGGTGGTCATGCCCGCGGCGTCCGAGCCGGCCTCGGGCTCGGAGAGGCAGTAGGAGAAGCCGCCCTCGCCGGCCGCGAGCTTGCGGAGGTACTTCTCCTTGATCTCCGGGCCGCCGCCGATCTGCACCGGCAGGGAGCCCAGCTTGTTGACCGCCGGGATCAGGCTGGAGGACACGCACGCGCGGGCGACCTCCTCGATGACGATGACCGTCGCCAGGGCGTCGGCCCCGGCGCCGCCGTACTCCTCCGGCACGTGCGGGGCGTGGAAGTCCGCGGCCAGCAGGGCCTCCGCAGCCTCGTGGGGGTAGCGGGCCTCCTCGTCCACCTCCGCGGCGTAGGGCGCGACCTTGGCGTCGCAGAGAGCGCGCACGGCCTCGCGCACGGCCTGGTGCTCCTCGGAGAGGGCGTACATCGGCAAGTCGGACATGGTCACTCCATCGCTACGGAATCCAGTATCGCCAGTATGGTACTCAGTACCAGCGCTGTCCACTCGGAGGAACGAGGACCCGATGCCGCACGTGACGACCCGCGACCGGCTGGTCGAGGCCGCCTTCGAGCTCTTCGCGGGCCAGGGGTTCGACGGGACCACGGTCGACGACATCGCCCAGCGCGCCGGCGTCGGCCGGACGACCTTCTTCCGCGCCTTCGCCACCAAGGAGGCGGTCGTCTTCCCCGACCACGCCCTGCTCCTGGCGCAGGTGGACGCGCGCCTGTCCACGGCCGACCACGCGGATGCCCCGGCGGCGCTCTACGAGGCGGCGCTGGTGGTGCTGCGCCACTACCTGGCCGAGGGCGACCTGGCCCAGGCCCGCTACCGGCTGACCCGCACGGTCCCGGCGCTGCGGGACGCCGAGATCGCCGGCCAGCGCCACTACCAGCGCCTGTTCCGCACCCACCTGCAGCGGTGGCTGGCCGGACCCGAGCACGCCGTGCGGGTCGAGGTGCTCGCCAACGCCGTCGTCACGGCCCACAACCACGTGCTGCGCGAGTGGCTGTGCGAGCGCACCGGCGAACCCGAGGCCGACCTGCGCGCGGCCGTCGGCGACGTCGTGGAGCGGCTGTGGCCGGCGGAGCCCGGTGGCCGGGCCCGGGTGGTGGTCGTGGGGAGCGATCTCGGGTTCGAGGATCTGGTCGCCCGCGTGCGTACCGCCCTCGAGCCCTGACCTCCGCCGATGGGCCCGGCCCGTACGGCCCG
Organism: Nocardioides sp.; assembly: GCA_044464665.1. Taxonomy (GTDB): domain Bacteria; phylum Actinomycetota; class Actinomycetes; order Propionibacteriales; family Nocardioidaceae; genus Marmoricola. Next base: position 1,889 of record JBIQLB010000004.1, read on the forward strand.
GCCTGTACCAGCCTGTACAAAGGTGGGATGAACGCCGTGAGCAGCCCGTGGCAGCGTCCCGAGCACGTCGACCTGATGCTGGACGATCTGCGGACCTGGGCCGTGGTCGGCCTGTCCGGCGACCCGACCCGTACGGCGTACGAGATCGCCGCGCTGCTGCAGAGCCGCGGCAAGCGCATCGTGCCGATCCACCCGAGCGCGCCGACCGTGCTCGGCGAGCAGGGCTACGCCACCCTGGCCGACGTGCCGTTCCCGATCGACGTCGTCGACGTCTTCCGGCGCTCGGAGGCGGCCGGCCGGTTCGTCGACGAGGCGATCGCCGTGGGCGCCCAGGGCATCTGGCTGCAGCTGGGCGTGATCGACGAGGAGGCCTTCGCCCGCGCGGAGGCGGCCGGCGTGCCGATGGTCATGGACACCTGCCCCGCCATCGAGTGGCGGCGGCGCGGGCCACGCTGAGCCGGCTCAGTAGCCGGGCAGCTTGGGGATGGTGTAGGTCCCGACCGCCGGGAAGTGATCGGAGAGGCGCACGCCGCGCAGCACCGCGGTCGACGAGGGCCGCTGCCAGGTGAAGACATGGTCGAGGAAGGCGCGTCCGCGGGTGCCCATCTTCGGACGGGAGTACGCCCACATCGAGGTGAACCCGACCGAGCGGAACCGGCGGACCGGCAGCGCGACCTTGCTCCGCTTGGCGTCGGAGACGTAGTCGGAGTTGAAGTCGCCCACCAGGTAGACCTGCTGCCCGCGAGCCCGCTCCTTGGCGGCGAGGTTCGCCACCGCGATCACCTGCGAGCGGTAGAGCCGGAAGGTCTTCGGGTGGCGCTTCACCTTGCGACCGCCCTGGACCGCGCCCTGGATCAGGTGGGTGTTGACGATCGCCAGCGGCTGGCCGGTGAGCTTGTCCTTCAGGCGCACGACGGAGACCCAGCGACCGATGCCCTGCCCCTTCGGCAGCTCTCCGTGGAGGTTGGCCGGGGCCGAGATGCGCACCGGCTGGGCACTGAGGAGCTCGAAGCGGTCGGCGCGCCACAGCACCGGGGTCTGGGTCGCGCTCCCGCGCGTGGGGTCGAGGAAGTAGCCGGTGCGGACCTCGCGCCAGGAGTCCCAGCCCGAGGCGCGCAGCCGCTCGATCCGGGCGCCCTTGTCCTTGGTGTTGATCTCCTGCAGCGCGACGATGTCGGCGTACGGCAGCACCGCCCGGACCGCGGCGTCGAAGGTGCTCAGGCTCGACTTGGCCTGGATGTTGTACGTGAGCACGCGCATCGGCACGGTCGTGGCGACCGCGGAGGCGCGCGCCGGGTCGGAAGGGCGCGCGGAGGCGGGCTCCATCATGGTCGCGGCGAGCGTCGCGGCCAGTGCCACGACGACGACGCCACTGAGTGCTCTGGACAGCTGTCGGATCCCCACCCGGGCAGGATACGGGAGATCCCACGGCCTCCCCGAGAAAAATTTTCCCGGGTATCAGAATCCGACCGTGCGCCCGCTCTCGCCGCGCACGGCCCGGCCCTTCTCCTGGGCGGTCGCCCGCAGCGACTCCTGGAACTCGACCATCCGCTGCCGCAGGTCCTCGTCGGACGCCGCAAGGATGCGCACGGCCAGCAGGCCGGCGTTGCGGGCATTGCCGATCGCGACCGTGGCGACCGGCACGCCGGCCGGCATCTGCACGATCGAGAGCAGCGAGTCCATGCCGTCGAGGTACTTCAACGGCACCGGCACGCCGATCACCGGCAGCGGCGTCACCGCGGCCAGCATGCCCGGGAGATGGGCCGCCCCGCCGGCGCCGGCGATGATCGCCCGGAGACCGCGGTCGGCCGCGCGGGCGCCGTACTCCAGCATCTCGGCCGGCATCCGGTGCGCCGAGACGACGTCGGCCTCGTAGGCGACGCCGAACTCCTCCAGTGCCTCCGCCGCGGCCTTCATCACCGGCCAGTCGGAGTCCGAGCCCATCACGATGCCGACGCGGGCGGTCTCACTCACTGTGCTCTCCCAACTCTCCGGCGAACCATGCCGCCGCGTGTCGTGCTCGCTCCAGGCAGTCCTGGAGGTCGTCGCCGTAGGCGTTCACGTGACCCACCTTGCGCCCCGGCCGCAGCTCCTTGCCGTAGAGGTGGACCCTCAGGCGCGGATCGCGGGCGAAGGCGTGCCGGTAGCCGTCGTAGAGCCGCCCGGTGGCCGTCTTGCCGCCGAGGATGTTGACCATCACCGTCCACGGCGCGCGGGGCTCCGGCGAGCCGAGCGGCAGATCCAGTACGGCGCGCAGATGGTTCTCGAACTGCGAGGTGACCGCGCCGTCCTGCGTCCAGTGGCCGGTGTTGTGCGGGCGCATCGCCAGCTCGTTGACCAGGATCCGGCCGTCGACGGTCTCGAAGAGCTCGACGGCGAGGACGCCGGTGACGTCCAGCGCGCCGGCGATCCGCATGGCGATCTGCTGGGCCTCGACGGCCAGGGCCGGGTCGAGGTCGGGCGCGGGGGCGATCACCTCGTGGCAGATGCCGTCGCGCTGCTCGGAGGCGACGACCGGCCAGGCGGCGACCTGCCCCGAGGGCGACCGGGCCACCAGCGCGGCGAGCTCGCGGCGGAAGTCGACCAGCTCCTCGGCGAGGATGCGCACCCCGGAGCGAGCGGCCGTCGCGAGCGCCTCGGCGCCCTCCTCCTCGCCGCGCACCACCCACACGCCCTTGCCGTCGTACCCGCCGCGGGTCGTCTTGAGCACGCACGGGAAGCCGAAGGCGACGACGTCGGCGAGGTCGGCGACCACCGCATTGCGCGGGCACGGGACATCCAGGACGCCCAGGCGCTCGCGCATCACCGCCTTGTCCTGCGCGTGGACCAGTGCCTCCGGGCCCGGCCGGACGGCCAGTGCGGATTCCTGGGACGACTCCAGCGCGTGCAGGTGCTCGGTGGGCACGTGCTCGTGGTCGAAGGTGACCACCGCGCAGCCCGCGGTGACCTTCTCCAGGGTGGTCAAGTCGGTGTAGTCGCCGACGAGGTGATCGGGGATGACCTGGGCGGCCGAGACGCCCTCGGCCTCGGCGAGCAGGCGCAGCGGGATCCCCAGCGCCGCCGCCGGCTCGGCCATCATCCGGGCGAGCTGGCCGCCGCCGATGACCGCGATCGTCGGAGCAGGACCTTCCACGCGGCGACCCTATCGGGGTGCGTAGGGTTCGCCGGGTGGCACGGTTCACCAGAGCGGAGCTGGAGCGGTTCCGCGACCGCTCGGTTCCCGACCTGGTCGGCCCCGGCCTGCGGCTGCTCTTCGTCGGGATCAACCCGGGACTGTGGACCGCGGCGGTGCAGACCCACTTCGCGCATCCGCTCAACCGCTTCTATCCGGCGCTGCTCAAGGCCGGGATCATCACCGAGCCGATCGACCCGGGCAACGGGATGACGGCCGAGGACCGGGCCCGGTTCATCGCCCGCGGTCTCGGGATCACCAACCTGGTGCACCGGGCCACGGCGCGGGCCGACGAGCTGAGCGGCGAGGAGCTGCGCGAGGGGGCCGAGCAGCTGACCGCCTTCGTCGCCGAGCACCGCCCTGCCGTGGTGGCGATGGCGGGCATCACGGCGTACCGGGCGGCCTTCGGGCGACGTACCGCGAAGACCGGGCGGCAGCCGGAGCCCCTGGCCGGCTCCGAGCTCTGGGTGGTGCCCAACCCATCGGGGCTCAACGCCCACGAGACGGTGACCTCGCTGGCCGAGGCCTACCGCTCCGCCGCCGAGGCGGCCGGCATCCTCTAGGCGACCTGCCTAGCGGCGCCCGCGGACCCGGCGGACCGTCACCGGCACCACGTCGCCGAACCCGCGCATCGGGCGCGCCGGGATCGGCCTGGTCTCGAACTGGGTGACCGGGAGCAGCTCGGCGGTGTGCTGGTCGATGATCACCCGGTTCCGCCGGGCGACGGAGGTGAGCCGGGCGGCGAGGTTGACCGCCGGCCCGTAGACGTCGCCCATGCGCAGCACCACCGGTCCGGTCGCCAGCCCCAGCCGTACGTCGGGCAGCCGCTCGTCGCGGCCGATGCCGGCGACGATGTCCAGCGCCACGTTCACCGCGACCCCCGGATCGGCGTGCAGGAAGAGCACCGAGTCGCCCAGGGTCTTGATCAGCCGGGCGTTGTGGTCGGCCAGGATGTCGGCGCATCGGGACTCGAAGACCTCCACCAGGTCGCCGATCTCCTCCTCGTCGAGCTGGTTGGTCAGCGCGGTGAACCGGACCAGATCGGCGAATCCGACCGTCGCCTCGGAGACGTCGAGGTCGTCCTCGTCGGCGGAGAGCAGGTCCAACCGCCCGATCGCGGCCGCCAGATGCCGGCGCCAGGCGTAGACCAGGAGCCGGTCGAAGCTCGGCCCGAGCGACTCGACCAGGTCCAGCACCGTCTGGCGGGGGTCCGTGCCGTCCGCCCGGCCGACCGCGACCCCGGAGAGCGTGGCGACCTCCCAGTCGGCCAGGCGCGCGGCGGTCTGCCCCAGCGCCCGGGTCAGCCGGAGCATGGTCTCCTGGTCGAGCCCGGACTCGACGACGGCGCGGTAGGCGAGGTTCAGCGCCTCGACGTCGGCCTCGGTGAAGGCCGCGGACCCGGCGGCGTCGGGGAAGCCGAGCGCGCGCCACAGGCGGCGGGCGTCGTCCAGCGAGACGCCCGCGCTCTGGGCCACGTCACTGCCTCGCAGCGCCGGGGCGGCGCCCAGGATGGCGCGCTCGAGGTCGGCGGCGGTGGGTCCCTCGGGCGCCTCGGGCCCCTCAGGTTCCGTCATCGTGGCGGGCGTACCCGGTGCTATCGCCGTGCAGCAGGTCCGAGAGCGTGCGCTGCAGCTCCTCGACGCGGGGGATGTCGTGCAGCACGACCCGGCCCTGCTCGCTGGCGTCGGAGACGATCAGCGTCCCGCAGCCCAGGATCCGGTCGAGGAGGCCCTTCTCGTAGGCGACGTCGCTGATCCGGCCGAGCGGGATGTCGTGGCCGGTCCGGGTGATGACGCCGCGGTGCGTGGTCAGCCGCCGGTTGGTCACGGTGTACGTCGCGGTGAGCCAGGTCAGGAACGGCCAGACGCTGAACTTGATCAGCACGGCCGCGGCGATCACCCAGATCACCGTGAGCCAGGTGCCCCGGCCGGAGTCGGGCAGGCTGGACAGGTAGCCGGCCAGGCCCGCGACCACGACCAGCACCAGCGCGGGCACCAGCAGCGCCTTCACGTGGGTCCGGGTCGAGAAGACGATGTGCTCGCCGTCGTTGAGCAGCTTGGGGTTGATCGCCACGACGGGATCATGTCACGCGGAGCCCCTCCGGGGCACCGATGTCAGGAGAGCGGCCGGACGTGCACCACGTCGCCCGCGCCGACCGGGACCCCGTCGACCACCAGCCGCCCGTCGCCGTCCACGTCCCGCGCCAGTCCGGTCAGCTCGCCGCCGGCGGGCAGGTGGACGCGCACCTGGCGGCCGAGGGTCACGCAGCGCTCGCGGTACGCCGCCAGCACGGCGTCGGCGTCCGCGACGAGCTCGTCCACCCGGGCGACGACGGCGGCCAGCAGCCGGCCCAGCAGCTCGGCCCGGTCGGCCGCGGCGCCCTCGACGGCCAGCGAGGTCGCCCCCTCCACCGGGAGCTGCTCGGCGGTCATCGCGACGTTCACGCCGATCCCGGCGATCACGACCGGCGCGCCGTCGGCGCCGGGGACGCGCTCGAGCAGGATGCCGCAGAGCTTGCGGTCGCCCACCAGCAGGTCGTTGGGCCACTTGAGCTCCGGCCGGAGGCCGGTCAGCGCGGCGATCCCGTCGGAGACGCCCAGGGCGACGGCCAGCGGGAGGAGCGGCCAATGCCGGTCGGGCAGCACCGGGCGCAGCACGACGGAGAAGGTGAGCGCCGTGCCGGGCGGGGTCGACCAGCTCCGGTCGAGCCGTCCGCGCCCGGCGGTCTGGTGGTCGGCGACCACGACGGTCCGCGGCGCCGGGTCGGCGGCGGCCACCTCGTTGGTCGAGCCGGCCTCGGGCAGCAGTCGCACCGTCCAGCCGGGCCCGGCCGCCTCCTCGACCGCGCGCTCCACGGCAGGGCGTTCGAGGGGTGACCAGGAGGCAGGGACGTCCGACACAGGCACTAGATTGGCCCATCGACCACGGCAGTTGCCACTGAGTAGGAGCCAGCGAGTGAGCGTACGACCGGGCGAGGGCACCGACATTCCGGCGGACATCGACGTGCACACCACGGCCGGCAAGCTGGCCGACCTGGACCGCCGCATCGACGAGGCCGTGCACGCCGCGTCGGCCAAGGCGGTCGAGAAGCAGCACGCCAAGGGCAAGATGACCGCCCGCGAGCGGATCGAGGCGCTCTTCGACGAGGGCTCCTTCGTCGAGCTCGACGAGCTGGCCCGGCACCGCTCGACCGCGTTCGGCCTGGAGAGGACCCGCCCCTACGGCGACGGCGTCATCACCGGCTACGGCACCGTCGACGGCCGCCAGGTCTGCGTCTTCTCCCAGGACTTCACCGTCTTCGGCGGCTCGCTGGGCGAGGTCTACGGCGAGAAGATCACCAAGGTGATGGACCTGGCCATCAAGACCGGCTGCCCGATCATCGGCATCAACGAGGGCGCCGGCGCCCGCATCCAGGAGGGCGTGGTCAGCCTCGGCCTGTACGGCGAGATCTTCCGCCGCAACGTGCACGCCTCGGGCGTCATCCCGCAGATCAGCCTGATCATGGGCAACTGCGCCGGCGGTCACGTCTACTCCCCCGCGGTCACCGACTTCACGATCATGGTCGACCAGACCTCGGCGATGTTCATCACCGGTCCCGACGTCATCAAGACGGTCACCGGCGAGGACGTCTCCATGGAGGACCTCGGCGGCGCCCGCGCGCACAACACCAAGTCCGGCAACGCGCACTACATGGCGGCCGACGAGGAGGATGCGCTGGAGTACGTCAAGGCGCTGCTCTCCTACCTGCCGCAGAACAACCTCGACCTGCCCCCGTCGTACGACGAGCGAGCCGATCTCGAGCCCAGCGCCGAGGACCTGGCCCTGGACACGCTGATCCCGGACTCGCCGAACCAGCCCTACGACATCCACACGGTGATCGAGACCGTCCTCGACGACGAGGAGTTCCTCGAGGTCATGCCGCTGTTCGCCCCGAACATCGTGGTGGGCTACGGCCGGGTCGAGGGCAAGCCGGTCGGCGTCGTGGCCAACCAGCCGATGCAGTTCGCCGGCACCCTGGACATCGACGCCTCGGAGAAGGCCGCCCGCTTCGTGCGCACCTGCGACGCCTTCAACATCCCGGTGCTGACCTTCGTCGACGTGCCCGGCTTCCTGCCCGGCACCGACCAGGAGTGGAACGGCATCATCCGCCGCGGCGCGAAGCTGATCTACGCCTACGCCGAGGCCACCGTCCCGCTGGTCACCGTGATCACCCGCAAGGCCTACGGCGGCGCGTACGACGTGATGGGCTCCAAGCACCTCGGCGCCGACATCAACCTCGCCTGGCCGACCGCGCAGATCGCCGTGATGGGCGCGCAGGGCGCGGCCAACATCGTGCACCGCAAGACGCTGGCCAAGGTGGAGAAGGACGGCGGTGACGTCGAGGCCAAGCGCGCCGAGCTGATCCAGGAGTACGAGGACACCCTCGCCAACCCCTACATCGCGGCCGAGCGCGGCTACGTCGACGCGGTCATCGCGCCGCACGAGACCCGGGCCGAGGTGGTCAAGGCGCTGCGGCTGCTGGCCACCAAGCGCGAGACGCTGCCGCCGAAGAAGCACGGGAACATCCCGCTGTGAGCACGCCGGACGCCCCGCTGCTGCGCGTGGTCAACCCCGACGCCACGCCGGAGGAGATCGCCGCGATCGTCGCGGTGTTCTCCGCGCTGGGCTCGGCCACGAAGGCACCCGAGCCCGTCCGCTCGCGGTGGGCCGCGCCGGTCGACCGGATGCGCCCGATGCACCGGCCCGGCCCGGGCGCCTGGCAGGCCAACGCGCTGCCGCGCTGATCAGGCGGCCAGCTCCAGCACCCGCAGGCCGTCGAACTTGCGGAAGTCGCGGTCGAAGGTGACCACGGTGCCGCCGTACGCCGCGGCGCAGGCGGCGATGTAGGCGTCGGTGAGCAGGTTGCCCGCCGCGCCGGCCTCCAGGGCAAGGCCGACGAACTCGTCGACCGTGCGCGTGCTCGTCGCGAAGCGCAGGTAGGTGGCGTGGAGCATCATCGCCTCGGCGAACAGCCAGGCGTCCTTGAAGCTGGCCGGAGTCGCGAAGGCCCTGCGGTCCGTCACGATCCGGGTGAACGCGAGCCACACGACGTCCGGGACCGTGAACGGCTCACCATTCGCACGCGACCGGGTCCACCAGTCCTTCGCCACCTGGTGGTTCGCGTGGTCGGCCCGGAAGATCGGGATGACCACGTTGACGTCGAGGACGTTCACGCGACGTCCTCGCGCGACTGACTCCGGTAGGCCTCGATCTCGTCAGCCTCGACGACATCCAGCATCGAGGCGTTGCTGGTCGGGTCGATGCCCGGCCGCAGCCCGCTGCCACCGTCGAACACCGGCAGCGGCGGACCCTCCGACGGGTCGGCCACCGCCTGGGCCAGATAGTGCCGGAGCGCGACCTCGACGAGCTCGCCGAGGGTGCGGCCCTCCTCCTCGGCTCGCTGCTTCGCCGTGCGCAGCAGCCCGTCGTGGATGTTGACCGTGGTCCGCATGGTGATGACGCTAGCATCACCTCGTGCGCATCACCAGCATCACTCCCGAGCCGAGGCCCCGGCTCATCGCCACCGATCTCGACGGCACGCTCCTGGGCGACGACCTGCGCGCGAGCCCGCGCACGGTCGCGGCGCTGCGCTCCGCCGAGGCGGCCGGCGTGCCCGTCGTACCGGTCACCGCACGGCAGCCGATCGGACTGCTCCCCCTCACCCGGTCCATGGAGTGGGAGGGCTGGGCCCTGTGCGGCAACGGCTCGCTGGCGATCCACACCGGCACCGGCGAGCGCCTCTTCGAGTCGGTCCTCGACGTCGCCATCCAGGCCGAGCTGGCCGGGGTCATCGCCGAGCGCCTGCCCGGCGTGCTCTTCGCGAGCGTGCGCGACGGCGGCGACGTCTTCGTCGCCCAGCACGGCTACTCCGCCATCGCCAGCGAGAGCGACCACAAGCGCGACCCCGCCACGATGGGCGCCCACCCCCTGGAGGAGGTGCTCGCCGTCGCCGGCCTGAAGCTGATCGTGCGCCACCCCGAGACCGCGCCGGAGACGGTCCTCGCCACGATCCGGGGCTGGGGCCTGACCGGCTTCGAGGCGACCTGCTCGGGGGCGCCCTTCGTGGAGATCACCGGCGCCGGGGTCAGCAAGGCGACCGGGCTGGCCCGGCTCTGCGCGCACCTGGGCGTCGAGCCCGCCGAGGTGGTCGCCTTCGGCGACGCGCTCAACGACGTGGAGATGCTGACCTGGGCCGGGCACGGCGTGGCCGTCGCCAACGCCTGCGCCGAGACCCTCGCCGTGGCCGACGAGGTGACCGGCACCAACGCCGAGGACGGCGTGGCGCAGGTCCTCGAACGACTGCTGGGCATGCCCTAGCCTCGACTCGTGATCCTCGCTTCGCTCGTCAACGAGTTCTCGGCCACTCGGCCACGAGCAAGCTCGGGCGCTCGGTAGCCTCGACTCGTGCCGACGCCTCGCCTGATCCTCGCCTCCGCCTCCCCCGCCCGGCTCTCGACGCTGCGCGCGGCGGGACTGAGCCCCGAGGTGGTCGTGAGCGGCATCGACGAGGAGGCGGTCGAGGCCGACTCGCCCTCGGAGCTGGCGCTCAAGCTGGCCCAGCTCAAGGCCGTCGCGGTGGCCGCGGAGAACCCCCGCGCCCTGGTGATCGGCTGCGACTCGGTCCTGGAACTCGACGGCGAGGCGCTGGGCAAGCCGGCCGACGCCGCCGAGGCCACCGAGCGCTGGCGCCGGATGCGCGGCCGGGCCGGGGTGCTGCACACCGGCCACTGCGTGATGGACACCCACCGGGAGGTGTGGCTGGGACGGTCGGCGGCCACGCAGGTCCGGTTCGCCGACATCACCGACGAGGAGATCGACGCGTACGTCGCCAGCGGGGAGCCGCTGCGGGTCGCGGGCGCGTTCACCATCGACGGTCGCGGCGCGGCGTACGTCTCGGGGATCACCGGCGACCCGCACAACGTCGTCGGCATCTCGGTCCCGCTGCTGCGCCTGATGTTCGCCGAGCTCGGCTTCGTCTGGCACGAGTTCTGGGCCGACTGAGGCCCTTACTCGACGGGCAGCCCGAGTCCCCGCGCGATCAGCATCCGCTGCACCTCCGAGGTGCCCTCGCCGATCTCCAGGATCTTGGCGTCGCGGTAGAACCGGGCGACCGGGTACTCCTCCATGAAGCCGTAGCCGCCGAAGACCTGGGTGGCGATCCGGGTGCCGGTGACCGCCGCCTCGGTGGCGTAGAGCTTGGCGACGGACGCGGCCTGCTTGAAGGCCTGTGCGTCGGCACGGCTCGACCCCATCGCGTCCTTCATCGCCGCGGCCTCGTAGGTCAGCGCCCGCGCGGCCCGGAGCATCACCTCGAGGTCGGCGATCTGGAAGGCCACCCCCTGCTTGCGGCCGATCGGGCCGCCGAAGGTCTGCCGCTGCCCGGCGTACTCCACGGTCAGGTCCACGCACGCCTGCAGGCAGCCGACCGCGAGGGCGGCGATCGCCACCCGGCCGTCGTCGAGCGTGGCCAGGAACTGCGCGTAGCCGCGGCCGCGCTCGCCGAGCAGGTGGTCCTCCGGCACGCGGGCGTCGGTAAAGGTCAGCGGGTGGGTGTCGGAGATGTGCCAGCCGAGCTTGTCGTACGCCGGCTCGGCGACGAAGCCGGGCGTTCCGGACGGGACGACGATCGTGGAGATCTCGGGCCTGCCGTCGCGCTCCCCGGTGCGCGCGGTCACGGTGACCAGCGAGGTGATCTCGGAGCCGGAGTTGGTGATGAACTGCTTGGCGCCGTTGACCACCCACTCGCCGTCGACCAGGTCTGCCTTCGTCCGCGTGGCACCTGCGTCGGAGCCCGCGCCCGGCTCGGTCAGCCCGAAGCCCGCCAGCGCCCGCCCGGCGATGAGGTCGGGCAGCCAGGTCTCCTTCTGCGCGGCCGTGCCGTAGGTGAGGATCGGGTTGATGCCCAGGCCGACGCCGGCCTCCAGGGTGATCCCGATGGACTGGTCGACCCGGCCGAGCTCCTCGATGGCCAGGCAGAGCGAGGTGAACGGCCCGTCCTCGTCGGCGATCCCGGCGCCGCCGTACTCCTCGGGAGCGGTCAGGCCGAAGAGACCGAGGTCCCCCATCGCCCGCACCACGTCGACCGGGAAGTGATGGTCGCGATCCCATTGCGCCACATGCGGGGCGATCTCGCCCTCGGCGAACTCGCGGACGGTACGACGGAACGACTCGTGCTCGGGTGACAGCGCCATGCCGGCATCATAAGGGCTCAGGTTAGTGTTTGTTAACCACCGGGGTCCGTCCTCGGCCCCGGACGCCGATGGCTAGAGTCAGGGCCATGTACAAGGCGATGCTGGCGCTGCACCTGCTCACCGCGATCTTCGCGATCGGCCCCCTGGTCCACCTGGTCACCACGGCCGGCAAGGGCATCCGCAACGGCGACGCCGACGCGACCGCCGCCTCGGCCCGCTCGGCGAGCATCTACACGTTCGTCTCCACGATCGTGGTGATCGTCGGCTTCGGCCTGATGTCGGCGCCCTCGCCGTGGGAGGCCGAGGACACCCCGACCGCGCGGTTCACCGAGCCGTTCATCTGGGTCTCGCTGATCCTGTGGCTCATCGCCGCGCTGGTCAGCCTGCTGCTCGTGGTGCCGACGCTGGAGAAGGCCACCGACCGGATCCGGTCCGGCGAGGCGGTCGACGACCTCACCGGCCGCGTCGCGGCGGGCGGTGGCGTGATCGCCCTGCTGTTCACCGCGATCGTGGTGCTGATGGTCTACCGCCCCGGCAGCTGACCGGCTACTGCTCCGTATCCGGACCGCGGCGAAGGGACCGGCGAGCGCGCAATAGACTCCGGCTCGGACCGGCAGTCGTGAAGGAGTGAGTGTGCCCGAGATCAACCCGCTGCAGAAGGTACTCGTCGCCAACCGGGGCGAGATCGCCGTGCGCGTCATCCGCGCCTGCAAGGACGCCGGCATCGGCAGCGTCGCCGTGTACGCCGATCCGGACCGCGACGCGCTCTTCGTGCGGCTCGCCGACGAGGCCTACTCCCTCGGCGGGGCGACTCCCGCCGACTCCTACCTCGACATCGAGAAGATCATCGATGTCGCCCGTCGCGCCGGCGCCGATTCGGTGCACCCCGGCTACGGCTTCCTCGCCGAGAACGCCCAGTTCGCCCAGGCGGTCCTCGACGCCGGCCTGATCTGGATCGGCCCCTCCCCCGAGGCGATCGACGCGCTCGGCGACAAGGCCAAGGCCAAGCACATCGCCCAGAAGGCCAACGCCCCGCTGGCCCCGGGCACCAAGGACCCGGTCGAGGACGCCGACGAGGTCGTCGAGTTCGCCAAGGCCAACGGGCTGCCGATCGCGATCAAGGCGGTCTTCGGCGGCGGCGGCCGCGGCCTCAAGGTCGCCCGCACGCTGGAGGAGATCCCCGAGCTCTACGAGTCGGCGGTCCGCGAGGCAGTCGGCGCGTTCGGCCGCGGCGAGTGCCTGGTCGAGAAGTTCCTCGACCAGCCCCGTCACGTCGAGACCCAGTGCCTGGCCGACCAGCACGGCAACGTCGTGGTGGTCTCCACCCGCGACTGCTCCCTGCAGCGCCGCCACCAGAAGCTCGTCGAGGAGGCACCCGCGCCCTTCCTCACCGACGACCAGATCGCCCGGCTCTACGAGTCCTCCAAGGCGATCCTGCGCGAGGCCGGCTACGTCGGCGCCGGGACGTGCGAGTTCCTGGTCGCCAAGGACGGCACCATCTCCTTCCTCGAGGTCAACACCCGGCTCCAGGTCGAGCACTGCGTCTCCGAGGAGGTCACCGGCATCGACCTGGTCCGCGAGATGTTCCGGATCGCCGCCGGCGAGGAGCTGGGGTACGACGACCCGGAGATCCGCGGCCACTCCATCGAGTACCGCATCAACGCCGAGGACGGCGGCCGCAACTTCATGCCGGCTCCCGGCACCCTGACCGAGTGGGCTCCCCCGCAGGGCCCCGGCGTCCGCGTCGACGGCGGCTACGAGAAGGGCGAGACGATCCCCGGGTCGTTCGACTCGCTGATCGCCAAGCTGATCGTCACCGGTCGCGACCGCACCCAGGCGCTGGAGCGGTCCCGCCGGGCGCTGGAGGAGTTCCGCGTCGACGGCATGCCGACCGTGATCCCCTTCCACCGCGCGGTCATCGACGATCCGGCGTACGTCGGCGCCTCGAACCCCGCCGGCGAGGGCGAGTTCACCGTCTACACCACCTGGATCGAGACCGACTTCGACAACCAGATCCAGCCGTACGACGGGGAGGCGGGCGAAGCGGCCGAGGAGGGCGAGCGGCAGAAGGTCACCGTCGAGGTCGGCGGCCGCCGTCTCGAGGTCGTCCTGCCCGGCGGCCTGGGCGGCATCGCCTCCTCGGGCGGCGGCGCGAAGAAGCCGAAGCGCTCCGCCGGCAAGAAGGCCGGCTCCGCGGCCTCCGGCGACGCGGTCACCAGCCCGATGCAGGGCACGGTGGTCAAGGTCGCGGTGGCCGACGGCGACGAGGTCGCCGAGGGCGACGTGGTCGTGGTCCTGGAGGCGATGAAGATGGAGCAGCCGCTCAAGGCGCACAAGGCCGGCACGATCACCGGCCTGGCGGCCGAGGTCGGCGCCACCGTCGCCAGCGGCGAGGTGCTCTGCGAGATCAAGTGAGGCCGAGGGCGAGCAGGTCGGCGACCATGTCGATCAGCCGCTCGGCGTCCAGGCCCGCGGGTCGCTCCAGCGCGATCCGCAGGCAGCTGTTCAGCGTGATGCCCATCGCCAGGTAGATCCGGGCGTCCAGCTCCTCGCGGGGCAGGTCCGGCAGCCGCTGGATCGCGTAGACCCGGGTGAACCGGGCGAGATCGCGCTCGATCTCCGGCAGCACGTTGGACTGGGTGCCCATCGGCACCTCGTTGACCAGCGCGCGGACGACCACCTCGTTCCGGGTGAGCGCGTCGACCAGCGCCGCGACGACGGCGCGGACGCTCGCCCGGGGCGGCAGCGACACCGCGTCGGTGATCGCCGAGGTGAGCGCGGCGAGGATCGCCTCGCTGGAGCGCAGCCGCAGCTCGTCGAAGATCTCGTCCTTGTCGGCGAAGTAGCGGTAGAGCGAGCCGACGCTGACGCCGGCCTCCTCGGCGATCCGGTTGGTGCTCATCTGGGCATAGCCGTGCGCGGCGAGAACGCGAGTGGCGGCGGCCAGGATCTCCTCCACCATGGCGCGAGAGCGCGCCTGGAGCGGCGTACGACGGCGTGATCCGGTGGTCATCGACACGACCCGAAACGCGAGTAGAACATGAGCATTTGCTCACTTTATCGTGGAGCCATGACGACCGAGGTCACCGACGCGACCGACACCCGGGCCCGGCCCGCCGTGCCGGGCCGCTACCGCTCCGCCACGGCGTGGTCCGAGCGCTTCGCCCGCCCGATGTTCGCCCTGGCCGGCCCGGGCGCGCGGATGCGCGGCGAGGAGCTGCGCGACCTGGAGACCGGCCTGATGCGCCGCGACGAGGTCGCCGCCGCGCTGGTGCGCGCGATCCGCGAGGACCACGCGGTCACCATGCCGCAGGTCCGCGCCGCGATGGCCGGCGGGATCGAGGCCGTGCCCGACGCCGCGCCGGCGCTGCGCGACTTCATGGCGGCGATCGAGGACCGGCCCGACTGGGTCGACGACGAGCTGCTGGAGCGCGGCGGCGCGGCCGCGCGCCGGATCGGCAAGGACGGCTTCGACATCCTCTCCTTCGGCTCGCTGCTCGGCGGCTACCGCAGCGGCGGCGCCCTGCAGCCGCTGGTCCGCACCGGCCGCATCGGCGAGGAGACGCTCAAGCGCGTGGGTGAGACCGGCCAGTGGTGGCTCGCCTGCACGGCGCCCGGGGGCATGGCCCGCGACGGCGAGGGCTGGCGGCTCTCGGTGCACGTCCGGGTGATGCACGCCTTCGTGAACTACCAGCTCGAGCACGACCCGTCCTGGGACTGGGAGTTCCGCGGCGTGCCGATCAACGCCTACGACCAGGCCGGCACGATCGGCTCGTTCAGCACCAGCTACCTGCTCCAGGCGCGGGCCCTCGGCATCCGGATCGGCCGCGACGACGCCCGGGCGATCATGCACCTGTGGTCGTACGTCGGCTGGCTGATGGGCGTCGAGGAGCGCTGGCTCCCCCGCACCGAGCGGACCGGCCGGCGGGTCCTGGCCAACGTCATCGCCGGCTTCTCCGCCCCCGAGCCCGCCAGCGCCGAGCTGGGCGCCGGGCTCATCGACATGCACGACCACGCGCCGGGCATCTCGCCCTGGCGCCGCCGCTACGAGCGGGAGCGGGCGCTGAGCATGGCGACCTGGCTCAACCTCGGCCGGGGCATGGCCGATGTGGGCCAGCCGGTCCGCCCGCCGTGGTACCCCGCGATGAGGGTCGTCTCGAACCTCGTCTGGACCCACGGCGTCGGCCGGCTCCCCGGTGGCGCCGAGCTCCTGGACCGCCGGGCCCAGCGGCACCTCGATCGCTTGGACCGGCTGCAGTACGCCGGGCAGCGCCCGCCGATCGCGCCGGTCGAGGGCGGCTGAGCGTCCGCCGCTACGGCAGCGACTCGCTACTCCAGGGTAAAGAGCGTCGAGCGCAGGCCGAGCAGGCTGCGCGCCCGGTCGCCGGTGATGGTCACGTCCGAGGCGCTGCCGTCCAGGCTCAGGGTGGTCACCCGGCCGCCCCACTGGCCGTTGCCGTCGCGCCCGGTCACCCGCATCCGCACCAGCGTGCCGAGGGCGGGATAGGCCCGCTGCAGCACGCTCGGGTCGACGGCCTTGCTCCAGGTGTGCACCTTGTTGGCCGGCGTGGCGTCGTACGGGTCGACCTTCGCCGCCAGGTAGGGCCGGCTCCCCTGGGCCGTCCAGCCGCCGCTGCTCGCCGAGAACTGGGTGAAGGCCGGACTGCCCTGGTAGGTGAGGATCTGGCCGGTCGTCGCGACGACCGCGGCGCTGCTGGCCGGGTGCTCGGCGGCCACTCCGGCGTACACCTGGCAGGCGGTGGTGTCGCAGATGTGCCAGCGCGCCGACGGTCGCTGGGCCTTCGACCACATCGCATAGGTCCGCGCGGCGACCGACTGGGCGCGCACGGCCTCGGCCGACCACGACGCCGGCATCTCCGCGGGCACGACGCTGCGCAGGTAGGCGTTCATCGCCAGGAGGTTGATCGTGTCCGTGCCGGAGAGCATCATCCGGCCGCGGTAGACCCGGTCGGCGCTCCCGACGCGAAGCGTGAGCCGCTTGGACGCCGAGCGGAAGACGCCGTTGCCGGCCAGGGCGGCCCGCCCCTCCAGCCGGTACGTCGTCCAGCCGGCGCTCGCCCGGTAGGCCAGCACGGTCTTGCCCGCTGACGCCTTGAGCCGCCACAGCCGGATGCTCGCGCCGCTCGCGTCGCGCACGGGCAGCGGGAAGGCGCGCTTGAGGCCGCGGTCGACGACCCGGAGACCCGGCGCGCCACGGACGATGACGTTCTTGTCGGTGTCCGCCGAGATCAGCACCCGGATGCCGCCCTTCTGGGAGGTCAGCGTGGTGCCCGGGTAGTAGAAGGCCAGGATCTGCGGGTAGCGCAGGCCGGCGAGCGCCGCGCCCAGGGCGCCGTACTGGGACATGCCGTGGCCGTGGCCGTAGCCGCCCCCGGCGATGGTGATCGACGCGCCGCCGGAGACCGGCACCCAGGCGTCGACGCTCCCCCGGCCGCTCGCCGCCGTGGACAGGGTCAGGGCACAGGCCAGCGCGAGCAGCACGGCCGTGACGGAGCGGGCGGAGAGGCGAGGGAGCATGGGGACACCAGAGAGGACGGGGGCACAACGCCGTCCATTATGTCCCGTTTTACGGCATTCTGCAGTCGATCGCCGGAACGGCTACCGGCGATGGAGCCGGCGGGCGGCCTCGGCGACCGAGCCGCTCATCGAGGGGTAGACCGTGAACGCCTGGGCCAGCTGGTCGGCGGTCAGCGACTCGGCGACGGCGACGGCGACGGGGTGGATCAGCTCGCTGGCCCGCGGACCCACCACGACGCCGCCGACGACGGTGCCGATGCCGGGGCGGCAGAAGAGCTTCACGAAGCCGTCGTGGACGCCCTGCATCTTGGCCCGGGGGTTGCCGGCCAGGTCGAGACGGACCACCTCGGCGTCGATCTCGCCGGCGTCGACCGCCCGCTGCGACCAGCCGACGGTGGCGATCTCGGGCGCGGTGAAGACGTTGCTGGAGACCTTCTTGAGGTCCAGCGGGGTCACCGCGTCGCCGAGCGCGTGCCACATCGCGATCCGGCCCTGCATCGCGGCGACCGACGCCAGCATCAGCACGCCGGTGCAGTCGCCCGCGGCGTACACGCCCCGCGCCGAGGTACGCGACACCCCGTCCACCATCACGAAGCCGCCGTCGTCGAGCCGGACCCCGGCCTCCTCCAGGCCGAGCCCGGCGCTGTTGGGGATCGAGCCGAGGGCGAGCAGGCAGTGCGAGCCGGTCACCGTGCGGCCGTCGGTGAGCGTGACCGTGACGGCCTCGCCGTCGCGCGTCACCGACTCCATCCGCGACCGCGAGAGCACCTGCATGCCGCGGCGGGTGAGGACGTCCTCGAGCACCTGCGCGGCGTCGGCGTCCTCGCCGGGCAGCACCCGGTCGCGCGAGGAGACCAGGACCACCTCGACGCCCAGGGCCATGTAGGCGCTGGCGAACTCCGCGCCGGTGACCCCGGAGCCGACCACGATGAGCCGGCTCGGCGTCTCGGCGAGGTCGTAGACCTGCTCCCAGGTCAGGATCCGCTCGCCGTCGGGCTGCGCCGAGGGGAGGGTCCGCGGCGAGGCGCCCGTGGCCAGCAGCACCGTGTCGGCGTCGTACGTCGCGGTGCCGCCTTCTGGGCCGTCGGCCGTGTCCACGACGACCCGCTGCGGGCCGTCGAGGCGACCGCGACCCCGGACGACGGTGACGCCCTCGCGGTCGAGCCGGCGGGCGATGTCGGCGCTCTGGTCGGCCGCGAGCCGCAGCACGCGCTCGTTGACCCGGGGCAGGTCGGCGCGCAGGTCGAGCCCCCCGCCGCCCGCCGGGCCGATGCCCAGCTCGGCCGCGGTGCCCATGTCGGTCATCAGCTCGGCGGTGGCGATCAGCGTCTTGCTCGGCACGCAGTCGGTCAGCACGGCCGAGCCGCCGACCCCGTCGGAATCGACCACCGTGACGTCGGCTCCCAGCTGGGCCGCCACCAGGGCCGCCTCGTATCCGCCCGGGCCTCCGCCCACGATCACCACACGCGTCGCCACTCCGGTCACCCGAGCCATTGTGTCCTACCCTTCTCCCGTGACCCTGTACGCCGCCTACGGGACCAATCTCGATCCCGCGCGCATGGGCGAGCGATGCCCCCACTCACCGCTGCGGGCCACCGGCTGGCTGCAGGGCTGGCGGCTCACCTTCGGCGGCGAGGAGCACGGCTGGGACGGGGCTCTGGCCACCATCGTGCAGGACCCGTTCGAGCAGGTCTTCGTGGCGATCTACGACGTCACCGAGGAGGACGCGGAGGCGCTGGACGGGTGGGAGTCCGCGGACACCGGCCTGTTCCGGCGTACCAAGGTCCGGGTCTCCACGCTGACCGAGGAGCTGGTCGCCTGGGTCTACGTGCTGGACGCCTTCGAGGGCGGGCTGCCCTCGGCGACGTACCTCGGCGTCCTGGCCGAGGCGGCCGAGGCGGCCGACGCTCCGGCGGACTACGTCGCCGCGCTCCGCCAGCGCCCCTGCCGCAGCACCTTCGGCGGCTGACCGGCCCTAGGCTGCGTCCCCCTAGGATCGGGCGCATGACGACCGCAGCCGAAGCCGCCACCGAAGCCGCCCGCGTCCTCGCCGAGAGGACCGGCGTCGAGCGGCACGACGTCGCCCTCGTGCTCGGCTCGGGCTGGCTGCCCGCCGTGGACGCCCTGGGCGAGGTCGTCGCCGAGCTGGCCACCACCGACCTGCCCGGCTTCGCTCCCCCGGCCGTCGCCGGCCACGCCGGCAAGATCCGCTCGGTCCGCGCCGGCGATCGGCACCTGCTGGCGTTCCTCGGCCGCACCCACTTCTACGAGGGACTCGGCGTCCGCGCCGTCGTCCACGGCGTGCGTACGGCGGCCGCGGCGGGCTGTCGCACCGTCGTGCTCACCAACGGCTGCGGCGGCCTGCGTGAGACCTGGTCGCCCGGCACCCCGGTGCTGATCAGCGACCACATCAACCTCACCGCGACCTCGCCGATCGAGGGCGCGCACTTCGTCGACCTGACCGACCTCTACTCCTCCCGCCTGCGCGCGCTGTGCCGCGAGATCGAGCCCGGCCTCGACGAGGGCGTCTACGTGCAGCTGCCGGGCCCCCACTACGAGACGCCGGCGGAGATCGGGATGGTGCGCGCCATCGGCGGCGACCTGGTCGGGATGAGCACCACACTGGAGGCGATCGCGGCGCGGGAGGCCGGCATGGAGGTGCTCGGCATCTCCCTGGTCACCAACCTCGCCGCCGGCATCACCGGGGAGCCCCTCAACCACGAGGAGGTCCTCGAGGCCGGCCGCGCCGCGGCCACCCGGATGGGCTCCCTCCTCGGCGCCATCGTCCCCCGCATCTGACGCGCCTGGACGGCTGACCGCCAAC
Organism: Nocardioides sp.; assembly: GCA_044464665.1. GTDB lineage: Bacteria > Actinomycetota > Actinomycetes > Propionibacteriales > Nocardioidaceae > Marmoricola. The sequence goes on from JBIQLB010000004.1 coordinate 21,654, forward strand.
CATCCACAGGGACGGTTTTCGGCGGGTTGTCCACAGATCGCGATCACCCGGATGAGTTCTCTCCCGCATGCTGACAAAGTTGGGCCTGCCGGGACAGAATGAGGAGGTGATCCAGTTGACCGAACCCCAGGTGTGGACGCTGATCGGCGTCTTCGCCACGTCGACGTTCGCGATGATGGGCCTGATCACGAGCATGTTCACGCACGTGGTGCGCGCCGAGATCGGTGGGCTCCGAGGCGAGATGAACGCGCGCTTCGACGCGACCGACCGGCGACTCGACGGTCTCGACCGTGACGTGCAGGCGCTGACCCGCAGGGCGTTCGAGTAGCCGGAGGCCGCTCAGACCAGGAGAGCCTCGCGACCGAGGAAGCGGCCGTAGTCGCGGACGGGCACCTGCAGCGCGCGCTTGACCTTGGCGGTGATCTTCGTGAACGGCTCGATGGCGATGCTCACCTTCTTCGCCGTCTGCTTGCGGCTCCAGAGGCCGACGATCTCGCCGTCCACCACGACGATCGGCTTGAACATCCCGTTGCGGCCCGGGACGATCCGCTCGAAGAAGCGCTCGTCCAGTAGGGGCGCGCGGGTGCCGTAGCCGAGGAGGTACTCGTCGAAGGCCGGGAGCAGCAGCGGTCTCGCCAGCGCGGCCTCGACCTCCTCCTCGGAGATGTCGGCGCTGCCCCGGGCCACGAGGTACTCGGTGCCGGCCAGCGTCACCCGCTCCACCGCGTCGCCCGCCGCCTCCACCCCGGCGTCCACCGAGCCCATCGGCAGATAGGCCCAGCGGCCGATGTCCTGCCGGGTCACCGGCCCGCGGCTCGCGACGAACCGGGTGACCACCTCGCCCAGCGGCTCCGCCGGCTCCCGGCGCTCGGCGATCCAGTCGTCGGCGAGCGCGAAGGAGTCGACGTTGGAACCCGGATCTGCGAAGACGATCGCCATCAGCTCGGTCAGGTGCCGCAGGATGTGGCCGGCCTGGTTGCTGGCGAGCTCGACGCCGGAGGCGGCGCACGCGGCGACCAGCTCGGGGCGGGTGCGGACCACGCCGCCGGCGAGCTCGGCGCGGATGATCCTCTCCGCGGCGTCGACCATCTCGTCGGTGAGCTCCACGATCGGGCGGCGCTTGACGGCCTCGCGGTTGGAGCGCGGGGTCAGTGTCGCCGACAGCCAGTGCAGGTCCTCCGGCGCCGTCACCTGCAGCGTCCCGCGCGAGGGGCGGTTGCGCACCAGCCGCCCCTCGGCCAGGTCGGCCAGCACGTCGACCTCCGTCAGGGGGTCCTCGGCGCGCAGCGCGAGTGCCCAGCGCACCCCCGCCGCGTCCTGTGCCTGCATGGCGAGCATCCCGCGGGCCACGTCGGCCGCGTCCGCCCACGGGCGCACCCCCGGCACCAGCCCCTGGGCGCGCAGTCGCAGCGCGCGGATGCGCCTGATCTCGGGGTCGGTGGCGGTCGGCACGAGACCGAATTCTGCCACCCGTCGGAATGGAGCCGGGACGGGCGGCACACCTCGACCCCGGGTGGCGGTGCACCTGTTCCCTATCACCACCCGGGAAAGGGAACAGGCACACCGCCCACCCGGAGCAAGGGGGGCGGACACGCAGCGGCGGCCCGCCCCAGAGGGAACGGACCGCCGCTGACGAGGGGCCTGCTACTTCTTCTTGACCTTCAGCTTGAAGGTCGTGGTCGACGGCGCGTGGGTCGCGGACCCGGCGTAGACGACCGTGCCCTTCCACTTGCCCTTCTTCAGCTTGGGCACCTTGATGACGACCACGCCGTTCTTCAGCGTGCCCTTCACCTTCTTGGTCTTCTTGCCCTTCTTGAGGGTGACCGTGACCTTGCCGGTCGGGGCGGTGCCATCGGCCGAGCCGAGCGTGACCTTGACCTTGCCGCCCTTCTTGGCGCTCACCTTCTTGGTGACCTTCGGGGCGGGGGTGGTCGCGGCCTTCTGGACGGTGACCGTGACGGTCGCCGAGGCGGCCTGCGTGGTCCCGTCGCCGGCGTAGGCGACGGTCAGCGTCGTCGCGCCCGGCGCCAGCGTTTTCGGCAGGACGAAGGTCGCCGTGCCGTCGTCACCGACCACGATGGTCTGCGGGGCGCCCGCGCCGGTCACGGTGAGCTCCTTGCCCGAGGCGATGCCGGTGGCGGTGGCCACGAAGGTGCCGCCGGCGCCGTAGGCGACGCTCGCCGGCCCCGCGACCGTGAGGCCGGTGGCCGTCTTCGTCACCGTCAGGGTGGCGGTGTCGGAGGAGGCGTTGTGGTCGTCGTCGCCGGCGAAGGACACGGTCAGCGGGTAGCTGCCGACCGCGAGATCGTCGGGAACCTCGAACTCGGCCTCGCCCTCGTCGATCGCCGCGGTCACGTCGCCACCGGGCAGACCCTCGAGCACCAGGTCACCGGAGTCGACACCGGTCACCGTCGCCGTGACGGCGCCACCGGCGCCGAAGGCCACCTGGACGTCCTCGACGCTGACGGTGGTGTCGTGCTTGACGAACGTCACCGGCGTGTGGGTCTCGGCGGCGGCGACCTTGGCGCCACCACCCGCGTAGGTGTAGATGCCGTAGTTCTTCAGGCTCGGATCCGTCGCCACGGCGTCCACCGCCGCCTTCGAGACCGTCAGCTGCGTGGTGAAGGTGCCGTCCGGGTTCAGCAGCACCGCCTGGGCGGCCGTGCTCCCACCGAAGCCGAGCAACGTCGTGTAGCTGGGCTCGGGAACCGCCCACTTCTGCGAGCTGTTCTTGCGCGAGGACGGCCCGGCGTCCTCCGAGGGCCTCCAGGTGTCGGCGAACTTGCCGAAGACCACGTAGTAGCCCGACGGCTGCCCGCTCAGCGGCGGCTGAGCACCCACGGCCGTCGCCGGGTTGAAGCCGGAGCCCTCGACGGTGATGGTCGCGGTCTCGTCGGTGAAGAACTCCGTCTTGCTCACCGACACCGACGGCGACACGAAGGTGACCGGGGTGTAGGTCTCGGCGGCGGCGACCTTGGCGCCACCACCCGCGTAGGTGTAGATGCCGTAGTTCTTCAGGCTCGGATCCGTCGCCACGGCGTCCACCGCCGCCTTCGAGACCGTCAGCTGCGTGGTGAAGGTGCCGTCCGGGTTCAGCAGCACCGCCTGGGCGGCCGTGCTCCCACCGAAGCCGAGCAACGTCGTGTAGCTGGGCTCGGGAACCGCCCACTTCTGCGAGCTGTTCTTGCGCGAGGACGGCCCGGCGTCCTCCGAGGGCCTCCAGGTGTCGGCGAACTTGCCGAAGACCACGTAGTAGCCCGACGGCTGCCCGCTCAGCGGCGGCTGAGCACCCACGGCCGCGGCGGGGTCGAAGCCCGAGCCGGTCACCGTGATGGTGGCGGTCTCATCGGCGAAGAACTCCGTCTTGCTCACCGAGATCGTCGGCGTGCTGGTCGAGATGGTCGCGTCCAGCGGCGCCAGCTCCGCGCCTGCCTGGTACATCGGGCTGCCGTTGTAGGCGAACACCGCCTCGCCGCTGGCGAGCAGGGTGACCGGCGCGTCGTCGACGGTGAGGGTGTCGCCCTCGGCGCTGACGTGACCGGCCAGGTCCACCGAGGCGAGCTCGAGGTCGTCGTAGGCGGTGTCATCGCTGTCGACCGCGTCGACCACGAGCGTGGCGCCCGCGGGGGTCACGACCAGACGCGGCTGGCTGATGGTGAGGTCGAGCTGTCCCTCGTGGCCGGTGTAGTTCACCGAGCCCTGCGTGGCGAAGGTGGTCGACTTGTTGGTCGAGAAGGTGCCGGAGCCGTTCGGGAAGGTCGTGACTCCTCCGGCGGTGCCCGGGTCGGTGGCCGGCGCGGTGGCGGTGACCGAACCACCCGCGAAGCCGGTGATGTAGCCGCGGAAGCTCGCCTTCAGTCCCCACGAGATCGAGCCGCTCTGGACGGTGACGGGGTGGTCTGGCGCTGGGGCGGCGTGCGCGGTCGCGGGAGCGAAGGCGAGCGCACCGGCGGTCAGGGCCGCGACGGTGGCGCCGACCAGGGCGCGACGCTTGTGCACGAGTGCCTGGAGAGACATTCGATTCCTTTCGGATCGGCCGACGCAACCCGTCGGCCTACGTAGGTAAGGCATACCTTACAATATGTAGGTAAGGCACACCTTATAGTGTGTGCATCGTCCGATCGCAAGGGGTCCGGACGGGCCCGACGGGAGTAGTGCCGTGCCTCACCGGATCTGCGGGCTCTCCGCCGCGACCTGGCGCCTCGCTGGAGCCGCGCTGCTCGCGGCGCTGCTGGGTCTCGTGGCACTGCCGAGTCCGCGCGCCGAGGCCGCCTCCTCTCCGGCGACGGTCACCGCCGGCACGCTGTCATGGGGGCTGAAGTCCTCCTTCCGCACCTACCTCACCGGCCCGATCGCCCACGGCTCCCTCTCGACCATCGCTCCGGCCACCGACGACGGGACCCGGACGACCTTCGCCTCGGCGACCGGCTCCTGGTCCGCCGGAGCGGCGAGCGTGGCGACGTCCGGCGGCGTGAGGCTCACCGGCCACGACGGCGAGCTCGACGTCACCCTGAGCAGCCCGCGGCTCGTCGTGGACGGCTCGGGCGCCCGCCTCCTCGTCGACGCCAAGGACAGCGACGGCCAGACCCACGCCGGCCTCGCGATCGCCGACGTGGCCCTGTCCGGTCGGGTGACGTCCACCGACAGCTCGGTCACCATCGCCAACGCGCCCGCCACGCTCACCAAGGCCGGCGAGATCGTCTTCAGCTACCAGGGCAGTCCGATGTACCAGGCCGGCACCGCCCTCGATCCGGTCAGCGCGGCGCTGAGCGTCGACGCGCCGGACACCGGGCCGACCGAGCCCTCGACCGGGCCGGGCGACGTCGCCGGGGACCTCACCTGGGGCGTGAAGGAGTCGTTCCGCAAGTACGTCGAGGGCCCGATCGCCCACGGCACGACGACCCTCTCCGGCGGTGTCACCCGGGACTCCGCGGGCGCCTTCGTGTGGCCATGGGCGAGCGCCTCGGGCGCCGACGTGAGCTTCGGCGGCTCCGTGCGGTTCGCCGGTCATGACGGCGAGCTGGACGTCGTCATGGGCGCCCCGCGCATCACCCTCACCAGCCGGACCAGCGCCAGGCTGTCCGTCGACGTCAACGGCACACGCGTCGCCCTCGGCGCCGTGAGCCTGTCCCAGGGCGCGACCGCGGCCGGCGCGACGTCGTTCACCAAGGCGCCCGTCTCCCTCACCGAGGCCGGGGTCGCGGTCTTCTCCTACGACGGCAGCGGCTTCTACGAGGCCGGCACCGCGCTGGACCCGGCCTCGTTCCGAGTCGCCACCTCCGCTCTGGAGTCGTTCGACCCCTCGACCCCGGCGCCGACCCCCACCCCGACGCCGAAGCCGGCGAACGAGCCGAAGAGCCAGCCCTCCGACAGCAGCCGCTCGGGGGCCCTGACCTGGGGCGTCAAGGCCAGCTTCCGCTCCTACATCACCGGCCCGATCGCCCGAGGGAGCATCTCGGTCTCCGACGGCGCCACCGCCACGGGCGCCAGCTACCGATTCGGCCAGGGCAGCACCACCGCCACACCCCCGACCGCGACCGGCACCACCGGCTACCGCGGCGCCGTGCGCTTCTACGGCCATCACGGCGAGCTCGACATGACGATCTCGCAGCCGGCCGTGCGCGTGACCTCCGCGAGCTCGGCCGTGCTGTCGGCGCAGATCGGCGGACGGGGCCGGATCGACCTGGCGGTGCTCGACCTAGGCCGGGCCACCCGGTCGGCCGAGCGCGGCTGGGTCCAGTTCGCGAGCGCGCCCGCGACCCTCACCGCCTCGGGGTCGAGCCTGTTCTCCTACAACGGCAACGCCTTCTACCCGGCCGGGACGGCCCTCGACCCGGTGACCTTCTCGATCGGCTCCACCGCCTCGCCGAGGTCCGGCGGCGGCGCCTCGGTCGTCGCGTCCACCACCGAGGACGACTGGACGCCGCCAGCCACTCCCCCGGCCACCTCCGGGCTCACCGTCGAGCAGGACGAGATCAGCGCCGGCGACGAGATCACCGCGTCCGGCTCCGGGTTCCTGCCGGGCGAGCCCGGCATCCGGGTCGTCCTGTACTCCTCGCCCATCGTCCTGGCCGAGGACGTCACCGCGGACGCCTCGGGCAAGGCCTCGTGGACCGGGACCATCCCCGCCACCCTCGAGCCGGGCGAGCACACCCTGACCTTCCAGGGCTCCGTCGATCGCGGCGTCGTGATCGACGTCGCGGCGGCCGAGCAGATCGTGGGCTGCGCGCTGACGGACGGACGCCTGGACTGGGGCTTCAAGGAGTCCTTCCGCGCCTACGTCTCCGGCTCGATCGCGAACGGCGACTGGACCACCGAGGGCAACGCCGGCTACCGGACGCCGACCTTCAGCTGGACGAAGGGCGAGGGCGTGCGCGACGACGAGACCGGCGCCGGCAGGCTGGAGTTCACCGGAGGGATCCGGTTCTCCGGTCACGACGGAGCCCTCGACACGACGATCGCGAACCCGGTGGTCACCTTCACCGACGACAGCACCGCGGTGCTGTCCGTCGACTACGCCGGCACCACGATGGAGGCGGCGATGGCCGGCAAGCAGACCCGCGAGGAGCAGCCGGACGTCGCGTTCGCCGACCTCGACCTCGATGCCGGCACGGTCACCGAGGACGGCGGCGTGGTGACCATCGCCGATGTCCCGGCGACGCTGACCGCCGCCGGCAGCGCGGCCTTCCCGAACTACGAGACCGGCGCGGCGCTCGACCCGGTCACCCTGACCTTCACCGTCGCCGACCAGTGCGAGACCAGCGCGATGGCCGCGGCCGACACCGGGGGCGGGCCCGCGGGCGCCCTCGCGGCCCCCGCCTCGTCCGGGTCGTCCGACGCGCCGGTCTGGCTGCCGTGGTTCGGCGGGGCACTGGTGGGAGCCGCCGCTGCCTGCGCCGGTACGGTGCTCGTCATGCGACGTCGGCCGACCGGAGCAGGTGCATGAGAGCGCGTCTACGAGCCGCCCTCCTCTGCATGCTGCTGGTCGCGCCGCTGGCGGCATGCGGCGACGGTGGCGCGTCCGGAGAGGGCCCCGACCGCATCGTCAACCTTCCCCCGCTCTCGGAGCTGAAGCCGTCCACGGCGCCCAAGCAGATCGAGGGCCCGAGCACGGCGAGCCTGACCGACCGGCACATCGAGCCGGTCGAGTCCGACGAGAAGCAGGCGCTGCCGGCCACGGTCACCTCGCACGTGCGCTCGGGCGACGTCAAGGTGACCGTGAAGGACACCTCGCGCATCGTCGCCTTCGACATGTCCGGCTCGATCGCCGCGACGCTGTGGGGCCTCGGCCTGGGCGACCGGCTCGTCGCCCGCGACGTGTCGACCGACTTCCCGGGAGCCGACGATCTGCCGCTCATCACCTCGGAGGGCCATGCGGTCAACGCCGAGGCCGTCATGGCCCAGAAGCCGACCGTCATCATCACCGACGGCTCGATGGGTCCGCGCGACGTGGTGGAGCAGCTCGCCGACACCGGCGTCCCGGTGATCTTCGTCGAGAACGACCCCAGCTTCACCGGCGCGGCCACGCTCGCGCGTGAGGTCGGCGCCGCCGTCGGCCTCCCCCGCACCGGCGACCTGCTCGCCCAGCGGCTGGAGGGCGACATCGCGGACGCGAAGGCCGAGGTCGCCCGGTTCGTGCCCGAGCAGAAGGCCGACCGGCTGCGCATGGTCTTCCTCTATCTCCGGGGCAACTCCGGGGTCTACTACCTGTTCGCCGACGACTCGGGCGTGGGGGACCTGATCGGCGCCCTCGGCGGCATCGACGTCGCCGCGGAGCTCGGCTGGAACGCGATGCAGCCGCTCACCGACGAGGCGATGGTCAAGGCCAAGCCGGACCTGATCCTGGTGATGTCCCACGGGATCGAGTCCACCGGCGGCGTCGACGGCCTGCTCGCGGAGAAGCCCGCGATCGCGCTGACCCCCGCGGGGCAGCGCAAGCGGTTCGTCGACATGGCCGACGGCGACATCCTGTCCTTCGGGCCGCGTACTGCCGGCGTGATCGAGGCCTTGGCCCGCGCCGTCTACGTCCCGGAGTCACAGGTATGATCCCCGCGTGGTGAGCGCGGGCCGGCGGACCGCCGTTCTACTCGGCTTCACGGTCCTGCTGTTGGTCGGCACCTTCGTCTCCGCGGCGGTCGGACAGCTCCCGGTCGGACCACGCGACGTCGCCGGAGCCATGCTGCACGGCATCGGCATCGACACCTCCTGGCGCCCCGGCGACACGATCATCGAGCAGACCCTGCTGCAGATCCGCTTCCCGCGGGTCGCCATGAGCATCCTCGTCGGCGCCACGCTCGCCGTCGCCGGCGCCGTCATGCAGGCGATCTTCGGCAACCCGCTGGCCGAGCCCGGCGTGGTGGGAGTCTCCTCCGGCGCCGCTCTCGGCGCGGCGATCGCGATCGCGTTCGGCCTCACCGCCCTGGGCGGCTGGGGCGTGGCCGTGCTGGCGTTCGCCGGCGGCTTCATGGCGACCGCCGTCGTCTATGCCACGGCCCGCGTCGCGGGTCGCACCGAGGTGGTCACGCTGCTGCTGACCGGCATCGCGGTCAACGCGTTCGCCGGCGCCGGGCTCGCCCTGGTGATGTTCGCCGCGGACACCGGCTCGCGCGAGCAGATCGTCTTCTGGCAGCTCGGGTCCATGAACGGGTCGCGCTGGAGCGAGGTCGTGACCGTCGCCGTGGTCGGCATCCCCGCCGCGGCGATCGCCTGTCTGCTGGCCCGCCGCTACGACCTGCTCTCCCTCGGGGAGCGCACGGCGGCGCATCTGGGGCTGCGCGTGGAGTGGCTGCGGATCTCCTCGATCTGCCTGGTCGCCCTGCTGACCGGGGTCGCCGTGGCCTTCGCCGGCATCATCATGTTCGTCGGCCTGGTCGTCCCACACCTGGTGCGCATGCTGCTGGGGCCGGCGCACCGTCCGCTGCTGATCGCCAGCATGGTGGGCGGCGCCGCCCTCCTGGTCTGGGCGGACCTGCTCGCCCGGACGCTCATCGACGGATCGGACCTGCCGATCGGTCTGCTGACCTCCCTCATCGGTGGCCCGTTCTTCTTCTACCTCGTCCGTGCCACGCGGTCGCGCTCCGGGGGCTGGGCATGACCGGGACGGTGGCCTACGAGGTCCGCGGGCTGGCCTGCCGGCTGGGTGGCCGCGAGATCGTGACGGACGTCGACCTGGACGTCCAGCACGGCGAGGTGCTGGCGCTCGTGGGTCCCAACGGGGCGGGCAAGTCCACGATGCTCGGCGCCCTGACCGGCGACATCCCGGCCGTGCGCGGGCACATCCGCCTCGACGGCCGGCTCCTGGCCGACTGGTCCGCGGGAGACCTCGCCCGTGCCCGCGCGGTCCTGCTGCAGGCGAACCAGGTGAGCTTCCCGTTCACCGTGCGGCAGGTCGTCGAGATGGGCCGGAGCCCGTGGATCGGGCGGGCCACGGCCGAGGAGGACGACGAGGCGATCGAGAACGCGATCGACGTCACCGACATCCGCCATCTGCTCCACCGGCCGTTCACCGCCCTGTCCGGTGGCGAGAAGGCGCGCGCGTCGCTGGCCCGGGTCCTGGCCCAGCGCACCGACGTGGTGCTGCTCGACGAGCCGACCGCCGCCCTCGACCTGCGCCACCAGGAGGAGGTCATGGTGGTCGCCCGGTCACTGGCCGCCGCCGGCCGCGCCGTCGTGGTGGTGCTGCACGACCTGTCGCTCGCCGCCGCTCGCGCCGACCGGATCGCGATGATCGACACCGGCCGGGTGGTCAGCATCGGCGCTCCCGAGGAGGTCCTCACCCCGGAGCGGGTGGCCGCGGTCTACGGCATCGGCGTACACGTCCTCTCGGGCACACCCGACGGCCATCTCATCGTCGTCCCCCGCCGCGACGAGCCCCACGACGACCGGCCCTCCTAGCCGGCGGAGGGCCCCGGCCACGCGATCGGACGGCCCACCGCGACCGGCCGTCTCACCCGGGCCCTGCGGTCACCACCCGGCCCGCGTTGTTGCTAGACTGCGGGTTCACTAAGGTTAGCCTAACTTACCCATGGAGGGTTCCCGTGACGGTGGTCGAGACGGTCGAGACGCCCGCCCTGCTCTCGGTCGCGATGCGCGACGGCTCGCTCGCCGAGCACAAGGACGCCGAGGGCTCCGCCTTCATGGAGCGCCTCCTGGCCGGCGAGGTCGCCGAGGTCGGCTACCTGGACTACCTGGTCCGCCTGCGCACCGTGTACGCCGCCATGGAGGAGGTCGGTCGCGAGCTGGCCGACGACGCGGCCGTCGCGGCCGTGCTGGACAGCGCCCTGGAGCGTCTGGCCACCCTGGACGCCGACATCGCCTTCTGGGCCGAGCGGGCCGGCGTGCCGGTGCCCGTCGTGGACAGCCCCGCCGCCGAGGCGTACGCCGCCCGCCTGCGCGAGTCCGCCTCCTGGGGTGGCCTCTTCGTCGCCCACCACTACACCCGCTACCTGGGCGACCTCTCCGGCGGCCAGGCGATCGGCCGCATCCTCGCCCGCGAGTTCGGCCTCGAGAGCGGCGGCGTCGACTTCTACGACTTCCCCGAGATCCCCAAGCCCAAGCCGTACAAGGACGCCTACCGCGCCCGGCTGGACGCCCTCCCCTTCGACGAGGACGAGAAGCGCCGGGTCGTCGACGAGGTCAAGGTGGCCTTCAACCTCAACCAGGCCCTCTTCGAGGAGCTCTCCACCCACCTGGACGCCTGGCGCCGCGTGCGCTGAGCCCGGCCGGAGCGGATCGCCGGGGCGCTCCCTAGACTCTCCGGCATGACCCGCTACGTCACCTACACCGTCCACGACGGCGTCGCCCAGGTGCGCCTGGCCCGGCCGGACAAGCTCAACGCGCTCACCCTGGAGACCCTGGGGCAGCTGGTCGAGACGGCCCGCGAGCTGCGCAAGGACAAGACGCTGCGCGCGGTGGTGATCAGCGGCGACGGGGAGTCGTTCTGCGCCGGGCTGGACTTCGGCTCGGTGCTGAAGTCTCCGGCCGGCATCGTCTCGGCGTTCGTGCCGCGGCCGTGGCGGGGGACGAACACCTTCCAGGAGGCCTGCTGGGCCTGGCGCCGGCTGCCGGTCCCGGTGATCGCGGCCGTCGAGGGGCACTGCCTCGGCGGCGGCCTGCAGATCGCGCTCGCCGCCGACTTCCGGATCGCCACGCCCGACTCGGAGTGGTCGGTGCTGGAGGCGCGCTGGGGCCTGATCCCGGACATGACCGGCATCCGCTCGCTCGCCGAGCTGGTCGGCATCGACGTCGCCAAGAAGCTCACCATGACCGGCCGGATCCTCACCGGACAGGAGGCCGCCGACCTCGGCCTGGTGACCGAGCTGGCGGCCGATCCGGTGGCGGCGGCGGTCGAGCTGGCCCACGAGATCGCCGGCCGCTCCCCCGACTCCGTCGCGGCGGCCAAGCGGCTCTTCAACGACACCTGGACCTCCTCGCCGCGGCGTACCTTCGCCCGCGAGCGCGCCGAGCAGCTGCTGCTCCTCGCCGCGGCCAACACCAAGTCGGCCCGGCAGGCGGCGTTCAAGCGGGTGGCGCCGGCGTTCGGGCCGCGCGTGCTGCACTGATCGGCCCGGGCCCGGTCCCACCCTGGGAGCACCCCCGCGGAGGGTCATCCGCGGTGGTGTAGAAACGAAGGCATGGCTGACATCACTCTCGGCGGCAACCCCGTCCACACCATCGGCGACCTCCCCCAGGCCGGCGCCGACGCCCCCGCGTTCACCCTCACCGGCTCCGACGTGGCCGACTTCTCCTCCGACTTCGCGGGCAAGCGCACCATCCTCAACATCTTCCCGAGCATCGGCACCGGCGTCTGCCAGGCCAGCGTGCGCAAGTTCAACGAGCTGGCCGCCGGACTGGAGAACACCACCGTGCTCAACGTCTCGGCCGACCTGCCCTTCGCGCAGAGCCAGTTCTGCGCCGCCGAGGGCATCGAGAACGTCTCGACCGGCTCGTCCTTCCGCACCGACTTCGGCCAGACGTACGGCGTGACGATGACCGACGGCAAGTTCAAGGGTCTCCTCGCCCGCTCGATCGTCGTGGTCGACGAGAACGGCAAGGTCGTCCACTCCGAGCTGGTGCCGGAGATCGCCCAGGAGCCCGACTACGACGCCGCCCTCGCCGCGCTCTCCTGAGCCCGTCCGGCGAGGACGGTCTACCGTGGCGGCATGACCGCCGTCACCGACCTCATCGAGCAGGCCCGGGCGTGGGCCGCGCAGGACCCCGACCCGACGACCCGGGCCGAGCTGGAGGCGCTGATCGCCTCCGGTGACGAGGCCGAGCTGGCCGATCGGTTCCGCGGCACGCTCGAGTTCGGCACGGCCGGGCTGCGCGGCGCGCTCGGCGCCGGACCCAACCGGATGAACCGGGTCGTGGTGCTGCGCGCAGCCGCCGGCCTGGCGGCGTACCTCAAGGAGACGGGCGCCACCGGGCCCGTCGTCATCGGGTACGACGCCCGCCACAACTCCGACGTCTTCGCGCGCGACACCGCCGAGGTGATGACCGGCGCCGGCCTCGAGGCGCTGGTCATGCCGCGACCGCTGCCGACGCCACTGCTGGCCTTCGCGATCCTGGACCTGGGCTGCTCGGCGGGCGTGATGGTGACCGCGAGCCACAACCCGCCGCAGGACAACGGCTACAAGGTCTACCTGGGCGACGGCAGCCAGATCGTCCCGCCGGCCGACGCCGACATCGCCCGGGCCATCGAGGCCGTGGGCGCCGTGGCGGACATCCCGCGCGGCGACGGCGGCCGGGTGCCCATGAGGATATTGGGCGAGGACATCGTCGAGCGCTACGAGCGCACCGTCGCCGGCCTGCTCGAGCCCGGGCCACGCGACCTGAGCATCGTCTACACCCCCTTGCACGGGGTGGGCGGGACGACCACGCAGCGGGTGCTGGAGCTGGCCGGCTTCCCCACGCCCCGGCAGCCCGCGGCCCAGGCCGACCCGGACCCCGACTTCCCGACCGTGGCCTTCCCCAACCCCGAGGAGCCCGGCGCCATGGACCTGGCGATGGCGCTCGCCGCCGAGACCGGGGCCGACATCGTCGTGGCCAACGACCCCGACGCCGACCGCTGCGCCGTGGCCGAGCCCGGCCCGCACGGCTGGCAGATGCTGCGCGGCGACGAGGTGGGCGCGCTGCTGGCCAGCCATCTGCTAGCCCTGGGCAAGGAGGGCGTCTACGCGCAGTCGATCGTCTCCTCCAGCCTGCTCGGCAAGCTGGCCGCCGCCGCCGGCCAGCCGCACCAGGAGACGCTGACCGGCTTCAAGTGGATCGGGCGCATTCCCGGCCTGGCCTTCGGCTACGAGGAGGCGCTCGGCTACTGCGTCGACCCCGGGCACGTGAAGGACAAGGACGGCGTCTCCGCGCTGCTGCGGATCTGCGAGCTGGCCGCCCGGGCGAAGGCCGACGGGCGCACGCTGCGCGACCTGCTCGACGACATCGCCCGCGAGCACGGCCTGCACGCCACCGACCAGCTCTCGGTGCGGTTCACCGACCTGGCCGAGATCCCGGCGACCATGCGCCGACTGCGCGAGTCGCCACCGAGCAGCCTGGGCGGGCTCGCCGTGGAGCGGGTCGACGATCTCTCGCTCGGCTCGGCCGCGCTGCCGCCGACCGACGGCCTGCGCTACGCCCTCGCCGAGGGCGCCCGGGTGATCGTGCGGCCCTCGGGCACCGAGCCGAAGGTGAAGTGCTACCTGGAGGTGATCGTGCCCGTCGAGGACACGGCCGACGATCCCGCCGCGGGCGTCGACGCCGCCCGGATCTCCGCCGTCGGCCGGCTCGACGCGATCAGGGCCGACGTCGCCAAGGCCGCGGGGATCTGATGTCCCTGTGGGAGGACCGGTTCCTGCCCCGCCTGGTCGAGCTCACGCTCAACGAGCGGATCACCGGCCGCTGGCGTGACCGGGTCTGCGCCGGCGTCTCCGGCGACGTCCTCGAGCTCGGCTTCGGCTCCGGGCCCAACCTGCGCCACTACGGCGAGGCGGTCGAGCGGGTGCTGGCCGTCGAGCCCTCCGACCTCGCCTGGCGGCGGGCCCGGCCGGCGGTCGAGGCGTTCGGGCGGCCGGTGGAGCGGATCGGCCTGGACGGGGCGCGGGTGGATCTCCCCGACGAGTCCGTCGACGCGGTCGTCACGACGTACACGATGTGCACGATCCCCGACCTGGAAGCCGCCCTGGCGCAGGCCCGGCGGGTGCTGCGGCCCGGCGGCGCGCTCCACTTCGTCGAGCACGGTCTCTCCCCGGACGCCGGCGTGGCGGCCTGGCAGCATCGGCTGCAGCCGGTGTGGGGACGGGTGGCCGGCGGCTGCCACCTCGACCGGGACATCGCGGCGCTGGTGAGCGAGGCGGGGTTCGCCGTCTCGGCCGAGAGCAGCTACGCCGAGAAGGCCGCGCCGGCGCGACCCTTCCAGTGGATCACGGTCGGCCGCGCGACCCCCTCGGCCTGAGGCCGCCTCACTCGCCGCGCAGTCGCGCCCAGAACCCCGTCTTCGGCTCGTTCTCGTGACCCTGGCAGCGCGCGTCCTTCGGCACGCCGCGCATCACCTGGTCGACGTGCATGCCGCACCCCGCCCACGTGACCTTGCCGCACTTCTTGCAGCTGACCGCTCGACACATCCGGGACTCCTCGTTTGTCGACGTATACCCTGGGGGGTATCGTATACGACGTGGAGAAGCCCAAGAACATCGTCATCATCGGAGGAGTGGCCGGCGGGATGTCCGCCGCCACCCGGCTGCGGCGGCTCGACGAGCGCGCCCACATCGTCGTGCTGGAGCGCAGCGGCTACGTCTCGTTCGCCAACTGCGGGCTGCCGTACCACGTGGGCGGGGTCATCCCCGACCGCGAGGCGCTGCTGCTGCAGACGCCGGCCTCGCTGCGTGAGCGCTTCGACCTCGACGTGCGGGTGCGGCACGAGGCGGTGTCGATCGAGCGCGAGCGCCAGATCGTGGTGGCCCGTGACGTCGAGACCGGGGCCCTGCTGGAGCTGCCGTACGACGCCCTGGTGCTCTCCCCCGGCGCCCGTCCCGTCCGCCCGCCGATCCCCGGCATCGAACGGGCCCTGAGCCTGCGCGACATCGAGGACACCGACGCGATGGTCGCGGCGGCCGGCCATGCCCGGACCGCGGTGATCATCGGCGGCGGCTTCATCGGCATCGAGATGGCCGAGAACCTCGTCCACCGCGGCCTGGACGTCGCCGTCGTCGAGGCGACCGACCAGGTGATGGCGCCGCTCGACCCCGAGATGGTCGCGCCCGTCCACGACCTGCTCCGCGAGCGCGGTGTCGAGCTGCACCTCGGCTCCGCTGTCACCGAGATCAGGCTGAACACGGTGGTCCTCGGCGACGGCACCGAGCTGCCGGCCGACCTGGTGGTGGCCGCGATCGGCGTGCGACCCGAGTCCGGCCTGGCCGTGGCGGCCGGCCTGGCCGTCGGCGAGCGCGGGGGCATCGTCGTCGATGACCACCAGCGCACCTCCGACCCGGCCGTCTACGCGGTCGGCGACGCGGTGGAGAAGCCCGACGCGGTCGACCACGGCCCGGCGCTCGTGCCGCTGGCCAACACCGCCAACCTGCAGGGACGCCTGGTCGCCGACGTGATCGCCGGACGTCCCGTGCGCAACCGGAGCGTCCAGGGCACCGCGATCCTCGGCGTCTTCGGCACCACCGTCGCCGCCACCGGCTGGAACGAGAAGCGGCTGCGCGCCGCCGGACGCGCCTACCGGGCGATCCACACCCACCCGTCCTCCCACGCCGGCTACTACCCCGGCGCCGAGCAGATGGCCCTCAAGCTCCTGGTCGACCCGGGAACGGACCAGATCCTCGGCGCACAGGGCGTCGGCCGCGACGGTGTGGACAAGCGGATCGACGTGATCGCCACCGCCATGGCGGGCGGGCTCACCGCCTCCGACCTGGCCACCTTGGAGCTGGCCTACTCGCCGCAGTTCGGCTCGGCCAAGGACCCGGTCAACCTGCTCGGCCACATCGCCGACAACCTCGCCTCCGGTCTCATCGAGACCGTGCAGTGGCACGAGCTGGACGAGCGGATGGCAGAGGGCGCCGTGCTGGTGGACGTCCGCTCCCCGGGTGAGCACGCCGCCGGAGCCATCCCGGACAGCCGGAACATCCCGCTGGACGAGCTGCGCGAGCGGCTCGACGAGATCCCGGCCGGGCCCGTGGTGGTGCACTGCGGCGTCGGGCTGCGCGCCCATACCGCGGCACGGCTGATCGCCCAGCACGGGCGGGAGGTCGCCAACCTCGACGGTGGCTACAAGACGTGGACGGCGGGTCAGGCCAGCGAGAGGAAGAGCTTCTCCATGGCCGCGGTGTCCATGTCCTGATCCTCCTGGATGCACTGGCGCAGGCCGACGGCGATCACCGCGAAGCCGGCCCGGTCGATCGCCTTCGACACCGCCGCCAGCTGGGTGACGATGTCCTGGCACTCCCGGCCGTCCTCGATCATCTTCAGGATGCCGCCGATCTGGCCCTGGGCACGTCGCAGGCGCTTGACCACGGCATCGAGCTGGTTGGCGTCGAGTTCCATGCCTCATAGCATACCCCCCGTGGTATGGAACGGGCGGTGACCGACGGCCGGCGGCGGCGGGGCGAACGGCACTGTCCGTCCGGGCCGCGCGGCGCGACGCTGAGGATGTCAGCCTGTGGCCTCACGTCGAGGAGGCGCCTCATGCGCACCGTCGATCGCATCCTGCTGGCCTGCGGCGCGGCGTACGCGCTCGCCTTCGTCGTCGCCAACGACCTCGTCGCCGCCGCCACGTACGACGGGTACAGCCGCCTCGACCAGGCGGTCAGCGAGCTCTCCGCCATCGGGGCGCCGCCCCGGCTGTTCCTGCAGCTGACGACGCCGCTGTTCACCGCGCTGCTGGTCGGGTTCGGCGTCGGCATCTGGCGCTCCGGCCGCCACGCGCTGGGAGCGGTCGTCGCCGCGCACGGCCTCATCGGCGTGGCCTGGCTGTTCTTCCCGATGTCCTCGCGGGCCGACATGGTGCCCGGCGAGACCTCGGCGAACGACCTCGGTCACCTGGTGCTCACCGGCCTCACCGTGCTGCTGATCACCGCGATGATCGGCCTCAGCGCCGTGACCTTCGGCGGATGGTTCCGGGCCTACGCCTCGGTCACCGTCGTCGTGGTGATGGTGGCCGGGATGCTGGCGGGGCGCGCCTCGGCGGGCATCGCGGAGGGCGACCCGACTCCCTGGCTCGGCCTGCTCGAGCGGACCTGCATCGGCGGCTGGCTGATCTGGCTCGCGGTGGTCTTCGTGGGGCTGCTGCGCGGCCGCGGCCCGTTCGCGACCGGGCGTCACAGGAGCAGCGAGCCCAGGAGGGCCGCCGCGAGGAGGCTCAGCACGACGAGCTCCGGGTAGGCCGGCGTACGACGGGCCGGGCCCGTCTCCTCGCCGCGCTCCCGGGCGCTCGCCGCCGCGCGCATGATCTGCGCCGTCATCAGGTCGGCCGTCTCGTCGCCGGTCCCGCCCGCCTGCGAGCGCAGGATCGAGCGCACCGTCCGGCCCACGGCGATCCCGTCGTAGCGCCGCTCGGCGGTGTAGACACCGGTGACCGTCCGCACCGTCACCTCCTCGACCGAGGCGAGCGGGATCTCCCAGTCCGCGAAGGCGTTGCGCAGCAGCAGGATCGGTGGCCGCACCTTGATCCGCGGGCGGAGCAGGTAGCACCACACGACGACCCCGACGAGCGCGACCGCCAGCCCCGTGCGGAGACCGTCCTCCGAGCGCTCGTTGATCGCCACCAGGGTCACCACGACCGCCGCCAGCACGACGCCGACCCAGCCGGCGACGGTGCCGCTGTTGGGGCCGTAGGTCTGCTGCTGCGCCACGGGCACCAACGTACGTCGTACGCCGCTCGCGAGTTGCCCGGGCCGCCGGTGAGCCACCTAGACTGCCTAGGTGACGACACTGAACGGCCTCGGGGCCACCGCGCTGGCCGAGGCGACCTCCTCGGACGCGAGCCTGCGGCGCTTCCTGCACGGGCTCCCGGGCGTCGACCAGGTCGGCGCCGAGCAGCGGGCGGCCTCGCTGGGCACGCGGTCGATCAAGACCGACTCCAAGCGGCAGGCGATCGACCTGGCCATCTCGATGGTCGACCTGACCACGCTGGAGGGCATGGACACACCCGGCAAGGTGCGGGCGCTCTCCGCCAAGGCGCAGCGCCCCGACCCGGCCGATCCCACCTGCCCGCGGACCGCCGCGGTCTGCGTCTACCCCGACCTCGTGGGCGTGGCCAAGGAGGCGCTGGGCGCCAGCGGCGTCAAGGTGGCGGCCGTGGCGACGGCGTTCCCGAGCGGCCGCGCCTCGATGGACGTCAAGCTCGCCGACACCCGCGATGCCGTCGCGGCCGGCGCCGACGAGATCGACATGGTGATCGACCGGGGCGCGTTCCTCTCCGGGCGCTACCTGGAGGTCTTCGAGGAGATCGTCGCCGTGCGAGAAGCCTGCGGATCGGCCCACCTCAAGGTGATCTTCGAGACCGGCGAGCTGCAGACCTACGACAACGTACGCCGCGCGAGCTGGCTGGCGATGCTGGCCGGAGCGCACTTCATCAAGACCTCGACCGGCAAGGTCTCGCCCGCCGCGACGCTGCCGGTGACCCTGGTGATGCTGGAGGCCGTCCGCGACTTCCGGGAGGCGACCGGGCAGATGATCGGCGTGAAGCCGGCCGGCGGCATCCGCTCCTCCAAGGACGCGATCAAGTACCTCGTCATGGTCAACGAGGTCGCCGGCCCCGACTGGCTCGACCCGGACTGGTTCCGGTTCGGCGCCTCCACGCTCCTCAACGACCTGCTGATGCAGCGCACCAAGATGACCACCGGCCGCTACTCCGGTCCCGACTACTTCACGCTGGACTGAGCATGGAATTCACCTACTCCCCCGCGCCCGAGTCCCGGGCGATCGTCGACATCAAGCCGTCGTACGGCCTCTTCATCGACGGCGAGTTCCGTGACAGCACAGGCGGGTCCGGCTTCAAGACCGTCAACCCCGCGACCGAGGAGGTCCTCGCCGAGATCGCCGAGGCGAGCGACGCCGACGTCGACGACGCGGTCAAGGCCGCCCGCCGCGCCCACACCCGCGTCTGGTCGCGGATGTCCGGCGCCGAGCGCGGCAAGTACCTCTTCCGCATCGCCCGCATCCTGCAGGAGCGGGCCCGCGAGTTCGCGGTGCTGGAGTCGATCGACAACGGCAAGCCGATCAAGGAGTCGCGCGACGTCGACATCCCGCTGGCGGCCGCGCACTTCTTCTACTACGCGGGCTGGGCCGACAAGCTCTCGTACGCCGGCCTGGGCGCTGATCCGAAGCCGCTCGGAGTGGCCGGCCAGGTCATCCCGTGGAACTTCCCGCTGCTGATGCTGTCGTGGAAGATCGCCCCCGCCCTCGCCTGCGGCAACACCGTGGTGCTCAAGCCCGCCGAGACGACCCCGCTGACCGCGCTGCTCTTCGCCGAGGTCTGCCAGCAGGCCGACCTGCCCCCGGGCGTGGTCAACATCCTCACCGGCGCCGGCGACACGGGCCGGGCGATCGTCAGCCACCCCGGCGTCGACAAGGTCGCGTTCACCGGCTCCACCGAGGTGGGCCGCGGCATCGCCCGCGCGGTGGCCGGCACCACCAAGAAGGTCACCCTGGAGCTGGGCGGCAAGGCGGCCAACATCGTCTTCGACGACGCCCCGGTCGACCAGGCCGTCGAGGGCATCGTCAACGGCATCTTCTTCAACCAGGGCCACGTCTGCTGCGCCGGCTCGCGCCTCCTGGTCCAGGAGTCCGTGGCCGAGGAGGTCCTGGGCAAGCTCAAGCGCCGGATGTCCACGCTGCGGGTCGGCGACCCGCTCGACAAGAACACCGACATCGGCGCGATCAACTCCGCCGAGCAGCTGGAGAAGATCCGCGCGCTGGCCGAGATCGGTGAGCAGGAGGGGGCCGGGCGCTGGTCCCCGAAGTGCGACCTGCCCGACCACGGCTACTGGTTCCCGCCGACGGTATTCACCGAGGTCAGCCAGGCCCACCGGATCGCCCGCGAGGAGATCTTCGGGCCCGTCCTCTCCGTGCTGACCTTCCGCACGCCCAAGGAGGCGGTGGAGAAGGCCAACAACACCCCGTTCGGGCTCTCGGCCGGCATCTGGACCGACAAGGGCTCGCGCATCCTCTGGATGGCCTCGCAGCTGCGCGCGGGCGTCGTCTGGTCCAACACGTTCAACCGCTTCGATCCGGCCAGCCCGTTCGGCGGCTACAAGGAGTCGGGCTACGGCCGCGAGGGCGGTCGCCACGGACTGGAGGGCTACCTCAAGTGACACGCCTCGACGTGAAGAAGACCTACAAGCTCTACATCGGCGGCGAGTTCCCGCGCTCGGAGTCGGGGCGCTCGTACGTCGTCAGCGACGCCAAGGGCCGCTTCCTCGCCAACGCCTCGCAGGCCTCGCGCAAGGACGCCCGCGACGCGGTCAAGGCCGCCCGCGCCGCGTTCGGCGGATGGTCCGGGCGCACGGCGTACAACCGCGGCCAGGTCGTCTACCGGATCGCCGAGGTCCTGGAGGGACGCCGCGACCAGTTCGAGGCGGAGCTGCGCGCCGCGGAGGGTCTCACCCCGGCCAAGGCGCGCACGTACGTCGACGCGGCGATCGACCGTCTCGTCTGGTACGCCGGCTGGGCGGACAAGATCGCCCAGGTGACCGGCGGCGCCAACCAGGTCGCCGGGCCGTACTTCAACCACTCCGCCCCCGAGCCCACCGGCGTCGTCGCGATCGTCGCGCCCACCGGTCCCCTGCTCGGCCTGGTGTCGGTCGTCGCGCCGGCGATCACCACGGGCAACACCTGCGTGGTGATCGCCAGCGAGCCGCACCCGCTGACCGCGATCACGCTGGGCGAGGTGATGGCCACCAGCGACCTGCCCGGCGGCGTGGTCAACGTGCTCACCGGGTCGGTCGCCGAGATCGCCCCGTGGCTGGCTTCGCACATGGACGTCAACGGCCTCGACCTCACCGGTGTGGCCGACGCCGATCTGGCCCGCTCGCTGGAGGCGGACGCCGCCGAGAACCTCAAGCGGGTGCGCCGCCCGGGCGTGGAGGACCTCCTCGCCCCACCCGCCCTGGACCGGATGACGACGTTCTTGGAGACCAAGACGGTCTGGCACCCGATGGGGATCTGAGCCCTCCGGCTGGCGCTGTCGGGAGAAGGCTGGCCGCGAATCGTCCACAGCCCCGCCGTCGACGGAGTTCTCCACAAGGCTGGATCCGTCGTTCGATTGTGTCGGCGCACCTCCCTAGTGTGGTCATATGTCGATCAGCCCGGCCACCGCCCCGCAGCATCCGTTGCTGCAGGTGGTCGGTGCGCTGGACCGGGTCTGCGAGGAGGCAGCGGAGGCCGGTGCGTGGTCGTTGTCCGAGGCCGAGCTGCGCAGCGTGCTGCCCGAGGTCACCCGGGTGGCATCGCGGGTCGCAGAGCTCCAGGCGCGGCTGCTGGCCGAGGCCGACCGCCGGGACCTGGGCGAGGCCGGCGGCTACCACGACGCCGCGGGCTGGTTCGCGAACGCGACCCGCACCACACGTCCGGCGGCCAAGGGCCTGGTCCGGCTGGCCCGCTCCCTCGACGGTGGCGCCCACGAGCCGACCCGGATCGCGCTCGCGGCGGGACGGGTGCTGCCCGAGCAGGCCCAGGTGATCGTGGAGGCCGTCGACGCACTGGTGAGCGGTCCTGCCGACGGCGCGAGCCGGGTGCACCCGGAGCTGGCGCGGCGGGCCGAGGAGCACCTCATCGCCCTGGCCGCCGACCACGACGCCAAGGAGCTGCGCGTCCTGGGCCGCCGGATCCTCGAGATCGTCGACCCCGACGCCGCCGACGAGCACGAGCAGCGGCTGCTCGAGGCCGAGGAGCGCCGCGCCGCGGCGAAGATGTCGTTCACCATCCGCTCCGATGGGCGCGGGATGATGCTGGGCCGCTTCGCCATCCCAGAGCTCGCCGGAGCGATGCTCAAGAAGCATCTCGACGCCCTCGCTGCACCCCGCCACCGCGCCGCCCTGGGCAGCGAACCCGCCGCCGAGATGACCAGCGCGGACGGGAGCGACCCGGGCGACACCCGCCATCTGCCGATCGGATCGGTCTCCCGGCCCCTACGGCTGGGCGAGGCGTTCTGCGAATACATCACCAGCAGGCCCATGACCCCCGACGGCACCCCCAAGGCCGGCGGCACCCCGGCGACGGTCGTGGTGACGATGACCCATGAGGCCTTGACCGACCAGCTCGACCGGGCCGGTCTCCTCGACACCGGAGAGCACATCTCCGCCCGAGCGGCCCGGATGCTGGCGTGTCAGGCCGGGATCGTCCCCGCCGTGCTCGGCACCGCCTCCCAGGTCCTCGATCTCGGCCGCAAGACCCGCTTCCACACCGAGCCCCAACGCATCGCCATCGCGCTACGAGACAAGGGCTGCGCCGAAGCCCACTGCGACTGGCCTCCCGGCATGTGCCACATCCACCACCGCAACCAATGGGCCCGCGGCGGCAAGACGGACGTGCAGACCGGCATCATGCTCTGCCCCCGACACCACGCCCTCGCCCACGACCACCGCTTCCAGATGACCGACACCCACCACGGCAAGGTCAGATTCACCCGACGGACCTGAACCGACGACACGGACGCCTCTGCTCTCGTACCCTCGTCGGGTGCGCATCGCTCTCAAGGCGAGCCTCGGAGCGCTCCTGACCCTCCTGCTCGTCGCCTCCCTGCTGGACGGCTCTGCCGGCGCCCGTGACAACGGGCGCCTCGCCCAGGCCCGCCAGGCGCTGGCAGCCGTCGAGGCTCTCTCCGCTCCCGCACGGCCGCCTCGGCCGGGCGAGGCGCTGCCCCGCCGTGACGTGTCCCTGCTGATGCGGGACCTGGTCCACGCGCAGTCCGCACTGCCGGCCGCCGAGCGGGCGCGGGCGGAGAAGCTGACGAGCGGCGGGCTGACGACCGGGCAGGCAGTCCCGCCCTACCCGGGCTGCGAGACGACCAACATCACCCACTCGCAGACGAGCGCGCACTTCGAGGTCTACTACAACCTCAGCAAGTCCGCCCAGGCGACCAAGACCATCGCGGTCCTGGAGGAGGTGTGGAACTACGAGGTCGGCATCCTGGGCTATCGCTCCCCGCCGCCGTACGACGCGGACGGCCGGGTCGACATCTTCCTGTGCGACACCTACACCCTGGGCGCCTACGGCTACTGCACGCCGGACACGGTCGCCAGTCACTCCTCCTCGTTCTGCGTGCTCGACGACGACTTCGCCCAGGCGCAGTTCGGCGGCGATCCCGACGAGTCGCTGAAGGTCACCGCGGCGCACGAGTTCTTCCACGCCATCCAGTTCGGCTACGACTCCTACGAGGACTCCTGGTTCATGGAGGGCACGGCGGTCTGGATGGAGAGTCAGGTCTACCCGGCGATCACCGACTACCTGCAGTACCTCAAGCGCAGCTCGCTGACCCAGCCGCAGATCCCGGTCGACTACGCCGGCAACCTCGACCGCTACGGCTCGGTGCTGTTCTGGAAGTTCCTCTCCGAGCGCTACCGCGACTACGGCCTCATCAAGCGGATCTGGGAGTACGCCGACAGCGCCAACGGCTCGCGCTACTCCATCCAGGCGGTCGCCGCCGCGCTCGCCGCCCGCCGCAGCAGCCTGACCAGTGCCTTCGCCTGGTACGGCGCGTGGAACACCAAGCCACGAGGCTCGTACGCCGCCGGCGCGGCGTACCCGACCCAGGCCTGGTGGCGCACCGCGACGCTGACCAAGCGCAAGCGCAAGCTCCGCACCCAGGCGGTCGCGCTGCGCCACCTCACCAGCGCGCCCGTGCTCCTCACCCCGGCCAAGCTGCCGAAGAAGGCCAAGCTGCGGATCACCGTGGACGGCCCGAACCGCGAGCGATCGCCCGCCGCCACGGTGCAGGTCCGCAAGCGCAACGGCTCGGTGACGATCAGCGAGGTGTCGCTGAGCAAGCGCGGCGACGGCACGATGCAGGTCCCCTTCGACCCGCGCAAGATCGCCTCCGTCGTGGTCGTGCTGAGCAACGCCAGCGCCCGCTTCTCGCCCTGCCGCGCCGGCACGGCGTACTCCTGCGGCGGTGTCGCCCTCGACGACGGCCAGCGCTACGCCGTCAGCGCCCAGGTGAAGCTGAAGAAGAAGCGCCGCTGAGGCGGGGCGACCGGCGGCCGCCCCGCCGGGCTCCTAGAAGTCCTCGTCGAAGTCGACCGAGCCGGTGACGCCGACCTGGTAGGCCGAGACGCGGCGCTCGAAGAAGTTCGAGAGCTCCTGGACGTCCTGCAGCTCCATGAACGCCAGCGGGTTCGGCGAGCCATAGACGGGCTCCAGTCCCAGGCGGAGCAGCCGCCGGTCGGCCACGTGCTCGAGGTAGGAGCGCATGTCCGCCGTCGACAGCCCGGCGACGCCCTGCCCGAGCAGGTCCTCGGCGAACTGCGCCTCCGCGTCCACCGCCTCGCGCAGCATCGCCCGGATCTCCTCGGCCATCTGGTCGTCGAAGAGGTCCGGCTCCTCCTCGCGCACGGTGTCGACCACGTCGAAGGCGAAGGCCATGTGCATCGACTCGTCGCGGAAGACCCAGTTGGTGCCGGACGCCAGGCCGTTGAGCAGGCCACGCGACCGCAGGAAGTAGACGTAGGCGAAGGCGCCGTAGAAGAAGAGCCCCTCGATGCAGGCGGCGAAGCAGATCAGGTTGAGCAGGAAGGCCCGCCGGTGCTCACGGGTCTCCAGCGCCGGGAGGTCGAAGACCCGGTCGATCCACCTGAAGCAGAAGTCCGCCTTGTGCTTGATCGAGGGGATGTTGTCCACCGCCGCGAAGGCCTCGTGACGCTCGTTCTCGTCGGGCACGTAGGTGTCGAGCAGGGTCAGGTAGAACTGCACGTGCACCGCCTCCTCGAAGAGCTGCCGGCTCAGGTAGAGCCGCCCCTCCGGGGAGTTGATGTGCTGGTAGAGGTTGAGCACCAGGTTGTTGGCCACGATGGTGTCGCCGGTGGCGAAGAAGGCCACCAGCCGCGAGACCAGGTGCCGCTCGGCCTCGGTCAGCCTCTTCAGGTCGGCGAGGTCGGAGTGCAGGTCGACCTCCTCGACGGTCCAGTTGTTCTTGATGCCGTCGCGGTAGCGCTCGTAGAAGTGCGGGTAGCGCATCGGCCGCAGGGTGAGGTTCATGCCGGGGTCGAGCAGCATCCTCGTGGCGGAGGCGTCGGTGGCAACGGAGGGGGCGGACGGGGTGGTGGTCATGGTGTTCTCCTTCTCGTACGTCGGGTGGGTGGTCGGCGTGGCGCTCACTGGCAGGCCTCGCACGACTCGGGGTTCTCCAGCGAGCAGGCGACGGCCTCCTCGTCGGAGGCGGCGCTGACCGTCGCACTCACGGTGGCGGTGGATCCGCCGGAGACGGTCGCCTGCTGGATCCGGGTGGCCGGCCGCGAGCGCAGGTAGTACGTCGTCTTCAGGCCGCTCTTCCAGGCGTAGGCGTACATCGAGGAGAGTTTCCCGATGGTCGGCGAGGCCATGAAGAGGTTGAGCGACTGGCTCTGGTCGACGTACGCCGACCGCGCGGCGGCCAGGTCGATCAGGGCTCGCTGCGGCAGCTCCCACGCGGTGCGGAAGAGCAGCCGCACGTCCTCGGGCAGCTCGGCCACGCCCTGCACCGAGCCGTCCGCGCGCTTGATCGCCTCGCGGACCTCCGGCGTCCAGAGCCCACGGCTCTTGAGCTCCCGGACCAGCGCGCTGTTGACCTGGAGGAACTCCCCCGAGAGCGTCTCGCGCTTGAACAGGTTGGACACCTGCGGCTCGATGCACTCGTAGCAGCCGGCGATCGAGGCGATCGTCGCGGTCGGAGCGATGGCGATGAGCAGCGAGTTGCGCAGCCCCGTCTCCGCGACTCTCGCGCGCAGCGCCTCCCAGCGCTCAGTCTGGGTCGGCGTGACGTCCCAGAAGTCGGGCTGCAGCCTGCCCTGCGCGGCCCGGGTCTGGTCGAACGCCGGGTGCGCGCCGTGCCGCTCGGCGAGCTCGGCGCTCACCTCCAGCGCGGTCAGGTAGATCTCCTCCTGGATGCGCGTGGACAGCTCCAGCGCCTCCGGCGAGTCGAAGGGCAGCCGCAGTGCGAAGAGCACGTCCTGCAGGCCCATCAGCCCCAGCCCTACCGGCCGCCAGCGCGGGTTGGACCGCGCCGCCTCCTCACTCGGGTAGTAGTTGATGTCGATGACCCGGTCCAGGAACGGCACCGCGGTACGCACCGTCTCGCGCAGCCGATCCCAGTCCAGGCCGTCGCCGCCGAGGTGCTGGGCGAGGTTGATCGAGCCCAGGTTGCACACGGCCGTCTCGGAGTCCGAGGAGACCTCGATGATCTCGGTGCACAGGTTGGACAGGTGCACCACCGGTCCGCCCGGCGATCCCAGCACTGGGTCCGCGGTCTGGTTGCAGGTCCGGTTGGCGGCGTCCTTGAAGGTCATCCAGCCGTTGCCGGTCTGCGCGAGCGTGCGCATCATCTTGGCGTACAGATCGCGCGCCTTGACCCGCCGTACGACGCGCCCGTCGGCCTCGGCCTGCCGGTACGCCGCGTCGAAGGCCTCGCCCCACAGGTCGGGCAGCTCCGGCGCCTGGTCGGGATCGACCAGCGACCACGTCTCGTCGGCCTCGACCCGGCGCATGAACTCGTCGGGGATCCAGTTGGCCAAGTTGAGGTTGTGGGTACGCCGCGCCTCCTCGCCGGTGTTGTCGCGCAGCTCGAGGAACTCCTCGATGTCGGGATGCCACGGCTCCAGGTAGACGCAGGCGGCGCCCTTGCGGCGACCGCCCTGGTTGACCGCGGCGACCGAGGAGTCCAGCGTGCGCAGGAACGGCACGATGCCGTTGGACTGCCCGTTGGTGCCGCGGATCAGCGCGCCCCGGGATCGGACCCGGGAGAAGGCGAGCCCGATGCCGCCGGCGAACTTCGAGAGCTTCGCGACCTGGTGGTAGCGGTCGTAGATCGAGTCCAGCTCGTCACGCGGGCTGTCGACGAGGTAGCACGACGACATCTGGGTGTGCCGGGTGCCGGAGTTGAAGAGCGTCGGGCTGCTCGGCAGGTAGGCCAGGCTGCTCATCAGCCCGTAGAGCTCGATCGCCTCGGCCGGCGTACGCGAGAGGCCGCAGGCCACGCGCATCAGGAAGTACTGCGGCGTCTCGATCACCAGGCGGGCGCTGGGGTGGCGCAGCAGGTAGCGGTCGTAGACGGTGCGCAGCCCGAAGTACTCGAAGCGGCGGTCGCCACCGGGATCGATCGCGAAGTCGAGCTTGCGGGCGTTGTCCTTCACGAACCGGGCCGTCTCGTCGCCGATCAGTCCCTCGGCATGGCCGAGCGCGACCGACTGGCTGAACGACGCGACGCCCTGGTTGCGGACCTCCTTGTCGATGTAGCCCGACAGCAGCCGGGCCGCGAGCCGGGAGTACTCCGGCTCCTCGCCGATCATCTCCGCGGCGGTCTGGATCGAGAGCCGGTCCAGCTCCGCGGTCGTCGCCCCGTCGTACAGGCCGCTGATGGTCTTGGTCGCCACCCGCATCGGGTCGACCTCGCCCAGGCCGTCGGTGACCCGCTGCACCGCCCGGACGATCTTGTTGACGTCGACGTCCTCGACGTCGCCGTTGCGCTTCCTCACCTGCATGGCTCTCTCCTCGCGAGCTCATCTCGGAGGTCCGGGGAGCCGCGGGAGAGTCGTCAGAGGAAGGCCCGGATCGGCCCGCGCTGGCGTCGGCCGTCCCACGAGGCCTCGGACCACCGCACCCGACGGGTGCGGCGCGCTGGCAGGTCTTCGGACTCGTGGGCACGTCGTCCTCTCGGTCGACCCCTACCGGCCGTCGCTTCCCAGACCTGTTCGATCCAGTGCTTGGTGACGGCTTTCGTTCCCACTCACCGCTGCGGGGCAGTCCCGGATTCCCACCGGGTTCCCTCTTGCCTCACTCCCCCGGCTTGGGGAGCGAACCAGCTGCGTGCGCCACCATATGTAGGGGTCACGCCCAAGTGTGGGACCTAGATGTTGTGTCGGCGTGTCGCGTCGGCTCTCGACGACCACGCACCGCACGGTCGATCAGGAGCCAGACCTCTCGGCAAGCGGTGTGCCTGTTCCCCATCCGAGCGAGGGATAGGGAACAGGCACACCGCTCCCCGGGGCGATAGGGAACAGACTCACCGCTCCCGGGCTCAGCCGGCCCAGAAGCCGCGGCCCCAGCCGCCGAACAAGTCGCCGTACGTCGAAGCGCCGGGGCGGGAGCCGCGGGAGCCGAGGTAGGAGCCGACGACGGCGGCGCCGAGGTCGTCGAGCTCGGGGGCGACGACGCGGCCGTCGATGCGGCGGGCCATCTGGTCGATGAACCGGGCCAGGCCGGGGTCCTCGCCGAGGCGGAAGAAGGTGGTCTGCGCGCCGAGGCGGGCGGTGTTGTCGAGCTCCCGCACGGTGGTGGCGATGGTGTACGGGTGCGGCGGGTAGGTGAAGTAGACGCTGCCACCGGGCTCCAGGTGCGAGGTGGGCTCGCCGTCGGTGACGATCAGCAGCACCGGCTGGGCGTTGGGGTGCTTGCGGAAGTGCCGCTGGGCGAGCATCAGGCCGTGGTGGAGGTTGGTGCCCTTGTCGAAGTACGGGTCGAGGCCGGTCAGCTCCTCGATGCTCATCGACTGGGCGTAGCGGCCGAACCCGATGAGCTGCAGATGGTCGCCGCGGAAGCGCGTGCTGATCAGCTGGTGCAGGGCGAGCGCGGTGCGCTTCATCGGCACCCACCGCCCGTCCATCGCCATCGAGAACGACGTGTCCACCAGCAGTACGACGGCCGCCTGGGTCCGTGCCTCCGTCTCCTGGATCTCGATGTCGTCCACGGTGATGCGCACGCCCGAGCGACCCGCACGATCCGAGGCCTCCCGCAGGACCGCGTTGGTGATCGTCCGCGGAACGTCCCACGGCTCGGTGTCGCCGAAGGCCCACTGCCGGGTGGCGCCGCTGCGCTCCCCCGCCGCCCCCGCCTGCCGGAGGTCGCGCTGCCCCTGCCGACCCGACAGCCGCTGGGCGACGTCGCGCAGGAGCGCCTTGCCGAGCTGCCGCATCGCCTTGGGCGAGAGCCGCAGCTGGCCGTCGGAGGTGCGCTTGAGGTAGCCGGTGTCGCGCAGCGTCCGCTCCAGCTCCTGCAGCGTCCGCGCGTCGACGGCCGCCTCCTGGCCGAGCTGCCGGGCCAGCGCGTCCAGGTCGATGTCGTCCATCCGCGCTCCGGCGTACGCCTGGGAGAGCTGGTCGGAGAGGTCGTCGAGATCCGCGAGGTCCTGCAGTACGCCGGTCCCGTCGCCGAGTCCGAGCCCCTGGTCGCCGCCGAACTCCTCCGAGCCGCCCCAGTCCTCACCCGGCCGGAGCGACTGCAGGTTGTCGTCGAGCCGGGAGAGCGACTGCATCAGCTCCGGCGAGCCGAACGCCTGCGCGGAGAGCTCCATCAGCTCCTGGCGCTGCTCGGCGGTCATCGAGTTGAGCATCCGCTGGGCCGCCGCGGACCGCTTCGCCAGCGCGTCCAGCAGCTCGTCGATGTTCGAGGGATTCTCGGGGAAGAAGTCACCGTGCTTCCCCATGAACCCCGAGAAGTCCTCGGGGGTGTCCTCGCCCAGCCGGTGCTTCTCCAGCAACTCGTTCAGGTCGGTGAGCATCTCGTTGATCCGCGCCCGGTCCTCCTCGGTCGCGCCCTCGAGCGCCTGCTTCATCCCGGCGAAGCGCTGGTCGAGCATCTCCCGCCCGAGCAGGTCCTTGATCTGCTCGTAGTCCGCGCGTGCCTGCGGCGAGGCCCAGTCGTAGTCCGACAGCTCGGTGACCGCGGCGGAGGTCGACGAGGGCAGGCTCTCCAGCCGCATCTCGCGGAACGTCCGGTCGGTGTCGTCCATGTCCACGTCGCGGGCGAGCTGCTTGCGCTCCTCCAGCACCGCCCGGTCGAGCAGCTCGCGCACCTGCTGCAGGGTGCCGTCGAGGGAGTGCCGCTGCAGCAGCTCCTGCCGCTTCTGCGCCACCCGCCGGGCCAGCTCGTCCAGCCCCGCGCGATCGCGGCCGCCCCGGCGCAGGAACTCCTGCATCGCCCGCTCCGGGGAGTACCCCGCCATCACATCCTCGCCGATGTGCTCCAGGGCCTCGGCGAGGTCGACCGGAGGCGCGAGCGGGTCGCCCCCGGCGTACCGGGCGTAGCGCGAGCGGTGCCGCTCAGCCATAGACCGTCTCGGCCCCGTCGGTCTCCTTGCCGATCTTGCGCGCGAGGTAGAGCCCCTCCAGCGCCAGCTCGATCGCGCCGGCCCGCTCCCCGTCGTTGGTCGCGCCGAGCCGCTCGCAGACCTGGTCGTAGAGGTCGGACTCGCCCAGTACCGGCAGCCCGGCGAGCAGGTCGCGGGCGGTGACCCGCTCGCCGGTGGTGACGTAGGAGCCCGACTCCACGGCGGCCACCAGCAGCCCGAGATCGATGCCGGCGAGGTGCGAGCGCACCGTCTCGGCGGTGGCCGTGCGCAGCAGGTGGGTGAGGATCTCCTCCTCGCGTCCCTCCTCGCCGGTCTCGAACTCGATCTTGCCGCCGAGCACGTCGACCGCGGTCTGCAGGTCGACGATCCGCGCCACCGGCTCGTCCTCGCCCTCGACGGTCGCCCGGTGCAGCGCCGCCGCCGCGATCGTCTCGGCCCCCGCGATGGCGAAGCGCGCACTCACGCCCGAGCGCTGGTCGACCGACTGGCTCTCGCGCAGCGCCCGGGTGAAGCGGGCCAGGATCTCGACGAGGTGGTCGGGCACGTCGGCCACCAGGTGCGCCTCCTGGCGGATGACCGCGACCTCGTCCTCGATGTCACGCGGGTAGTGGGTGCGGATCTCCGCGCCGAAGCGGTCCTTGAGCGGAGTGATGATCCGGCCGCGGTTGGTGTAGTCCTCGGGGTTGGCGCTGGCCACGACCAGTACGTCGAGCGGGAGCCGCAGCACGTAGCCGCGGATCTGGATGTCGCGCTCCTCCATCACGTTGAGCATCGCGACCTGGATCCGCTCGGCGAGGTCGGGCAGCTCGTTGATCGCCACGATGCCGCGGTGGCTGCGCGGGATCAGGCCGAAGTGGATCGTCTCCGGGTCGCCGAGCGAGCGGCCCTCGGCGACCTTCATCGGGTCCACGTCGCCGATCAGGTCCGCCACGCTGGTGTCCGGGGTTGCCAGCTTCTCGGCGTACCGCTCGTCGCGGTGGCGCCACTCGACGGGCAGCTCGTCGCCCAGCGCGTCCGCACGGCGGCGCGAGGCGTGCGTGATCGGCTCGTAGGGGTGCTCGCCCAGCTCGGAGCCGGCGATCACCGGCGTCCACTCGTCGAGCAGGCCGGCCAGCGTGCGCAGCAGCCGGGTCTTGCCCTGGCCGCGCTCGCCGAGCAGCACCACGTCGTGCCCGGCCAGCAGCGCCCGCTCCAGCTGCGGGATGACGGTGTCGGAGAAGCCGTGCAGGCCGGGCCAGGGATCGCGGCCCTCGGCCAGGGCGGCCAGCAGGTTGTCGCGCAGCTCCTGGCGCAGGGACCTCTGCTCATGTCCGGAGGCCCGGAGGGCCCCCACGGTCGCGATGGCGGGCGGAGTGGAGTCGGTCACCCTTGCAGGCTACTCAGCCCGCGATGGGCCGACGACCCGATAAGACAGGCGACGAGACAGCCCTCAGGAGGTCCGCGGACGGGGCCGCCAGCGGATGCCCCGGATCAGCTCGACCATGACCAGCAGCAGGAAGGCTCCCGCGCCGACCATCCACCAGTCCGCCTGCGCGAACCGGCCGGTGCCACCGGAGACCACGGCGGCCTCCTCCTGCGGGACCGAGGCGGCCGGGGCGGCGACCTGCTTGCCCTGCTGGATCTGGTTGATCCGCTGCATCGCGTTGCGCGCGTCGTCGATCTGCTGCTGGCTCGGCGGCGAGACCTCGGTGGTCTGCGCGGGGTCGAGCAGCGAGGTGGCCGGCGGGACAGGAGTGGTCTCCGTGGAGAGGTCCCAGTCCTGGTCCAGGGGCGAGGTGTACGTCGCGTCCCAGCTGAAGTCGTCGGGGGTGCCGTCGTCGGCGCTCGCGGGCATGGCGACCCCGAGCAGCACGGCCAACGCCGCACACGCTCCGAGAACCAGCCGCTTCGGGCTCATGACACCACCTTGACGCAGATCGACAGTCGGTACAACGAGCGGACAGGGGTCCGGTCACGGGTACGACACGTGGCCGGGCTCACTCCCCGGGCCCGTAGGCTGCCTGGATGCACGACCCGGAGACCATCGCCGCCCACCTGACCCACGCCGTCGAGCTCGCCGACCAGGACTCGCGCGACGGCGGACGCCCGTTCGGCGCGGTGGTCGTGCGCGGCGACGAGGTGCTCGCGGCCGGAGTGAACACGATGATCCCCGACAACGACCCCACCGCCCATGCGGAGGTCAACGCGATCCGGGAGGCCTGCCGCCGCCTGGAGACGCTCCGCCTCGACGGCGCGGTGCTCTACGCCAGCTGCGAGCCGTGCACGCTCTGCCAGGCGACCGCGATCGGCACGGGCATCGAGCGCGCCTACTTCGCCGTGGCGGCCGAGGACGCCCGCGCGGCCGGCTGGCCCTACCTGGACCTGAGCATGCGCCTGCAGATCGCCTGGCGGTCGGCGTCGGAGGAGTACGCCCGGCACCACCCGATCGCCGATCCCACGCGGCCGTTCGCGACCTGGCGGGAGCTGGCCGGCTAGGAGGGCCCGCCGAGCCGAGCGGTACGCCGGGCGCCGACTCAGCGGCGTACGGGCGCGGCGACGCCGAACCGCCGGCCGAACCGCGCCAGACCCCAGACGAAGAGCCGGTCCACGGTCAGCCCGAGGGCGCCCAGGACGACCAGCGCAGCGAACACCGTGCGCAGGTTGGTCGTCGCCATCCCGGTCGTCACCAGGACACCGAGACCCTGCGGGGCCCCCAGCATCTCGGCGGTGACCACGGTCATGAAGGCGTTGCCGATCGCGATGCGCACGCCGGCCGCGATGTACGACGCCGAGCCCGGCAGGCTGACCAGCCAAAACCGCTGCCCGACCCCCGCGCCGTACGACGCGGCCATCCGCAGCTTGTCGCGCGGCACTGACCGCACCCCCGCCGCGGTGTTGACGGTCACCACGAAGATGCAGGTGTAGACGATCAGCGAGACCTTGGCCGGCTCGCCGGTGCCCAGCCACAGCAGGACCGGGGCGTACCAGGCCAGCGGCGGGATGAACCGGAAGACGTTGATGAACGGCTCGGTGAGCGCCTCCGCGACCCGGCTGGTGCCGATCACCAGTCCCAGGATCACGCCGCCGACGGTGCCGATCGCCAGACCCGCGAGGGCCCGGCCGACGCTGGCCGAGACCGCGTCGCCGAGCACGCCGCTGGACGCCATCGCGCGCAGCTGCTCGGCCACGGCCTTCGGGCCGGGGAAGAGCAGCGGGGAGTCGTAGGCCTGGGCGGCCGCCGCCCAGGCGAGCACGAACGCCGCGAACCCGGCGATCGCGAGGAGCAGGTGCCGCAGCCGCCGGCCCAGGTGGGGATGGAGGGTCATGAAACAGCCTGTCCGTTGTAGAAGCGCCCCATGAGCCGCCGGGACAGGACCACGAGCAGGCGGTCGGAGGCCAGGCCGACCAGGCCCAGCACGACGATCCCGGCGAACATCGTGTCGGTGTTCATGAAGAGCCGGGCCTGGTAGATCAGGTAGCCCAGGCCGTCGTTGCCGGCGACCATCTCCGCGCCCACCACGCTCATGAACGAGTAGCCCAGGGCCAATCGCATGCCGGTGAGGATGTAGGGCACCGCGTTGGGCACCACCACGGTCAGGTAGGTCCGGAACGGACCGGCTCCCATCGACTGCGCCATCCGGCGCTTGTTCTCCGGCGTCTCCGCCATCCCCGCCAGGGTGTTGAGGATGACCGGGAAGACGGTGGCGTAGACGACGATGAAGCGCAGCGCCGACTCGCCGACCCCGAACCAGATGGTCGCCGGGACCACCCAGGCGACCGGGGTGATCGAGCGCAGAAAGTGGACGACGGGCTCGAGGCTCTCCCCCACCACCCGGATCGAGCCCAGCAGCAGGGCGATCAGCACGCCGAGCACGCTGCCGAAGGCGAAGCCCACCACGACCCGGCCCAGCGTGTGCCACACCTGCTGCAGCTCGGCGGACTCGGTGACCAGCTCGCGCAGGGCCTCCAGCGCGGCGAGCGGGCCGGGGAAGACCAGCTCGTTGCCCTTCAGCTCCGCGGCCAGCTGCCACGCCACCAGCGCCAGGAGCAGCCCGACGAGGTTGAGCGTCGCCCTGGTCCGCGTGCTGAGCGGGCCGGACTCAGCCATGGTGTCCCGCCCGTGCCTTCGCCTCGGTCACCGTCGACTCCAGCCGCCGGTAGAGCGCGGCGAACTCGTCGGACCCACGGGTGCGCGGGCGCGAGAGCGTGTTGGGGACGATCTCGTGGATCCGGGCCCGCGGACCGGAGGTCATCACGCCGATGCGGTCGCCGAGGATCAGCGCCTCGGAGATGTCGTGGGTGATGAAGAGGACCGTCGTACGCCGCTGCTCCCAGATCGCGGCGAGCTCGTCCTGCAGCGTCGCCCGGGTCTGGGAGTCCAGCGCGCCGAAGGGCTCGTCCATCAGCAGGCAGGGCGCCTCGGTCACCAGCGCGCGGGCGATCTGCACCCGCTGCTTCATGCCGCCGGAGAGCTCGTGGGGGTACTTCTTGGCCTGCTGGCTCAGCTCGACCAGATCGAGCGCCTGGTCGACCCGGCGGCGCCGCTCCTCGCCCCTGACGCCGATCATCCTCAGCCCGAACTCGACGTTCTTGCGGACGTTGAGCCAGCCCAGCAGCGAGTCGTCGCCCTGGAAGACCACGGCACGGTCCGGCCCCGGCTTGCGCACCACGGAGCCGTTGAGGCTGATGCTGCCGGTCGTCGGGTGCTCGAACCCCGCGAGCTGCTTGAGGATGGTCGTCTTGCCACAGCCGCTGGGGCCGAGCAGCACGAAGAACTCGCCGTCGTCGAGCTCCAGGGAGACGTCCTCCAGGATCGGCGTGGCGCCGGGCGCGTAGCTGAAGCTCACCTGGTCGATGACGATGTGGGCCTGCGCCGGAGTCGCCTCAGTTGTCTTCATCATGGTCCTTGTCTGCTGCGAGAAGTGATCGGGTCTGCCCGAGGAGCCGGACGTGGGCCACCGGGTCCGGGACGGTGCTGCTGAGCACCACCCCGTCGAGGATCGTGTCGAGCGGAGCGCCCAGCCGCGCGGCCACGTCGGCGGGCGTGCCGACCAGCGCGAAGCGGTCGGTCAGGTAGGCCTCGGCCTCGGGAAAGCGGGCCAGCAACTCGGCGTTGCCGCCGTCGGTGCGGGCATGGGCGGAGAAGTCGTACTCCCGCCGCAGCGTGAGGACGTCCTCGACGAGGTGGGCCGGCACACCGCGCTCGACGGGATCGCCGACCAGGCCGTGCCGGGCGACCGCGAGGATCGAGGCCCGGACCGCGGCGCGGGCGTCGGCGACCTGGTCGGGCCGCTCGACCAGGTGGCCGGTGCAGAAGGCCCAGCGCTGGAGCCGGTGCCCCGCCGACTCCTCGGCGATCGCGACGAGCCGGGCCAGCCAGTCGGCGTCGAGGCCGCCGCCGAGCAGCACCCCGTCGGCCTCGGCCGGCACGTACGACGCCGCGCGCGGACCGCTGACCGCCATCAACATCGGCGGGACGGGACCCACCCGGGCCCGGATCGCTCCCAGCGCCTCGGCGATCTCCCCGGGAGTCGCCGGCGACAGGCCGACGCTGTGCACCGCGGAGTCACCGGCGCCCAGCGCCATCCAGGTCCGGCCCGGGAAGAGCGACCCGAGGGTCTCCAGGTCGGCGCCGTGCACCGTGGGGTGACGGGTCACCGGGTTGGTCACGCACGGCCCCACCGGGATGCGCTCGGTGGCGCCGAGCGCGACCTGGATCATCGGGTACATCGAGCCGTAGAGCTGAGGTGAGTCCGCGATCCCGAGGAATCGCAGGCCGGCCGCCTCCGCCTCGCCCGCCAGCCGCGCCACCAGGGTCGCGTCGGTCGGGATGTGCGACACCGCCAGCCTCATCCGTGCTCACCTCTCCGATCGGCGGGTGGCGACCCGGGAGCCCGGGCCGCCACCCACTCGATCATGCTCACTTGGTCGCTTCGGCAGCCCAGTCTGCTTCGACGTAGCTCGCGGCCTTCACCGGCTCCTTGATGAGCCCCTTGTCGAGCATGTAGTCGGCGACCTGCTGGAGCTGGTCCAGCGCCGCGTCGTCGAAGCTCACCCGGAAGTCGATCTTGGCCATGATCGTCTTGACCTCGTCAGCGCTGTCGATGCCGGTCTTGCCCATGGCGAACTCGGCGACCTCGTCGGGGTTGGCCTGCATCCACTCCGACGCCGCCTGCAGCGCCTTGAGGACCTTGATGCCGACCTCGCGGTCCTTGCTGATCTTCTGGCCCGCCACGACGTAGCCGTTGAGCGGGTTCAGGTCGTCGTCGCCGCCGACCCACGCCACGTGGGAGCCCGAGCGGGCGGCCACGGCCTGGGTCACGTTGGGCTCGAACTGGATGATCCCGTCGACGTCGCCCTTGGCGAACAGCGCGACCAGCTGGGCGAACTTGGCGTCCACGACCTCGATCTTCGCGGCGTCCAGGCCGTGCGCCTCCACGAACCGGTCGAACCAGAAGTTGGCGGTCGAGTTCGACTGGAAGGCGACCTTCTTGCCGTACAGGTCCTCCGGCTCCTTGATGTCGTCGGTGGTCACGAAGCCCCACCAGTCGCTGGAGTAGGCGTTGGTGCCGATGATCTTCACCGGCGCGCCCTGGGAGGCCAGGCTCGCAGCCGGGAAGGCCGCCACGGTGGTCATGTCGGCCTGGCCGGTGACGACGGCCTCGGTGCCCTCGACGCCGGTCGGGAACTCCTGGATCTTGGCGTCGATGCCCTGCTTCTCGAAGAAGCCCTTCTCGACCGCCAGATAGAGCGGTACGCCGAAGAAGTCGGGCTGAGTGGCAACCGTCAGCTGCACGCCCTTCGCGTCACTCCCGGAGTCGGAGTCACTCCCACACGCGGCAGTGAACGCCGCCACCATCAACAACGTGGCGCCCAGCGCCACGCCTCTCATCATCGACCTCACGGTGCTTCCTCCATCTGCTCGCGGCTTCGTGCCACTCCCGGACCCTCTGGTCCGAAACTCATACCCGGCGTCATCGCCAGGAACTCCCCCATCAGCTCCGCCGTCCGGGCTGGCTGCTCGAGCACCAGGTAGTGCCCGGACTGCTGGACGACGGTCATCCGCGCGTCCGGCATGACCTCCACGGCGGTGCTGAAGCCCACGCCGCTCTCGGCCGGGTGCCACGGCGTCATCCGGTCCTCGCTGCCGGCGATCAGGAGCACCGGCATCCGCACCCGCGGGAGCAGGTCGGAGAGGTCCAGCGCCTCCAGGCTCTCGGTGCCGGCGACGAACGACTCGGGATCGTTCGAGGACATCCCGAAGCGGAGCTCCTCGAGGATCTCCTCGCTGTCGGGCCGGTCGTAGAAGGACCGGGAGAAGCCGGCGACCGCGGTCAGGTCGGCCGCGGCCACCATGCCGGAGGTGCGCGCGGCCAGCTTCCAGGTCTGGCGCATATGCCGGGCGGCCTGGTCGTAGCGCATCATGCAGCAGCTCAGCACCAGCCGGGAGATCAGCTCGGGGTGGCGGTCGGCGAAGGTCAGCGCCACCAGGCCGCCCATCGAGGTGCCGTGGACGACCACCGGGCCGTCGTACTCGGCGCGGACGAACTCGGCGAGATGACCGGCCCACGCGTCGATGCCCACCGCGCCGGCCGCCTTGCTCTGGCCGTATCCGGGGAGGTCCACGTCGACCACGGTGAAGTGCTCGCCGAGATACGGCGTCAGGCGGCCGAAGTTGCGGAAGCCGAAGCCCGACCCGTGCACCTGCACGATCACCGGACCCGAGCCGATCGTCCGGCACCACATCGTGGAGCCGTCCGCCAGCTCGACCGTGCGCTCGACGGCGCTCATCGATCCTCCCCCTTCAGCGAGTCCACGATCGCCGACAGCCCCTGCTCCAGCGTCCACCGGGGCTGGAAGCCGGTGTGATCGACGAAGGCCGAGCCGTCCACGTTGCTCGGGAAGCCGATCCGGCCGGGCAGCAGCTCGAGCTCGACGCCCGGCACCAGCGTGCGCATCACCTCGACGGCCTCGGTGACCGGGTGGGAGGAGCAGTGCAGGTTCATCACCGGGATCGGCGCCGGCTCGCTGTAGACGGCCAGCTCGAAGGCGCGAGCCACGTCGTCGACGTACTGCCAGCCGAACACGTCGTCGCCGTAGGGCACCTCACCGCGGCCCTCGGCCACCGGGCGGTCGATGAGCTCCTGGGTGAACATCCCCTGGCCGCGCTTCTTGCCCACGCCGTACACCAGGTTGACCCGCAGACCCAGGGAGTCCACGCCCATCGTGGTGTAGTCGGCCGCGAGGTACTCCGCCATCGCCTTGCAGGAGGCGTAGACGTGGTCCGGCGAGAGCGGCGTCTCCTCGGTGATCCGCTCGTCGCGGCGGGAGTCGTCGAGGTAGCCGAAGACCGCCATCGAGCTGGCCCAGGCGACCTTGGCAAGCCTGTGGATGCGCGCGGCCTCGAACATGTTCATGGTGCCGACGCAGTTGACCTCCAGCGCCAGCGGCGGGTTGGCCTGCGACTCGGGCACCAGCAGCGAGGCCAGGTGGACGATCCGCTCGACGTCGTGGTCGACGATCGTCCGGCACAGATGAGCGAGGTCGCGGACGTCGCCGCGCACGATGGTGAGGCCCTCCGCGTCCGCCGAGCCCAGCTCCCGGGCCAACGCGTCGTGGTCGGGCACCAGGTCGAAGGAGACCACCCGCTCCCCCCGCTCCAGCAGCCGCCGCACCGTCGGCGCGCCGATGAAGCCCGTTCCACCCGTCACGAGGACGCTCACTCCGCCTCCATCTGTTGCATCATCAGATTGATTCCGATGGCCCCCGTCCCGAGAACCGGGGCCATCGAAGGCCCGATGTTGTCACATCGATGATGACTACGCAAGAGTGTGTCCGGTACGGCGCGTGGCGGCGCCGATGTTGCAAGATGTTTCTCCTGCCTGGACCTGATCCGACCGAACGGAGCCCACATGACGACCCGGCTGCGGCTGCTGTCGACCGGCGGCACGATCTCCTCGATGCCGGCCGCCGACGGCTCCGGCGGCGTGAGCCCCTCGCTCGGCGCCGACGACATGGTCGCCGCCGCCGGAGCCGGACCGGTCGAGATCACCACCCGGACCGTGCGGACGGTGGCCTCCAGCGACCTGACCTGGCCGGACGTGGACGCCGTGCGCGCCGCCGTGGCCGAGGCCTTCGACGAGGGCCAGGACGCGGTCGTGGTCGTGCAGGGCACCGACACCATCGAGGAGACCTCCTTCGCCCTGGACCTCTGGCACGCCGGCCCGCGGCCGGTGGTCGTCACCGGCGCGATGCGGCACCCGGTCAGCGCCGGCGCGGACGGTCCCGGCAACGTCGCCGCGGCCATCGCCGTCGCCGGCGCCGAGGCGGCACGGGACCTGGGCGTCCTGGTCGCCTTCTCCGACGAGATCCACGCCGCCCGCTGGGTGCGCAAGGCGCACACGTCCCGGCCGGCGGCCTTCGAGTCGCCGAGCACCGGACCGCTCGGCTGGGTCGTCGAGGACCGGGTGCGCCTCGCCGCCTCGGTCCCCCGGCTCCCCGCGATCGACCCGCCGCGCGGCCCGGTGCCTCCCGTCGCCGTGCTGCCCGTCCCCCTGGGCGACGACGCCCGCCTGGCGAGCGCCGCCGCCGACGCCGGGTACGCCGGCCTGGTCGTCGAGGCTCTGGGAGGCGGACACGTCCCCTCGGCCGCCGTCGAGGCGCTGGCCCGGCTCGCGGAGCGGATCCCGGTCGTCCTCGCCAGCCGCTGCCTCGGCGGCGAGGGGCTGACCGAGACCTACGGCTTCCCCGGCTCCGAGCGCGATCTCCTCGACCACGGCCTGATCGGCGCCGGCGCGCTGAGCCCGGTCAAGGCCCGGGTGCTGCTCAGCGTGGCCCTGGCCGGGCACGATGACCCCGACGACGCCCGCGACCGGTTCCGCCAGGTGCGCGACCAGATGACCCGCTGAGGAGAGACCCGATGGCCGAGAGCACCGTCACCGACGCGCCCACGCCGCGGCGCAACCCGACTCCGATCGTGCTGAACCTCCCGGAGTTCGTGCCGCCGGAGGACACCGGCACGACCGTCGAGCAGCACGTCGTCGCCGAGATCACCCGGCTGATCGCCGCCGGGGTGCTCGAGCCCGGGGCGCGACTCCCGCTGCGCCAGCTCGCCGAGCACTTCGGGGTGAGCATCACCCCGGTCCGCGCGGCGCTGATCCAGCTCTCCCGCGACCGGCTGGTCGACTACCGCGCGCACGGCGGCGTCCGGGTCACCGAGATGTCGCTGGAGGAGTTCGAGGAGGTGTGGACGACGCGCGTGGCGCTGGAGTGGTGGCTGACCCGCCGCGGCGTCGAGGCGCTCACCGAGGACGACCTGGAGCGGTTCGACGTGCTCTTCGCCGATGTCCGCGACGCCGCCCGTGAGCGCGCGGAGTGGCCCAACTACGTGGCCCGCAGCTGGGAGTACCGCCGCACGCTCTACGCCCTCGCCGACCGGCCGCACATCCTCGCCGCGCTCGACGTGGCCTATGCCCGCTCGGCCCGCTACAGCCGGCTGATGCTGGTCGACCCGCTCCGCATCGACCATGCCTTCGCCACGATGGTGCACGTGCACGAGGCGATCCGCCGCTTCGACGCCGTCGGCGCCCAGCGCGTGCTGCGCATGGGCATGGAGTGGACGATGGACTACGCCCTCGCCCAGTTCGCTCAGGAGCCGGGGTTCACGTCCGCGAAGCGCCGTTGAGCTAGCGGCCGAGGATCACCGAGGAGCCGTGGCCGAAGAGGCCCTGGTTGGCGGTGATGCCGACCCGCGCGCCCTCGACCTGCCGGCCCTCGGCCTGACCGCGCAGCTGCCAGGTGAGCTCGCAGACCTGCGCCAGCGCCTGGGCCGGGACGGCCTCGCCGAAGCAGGCGAGCCCGCC
The DNA here is from genome assembly GCA_044464665.1 of Nocardioides sp. Taxonomy (GTDB): domain Bacteria; phylum Actinomycetota; class Actinomycetes; order Propionibacteriales; family Nocardioidaceae; genus Marmoricola. The sequence goes on from JBIQLB010000004.1 coordinate 62,742, forward strand.
GCTGGGGTTGACCGGGATGCGCCCGCCGATGGTGGTGTCGCCGGCCCGGAGCAGGTGCTCGGCCTCGCCGCGCTTGCAGAGCGCGAGGTCCTCGATCCAGTCCAGCTCCAGCGCCGTGGAGAGGTCGTAGACCTCCGCGACGTCGACGTCCTCGGGGCCGATCCCGGCCTCTTCGTACGCCGCCCGCCCGATCGACTCCTTGAAGGTCAGCTCGCCCGGCTCCCCCACGACGGGATCCGTCGAGAGGTTCGGCATATCCATGACCGTGTTGGGGAAGGTCGGCGTCACCGTGGAGATCGCCTTCACCCGCACCGGGTCGACCAGCCCGTGCCGCTGGGCATAGTCCATCGAGGTCAGCACCACCGCGGCGCCGCCGTCGGAGGTCGCGCAGATGTCCAGCAGGTGCAGCGGGTCGGCCACCATCGCGCTGGAGAGCACCTCCTCGGCGGCGACCTCCTTGCGGTAGCGGGCGTAGGGGTTCGCCAGGCCGTGCCGGGCGTTCTTCACCTTGACCGCCGCGAAGTCCTCGCTGGTGGCGCCGTACAGGTCCATCCGGCGGCGCGCGTAGAGCGCGAAGTAGGCCGGGTTGGTCATGCCGAGCAGGCGGAACCGCAGCCAGTCCGGGTCGTCCCAGCGCTCGCCGGCGTTGGGGGCCAGGAAGCCCTTGGGCGTGGTGTCCGCGCCGACCACCAGGGCGACCTCGGAGAAGCCGGCCAGGATCCGTGAGCGCGCGGTGTCCAGCGCCTGCGCGCCGGTCGCGCACGCGGCGTACGACGTGGCGACGCGGGCGCCGTTCCAGCCCAGCGCCTGGGCGAAGGTCGCGCCGGCGACGTAGCCGCCGTAGCCGTTGCGGACCGTCTCGCCGCCGACGACGAGGTCGACGTCGGTCCACGCGACACCGGCGTCCTCCAGCGCGGCCCGGGCGGCGTGCACGCCGTACTCGACGAAGTTGCGGCCCCACTTGCCCCAGGGGTGCATCCCCACCCCGGCAACAGCGACATCGCGGCTCATGCGACCGGCCTCCACTTCCAGATCGTGTGCTCCCCGACCTCGTCGGCGTACAGCGTCTCCACGACCAGCTCGACCTCGGCGCCGACCCTCAGGTCCTCGACCCCGAAGCCCTCGGCGACCTGGCCGAGCACGACGATGCCCTCGGGCAGCTCGACGGCGGCCAGGGCGAAGGGCACATAGGGGTCGCTCGCGGCGATGTACGGCGCGGGCGGCTGGTACTGCGCGTCGGTGTAGGACCACACCCGGCCGCGACGCGAGAGCGCGGCGGTCTCGAACTCCTCGCCCGAGCACCGCGGGTTGCGGCAGAAGCCCTGCGTGGGCGGGAAGTAGACCGCCGCGCACGTCGTACAGCGCGATCCCGTCAGCGCGGGCTCCTCGCCGGTGGTGAACCACCCCTCGATCGCCGGGGTCTGGGTCATCGGAATCTCCAGTCGCGCTGCTCGGATGCTTGCAGGGAGCCTAACCGAAACTAGAACAGGTTCTCATCGTGCGGTGTGCCACAGTTCTGACGTGGCCTGGATCATCATCGCGGCTCTCGCCGTCGCCGTCGTGGGATTGGCCGTGGCCGTCGCGATGCTGACCACCCGGCTGCGGGCCGCCGAGGCGGAGGCCGAGGAGCTGCGCGAGCAGTGGTCCGCCCACGAGGCCGAGCTGCGCGCGCCGGCGCCGCTGCGCACCGCCGGCCGGGTCATGGGCGTGGTCATGGAGACCGCCAAGACCGCTCAGCAGACGGCCCAGCGGGTCCGCGAGCAGGGCGTCGGCGGGATGCTGCTCAGCTCGCTGGACGACTTCGTGCGCTGGAGCGCCGACCAGCACTCCGAGATCGCCCAGGTGGCCGCCGAGGACGGCACAGTCACCATCTTCTTCTCCGACATCGAGGGATCGACCGCGCTCAACTCCGACCTGGGCGACGAGCGCTGGGTCAAGGTCCTGGAGGCCCACGACCAGCTCGTCGACGCGTACGTCGAGAAGTACCGCGGCCTGGTCGTGAAGACCCAGGGCGACGGCCACATGGTCGTCTTCAGCACCCCCGAGCTGGCCGTGAACGCCGCGCTGGACATCCAGCGCGCACTGGGCGCCAACTGGAACCGCAGCCGGCATCTGCGGCGTACGCCGATCCGGGTGCGCATCGGCCTGCACACCGGCACCGCCATCGAGCGCGGCGGCGACTACTTCGGCCGCAACGTCGCCCTCGCGGCACGGATCGCCGCGCAGGCGCAGGGCGGGGAGATCCTGGTCAGCGAGGAGATCGCCGCCGCGCTCGACGAGTGGTACCTGTTCACGCCCGCGGAGTCGGTCGAGCTCAAGGGCTTCGAGGGCGAGCACGAGCTGTGGCACGTGGAGGGACGACGATGAGACTCAAGCCGGGACGGCCGTCGCTGGAGCCCTACCGCGACCGCTTCGACGTGCCGGAGGCCGGGGGTGGTCTCGGCGTGACCTTCCTCGGCGTCAGCTCGCTGCTGGTCGACGACGGCTCCTCCGCGCTGCTGACCGACGGCTTCTTCAGCCGGCCCTCGATGGCGTCGGTGCTGCTGCGCCGGCTCTCGCCCTCGCGAGAGCGCATCGACGCCTGCCTGCGGCGTCTCGACCCCGGTCTGCACGTCGAGGCGGTCCTGCCCGTGCACAGCCACTACGACCACGCGATGGACTCCGCGGTCGTCGCCGAGCGGCTGGGCGCGGCCCTGGTCGGCGGCTCCTCGACGGCCCAGATCGGCCTCGGACACGGCCTCTTCGGCGACCAGGTGCTCACCGCCTCGCCGGGCACGGCGTACTCCTTCGGGCCGTGGACGGTGACGCTCATCGAGTCCCACCACTGCCCGCCGGACCGCTACCCCGGCACGATCACCGAGCCGGTGCGGCCGCCGGTCAAGGTCGGCGCCTACCGCTGCGGCGAGGCCTGGTCGATCCTCCTCGCCCACACCTCCGGCCGCACGGCCCTGATCCAGGGCAGCGCCGGCTTCGTGCCCGGAGCGCTGGCCGAGCGCGCCGCGGAGGTCGCCTATCTCGGCGTCGGCCAGCTCGGGCTGATGGACGCGGCGTACATCGAGACCTACTGGACCGAGACCGTCCGCACCGTCGGCGCGCGCCACGTCGTGCTGACCCACTGGGACGACTTCTTCCGGCCGCTGCCCCTGACCGAGGCCGACCCGCCGCTGCGCGCGCTGCCGTACGCCGGGGACGACCTCGACGTGACCATGCGGATCCTCACCCGGCTCGCCGACGCCGACGGCGTGCGGCTCTCCTTCCCCACGGTGTGGCGGCGTGAGGACCCGTGGGCGTAGCCGCCTCCCCGTCGGCGCGGCCCGTTAGGTTGCCTGTATGCACCTGATCCTGGGAGACGGCCAGCACGGGCGGCCGGTCGAGGCCGACGCGGTCGTGGAGGAGTACCCCTGGCCCGACGCGGGCCCGTGGGTGCGGGCGATGATGGTCACCACGCTCGACGGCGCGGCGGCCGGTCCCGACGGGCTGAGCGGCTCGATCTCCTCCGGCGCGGACCAGGCGGTGTTCAACGCCGTCCGCCGACGGGCCGACGCCGTGCTCATCGGCAGCGGCACGCTCCGCGCGGAGAGGTACACCCCGATGCGCGCCAAGGAGGCGGACGCCGCCGCGCGGGCCGGGGCCGGACAGCTGCCCGCCCCGGTGCTGGCGATCGTCAGCGCTTCGCTGGACCTGCCGTGGGACCTGCCGGTGTGGAGCGAGTCCACGCACCGCCCGATCGTGCTCACCCCGGGCAACGCCGATGCCGATCGGCGGGCCGAGGCCGCGCGGCATGCCGACGTCATCGAGCTCCGGGCGACCACCCCGGAGGCCGTCGTGACCGCGCTCGTGGACCGCGGCCTCCGGCGGATCGTCTGCGAGGGCGGGCCGACGCTGCTCAACGAGCTCGTCCGCGAGGGCCAGGTCGACGAGCTGGACATCACCCTGTCGCCGACGATGACCGGCACGGCCGCCTCGCCGGTGACGGCCGCGCTGGCCGGCGTGGCGGCGTACCGGCTGGAGAGCGTGCTGGTCGAGGACGACTTCCTGATGGGACGGTACGTCGCCCGGAATCGGACTCAGGACGGACGGGCTCGATGATCAGCCTCCGCGAGCTGGCGCGCCTGGCCGCCGCCCACGCCGACGATCTCGATCACCCGGTCGCCCCGCTGCGACTGGGCGAGCGGGTGATCGACACCGACAAGACCCCCGCGCTGATGGGCGTGGTCAACCTGTCCCGCGACTCGTCGTACCGCGAGAGCATCGCGGTCAGCGCCGGCTCCGCCATCCGCAAGGGCCGGGTGCTGGCCGCCCAGGGCGCCGACCTGGTGGACGTCGGCGCCGAGTCGAGCCGGGCCACCGCCGCCGCGATCGGCGCCGAGGACCAGCAGCGCGCGGTGCTTCCGGTGATCGAGGCGCTGGTCGGCGACGGCATCGCGGTCTCGATCGAGAGCTACGACGTCGACGTCGCCCGGGCCGGTCTCAAGGCCGGCGCCGGCGTGCTCAACCTGACCGGCTCCAACCTCGACGACGAGATGTTCGCCCTCGCCGCCGAGCACGACGCCACCGTGGTGCTGTGCAACGTGCTGGGCGCGCACGCCCGCGCGCTCGACGGGTCCGACGTGGAGGCCGATCCCGTGCCCGGCATGCTCGACCGCTTCGGCGCCCGCATCGACCGCGCCCGCGCGCTCGGCGTCACCGACCTCGCCATCGACCCCGGCCTCGGCTTCGGCTTCCGGCTCGACGACCAGCGGGCGCGGGCGCGCTACCAGGCCGCGACGCTGCTGCACTCCTTCCGGCTGCGCCGGCTCGGCGTGCCCATCTGTCACGCCCTCCCCCACGCCTTCGACGTCTTCGAGGACCAGTTCCGCAGCGGCGAGGGCTTCTTCGCCGTCCTCGCCCACCTCGGCGGCACCGGCCTCTACCGCACCCACGAGGTCCCGCTGGTGCGCGCCGTCCTCGACGGCCTCACGTCCTTCTCCGCCGAGGGCTAGCCAGCGGGCAGGCGAGGGAAGATCCCACGCACCCGCTGACGGAGATCCTCCCGTGCCTCAGGCGGCGATCGGGTCCGGCTCGCGGGGCGTGGCCGCCGCGGAGGAGGGGCGGGAGGCGCGGGCATAGCACCAGCCGAAGAAGAGGACGAGCAGCAGCCAGGAGCCGATCACCAGGGTGTAGGCGGTGGCGTTGAGCCAGGCGGGCACGTCGTCCTTGATCTCACGCTGCAGGAACTGCTTCTCCGGGGAGACCGGCACCGTGTCTCCGTCGGCCACGAGGATCTCTCGGCCGCGGTCGCTCTCGATCGCCGGGTCGTCCGGCGCGTGCAGCGGGACGGCGATCATCGTGGTCGGCGGCAGGTGCAGCCGGACCAGCGACTTCCAGTTGCCGTAGAGCGGCAGCCGGTGGACGCTGCGGTACTCCCCCGGCACGCCGGTCGCGCGCATCTCCGTGCGCACGATTCCCGGGGCGTTCTGCGCGGGGTCGCGCGGCGGGTCGACGGCGTCGGCCTTGGGCCCGCGGCCCTGCCAGGCCAGGCCGTAGAGCCAGATCGCGTCCTCCGCGGCGTCGGCCGGCTCGAGGCGGACGGTCACCCGGGCCAGGCAGCGCTCGGCGCCGTCGCACGCCGTCGCGCCGCTCTCGGAGACCACGTCGCTGTAGGCGACCGTCGCCTCGATGTCCTGCGAGCCCGCGCGCGGCGGGGCGAAGACGGCCATCAGCGCGACGGCCAGGCCGACGCCGACCAGGCCGGTCCACCGCTGGCGTACGACGGTCGGCGGCGACTCCGCGGCCACGTCGTCGAGACGCGCGACGTGCCACGCCGCCAGCAGCCCTCCGCCGACGGCCGCCACCGTGCCCGCGCCGAGCAGCAGCGGCAACGACGAAGCGGCCACCGGCTGCGGCGGCGGCAGGAAGATGTCGCTCCACAGCCACTCGGCGAACAGCCCCACGGTGCCCACGGCGACGCCCGAGGCGATCCCGAAGGCGACCGGCCGGAGCCGCGGCGACAGGACCAGCGCCACCAGCTCGACCAGCACCGCGGCCGGGAGCAGCAGCAGGAAGCGGGCGGTGAGCACGCCGGGGATGAGGCTGATCGTCACCCACAGGAACGCGTGCATCACCAGGTAGACGCCCCACGCCAGCAAGGCTCCACCGGGCCCGAAGCTCTGCCGCACCGCCGCGAAGATCCAGGTCGCCATGAAGCCGGCGATGACGAACTGCGTGGCCGCGGGGTACTGCGGCACGCCGAGGTCGAACTCCATCAGGAACGCCACCGGGATGATGCACAGCCCGAGCACGATCGCCTGCCGCCAGCGGCCGATCATGGTCCTCGTGCCCGGAGCGCCGGCCTGGTGCGCCTCGGCGAGCAGCAGCGGGATGCCGAGGATGCAGGTGACCGCGCCGCCGATCATCATCACGTGCGTGGGACCCCACTCGGTCACGTCCTGGCCGAAGAGCCGGTGCCACAGGTCGTCGGCCGGGAAGCCCAGCAGGGCGATCTGGCCGGCGCCGACGATGACCAGCGAGCCGAAGGGCACCCGCCAGGTCGGCAGCAGCCGGAGGGTACGCCGCGGCAGCGGGTCCCGCGCCAGCCCCATGCTCAGCAGCCCGGCGCTGGTGAAGCCGAGGATGCCCAGGAAGATCGGGTAGTGCGACGGGTTCGCCAGCGGACCGGAGTCGCGGCCGTTCTGCATGTGGATCGGGACGTCCCACCACACCCCGAAGCCGGCGCTGAGCAGGGAGAGCACCAGGAGGTACATCGGCAGGCTCGACCACCGGGTCAGCCCGTCCTGGCGCGCCGTCCAGTCGGCCAGCCGGCCGATGAGCGTGGTGTGGCCGGTGACCTCGCGGATCACGACGTACCCCACCGCGACCAGGACGGCGAAGGCCATCGCCGCGGCGATCAGGATCTCGTCGACCGCCGCCCCGCCCGCCGGAGCGGTCTCCCCTGTCACGATCGTCCCCACGAGGCGCATCTCAGCTCCCTTATCTGTGACGTGGTGTCACGGACAGCCTAGACGAGGCCGCTCCGCCCCGTCGAGCCTCTACAGTCCACCCATGGACGAGCCGCGCCGCCTCGAGATCGCGCTGCCCGGGGTGGACCTGGTCGCGCTCGCGTGGGGCGATCCCGGCGCGCCGCTCGCCCTCTGCCTGCACGGCTTCCCGGACACCGCGCGCACTTGGCGCCACCTCGGCCCGGCGCTCGCCGAGGCCGGCTTCCACGTCGTGGCGCCGTACACCCGCGGCTACGCGCCCTCGGGACCGGCCCGCGACGGCGACTACTCCGTGGCGGCGCTGATGCGCGACGCGGCGGGGATCCGCGAGCGGCTGGCGCCCGGCGGCGAGGCGGTCCTGATCGGCCACGACTGGGGCGGCATCACCGCGCAGGGCCTGGCCGCCGACCCCGAGCATCCGTTCGCACGGGTGGTCTCCCTGGCGATCCCGCCGCTGTGGGCGCTCTCGGACGCCATCGGCGAGCGGATGCCGGGCTCCGTGCTCGCCCTCCTCGGCCAGACCCGGCGCAGCTGGTACATCGGCTTCAACCAGCTCCCGGTGCTGCCCGAGCGCCTGATCGGGCCACTGGTACGCCGGCTGTGGCTCACCTGGTCCCCCGGGTACGACGCCACGGAGGACCTGGCCGACGTCATGGCCTCGCTGTCCGAGCCGGCCCATCGCAGCGCCGCGATCGGCTACTACCGCGCCCTGCGTCGCACCCGGCCCGACGCGCCCTGGCTGCGGTCGCCGCTGGTGCCCACGCTCTACCTGCACGGTGAGGACGACGGCTGCCTCTCGCCGGCGCTGTCGGACATGGCCGGCTCGGGCGGGGTGCCCGAGACAGGGCATTTCCTCCATCTGGAACACCCGGAACGGGTGAATGCGACAGTCGTCGAATTCCTGACATGATGTGGCTCGGTGGCTGTACGGCTACCTCCGCAAACTGAAAGGCGTACCCAAGCCATGTCGTTCTGGGACATCATCTGGTTCATCGTCGTGACCTTCGCCTTCGTGGCGCTGCTGATGATCATGTTCACGATCATCGGAGACCTCATCCGCGACAAGAACACCTCCGGGCTGGTGAAGGCGATCTGGTTCATCGCGCTGATCCTCCTGCCGTGGCTCACGGCATTCATCTACCTGATCGTCCGCGGCAACGGCATGGCCGAGCGTCGCGCGGCCGACATCACCGAGCTGCAGAAGGCCCAGGAGTCCTACATCCGCTCCGTGGCCGGTGGCGGCGGTGGCTCCTCGGCCGCCGACCAGATCCAGCAGGCCAAGGCGCTGCTGGACTCCGGGGCGATCAACCAGCAGGAGTACGACGCGCTCAAGGCCAAGGCGCTAGCCTAAGCAGACCGGGTCTGTCCGAGGGCCCGTACGCGAGGCCGTCCGGAGCGATCAGCTCCGGGCGGCCTCGTCGTCTCAGGACGCCAGGACCCGGTCGGCGAAGCGGGCGATCTCGGAGAGGGCGTGCGCCGACTCCGGCAGCATCGGGCCGATCCCCTGGAAGACGTGCACCTGGTGGTCCCAGACCTGCAGCTCGCAGGAGACGCCGGCCGCGGTCAGCGCGACCGCCATCGACTCGGCGTCGGGGTAGACCATCTCGGCCGCGCTCGCCTGGATCAGCGACGGCGGCAGACCGCCCAGCTCCGCGCGCGAGGGCGGCGGCGGGAAGACGTGGTCCTCGCCGGCCCGCCGCGCGGCGCGCTGCTCGACCCGGGAGAGCGCGGCGAAGCTGCCCCGCGGGAACATCGCGCAGGTCTCCGCCGTCGGCGCGGCCAGCTTGGTGGTGCCGTCGAAGTCCACGAACGGCGACATCGCCACCAGGCCCGCCGGGACCGGCAGCCCGGCGCGCTCCGCCTCGACCGCCACGGCGAAGGTCAGGTAGCCGCCGGCGGAGTCGCCCATGATGAGCACCTTCTCCGGGGGCACGCCGGAGTCCAGCACGTGCCGGTACGCCGCCAGGCCGTCCTCGACCGCGGCGCTGATCGGATGCCGGGGCAGCTGCCGGTAGCGGACCGCCAGCACCGCCGAGCGGGTCCGCCGCGAGATGCGCGACATCAGCTGCCGGTGCAGGTGGCGCCCGCCGACCACGAACGCGCCGCCGTGCAGGTAGACCACGACCCGGTCCTCGGTCGCCGGCGTCCGCAGCAGGTCGGCGTCGCAGCCCGCCAGCCGGACCCGCTCGTACGTCGTGCCGGGCACCTTGGGCAGCGCCACGCCGACGTAGTCGACCACCTGATAGGGCCACGGCAGCATCGGCACCGCCGACCAGAGGCCGATGAACGGCTTGACCGTGCTCCGGATCGCGAGCCCCAGCGCCTGGGAGCGGCGGCTGCCACCGCCCATCCGGCGCGCCTCGAGCTCGGGCAGGACAGTGAGCCGTCCCTGCTTCGGCTGCAGCATCAGGCGCCGGCGCCGCTGCGCCCGCCGAACCGCGCCGGGCGCTTCTCCAGGAAGGCGCGCACGCCCTCCTGCCCGTCCGGCTCGGCGATCCGGGCCCTGATCGAGGCCGTCTCGGCGCGGAGTGCCCGCTCGGGGGCGGCGTCGGCGGTCTCGCGCAGCAGCCGCTTGGTCTCGGCGAAGGCGATGGCCGGGCCGTCGCGCAGCGTCGCCACGACCTTCTCGGCGACCGCCTCCAGCTCGTCGTCCTCGGCCACCCGGGCGACCAGGCCGGCGGCGTGCGCCTCCTCGGCGCTCAGCAGGTCGTTGAGCAGCGCCAGCCGCAGGACCCGGTGCAGGCCGAGGCTGTGCACCAGCAGGCTGCTGCCGCCGTCGGGGCTGAGCCCGACCTTGGTGTAGCCCAGGGTGAAGGCGGCCGATCGGGCGGCCACGACGACGTCGGCGGCCATCGCCAGCGGGAAGCCCGCGCCGGCGGCGGTGCCCTGCACGACGCTGACCACCACGGCAGAGCAGCGCTGCAGCTCGGCGACCACGCGGTGCAGGGCGTCCGCCAGGTCGTCGATGAGCGCCGCCGGGTCGTCGGAGTCGGCGAAGGCCGCCAGATCGCCGCCCACGCTGAAGAACCGCCCGGTGGAGCGCAGCACGATCACGTGGGCCGACTCCCGCTGCGCGCGTCGTACGGCGGCATGGAGATCGGCCACGGAGGCCGGGTGGATGGGATTGCCGCGGTCGCCCTCGGTCAGGGTGAGCGTCGCGACGCCGGAATCGAAGGAGTAGTCGACGGTGGACACAGCTCGACAGCCTCGCACAGGGTCCTCCGCTGTGCGAGGCGTGTCGGCTGGTGAGCCTCGATGAGGGCTAGGCGATCATCGCGCCGATCGCGATGAACCCCGTGCAGAGCACCATCAGCAGGATCAGCAACGGCAGCACGAACCGCAGGTACTGGTCGTAGCGCACCCGGGCCAGCGCCAGACCACCCATGACGACCGCCGAGGTCGGGGTGATCAGGTTGACCACGCCGGACGCCGACTGGAAGGCGGTGACCACGATCGCCCGCGGCACGTCGGCGAAGTCCGCCAGCGGCGCGAGGATCGGCATCGCCAGGGCGGCGTGCCCGGACGTCGACGGCACCAGGAAGGCCAGCGGCACGTTGACCAGGAACATCAGCGCTCCGAAGACGCCCGACGAGGTGCTGCTGACGGCGTTCTCCATTGCGTGCAGCACGGTGTCGGTGATCTGGGAGTTGTTCATGATGACGGTGACGCCGCGGGCCAGCACGATGATCAGGCCAACGCCGATGAAGTCGCCCGCGCCGCGCATGATCGTGTCGGTCAGCGTCTTCTCGTTCATGCCGCCGATGACACCGACGACCAGCGACATCACCAGGAAGAGCGCGGCCAGCTCGGGGAAGTACCAGTCGAGCTGCCAGCCGAAGCTGTCCGCGTCGGGCCCGTGGATGACCTGGGCCCAGGGCACGATCGCGAAGATCATGAAGGCGAAGGTGAAGGCCACCACCGCCAGGACGCCCTTCTGGCGGCCGGTCAGCGTGGGCACCTCGTCCATGCCGTGCACGGCCAGCTCGGTGTCGCCCTCCTTCTGGCCCACCAGCGAGCGGCTCGGGTCCGCCTTGACCCTGCGGGCGTAGCGCAGGACGAACCAGATGCCGACGGGCACGAGCAGGAGGTACATCACGAACCGCAGGCCGATGCCGTCGCCGATGGAGATGTCGGCGGCACCGGAGGCCACACCGGTGGCGAACGGGTTGACCGTCGAGGCGAGCACGCCGACGCCCGCGCCGACCAGGATCGTCGCGGCGGCGACCATCCGGTCGTAGCCCAGGCTCAGCATCAGCGGCACGACGAGCGCGTAGAAGCCCAGCGTCTCCTCGGCCATGCCCTCGGTGGTCCCGCCGATGGAGAAGATCACCATCAGCAGGGCGATGACGACCATCCCGCGAGTGCGGTACCGGTGGGCGATGCGGGCCACGCCGTTGTCGATCGCGCCGGTGCGCATCGCCAGTGTGATGAAGATGCCGATCGCCAGGACGAAGAGGAAGACGCCCGCGGCGCCGTACAGCTCACCGGACTCATAGGGCCCGATGAAGCCGCCGTCGCTGGCCTCGACGCCGTACAGACCGTTGATGGGCGACAGGAAGAGCTGCATCACCCGGTCCATGAAGCTCAGGCCGGCGTCCACGTGGTGGTAGCTGCCCGGGATGGGGCGGCCGGTCGCCTCGGCGATCTTGTAGGCGCCCGTGGGGATGATGAACGCCAGCAGCCACACGGCGATCGTCACCACGAAGAGCACCGTGAAGGCGCTCGGGAAGCGGAACCGGCGTGGTGACCGCTCCTCCTGCTGGGTGCCCTGGACCTCGCTCATCTCGGTGCTCATCTCGGTGCCTCCTCGGCCTCCTGGCCTCCTGTCGAACCCCGCAGTACCCAGACAACCCCCTTGCGCTGCCGAGCGCAGCGGTCGAATGTCGGAGGAGCAGGGACTTTCGCCCCTCGCCGAGCATATCGGGGCGACGGAGGGTGGAGACGAAGCACAAGGGAGGAACCATGGCTCTGCACGTTGACCGGCACGTTGACTCGGAGGTCGGCACGCTGCGGCAGGCGATCCTGCACCGGCCCGATCTGGAGCTCAAGCGGCTGACCCCGACGAACAAGGACGACTACCTCTTCGACGACGTGCTCTGGGTCAAGCGCGCCAAGCAGGAGCACGACGCGTTCGCCGAGGCGCTGCGCGACCTCGACGTCCAGGTCCACCTCCTCGGCGATCTGCTGCGGGAGACGCTGGCGATCCCCGAGGCGCGTGCCGAGATCCTGACGCGCACGCTCGACGAGCTGGTCTACGGCCCGATGGCGGTCGACGCGCTGCACAGCGTCTTCTCCGGTTTCGACGACGACACCCTGGCGACGTACCTCATCGGCGGGATGACCAAGCGCGAGCTGCTCGAGCACGTCGAGGAGCCGCGGTCCGTCGTCGTGCAGGCGCTCGACCTCGACGACCTGCTGCTGACGCCGCTGCCCAACCATCTCTTCACCCGCGACACCTCGGCCTGGATATACGACGGCGTCTCGATCAACTCGATGCGCAAGCGGCCGCGGATGCGCGAGACCGTCCACTACGAGGCGATCTACCGCTGGCACCCGCTGTTCGGCGACGGCAGCCTGGACGAGGATCAGACCGGCTTCCGGGTCTGGTCCGAGGGCGTGGCCAACGGCGCGGCCACCGCGGAGGGCGGCGACATGCTGGTGCTCGGCCGGGGCGCGGTGCTCATCGGGATGAGCGAGCGGACCACGCCGCAGGGCGTCGAGCGGCTGGCGCAGCGGCTCTTCGCGGCCGGGAGCGCCTCGACGATCGTCGCGCTGGCGATGCCCAAGAAGCGCGCCTTCATGCACCTCGACACGGTGATGACGATGGTCGACGAGACGACGTTCACCCAGTACGCCGGCCTCGGCATGCTGCCGTCGTACACGATCGAGCCCGGCGACGAGGGCACTGCCGGGAAGTCGCTGCGGATCACCGGCCATCCTCCCGAGGACATGCACCGCGCGATCGCGGCAGCCCTGGGACTGGACCGGATCAACGTGCTGACCCCCACCCAGGACGTCCACGCGGCGGAGCGGGAACAATGGGACGACGGCTGCAATGTGCTGGCCGTCCGGCCCGGCGTCGTGGTTGCCTACGAGCGCAACGTCACCACCAACACCCATCTCCGCAAGCACGGCATCGAGGTGGTCACCATCCAGGGCAGCGAGCTGGGCCGGGGCCGGGGTGGCCCGCGCTGCATGACCTGCCCGATCGAACGCGAAGGAATCTGAAGACATGGACCTCCGGGGTCGTCACTTCCTCAAGGAGCTCGACTTCACTCCCGAGGAGTGGAAGAGCCTGCTCGACCTGTCCGCCGAGCTGAAGGCGGCCACCCGGGAGGGACGCGAGGAGCAGCGCCTGCGCGGCAAGGTGATCGCGCTGGTCTTCGAGAAGACCTCGACCCGGACCCGCTGCGCCTTCGAGGTCGCCGCCTTCCACCAGGGGGCGCACGTGACCTACCTGGACCCGTCCGGGTCGCAGATGGGCCACAAGGAGTCCGTGGCCGACACCGCGCGCGTGCTCGGCCGCTACTACGACGGCATCGAGTACCGCGGCGCCGCCCATCGCAACGTGGAGATCCTGGCCGAGAACGCCGGCGTGCCGGTGTGGAACGGCCTGACCGACGACTGGCACCCCACGCAGATGCTCTGCGACCTGCTCACCATGCGCGAGCACGCGGGTCTTCTCAGCGAGGGGGGCAAGCCGGACGGCGATATCTCCTTCGCCTACCTGGGCGACGCCCGCAACAACGTCGCCAACTCGCTGCTGGTCAGCGGGGCGATGATGGGCATGGACGTGCGGATGGTCGCGCCCCGGTCGCTGTGGAACCACGAGCACGTCATCGAGAGCGCCCGCGAGGTGGCCGCGGCCACCGGCGCGCGGATCAGCCACACCGAGGACGTCGCTGAGGGCGTGCGCGGCGTGGACTTCCTCTACACCGACGTCTGGGTCTCCATGGGCGAGCCCGCGGAGGCCTGGGACGAGCGGATCGCGCTGCTCACGCCGTACCAGGTCAACGCCGAGGTGCTCGCCGCCACGGGCAACCCGGAGGTCAGGTTCCTGCACTGCCTGCCGGCCTTCCACGACCGCAACACCAAGGTCGGCGAGGAGCTCTACCAGCGCACCGGCCTCACCGCGCTCGAGGTCACCGACGAGGTGTTCGAGGGCCCGGCGTCGATCGTCTTCGACCAGGCCGAGAACCGCATGCACACCATCAAGGCGGTCCTGGTGGCCACCTTGGCCGGCTGAGAGGAGAGGGCGATGACGCACACCCGCTACGTCCTGGTGGGGGCCGACGGGAGCGACGACAGCGAGCGGGCCACCCGCTTCGCCATCGCCGAGGCCCGGCGGCGCTCGATCCCCGTGCGACTGGTGCACGTCCCCGCCGAGACGGCGCCGCTGATGTCGCTGGCGCCGGTCGTCCCGGCGTACGACGCGGACGCGGTGGCGCACGCCTCCATGGCCTTCCTCGACGACGCCGTCCGCACCGCGCGCACCTGGGCCGGCGAGGATGTCGACGTCCAGGGCGTGGTCAAGCACGGCCCGCGCGTCAAGGCGATCCTCGAGGCCGCGCAGCACGCCGAGCTGATCGTGCTCGGCACCCGCTCGTCCCGACTGCGCCGCATCCTCACCGGCTCCACGACCACCGGCGTCGCCGGCCGTGCTCCGTGCCCGGTCGTCTGCGTTCCCGCCGACTGGGACGAGGAGTCCACGCACCTGCGCGTCGTCGCCGCCGTGGACGGCTCGCCCGCCACCGGACCGGTCCTCGACGCGGCCGTCGCCGCCGCGGAGATGCGGCCTGGAGCGACGGTCACCGTCCTGCACGCCTGGCAGCCGCGCCCGGCGTACGACGACGTGATCGAGGCCGAGCGCGCGTCGGGCACCTGGCAGCGCGACAGCGAGCGCATGCTCGCCGAGCTCACCGCCGGGATCCGCGGCGACCACCCCGGCGTGACCCTGGTGCTCTCCGCGCGGTTCGAGCCGACCGCGGAGGCCCTGGTGGAGGCGAGCCGGAGCGCGGACCTGCTGGTCGCCGGCCGCCGCGGGCACGGGGCGCCCTTCGGGCTCTCGCTGGGCTCGATCGCGCGCTCGCTGATCAACCACAGCGGCTGCCCGGTGCAGATCGTGCCCGTCCCCGAGGACTGAGGCAGCCACCCAGCGGGTCTCGGCGCGGTGGATCGCTGTCATCCAGTGACAGCGACCCACCGCGCTAGCCAGAGGCGGCGCCGGGCTCGAACGCCGCCGGGTGCGCGCAGTACTCCTGGACCGATTGGGCGAACCGGGCGGCGTGGTAGCCGTCGACGTACCGGTGGTCGAAGGTGGCGGTGATGGTGATCATCGGCCGGACCAGCACGCGCCCGGCCACCGCGACCGGCCGCTGGGTGACCGCGCCGATGCAGACCAGCACCGGGACCCGGTAGTACGCCGCCAGCGGCGAGTAGGCGTGCACGACGCCCCACATCCCGACCGAGGTGACCATCGCGCTGCCGAACGCCTGGCGGCGGATGCCGAGCGTGGGCAGGTCCAGGTCGAAGTCGGAGGAGAGCACCGCCGAGCCGCGCAGGACCGCGCGCAGCATGCGCGGTGGCAGCAGGTCGAAGAGCCGCTTCACCCGGCCGAACTCGCCGTCGGTGCCGTCGTCGATCGCGCCGGTGGCCCGGGAGAGCTCCCCGGCGATCTGGACCGCCGACTTCCGGTCGGCGTCGGCCACCTTGATGCCGGTGAGGTCGTCGCCGCCACCGGTCGAGACGATGAAGAAGACGTCGACGCTCTCGCGCGGGTACTCCCGTCCGCGCGCCAGCCTCACCCGCAGGTGCGGGACCTCGCTGAGGCCGTGGGCGACGGCGCGGCCGACCAGATGGGTCACCGTGACCCGCTCGCCGGTCTCCTCGCGGACCTTGCGGATGTGGTCGAGGATGGCGGAGGCGTCCACCTCCATCTCCCCGAAGAACTGCGGATCCGTCGGCGGACCCCAGGTCGAGCCGGCCAGCTTGCGCCATCCGTGGAGCCGTCGTGCCATGGCGACCTCCTCCCCTCATCACCAGGATGCGCGCGGCGCGCGGGAGGAGACAGAGCCGTCGGTCCTGTTCTCGGGGGACCGGAGTGCACTACGTTGACGCCATGATCCGGATCCTGTGGCGCACCATCGTCTTCCTCGCCTCGGCGGCGATCGGCCTCGTCGTGGCCTCACTGGTCCTCGACGACTTCCACATCACCACGAGCGGCTTCATCCTCACCGTGGTGATCTTCGCGGTGCTCCAGTCCGTGCTGCAGCCGTTCCTGCTCAAGGTGGCGCTGAAGAACGCGACCGCCTTCACCGGCGGCATCGGCCTGGTCTCGACCTTCGTAGCGCTGCTGATCACCACCTGGGTGGGCGACTCACTGCGGATCGACGGAGCCACCACCTGGATCCTGGCGACGCTGATCGTCTGGCTGGTCACCGCGGTCGCCACGCTGCTGGTGCCCTTCGTGCTGGTCAAGTCCGGCGTCGAGAGTCTCCGCGAGCGGCGCGGCTGACTCCTCCGCGCGGTTGACCGAGGACTCGGCGGCCTCCTTCGCGGCGGCCATCGCGTCGTCGGAGACCGTCCGGCGCCAGTAGACCAGCGCGCCGCAGCCGAGCAGCATCGGGCCGCCGAGCGTGATCAGCCGGTAGAGCACCAGCCCGGCGAGCACCGCCGCCTCGTACTCGTGCCCCGCGACGGCGATGTAGGCCGCCAGCAGGGCGCTGTCCAGGATGCCCAGGCCCTGCAGCGGGCCGATCGTCAGCGGGAAGAGCACCAGGAACGACCCGACCACCGCCACCAGCGGGAGATCCTCGGCCGGCACCCCGACGAAGCGCATCGCGGCGACCACGATGAGGGCGTCCACGACCGTCATCACCGCCAGGCCGATCAGGGCCCGCGGGATCGCCCAGGCGAACCGGTCGGCGATGTGGTTGCGGAAGTCCAGGATCTTGTCCGCCCAGACCTCCGGGTCCACGCTCTTCTTGACCCGCTGGGCCAGCTCGCCGGCCTTGCGCCCGATCGTCGAGGCCATCTCCGCGCTGCGGGCGGCCAGCTGGGTCATCACGAAGAGCGTCCCGCCGGCGACCACGCACACCAGCGCGATCACCAGGTACGTCGGGTTGAAGCCGATCGCCAGGTAGAGCACGAAGCCGAGCAGCGGCACGACCAGCCGGTTGATGTAGAAGGCCAGCACGTTCATCGTGGCGCCGGCCAGACCACGGGCGGGGTCGATCCCCCAGGTGTGGAAGATCTTGATGCGCAGCACCATGTCCGAGGGCGGCGGCGCGATCATCGAGATCAGCGCCGATGCCTGGTCGCTGGTGGTCGCCCGGGCGAGCGAGAGCTCGGGCAGGAAGAGCGACAGCGGGCGCGCGTTGAGCACCTGCCGCACGATGAGCATGCCGAAGAGCGCGACCAGCTGCCACCAGGTCACCTTGCCGATCGCGTCGAGCGCCAGGCCCCAGTCGATCCGCTCGATGAGGCCCGCGACGACGTACACGCAGGCGAGACCGAGCGCCACGATGGCCGCGGCCCGCAGCCAGGCGCGCGACCGCGGGACCGCCGAGCCGTGGTCGATCCGCTCGGCGATCGCCTCGAAGTCGTCCATCCGGGAGGTCAGTAGTCGACCGCGTCGCGGATGATCGGGCACGTCATGCAGTGCCCGCCGCCACGGCCGCGGCCCAGCTCCGCGCCGACGATGGTGATCACCTCGACGCCGGCCTTGCGCAGCAGCGAGTTGGTCAGGGTGTTGCGGTCGTAGGTGAAGACCACGCCGGGCTCCAGGGCGACGGCGTTGTTGCCGCTGTCCCACTGCTGCCGCTCGGACTGGTAGACGTCGCCGCCGGTGGGGATCTCGTTGAAGCCGTCGAGCCCGAGCGACCCGGCGACCACGTCGAGGAAGCGCTGATCCCCCTCGTCGGCGATGTCGACGACGCCCTCCTTGTCGCCCGGCCGCAGCGAGAAGGCGTGGATGCCGTCGACGATCGTCGGGTAGTAGGTGACGATGTCGCGGTCGACGAAGGTGAAGACCGTGTCCAGGTGCATCGCCGCGCGCAGCTTGGGCATGCCGGCCACGACGACGCGCTCGGCCGCGCCCTGGGCGAAGAGCGCCTGCGCGACCTGGGTGATCGCCTGGCGCGAGGTCCGCTCGCTCATCCCCATCAGCACCACGCCGTTGCCGATCGGCATGATGTCGCCGCCCTCGAAGGTCGCCTGGCCCCAGTCCCTCTCCGGGTCGCCCCACCACACCGTCGAGCCGACGTAGTCGGGGTGGAAGGAGTAGATCGCCTTGTAGAGCAGGGTCTCGTCGTGCCGGGCCGGCCAGTAGAGCGGGTTCATGGTCAGCCCGCCGTACAGCCAGCAGGTGGTGTCGCGGGTGTAGAGGGTGTTGGGCAGCGGCCGCATGAGGTACTCGCGAGCGCCGAGCGACTCCCGGGCCAGCGCGACGTACGGCGAGCGGAAGTCCTCGGGCAGGTCGTTGGTGGCCATGCCGCCGATGAGGAGCTCGGCGAGCTCGCGCGAGCCGAGCGTCTCCAGGTAGGAACGGGTCGGGTCGACCAGTCCGAGGCCGACCTCGTTGGGGACGATCTTGCGATCCAGCACCCAGTCGCGGGCGCCGGGCACGTCGAGGGTCTGGGCGAGCAGGTCGTGCAGCTCGACCACCTCGACGCCGCGGTTGGTCATCTTGTTGACGAAGTCGGCGTGGTCGCGCTGGGCGTTCTCCACCCACATGACGTCGTCGAAGAGCAGATCGTCGTTGTTGCTCGGGGTGAGCCGGCGGTGGGCCAGTCCCGGAGCGCACACCAGCACCTTGCGGAGCCTGCCCACCTCGGAGTGGACGCCGTAGCCGGCTGCCGGGTTCTCGCTCATGTCACTGCCTTTCGAGGGGTGTGGGGGTCAGAGGGTGATGCGGCCGGTGGCCAGGCTGAAGACGCCGAAGATCCCGCCCGCGACGATCACCACGAAGAGCGCGATCTCGGCCGGCGTGAACAGCTTGCGCCCGTGCTCGCTGCGGGCCTTGACGTACAGGATCGTGGCCGGCGCCAGGAGCACCGTGGAGAGCAGCAGGAACTTCAGCCCGGCGGCGTCGAAGAGGAACATCGTGTACGCCGTCGCGATGCCGGCGAAGACCGTCTCGCGGCGGCGTACGCCACGGTCCACGCCCTCGTAGGACTCCCCGGTCAGGCCCAGCTTGAGCGCGTACGCCGCGGCCAGGAAGTAGGGGATCAGCGCCAGGCTGGTGCACAGGTCGAGCATGAAGTTCAGCGCGTCGCTGACCACCAGGGTCAGCGCGAGGAGCCCCTGGACGGCCATCGAGGTGACCACCAGCGCGGTGATCGGGGTGCCGTTCTCGTTCTCCTGCCCGAGGAAGGCCGGGAAGTCGTCGGCCCGCGCGGGGATGTACATCACCTCGGCGGCCATCAGCGTCCAGGCCAGGTAGGCGCCCAGGACCGAGACGACGACGGCGACGGAGATGAAGACCTCGCCCCAGTCGCCGACGACGTGCTGGAAGAGGCCGACCATCGAGGGCTGCCGGGTGGCGGCGATGTCGGGCTGCGCCATCACCGAGTAGCTGGAGAGCGTGACCAGCATGAAGATCGAGAGCACGCTGAGGAAGCCGATCACGGTCGCCTTGCCGACGTCGGAGCGCTTCTTGGCGTAGCGGGAGTAGACGCTGGCGCCCTCGATGCCGAGGAAGACGAACGTCGTGATGATCATCGTGTTGCGGACCTGCTCGTTGAGATTGCCCAGGTCGCCGTACCCGTAGGCGGTCCAGTTGTCGGCGAAGACGCCGGCGTCGAAGGCCACGAAGAGCACCACGATGAAGACCAGGATCGGCAGCACCTTGAAGACGGTGACGATCCGGTTGATGATCGCCGCGTCGCGGACGCCGCGCGCGATCAGGTAGTGGAAGAGCCACACGCCCGCGCTGCCGAGCGCGGCCGCCAGGACGGTGTCGCCGTCGCCGAAGGCGGGGAAGAACGCGCCCAGGGTGGCGCTGATGAAGACCCAGTAGAAGGTGTTGCCGGCGACCGCGCTCGCCCAGAAGCCGATCGCGGAGTTGAAGCCGGCGTAGTCGCCGAAGCCCTCCTTGGCATAGATGAAGACACCGGAGTCCAGCTCGGGCTTGCGGATCGCGAGGTTCTGGAAGACGAAGGCGAGCATCAGCATGCCGGCGCCGGCGATCGCCCAGGCGATCAGCGAGCCGAGGATGCCGGTGGCGACGCCGAAGCGGGCGGGGAGGGAGAAGACACCCGCGCCGACCATGCCGCCGACGACCATGGCGGTCAGGGTCGGCAGGGTCATCTTCCCGGCAGGCGTGGTCTCCGGGGCCTCGGTGGTCTGGCTCATGCCGGATCTCCTTCTGGGATGTCCGAGACGGGGTCGGTCTTCTCGATCTTGAAGCCCGTCACACCGTAGAGCACGCTCAGCGCCGGGCTGGCGTAGCAGAACACGGCGTACGGCAGGTAGAGCAGCGTGGAGACGCCGAGGGTGGCCCCCATGAAGGCACCGCAGGAGTTCCACGGCACCAGCGGCGAGGTCACCGTGCCGCTGTCGGCGGCGAGGCGGGAGAGGTTGGTCGGGGCCAGGCCGCGCCGGGCGAACTCGACCCGGAAGATCCGCGAGGGCAGCACCAGGGCGATGTACTGGTCACCGGCGACCACGTTGAGCCCGAAGGCGCAGGCGAAGACGGTGAAGAAGAGGCGGCCGGTGCTCTGGGCCGAGGCGATCATGGGGTCGACCAGGCGCGAGATCAGCCCGAACCTCTCCAGGATCGTGCCGAAGGTGACCGCGCCGAAGATCAGCCAGAGCGTGAAGAGCATGCTGTCCATGCCGCCACGCGAGACCAGCCGGTCGACGTCGCCGACGCCGGTGGTCAGCTCGAAGCCGGTGGCCATGGCCTGCCACAGCGCCTTGATCGACTCGACCACCGCGTTGCCGCTGCCGCCGATGAACTGCGCCACCAGGTCCGGCTGGGTGAAGGCCGCCAGGACGCCGGCGAAGATCGCCGAGGCCAGCAGCGCCAGCGAGGCCGGCACCTTGCGGATCGACATGTAGGCCAGCAGCACCAGAGGCAGCAGGTTGACCGGGTTGATCCAGAAGAAGTCGGCCAGGGCGTCCAGGTCGGTCTCGGTGGCGACCGTGCTGCCCTCCCCCGGCCCGCTGGTCCAGCCGAGGATCAGGAAGACCACGACGGCGATGGCGAAGGCGGGCACGGAGGTCCACACCTGCCGCTTGATGTGCTCGTAGGGGTTCACCCCGACCATCTGGGCGGTGAGGATCGTCGTCTCCGACAGCGGCGAGGTCTTGTCGCCCAGGTAGGCGCCGGAGATGACCGCGCCCGCGGTGATGGCCGGCGAGACGTCGAGCATGGTCGCGATCCCGACCAGGCCGACGCCGATGGTCGCCGCGGTCGTCCACGAGCTGCCGATGCTCAGGGCGACGACGCCGCAGATGATCGCGGCGGCGGCGTAGTACCAGCCGGGCGAGAGCACCTGGATGCCGTAGTAGACCAGCGTCGGGATCGTGCCGGAGAGGTTCCAGGTGCCGATCAGCGCGCCGACGGCCAGGAGGATGAACATCGCGCTGGTCACCGAGGCCATGGCGCTCTGGCCGGCCTCCTGGAGCTCCTCCCAGGCGTGGCCGTTCTTCAGCACGATGAGCGCAGCGACCGCGCAGCAGATCACCAGGGCGACCTGGATGGGCCCGTCGAGGGCGTCCAGCCCGAAGAGGATCAGCGAGCCGGCGATCAGGACCGTGAGGGTCACCAGCGGGAGGATGGCATCGGTGAGCGACGGTGCGCACCTCTCCCCCGGGTTCGCTGGTCATGGCCGCATCATGGCAGGTGAAAGGCCCCGGCGTACCTACCCGAAAGGCCTCAATCTCCCGCGTCGTCCCGTGATCGCCTCTCGCCCGGGACACCGCCGGTCCGGGACAATCGGCTCGTGCTCCTCGACGTCCAGCTCGATGCCCGGCCCGACCACGCCGCGACCCGCGCTCGCGAGCTGGTGGAGACCGGCGTCGACGGGCTGTTCACCTTCGAGGGGCCGCACGACGTCTTCCTCCCGCTCGCGGCGGCGGCCGGGGCGGTCGAGACCGACCTGATGACCAACGTCGCCATCGCGCTGCCCCGCAGCCCGATGCACCTCGCGCACACGGCGTACGACCTGCAGCTGCTCTCCCGCGGACGCTTCCGGCTCGGTCTCGGCTCGCAGATCCGCCCGCACATCGAGAGCCGGTACGGCGCCACCTGGGACCGCCCGGCCGCGCACATGCGGGAGATCGTGCTGGCCGTCAAGGCGATCCTCGGCTCCTGGCAGGACGGGACCCGGCTGGACTTCCGCGGGGAGTTCACCCGGCACACGCTGATGCCGCCGACGTTCGTCCCGGGCCCGAACCCGTACGGCGTGCCGCCGGTGCTGCTCGGCGCGCTCGGACCGGTGATGACCCGGACCGCGGCGGAGGTCGCCGACGGGCTGCTGGTGATGCCGTTCAACAGCCACCGGCACATCCGCGAGCAGACGCTGCCGGCCGTCGAGGAGGGGCTGCGCCGCTCGGGTCGCCCGGGGATCGCCCTGCTCCCCCAGGCAATCGTCGCGCTGGGCGAGACCGAGGAGGAGCGCGAGGCCGCGGTCGGCGGGGTGCGCATGCTGCTGGCGTTCTACGGCTCGACCCCGGCGTACCGTCCGGTGCTGGATGTCGAGGGGTACGCCGACCTGCAGCCCGAGCTCAACGCGCTCTCCAAGCGCGGCGACGTCACGGCCATGGCGGCGCTGGTCGACGACGACCTGCTGCGGCGCATCGCCGTGGTGGGCGATGTCGCGGAGTGCGCCGCCGAGATCGACCGGCGCTTCGGGGATCTGACCGAGCGGGTGTGCTGCTACTTCCCCGGCTACCACCTGCCCGCCGAGCGCCTCGCGGCCCTCGCCGAGGCTCTCCACCGGCTCCCCCAGCGCCTAGGCTGAGCCATGGTCACGCCGCCGCCCGACGCCGGGTCGATCCCTCCCGAGACGCTCACCCGCAACTGGAACGAGCTGCTCCAGGAGCTCCGGGTCACCCAGACCGGCGCGCAGATCCTCACCGGCTTCCTGATCACGCTGCCGTTCACGCCGCGCTTCGACACCCTCGACTCGGTGCAGCGGACGACCTACCTGGTGCTGCTGGTCTGCTCGGTGCTGACCACCGGCCTCATCGTCGCCCCCGTCGCCTTCCACCGGATGCTCTTCCGCCAGCACCGCCGGCCGTGGATCGTCAGCGCCGCGGACAAGGCCGCCCGCGCCGGCCTCCTCCTGCTGGCCCTGGTGAGCGCCGGGGTGATCTTCCTGGTCTTCGACCTCGTCGTGGGCCGCGTCACCGGCATCGTCGCCGGCGGCACCATCCTGGTCTTCTTGATCCTGCTCTGGTTCGTCGTCCCCCGCACGGCCGCGTCCCCGCCCTCCCCCGACTAGCAACGTCAGGATCGGCTTGCCATGCTGGAGGCATGACTCCCGGAAGGCGCGTGGCGGCCGCGCTCGCGGTGCTCACGGTCTCGACAGGCACGGGGCTCATGCTCTGGGCACAGCTCTACCTGCTCCGGGAGTCCTGCCTGCACAACCTCCACGTCGTGCAGGAGGGCGGCTCGGGCTCGGGGCCTCGCTGGGAGGGCCCGGTGCTGGTGTGTGACTACACCGACGTGGACGGCCGCTTCTTCTCCATCGAGTTCCAGGCGTTCCCGATCTTCGTCGCGCTGGCGCTCTGCGGCATCATCGCCGTGATCGCGCTGGCACAGCTCGTGGGCGCGGCGCGCGACTACGCCCGGGAGCAGCAGCCCTCCTAGGGCAGCCGGCTCAGACGCCCGGCTTGCAGAGGCGGCAGGGGACGAGGTCGGGGGCGCCGGGGCCGGCGGGGGTGAGGTCCTCGCGACCGACCAGCAGGTCGCAGTCGGCGCGGTGCACGATGTGCCCGGAGCCGGCCACGACGAGAACGGCGCCGGGGTCGCGCTGGCGGGCCGGCGCGGCCGGAGCGGCGGCACGGGCCGGAGCGCCGTTGCCGGCCGCGACCACGGCGGGCGCCTGCGAGGCGTGGGAGACGATGTCGGCCAGCACCAGCAGGGTGTCGGCGAGCTGGCGCTGGGCGGCCTTCTGGTCCGCGGCGACCCGGGCCAGCCAGGAGCCGAAGTAGAGGAAGCCGCCGACGAAGGTGATGCCGAGCCCGAGGATGCCGCCGGAGACCAGGTAGGACATCTGGTCGTACTCGTACGGCGTGTGCGCGACGCCGTACCAGCCGAGACCGATGACGATCAGCCCGACCGGCAGCAGCACCGCCCCCGCCACGAAGAGCACCGTGTGCAGCACCTCGGCGCCGTTGCCCTTGAGCGGGGCCACGCCGTCCTTGGTGCCCCGCGACGCGGCCTGGGGCATCACGACGACGCCGCGCGGGGAGTCGGCCATCGCGGGGATGGTCTGGGTCTGGTCCTGCATGGCAGTCATGTCACACCTTCCGAAGATCTGGAACACCGGACTTGAGTCCGTGGGTGCACGCGCTTCCCGCGGCGAAGATCAACCCACCGGCCCGGCCGAGGTAGCGGCCGATGCCAGCGGCCAGCAGCAGGCCGAGCAGGGTCAGCAGCATCGGGACGCTGCCCAGCGGCGGGAGGCCCGGGATCGCCGCCATCGGGTCGACGGTCGTCGCCTCGCCGGTCACCGGGGCGCCCGCGTCGACCGGCGCGCCGGCGTCCAGGGCGCCCGCGTCGACGCCACCGGCGTCACCACCGGCGTCCGGGCCGGCGACCGTGCCGGCGCCGGTGTCACCGCCGGCGCCCGTGCCCGCTCCGGCGGTGCCGTCGTCGGTGCCGCCCTCGTCGTCGAAGTCCATCGGCGCGATCGTGGCGGCCGCGGCCGTCGCGCTGCCCACGTGGACCACGATCTTGGGGGTCATGGTCAGCAGCGCCGGCAGCATGCCCTTGATCATGTTGAGCTGGGCCGGGAGCGGGATCGCCTCCAGGATCGGGCCGAGGATCTGGTCCCAGGGCAGCTTCGGAAGCAGTCCGAGCAGCGGCTTGGTGTCCAGGGTGATCCGCAACGCGTCGGCGTCGACCGAGGCCGAGGGGCCGTCCTTGGTCACCGTGGGCTGCGGCATCTCGAAGGCGAAGCCGAGCTTCTCCAGCATCTTGCCGGGCGAGCCGGACAGACCCGGGATCGCGACGGTGCTGCCGGCGGCCTGGATGCCGTCGGGCCCGAATCCGACCTTCTGGCCCATGATCGTCATGCCGCCGAGGCTGACGCTGCGGGTCGGCTTGGCGCCCTCCAGCGTGCTGACCACCTTGGTGACCACCTCGACGCCGTCGAAGGTGATCAGGCCGCCGAGCAACCGCAGCTGGCCGATCTTGCTGGTCGCCGTGGCGGTCGCGGTGTCGCTGGTGTACTCCGTGCTGGAGACGCTGCTCATGCCCTCGAACCCGACGAGCGCGCTCAGCGCGCCGAACGGGTTGGCGGCCGCGGGCGAGTCGGCGCTGCCGGACTTCTTGCCGCCCAGGATGCCGCCGAGCGCGGAGAGGTCACCGCTGAGCAGGGCCGAGAGCGGGTTGGTCGACGTGGCGGGCGCGGTGGTCGTGCCCTCGGTCACCTCGGTGCCGTAGCCGGCCTGGGCGACGGTGCGCTTGCCGCTGGCGTTGACCCGCTGGACCATGCCGGGGGCCGGCTCGTCGAACTGCTGGGTGGTGTCGCTGGGGAACGCGGAGTTCACCTGGACCGGGTAGCCGTTGGCGAAGAGGAAGTCCGGCAGGCCGAGCTGCTCGCCGAAGGTCTTCAGGCCGTCACCGAGGGCCGGACCCGGCCAAAGCGCGGACGCCCGCGCGGTCGTCGACGGCCCCGAGTCCGCGAGCACGCGGGTGTAGGAGAAGTCGAACTCCAGCTGCGGCTTGTCGGGCTCGGTCGGGATCGGCAGCGACGGCTCGAAGATCTCGATGCGCAGCGGCGACGCCGTCGCGCTGCTCGAGAATCCGCCGAAGTCCGCCGTCGCCACCGGCACGGCCTGCGCGGGCGCGCCGGCCAGGATCAGGCCCGTCGTGGCGGCGACCGCCACCGAGCGCGCCGTCAGCCTCATGGAGATTCCCCTCATGCTGCTCCTCCCAGGATCACGTCGGCCAGGACCGACTGCACCTCATCCGGTTCCCCGGTGGCCACGATGCGGCCCCCCGTCATCACGGCCGCGTAGTCGGCGATCCGCAGTGCCGTCCGCGCGAACTGCTCCACGACCAGGATCGAGACGCCCGTGGCGGCGATCTGCTCGACGGTGTCGTAGAGCTCTTCCACGATCAGCGGCGCCAGCCCCATCGACAGCTCGTCGAGCAGCAGCAGCGCCGGGTCCGAGGTGAGCGCGCGCGCCAGCGAGAGCATCTGCTGCTCGCCGCCGGACATCGTGCCGGCGAGCTGGTAGCGCCGCTCGGCCAGTCGCGGGAAGTAGGCGTAGGCGGTCTCCATGACCTGCTCGGCCGGCACGCCGGCGTACGACATCAGCAGGAGGTTCTCCTCGACCGTGAGGTTCGGGAAGACGCTGCGGCCCTCCGGCACGGTGATCAGGCCCATCCGGGCCAGCTCGTCCGGCTTGGCGTCCTTGACGTGCACGCCGGCCATGTGGATGTCGCCGGAGGTGGGCGCCATCTGACCGCTGATGACCTTGAGCAGGGTCGACTTGCCGGCGCCGTTGGGCCCCAGCAGCGCCATGACGGCTCCCCGCGGCACGCGCAGGTTGACCCCGCGCAGCACCTCGATGCGGCCGTACGCCGCGTGCAGGTCGATGGTCTCGAGAATCGGGACGCTCATGCCGCACCCTCCTCGGCGTAGCCCAGGTAGGCGCGCTGCACCTCGGGGTTGGCCCGGATCTCGGCCGGCTCCCCGCTGGCGATGATCGAGCCGAAGTCCAGGACGTTGAGCGTCCCGCAGACCCGCATCACCAGGTCCATGTCGTGCTCGACCATGAGGATGGTCCGCCCCTCGGCGGCCAGCTCCAGCAGCAGGTCGCCGAAGGCCTCGGTCTCGGTCTCGTCGAGACCCGAGGAGGGCTCGTCGAGCAGCAGCAGTCGCGGCTCGCAGGCCAGCGCGCGGGCGAGCTCGAGCAGCCGGGCGGTGCCGGTGGGGATCGAGTCGGCCCGCTCCTCGGCGTACTCGCTGATCCCGACGCGGGCCAGGAGCGCGTCGACCTCGTCGTACCAACTGGGCTTGAGGATGCCGCGGGCGCCCTCGTGGATGTCCAGGGCGGTGCGCACGTTGTCCTCGACGGTCAGCGACCCGAAGGCCTCCAGCCGCTGGAAGGTGCGGCCGATGCCGCGGCGGGCGCGGCGGTGGACCGGCAGCTTGGTGATGTCGTGGCCGTCGAAGACGACCCGGCCGGAGGTCGGCGTCTGCAGTCCGGTGATCACGTTGAAGCACGTGGTCTTGCCGGCGCCGTTGGGCCCGATCAGGCCGGTGATGGTGCCCGGCTCGACCTCGAAGCTGGCGTGGTTGACCGCGGTGATGCCACCGAACTGCACCACGACGTCCTCAACTGACAGCAACGGCATCGGGCACCTCCTCGGTCCGCTCGGCCACCTCAGTCGCTTCGGCGTTCTGGGTGGGTCCGAGTGCCATGCCCGGGTATCGCGCCGCCAGAACAGGGTAGACCCGCTCGAGGACCCAGTCCTTGAAACCGAAGAGCCTGTTGGCCAGGCCGTTCGGGTCGCGGCCCAGGGCCACGGCGCCGAAGCCGATCACCATGAAGAGCAGGCCGGCGATGGCCGGGTGATTGGACTGGGCGACCGGGAGGTACATCAGGAAGACGCCGCCCAGCGCCGCGCCGGTCACCGAGGTGACGCCCCACACGACCGCCATCAGGAGCAGCAGCAGGCTGGCGAAGAACTGGAAGTCGGCGGACACGATGGTCTCGCGCAGTCCGGCGAAGAGCGCGCCGGCCAGGCCGGCGATGCCGGCCGAGCTGGCGAAGAGCGCCACCCGGAACCAGCGCAGGTCCAGGCCGAGCGTGCCGCAGGCCGCCTGGCTGTCGCGCATCGCGATCAGCATGCGCCCGGCGCGGCCGCGGCGCACGGCGATCACCGCGATGGCGATGAGCACGAAGAAGACCGTCATCATCACCGTATAGGCACCCGTGCTGGAGAACTGGAAGCCGAAGACGGAGAGCCGCTCGGCGGTCAGCGCGTTGCTGTACTGGAAGGCGAACGACGCCTGGAAGACCAGCTTGTCCATCAGCTGCGCGAAGGCGAGCGTGGCCAGCGCCAGGTAGAGGCCGGTCAGCCGGAGCACCGGCAGCGCCACCAGCGCGCCCACGGCGGCAGCGATCAGCGTGGCCAGCAGCAGGCCGAGGAGGTTCGGCTGGTCGAGCTTGGCGTAGGCCACCGCGCCGACGCCGGCGAAGGTGAACTGGGCCAGCGAGACGTAGCCACCGTAGCCGGTGAGCAGCACCAGCGAGAGCATCACGATGCCGTACGTCGCCGCGGTGCCCACCAGCAGCAGGTTGGTCGTCGAGAGCGACACCGCCAGCAGCATCACGAAGACCACCAGCGCCACGCCCCAGACCGACGCCTTGGTCAGCGACGGCACCGGAGCGGCGACCAGGCCCTTGACCTGGCCGATGCGCAGCGGCGCCTGCGGCAGGAGCACCAGGATCGCGAAGAGGAAGAGCGTGGGGATGACCGCACGGAGACCGGCGATGTCACCGACGCTGGGCAGGTAGCCGACCGCCCAGGCCTGGACGACGCCGAGGCCCATCGCGCCGATGTAGGTCATCTTCAGGTCGGTGAGCTTGCCCAGCATCGCGGCGGCGTACGCCGAGATGACCAGCAGCGTGAGGTCGTAGTACTGCAGGCCGATGACCGGGGCCAGCAGGATGCCGGCCAGTGCGGCCAGCGAGGTGCCGATCGCCCAGGCGAGGGCGTCGACCCACTGCGGCCGGCCGCCGTACAGCTCCAGCAGCGCGGGGTTGTCCACGCTCGCCCGCATCGCGGTGCCGATGCGGGTCTGGTTGAGCAGCAGGAAGAGCGCGGCGGCGACGATGCCGGAGATCACCACGGTGATGATCTGGTGCCAGGTGATCACCACCGAGCCGAGGGTGACCAGGCGCCCGTCGAAGAACGGCGGCAGCGTGCGCGGCGCCGGCGGCCAGACCTGCGTCGCGACGCCGATGAGGCCGACCAGCAGGCCGACGGTGACCACCAGCGAGACGCCGATCGGCGCCGCGCCGAGGCCGCGGGCGATGAACCGCTGCACGAAGACCCCGAAGATCGGGGCGACCACGAGCAGCACCAGGGCCAGCGCCAGCCAGGCCGGCATGTGCTGGCGCTGGTAGAAGTCCCAGTAGACGAAGGCGAAGACCATCCCCACCGCGCCATGGGCGATGTTGAACACGCGGGTGGTGCTGTAGGTCAGCACCAGACCGCTCGCCGCGATCGCGTACGCCGCACCGGTGAAGAGGCCGATGACGGTGTAGGAGAGGAATGCGCCCACGGTCGATCAGCCCTTGCTGTATCCGTAGCAGGTGTACTTCGTGGCGCCGAGCGGCACGAACTTGCCGCCCTTGACCTGCATGAACCGCAGACACGACGGCGGGTGCTTCGGACCCACCTGCATCGCGGCGTGCATCCCCCGGCCGGTCCAGTTGCTGACGCCCTTGACCTGCTGCACCAGCGATGCGCGGGTCAGCTTGCCGCCCAGCTCGAGCAGCTGCTCGGTGAAGAGCCGCGCGGCGGACCAGGCGAACATGCCGAAGAACGCGGGGCGGGCGCCGGGCGCCGCCTGCTGCAGCCACTTCTTGTAGAGGTTCAGCTCGGGCTGCGACTCGTCCAGCGGCGTGAAGCTGATGTAGACGACCGCGCCGTCGACCGCGCTGCCGCCGGTCTTGATGAAGTTGTCGTCGTAGACCGACGGGTCGTACATCAGCACCTCGGGCTTGAAGCTGGCCGACTGCATGGCCTGGGCCAGTCGCACCGACTGCTGGTAGGCGCCGATGAACTGGACGAACTGCACGCCCTTGCTCTTCATCTGCTGGACGTAGGGCCCGTAGTTGAACTCGGTGACGTCGACCGGCGAGGTGTAGAGCCACTTCACGCCGCGCTTGGCGCCGACCGCGATCTGGGTCTTGGCGTTCTCGGCCGCGGCGCCGGCGTTCAGGTAGAGGAACGCGCCCTTCTGGCTGGCGGACTTGTGGTTGGCCACCATCCAGTCGTAGGGACCGTTGCTGTACTCGCCGGGGCCGGTGCCCTGGGTGCCGAAGCAGGTCGAGCAGTTGGTCCGGGTGGCGGTCACGGCCGCGGTCCGGATGTCCGGGAGGCCGCAGCCCTGGGCGACGCCGGCGCCGCCGGAGTCGAAGGCCGACATCGAGCCGACGGCGGCGAAGGTCGAGTCGCAGAACTTCTGGTAGGCCTGCTGGTCGGCGCCCGCGTCGGTGCGGCTGTCGGCGGTGACCAGCTGCAGCTTGCGGCCGCAGATGCTGGAGGTCGCGTTGAAGTAGGCGACGAAGGCCTTGGTGGCCTGCTGGGCGCCGGTGAACAGACCCGGCACCGGGCCGCTGATGTCCGAGGCGTTGCCGATGGTGATGGTCTTGTCGGTGATGCCGGTCTGGTTCTTGAAGCCGTCGCAGGAGCCGACCTTGACGCCCGCCGCGGCGCCGCCGCCGGTCGAGCCGCCACCGCCGCCGCCCTTGCCGGTCGAGCCGCCCCCGCCTCCGGTGGAGGTGCCCGTGCCGCCGGTGGCGCCGGTGCCGGTGCCCCCGGTCGCGCCCGTGCCGGTGCCGCCCGTCCCGCCGGTGGCTCCGGTCCCGTCGACCACCGCGCCCGTGCCCGGGTCCACGACGCCGGTGCCGTCGCCGGTCACGCCGGTGCCGCCCACACCAGAGCCCTGCGCGCCGCCCGCGACGGCGTCGTTCGCCTGCCGGACATAGGCCGGATCGAGCTGCGACCCACCGCACGCGGCGGGCACGGCGAGCGCGAGCACGGCCACCCCTGCCGCGACGAGCCTGCGCCGGCGTCCGCGTACCACTCGAGTGCGCACAGACATCTCCTGCCCCTCAAAGGCCGGCCGCCCCCTGTGGCGTCCGGTGAAACGTAACCTGAGTCACATAACTGCTCAGCGGGCGATTGGTTACGGGGTATTGCACCACGTTCTACCTGTCGGTGACCAGACCCGGCCCGGTCGGATGACTGGTCAGGTGACCAGTGCCGTGACCAGTCCGTGACCAGTCCGTGACCAGTGCCGGGCACCGCCGGTGATCGGCAAACGCGCTGGTCAGAGCCGGTGCGAACGGCCCGGTGACCATCCCGCGAGCCGCCCGTCCGCGCGGCCGGGTCCTCCGCGAGAATCCACCCCATGCCCACCGACCGGACCACCGCCCGCGCCCGGCGCCTGCCGCGACTGCCGCTCGCCCCCGTCGCCGCCGCCGTCGTCTTCTCCTGGCTGGCGCTCACCCCGTCGCTGCTCCCCCGTCCGGCGCTCTTCCAGGGGCTGCTGTGCGGCGTCGCCGCGGTGCTCGGCTACGGCGTCGGCAGCCTGATCCGGTGGGCCGGGCGACGTGCCGGGCGGTGGCCGGCCGTGCCGTCGCTGCGGAGGGCCTGGATGTGGGCCGGCGCGGTCGAGGCGGTGGGCACGCTGGCCGTCCTGGCCTGGTACGCCCGCTGGACCCGCGAGTTGCGCGCCGACCTGGGCATGGAGCCCACCTCGTTCGGCCACGTCACCGTGGTCGCGCTCTCCGGCGTCGTCTTCTTCGTGCTCCTCCTGCTGCTCTCCCGCGGGCTCCGCGCCCTCGGCCGGCGGCTGGGCCGGCTGGTCGGCCGGGTCGCCCCCGCGCCGGTCGCGACACTCGTCGGCGGCCTGGTCGTCGCGCTGCTGACGGTCGCCGTGCTCGACAACGTGGTCGCCACGCGCATCCTCGGCACCCTCGACGGCGCCTTCTCGGTGATCGACACCGAGTTCACCGACGACGTCCAGCCGCCGAGCGTGCCCGAGCTCTCCGCGGGTCCCGGCTCATTGGTCCACTGGGGCGACCTGGGCCGCCTCGGCCGCGCCTTCATCGACAACGCGCCCTCGGCCGCCGACGTCGCGGGCTTCACCGGGTCGGAAGCCGAGCAGCCCATCCGGGTGTACGTCGGCAACGAGGACGCCGGCGTCGCCGCGCTGCGCGACCAGGCCGCGCTGGCCGTCCGCGAGCTGGAGCGCACCGGCGCCTTCGGCCGCCGCCTGCTCAACGTCGCCACCGGCACCGGCCGCGGCTGGGTCAACGAGAACCAGGTCCAGGCGCTGGAGTACATGTACGCCGGCGACACCGCGACCGTGAGCATGCAGTACTCCCACCTGCCCAGCTGGCTCTCCTTCCTCGTCGACGGCGAGCGGGCGCGCGACGCCGGCCGGGCGCTCTTCGACGCCGTCTACGCGCACTGGACCGAGCTCCCCGCCGACGCCCGGCCGCTGCTCGTCGTCAGCGGGGAGAGCCTGGGCAGCTACGGCGGCGAGGCGGCCTTCACCGGGCTGACCGACCTGGCCTCCCGGACCGACGGCGCGCTCTTCGTCGGCCCGAGCGGCAACAACACCCTCTGGCGGGCGATCACCGCCGCCCGTGACCCGGGAACGCCCGAGGTGCTGCCGACGTACGACGGGGGCACGACGGCCCGGTTCGCCGAGCTGCCCGGCGACTGGGACCGGCCCGGCCCGTGGGAGGGCACCCGGGTCGGCTACCTCCAGCACGCCAACGACCCGATCACCTGGTGGACCTTCTCGCTGGCCTGGAGCAAGCCGGACTGGCTGCGCGAGGACCGCGGGCGCAACGTGCTCCCGCAGACCCGCTGGATCCCGGTGCTCACCATGCTCCAGCTCGCCGCGGACCAGCTGGTGGCCAACGGCGTGCCCGACGGGACCGGACACCAGTTCGGCCAGGAGCCGGTCTACGCCTGGGCGCGGATCCTGCCGCCGGAAGGATGGACCGACGCCGACTCCGAGCGCCTGGCGGCCCATCTGCACCAGGTCGTGCCGGACCTGCTGATCTAGCCTCCCTGTCGCCTAGCGGCCGCGCACGTCCCACGGCACGGTGGCGGCGGCGGCCGCGAGCTGGTCGGCCAGGTCCTCGTGGCCGCGGGCGACCAGTCCGGCGGTGACCCGGATGTGACCGCCGTTCCCCGGGATCACCGTGCTGGGCAGGACCAAGAAGGGAGCGCCGGGCGCCACCGCGATGCCGGCGGTCGCCAGCCGGACCTGGGCCGCCGCCTCGTCGGTGACCGGGACCCAGATGTTCAGACCCTCGGTGCCGGGCACCTCGATCCCGCGGGCGGCGAGGGCGTCGACCAGGGCGCGGCGGCGCTCGGCGTACGCGTCCCTGGCGGCAGCGACCTCCGCCTGGCTGCGCTCGTCGGTGAGCAGGTGGACGAGGACCCGCTGGAGCAGGCGGCTGCTCCAGCCCTGACCGAGCCGGCGCAGCCGCTCGACCTCGCCGATCACCTCGGCCGGGCCGCTCACGGCGGCGAGCCTCAGGTCGGGGCCGTGCGACTTCGACCAGCTGCGGATGTGCACGGTCTGGCCCGGCAGGTGGGCGCCGAGCGTGACGTCGGGAGCCTCGGCGATCGCGCTGGCGGAGTCGTCTTCGACCACCAGCGCGCCGGTGCCGGCCAGGATGCGCGCCAGTGCCTTCGCCCGGCGCGGGCTCATCGAGATCCCCGTCGGGTTGTGGCCGCGTGGCTGCAGGATGACCGCGCGAACGGGCTCGGCGACCACCTCGCCCAGACCGTCGGCGATCATGCCCTCGGCGTCCAGCGGCACCCCGATCACCTGGGCGCCCGCCGCGTCGAGCAGGTCCAGCACCGGCGGGAAGGCCGGGTGCTCGACGACGACCCGGTCGCCGTACCGCACCGACGCCCGGATCAGCAGGTCGAGCGCGTCCATCGCGCCGTCGACGACCGTCATCGCCGGCGCCTGGTAGGGCCAGGTCTCGGCCAGCACCTCGGCGAGCTCGGGAAGGATCGGGTCGTCGAGGTAGCTGCGCGGGGTGCCAGCCGTGGTCACCGCGCGGATCGCCCGGCCCAGTCCCGGGAGCAGCCGCTCGTCGGGCACGCCCGTGGAGAGGTCGAGCGCGAAGTCGCCCGCCTCCTCGGCCCGCGACCCGACCACCTGGCTGTAGCGCCCGGCATAGGGCACCGCCACCGGAGCGACCACCGTGCCGCGGCGTCCCTCCGTCCGCAGCGTGCCGGCGCGGACCAGCAGCGACCACGCGGCGCTCACCGTCGTGGGCGACAGCGCGAGCTCGTGCGCCACCGCGCGGATCGGGGGCAGCCGGTCGCCCGGGGCCAGCACGCCGTCGCGAACGGTCCGGCTCACGGCGGTGGCGAGCGCCTTGGCGCTGCCGTCGTCGAGCCGGCTCTCGATCTCGGAGAGCACGTGACGGGAGGTCGCATTCGGCACTTTGTGACACTACAACACTGTCTTTGTCACACCAGCCGCTGGTCTTAGATTGGGTCCATGACGATCACACGCATTCCCCACTGGATCGACGGCCGCCGCACCGACGGCGTCTCCGGACGCACCGCACCGGTGTTCAACCCGGCGAGCGGGTCCCAGACCGGCGAGGTCGACCTCGCCTCGGCCGCCGAGATCGACGCCGCCGTGGCCAGCGCGCGGACCGCGGCGCGCGAGTGGCGGAGCGCCTCGCTGACCAAGCGGGCCGGCATCGTCTTCGCCTTCCGGCAGCTGCTCCACGACCACTCTGACGAGCTCGCCCGGATCATCACCGCCGAGCACGGCAAGGTGCACGCCGACGCCCTCGGCGAGATCCAGCGCGGCCTGGAGAACGTCGAGTTCGCCGCGGGCGTGCCGCAGCTGCTCAAGGGCGGCTTCTCCGAGCAGGCCGGCACCGACGTGGACGTCTACAGCATCCGGCAGCCGCTCGGCGTCGTCGCCGGCATCACGCCGTTCAACTTCCCGGCGATGGTGCCGCTGTGGATGTGCGCCAACGCCATCGCCTGCGGCAACGCGTTCGTCCTCAAGCCCAGCGAGAAGGACCCCTCGGCCGCGCTCTTCATGGCCGAGCTCTGGCAGCGCGCCGGTCTCCCCGACGGCGTCTTCACCGTGGTCAACGGCGACAAGGAGGCGGTGGACGCGCTGCTGCGGCACCCCGACGTCGCCGCGATCAGCTTCGTCGGCTCCACCCCGATCGCGCGGTACATCTACGAGACCGGGACCGCCCACGGCAAGCGCGTCCAGGCCCTCGGCGGCGCGAAGAACCACGCCCTGGTGCTCCCCGACGCCGACCTCGACGTCGCCGCCGACGCGATCGTCTCCGCGGCGTACGGCGCGGCCGGCGAGCGCTGCATGGCACTGTCCGTGGCCGTCGCGGTCGGCGCGGTGGCCGACCCGCTGGTCGAGGCGATCGCCCTGCGGCTGCCCAAGCTGGTCGTCGACGACGGCGCCAAGGAGGGCACCGACATGGGCCCGCTGATCACCGCCGAGCACCGCGACCGCGTGGCCGGCTACGTCGACGCCGGCGAGGAGGCGGGCGCCAGCGTGGTGGTCGACGGCCGCTGCGCCGACGTACCCACCGACGGCTACTTCCTCGGCGCCACCCTGCTCGACCACGTCACCCCGGAGATGACCGTCTACCGCGACGAGATCTTCGGCCCGGTGCTCGGCGTCGTCCGCGTGGAGAGCTACGAGGAGGGCCTGGCGCTGATCAACGCCAACGAGTACGCCAACGGCACCGCGATCTTCACCCGCGACGGCGGCGCCGCCCGGCGCTTCCAGTTCGACGTCGAGGTCGGCATGGTCGGCGTCAACGTGCCGATCCCGGTGCCGGTCGCCTACTACTCCTTCGGCGGCTGGAAGGACTCGCTCTTCGGCGACACCCACATGTACGGCCCCGAGGGGATCAGCTTCTACACCCGTGGCAAGGTGGTGACCTCGCGCTGGCCCGATCCCGCCACGTCCAGCGTCGACCTGGGATTCCCCACCC
The DNA here is from genome assembly GCA_044464665.1 of Nocardioides sp. Lineage (GTDB taxonomy): Bacteria > Actinomycetota > Actinomycetes > Propionibacteriales > Nocardioidaceae > Marmoricola. The sequence continues at coordinate 98,672 of JBIQLB010000004.1, forward strand.
ACCGGTGAAGGAGAGCAGCAGCCGATGAACAGCAGCCTTCCGTCGTACGACGAGCAGGAGATCCGTCGTCTCGACCGCGCCCACGTCTTCCACTCCTGGTCGGCACAGGCGCTCATCGACCCCCTGCCGGTCGTGCGCACCGAGGGCAGCCGCTTCTGGGACGCCAGCGGGAAGGGCTACCTCGACTTCGCCTCCCAGCTGGTCAACGTCAACATCGGCCACCAGCACCCGAAGATCGTCGCGGCGATCAAGGAGCAGGCCGACCGGATGCTGACCGTCGCGCCGGGCTTCGCCGTGGACGTCCGGGGCGAGGCCGCGCGGCTGATCGCGGAGGTCGCGCCCGAGGGCCTGGACAAGGTCTTCTTCACCAACGGCGGCGCGGAGGCCAACGAGAACGCCGTCCGGATGGCACGGCTGCACACCGGCAGGAACAAGGTGCTGGCGGCGTACCGCAGCTATCACGGGGCCACCGCCGGGGCGATCACCCTGACCGGCGACCCGCGGCGCTGGGCCTCGGAGCCTGCGATGGCCGGGGTCGTCCACTACTGGGGGCCCTATGCCTACCGGTCGGCGTTCCACGCGACCAGCGAGGCCGAGGAGTGCGAGCGGGCGCTGGAGCACCTGCGCAGCACCATCATGGTCGAGGGACCGCAGACGATCGCGGCGATCCTGCTGGAGACCGTGGTCGGCACCAACGGCATCCTGGTCCCGCCGGACGGCTACCTGGCCGGCGTCCGCGAGATCTGCGACCAGCACGGCATCGTGCTCATCGCCGACGAGGTGATGGCCGGCTTCGCCCGCTGCGGCGAGTGGTTCGCCATCGACCACTGGGACGTGCGGCCGGACCTGATCACCTTCGCCAAGGGCGTGAACTCCGGCTACGTGCCGCTGGGCGGCGTGGTCATCTCCGAGGAGATCGCCGCGACGTTCGCCGAGCGCTCCTACCCCGGCGGGCTGACCTACTCCGGCCACCCGCTGGCCTGCGCCTCCGCCGTCGCCTCCATCAACGTGATGCGCGAGGAGGGGATCGTCGAGCACGCCCGCCGTCTCGGCGCCGAGGTCATCGAGCCCGAGCTGCGCGCCCTCGCCGAGCGCCACCCGAGCGTGGGCGAGGTCCGCGGCCTGGGCGTCTTCTGGGCGCTCGAGCTGGTGAAGGACCGCGAGACCCGTGAGCCGCTGGTGCCGTTCAACGCGGCCGGAGCCGACGCCGCGCCCATGGCCGCCTTCGCCGCGGCCTGCAAGGAGCGCGGCCTGTGGCCCTTCGTCCACTTCAACCGCACCCACGTCGTCCCGCCCTGCACGGTCACCGAGGAAGAGGTCAAGGAGGGCCTCGCCATCATCGACGAGGCCCTCGACGTCGCCGACCGCCACGTGGTCTGAGCGGCGACTACTTCAGCGACAGATAGACCGCCTCGTCCAGGCTGAACATCGCCTGGGCCTTGATGACGCCCTTGCCCGCACTCTTGGGCGCGACATCGAAGACGACCTTGCCCCGCTTGGTCAGGCCGGGGCTGATGTCGTCGAAGACGAAGGCATCACTGAATGGTCTCGTCCTTCACCTCGCCTGCGAGGCCGGGATCATCCCCGCCGTCCTCAACACGACGTCCCAGACCCTCGATCTGGGCCGCAGACCAGGTTCCGCACCGAGCCTCAACGCATCACCATCGCCTTGCGCGACCGCGGCTGCGCCGAGCAAGACTGCGACTGGCCACCGGGCTTCTGCCACCACCGCACGCCGTGGAGCCGCGGCGGAACGACTGACGTGAGGACCGGGCTGATGCTCTGCCCCCGACACCACGTCCTGGCCCACGACGCCAGATACCAGCTGACCGACACCATGCACGGCAAGGTCAGATTCACCCGCAGGACGTGAGAGCTCGTGTCGCTCGGACCTACCAGCGGTTGTTGGCCTCCTCGGCCCAGCCGAGGAGGCCGTCGAAGCGGAGGCGCTCGCCGTCGTCGGTGAGGGCCCAGCCCTCCCACTCGCCGAAGCACTGGTGGGTCTCGGAGGCCACGACGAGCAGGTTGGTGCGGGCGACCCGCTCGTGGAAGGGGTGCAGGGTGACGTCGAGGCGCTCGCCGTGGATCCGCCAGGGACGCATCCAGTCGGACCGGTCGTACTCCCAGACCAGCTCCTCGCCGATCTTGTGCAGCCGGCCGTCGACGAGCAGGGCGTTCTCCGTGGAGCCGGTGCCCTCGGTCCACTTGCCACCGAGCTGCAGGCCGCGGATCGAGCCGTCGACGGCGCCGGAGCCCGCGGCCCAGTTCCAGGTCAGCGAGTAGGGCCACCTGCCGCGGCCGTGGTCCAGGACGGCGTACCCGCCCAGATGGTGATGCCGCCCGTCGAGGACCAGCGATCCGGTGGCCGGGCGGGAGACGTCCTTGACGGTGTACTGGAACCGCCGCGAGCTCCACGGCACCACGACGCCGAGCGACTCGTGCCCCTCCGGCAGCTCCACGCGTACGTCGATGCGCACGCCCTCCGCGCTCGCCCGCAGGCGCGTCCCCTCGTCGTCGTTGGCAGCCTCGATGCGCAGACCCCCGCCGGCGCCGGTGGCCGTGCCGACGCCGCTGCGATCGGGGAAGGACGACCCGCGGGCGAACGGAACCGTGGCCTCTCGCACGGTCTCCACGCCCGTGGCCCGGTCGAGCACGTAGATCGCGTGCACGCCGGCGTAGTCGAGGTCGGAGATGGTCAGCGCCACCACGTGGGTCGGCGTCACGATTCCCCAGTACTCCCAGCGCTTGGTGCGTCCCCAGCCACGGAGGTTCGCCCGGTGCAGCGGGTGACGGCTGAAGCCGACGGCCTCGGGGTTGAGCCGTCCGGAGGCGTCGCACAGGTCGACGGGCGCGGTGATCTCCCGCTCGTGGGTGGTCACGACTGGGGCGCGGGCGCCGGGAGCCCGTACGGGTCGTGCGCCGCCTCGCTCAGCGGGACGACCTCGCGGCCGAGCGGGAAGAGCGCGAGCGGGACCATCTTCCAGCAGGCGATGCCGAACGGGATGCCGACGATGGTGATCATCAGCAACAGGGCGGCGACGACGTGGGCCAGTGCCAGCTCCCAGCCGACGAAGACCAGCCAGACGATGTTGCCGATCAGCGACCAGACGCCCGCCTGCCGCCGCCAGACCACGGTCCGGCCGAACGGCCAGATCACGAAGCCGGCCAGCCGGAAGGACGCGATGCCGAAGGGGATGGTCACGATCAGGATGAACGAGACGATCCCCGCGACGGCGTACCCGATGGCCAGCCAGAAGCCGGCCAGGACGAACCAGAGGATGTTGCCGACCGTGCGCATGCGGCGATCCTAGAGCCGCACCCGTCGAGCGCGCCTCAGATGTCGGTGACCCGGATCCCCGCGTGCGCCTTGTAGCGGCGGTTGATGCTGATCAGGTTGGCGGTCAGCGCCTCGACCTGGTGGGCGTTGCGCAGCCGGCCGCCGTAGACCCCGCGGATGCCGGGGATGGTGTCGGCCAGCGCCTGGACCAGGTCGGTCGCCTCGCGGTCATCGCCGAGGACCAGGACGTCGGTCTCGATGCTGGCGACCTCGGGGTCCTCCAGCAGCACCGCGCTGACGTTGTGGAAGGCGCCCACCACGGTGCTCTCCGGCAGCAGCGCGGCCGCCTGCTGGGCCGCCGAGCCCTCGGGCACGTCCAGGGCGTAGGCGCCCTGCTTGTCGAAGCCCAGCGGGTTGACGCAGTCGACGACGACCTTGCCGGCCAGGACCGGCGCGAGCGAGGCGACCAGCTCGCCGTGGCCGTCCCACGGCACCACGATCAGCACCAGGTCGCCGGCCTCGGCGGCCGCGCGGTTGTCGGCGCCGGTCACCGCTCCCCCGGTCGCCTCGGCCAGCTCGGCGGCGGCCGCGGCGCCGCGCTCGGCAGTGCGGCTGCCGATGACGACGCTCAGTCCGGCCTGGGCGAACCGGCGGGCGAGCCCGCGGCCCTGCGGTCCGGTGCCGCCGAGGACGGCGATGGTCTTGCCTGCCAGGGAGTCAGCGCTCATGGGGACATCGTGGTGCATGCCGCGCCGGGGCGGCGTACCGGTCCACGGAGCGAAGAAATCCAGGGCGACCCGTAACGTCCACGGCACCGCCTCGTTGACAAGACATGGCCGATTTGTCCTATGTTCCGCGCGACGCGCTGCTCGACCTGCACCGCGCCGTCATGGCACACGAGCTCGCCTTCGGACGGCGGCGACGGGCTCTCGTGATGTCGGTCTGCGTGCAGGCGGTGACGTTCGGCCTCGAGACGCACAAGCCGGTCCCGGGACGAACTTCCACCCACCCCACGTCCCGGGACCGCGCTCGTGATGCGGCCCGCCTTCTCCTCGGCCTGGCGCCTGGCCTGGACGAGGAGACGGCGGACGATCTGGCGGCGATCTGCGGAGAGGTCGCCGCCGACCTCAGCTGAGGCAGCCGTAGGTGGAGCCGACCCGGCGCATGCCGCCCAGGTCGCCGGCGCCGAAGCGGTGGTTGACGCTGTTGACCGAGCCGTACATCACCTGGCTCTGCGCACCGGCGTGACCCAGGCCGAGGGCGTGCAGACCCTCGTGGACCATCACCTGGCCCCAGGTCGGCCAGCCGCTCACGTCGTACCCCTGACGCAGCACGCCGTCGGCGTCCAGCGCGACCCAGCCGCGCTGGAGCTTCCAGGGCACGTCGGAGCCCGGCGCGCTCGAGGTGGCGATCGCGCTCGCCAGGCCGACCACGGACCCCGCCAGCTGCGAGATCTGCCGGTAGTCCGACCAGCCGACGACGATGTCGACACCGGGGACGGCAGCCATTCCGGGAGCCGGGGCCGCGTTGACCGGCCCGGCGTAGCGGAACATCAGCCCGGTGCGGGCGGAGATCTTGGCGAAGGCGGTCTTGATGTCCTCCACGGCGCCGGCGTAGCCACGACCGGCGTAGTAGCCCCAGCTGATCACCTGGCACGGGTTCCAGCGACCGCCGCCGTTGGTGTAGAGCCAGGTCCAGTCCGTCGAGGCCCCCTGGGGAGCGGGCTCGGTGGAGGGGATCGGCTCGGGCGGGTCGTAGGAGCCCGGCGGCGTCGGGTTCAACGGCGGGTACGACGCCGGCGCGGGCGTGTTGACGGCCGTGCGCACGACCTGGACCCGGAAGGTCGAGGTGGCACCGGCGCGCAGGCCCTTGAACCGCGGGATCTTGACCTTGAAGACGCGCACGCCGGCGCCGCCCTTCGCGGAGACCCGGAAGGTGAAGTTGCCGACGCGGTTGGTCTTGCGCTTGCTGACCTTGACCCACTTCGAGCCCCGGCGCTCCAGCAGCTTGACCGGGCGCGGCCTGGCGGCCCGTCCGCCACGGACCTGAGCGATGCCGCTGATGGAGATCGTCTGACCGACCGCGACCTGGGGGGGCGCGGTCGCGGCGACGACGGTCCGTCGGTCGACCTTCAGCTCGTGCACCTCTTCGTGGGTCGCCGGAGCGCGATCCACGACGTCCTGCGCCGTACTGCCCGCCACGGGACTGGCCGGCAGCGCCACCATGGCAAGGCACAGCGCTAGTGTGGCTTTCGCCACGACACTCATCCTGAGTCGGTTGCCCATGTAACCCCTCCTTGGGTTGCACCCCACGTCGAGCAGCATAAGGCACAAAACGGACATTTCGCTACAGTTCGGAAACCTGTTCCAGTGGCAGGGTCCGCGCGACGGGTGCGGAGGGGTGCCGGCTCAGCGGCGGCGAGCGGCGCTCAGGCGCGATCGAGGGCGTCGACGACGTGCTCGGCGATGGCCAGGCTGGACGTGGCGGCCGGCGACGGCGCGTTGCGGATGCTGGTCACCCCGTCGCTGTGGGTGATCCGGAAGTCGTCCACCAGGGAGCCGTCGCGCTCGACGGCCTGCGCCCGGATGCCGGCGCCGGCCCGGACCACGTCGGCCGCGCCGATCTCGGGGACGTAGCGCTGCGCCGTCCGCATGTAAGCGCGCATGGAGAGCGAGCCGGCGACCTCCGTGACACCGGTCCGCCAGTGCCGGGCGGCCAGGCGCCAGAAGCCGGGCCAGGAGGCGATCCCCCGCACGTCGGCGAGGCGTACGTCGCCGCGGCCGTAGCCCTCCCGGGCCAGCGCCAGGACGGCATTGGGCCCGACCTCCAGCTCGCCGTCGACCCGCCGGGTGAAGTGCACGCCGAGGAAGGGGTAGCGCGGGTCGGGCACCGGGTAGACCAGCCCACGCACCAGCGCGCGCTTGGCCGGCAGGACGGTCATGTACTCCCCGCGGAACGGCACGATCCGGGGCCCGTCCTCGCCGTCGGCCAGCCGGGCCAGCCGGTCGGCCTGCAGCCCGCCGCAGATCACCAGCCGGCCGACGCGATGGGCGCCGCGGTCGGTCACGACCTCCAGGCCCGGGCTCCGGCGGATGCCGGTCACGGTGGTGGACAGCTCGATGCTGCCGCCCGACGTGCGGATGTCCTCGGCGTACGTCTCCGCCACGGCGACGTAGTCGGTGATCGCGGTGGCCGGCGAGTGCAGCGCGGCGAGACCGGCCGCGTGCGGCTCGATCTCGGCGATCGCGGAGGGGTCGAGCCGGCGCAGACCCGGTACGCCGTTCTCGCGCGCGGTCACCTCGAGGGCGTCGAGCCGGCCCATCTCGCCGGGATCGACGGCGACGACGAGCTTGCCGCACTCGTCGTACGGCAGGCCCTTCTCCGCGCAGAGCTCGCGCAGCAGCGAGCGACCACGGGTGCACAGCTCGGCCTTGAGGCTGCCCGGCCGGTAGTAGATGCCGGCGTGGACCACCCCGGAGTTGTGACCGGTCTGGTGGGCGGCGAGGCGGTCCTCCTTCTCCAGGACCACGACCCGGGTGCCGGGCCGGCGACGGCCGATCTCCCGGCCGATCGCGAGGCCGAGGATGCCGCCACCCACGATGCCCACGGTCTGCTCGGCCACGCCTCGGACCCTACCGACCGGGCCGGGGGCGCGAGCGGGTCGCTCAGCCGTGCGAGAAGCGCACGTCCGGCAGGACCCGGCGCAGCCAGGCGGGCGCCCACCAGGCCGCCCGGCCGGTGAGCCGGAGGAGCACCGGCAGCAGCACCAGCCGCACCAGGAAGGTGTCCAGCAGCACGGCGACGCCCAGGACGATCCCCATCTCCTTGGGAGGAAGCGGCCCGGACAGCGAGAAGGTGAAGAAGACCGCGACCATCACCGCGCCGGCGGCGAAGATCGTCCGCCCGGAGTGCGCGACCGCGCCGATCATCGCCTCGCGCGGATCGCCGGAGCTCTCGTAGTGCTCCTTGGCCGAGGCCAGCAGGAAGACCGTGTAGTCCATCGCGATGGCGAAGATCATCGCAAAGAAGAACACCGGCGCCCACGCGTCCAGGAAGCCCTGGTGCTCGAAGCCGAGCAGGTCCGCGCCGATCCCCTCCTGGAAGACCAGCCTGGCCACGCCGAAGGCGGCGCCGGTCGAGAGCAGGCTGGCCAGCGTGCCGAGCAGGCTGATCAGCGGCGCCTGCAGCGCGACCAGCAGGAGCAGGAAGCCGAGCACCAGCACCACGGAGATGACCAGCGGGGTGGAGTCGTCCAGCTGCGCCTTCAGGTCGAGGTTCTCGACCGCGGCGCCGCCCACCAGAGCCGAGTCCGGCAGGTCCGCGCGCAGCCGGTCGACGGTCTCGGACAGGCCCGGATCGGACGGGTCGACCGTGGGCATCGCCTGGACCATCGCCAGGTCGCCGGACTCCTGGGCCGGCAGCACGGCGGCGATGCCCCGGTCGGCGCCGAGCACCTCGGTGGCCGAGGCGGCCACCTCGCGGTCGACGACGATCTGCAGCATGCCCGGCGCGCCGTCGCCGAAGGCGTCCTGGACCACGTCGTACCCCACTCGCGCCGAGGCGTCCTCGGGCAGCACCTTGATCGAGGGCATCGCGGTGGTCAGGCCGAGCACGGGCGCGGCCAGGGCGAGCAGCACGACGACCGCGCCGGTCCCCAGGAGCACCGGACGCCGCCACAGCCGCTCGCCCCAGGCGGCGAACGCCGGGGACCGGTGCTCTCCGGTGTGCACCCACTTCAGGGCCAGCCGGTTGATCCGCATGTCCAGCTTGACCAGGACCACCGGCAGCAGGGTGAGCGTCGCGGCGAGCACGAAGATCACCGCGAGCATGATCCCGCCCGCCATCGAGCGGAACGCCGGCGAGGGCACCAGCATCACCGCGGACAGCGACACCAGGACGGTGACGCCGGAGAGCAGCACCGCCTTGCCCGCGGTGTCCATGGTCTCGCCGATCGCGTCCGCCGGCGGACGGTCGTGGCCCATCCGGGCGCCCCGGTAGCGGGCGACGAGGAAGAGCGCGTAGTCGATGCCCAGCGCCAGGGCGAACATCATCGCGAAGTTCATCGCCCAGATGGACACCGGAGTGAGCTCGTTGACCAGCACCAGCGAGCCGGCCGAGGCCACCAGCCCGGCCAGGGTGAGGATCAGCGGCAGGCCGGCCGCGACCAGCGCGCCGAAGGCGATCACCAGGATCGCCAGCGTCACCGGCCAGGAGAACATCTCGGCCTTCAGCATCGCCTCGAGGTTGGCCTCGTTGAAGTCCGACCAGAGCAGCGAGGAGCCGGTCGGGTTGACCTCGACGCCGTCGCCGGAGAGGTCGCGCAGCTCGGCCTTGAGGTCGTCGGCGGCCTTGACCATCTCGTCCGGGTCGGCGGCGGCGCCGGCGAGCAGCACGGCGGTCCGCCCGTCGCGGCTCAGGCTGGCGCCGGGCTGGGGCTGCAGCACCGTCCCGATCCTGGGGTCGGCGCGCAGGATCTCGGTCGCCTCGGCCAGCGCCTCGGCCCCACGGCCCTGCGTCACCGCGCCGACCTCGCTGTGGACGACGACCTGGATCGCCGAGCTGCCGGCGCCGCCGAAGTGCTCCTCGACGAGGTCGCGGACCTGCACCGACTCCGAGCCGTCGGCCTGCCAGCCGGCGCCGGAGAGCTCGGACTCCACGCGCGGCGCGAAGAGGCCCAGCCCGACGACGACGAGGACCCAGACCACCCCGACGAGGCGGGCGTGCGCGGCGGCCCAGCGGCCCAATCGGCCCAGCGGTCCCCAGGCGGGCGGCGCGCCGCTCGGCGTGGCCGGAGGGGTCGGGCGGTCGGTCTCGAGCGAGGTCATGGGGAAACGGCTCCTATGTCGGCTGGCCATATACCCCCGGGGGCATATGCGGACGCGGAGGAATATATACCCCTTGGGGTATGGTTCCAACGGCATCGCCCGAACCGCCACGGGCAGCCACCACCGAGAGGAAGCCATGAGCACCCAGGATCTGACCGGCGCGGACTTCGAGCAGACCGTGCTGGGCAACGACATCGTCCTCGTCGACTTCTGGGCGTCCTGGTGCGGCCCCTGCCGCGCCTTCGCGCCCGTCTACGAGACGGCCAGCGAGAAGCACGACGACGTCGTCTTCGGCAAGGTCGACACCGAGGCCGAGCGCGAGCTGGCCGCCGCCGCCAGCATCAGCTCCATCCCCACCCTGATGGCCTTCCGCGAGGGCATCCTGGTCTTCGCCCAGCCCGGCGCGCTGCCCGCTCCCGCGCTGGAGCAGGTCATCACCGCGGTCAAGGAGCTCGACATGGACGAGGTCCGCAGGCAGGTGGCCCAGCAGGACGACCAGCAGGGCGAGTAACGCTCAGCCCAGCGGCGCGCGGTGGTGCGCCAGCAGCCGGGCCGCCAGGCGCGACGCCTCGGCCACCAGCCGCGGCGGGTCGACGACCGTGGCGTCCGGCCCGCAGATCAGCAGCAGCCGGCCGACGCGCTCCTCCAGCGGAGGCAGCAGGTCGAGGTCGAGCGTCACGGTGAGCTCGTCGTGGGCGACCACGCGGACGCGCTCGGCGTACTCGTCGGCGGCCCAGCGCGCGGCGTGCGGGATCCGGACCCGTACGACGGCCGTCGCGCGCTGCTCCGCCAGCAGCTCCCCCAGGCCGTCCGGCTCCTCGAAGGTCTCCTCGAGCGGCTCGGCCGAGCGCACGTTGACCAGCAGGAAGGTCCGCAGGCCACGGTCGTCCGGCGGACCGGCGTCGACCTCCCAGCCACGGCGGGTCCGCACCAGCAGGTAGGGCTCGATCACCCGCTCGACGACGCCTTCGGCCCACGAGCGCGAGTAGACGATCCGCATCCGCCGCCGCTCGGCGATCGCCTGCTCGAAGGCCCCGACCGTCTCCGTCCCGGGCACCGGCTGCGCCGGGACAGCCTCCCCGAGCATCGTGTCGGTGAGCACCTCGACGGCCTCCCGCAGCGCCTGGTCGTCGGGGTGGATCTCCAGCAGCGCCTGGGCCGCGGTGTACACCAGCGCCAGCTCGGCGGGGTCGACGTGCTCGACGCCGAGCTCCTCGACCGGGCCGTCCTCGCAGATGCGCACCACCTCGGCGGTGTTCGGGTCCTCCTCGGCGCCGTCGGCCCCGAGGAACTCCAGCACGGCCGGGCGCGAGAGACCGAGCATCAGCGGCTTGAGGTCGGCGGCGTAGAAGGCGAGCAGGTCCTCGCGCAGCTCGTCCACGGGCACGCCGGCCGCGCCGGCCAGGTCGGTGATGGCGATGCCGTCGGGGTGACCTGCCAGCAGGTCGAACACCTCGGGCAGACGGGCGATGCGAGCGACGTACTTCGGCGTGGCCATCACTCGACCACCATCTCGGCCAGCTCGGCGATCAGCTCGTCGCGGACGTCCGCGGGCCCGACGACGCGGACCCGGGTGCCCAGCTCGACCAGCCGCTGCCGGAGCGCGGCGCGGTGGGTGACCACGTAGACCAGGTCGAGCTCGTCGCCGGCCGGGGAGGACGACGTCTCCTCCCCCAGCCAATGGCGTACGTCGGGCGCGAACCGCACCGGCGTGCGCAGGGTGACCTCGACGGGCGGATCGACCTGCCAGCTCAGCGGGTTCAGGCCGGTGCGGTGCACGCTCTCGACCGGATCGGCCGATCCCGCCTCTCCCGCCTCGACGTCGATCATCCGGTCGACCACGAAGCTCTTCACCCGGTCGCCGCCCGCGGCCTCACCCTCCTGGCGGGCCCGCAGGTACCAGGTGCCGCCGCGCGCCTCCAGCGCCACTGGGTGGACCGTGCGCGGCGAGCCGCTGTAGCGGTAGCGCAGCAGCGCGCGGTGCCGGATCGCGCGGATCACCACGCCCAGGCTGCTCCCGGCGTCCGCCGTCGGCAGGGCCGCGGCGATCTCGGCCGGCGCGTCCTGCCCGGCGAGGCCCAGGCGCACGGCCAGGTCGGCACGGTCGGCCATCAGCACCGCACGCCTCAGCGCGGCCTGCTGACGTGGGTCGAGCCGGACGCCGAGGCGGTTGTCCACGCTGGTCATCCGGTAGACCGCGGGCGTCCCCGGCTCGGCGATGTTGTCGATCCGCCAGCCCACGTTGCGCATGTGCCGGAACTCCCGGCTCAGCTGGCTGGACGGGTCGGCGCCCTCGGCGAAGCCGGCCACCGTGGCCAGCTCGGCCGCGGGCACGCCCTGGTCACCGGCGTGGTGCAGCGCGGTGGCCAGCCGGACCAGCCGCTCCATCGGCTCGCGCTGGTCGCGCCCGGGCGCCTTGGCCCCGGCCCTGTCGCCCGTCCTGCTCACCCCGACAGTCTGCTGGGTGGGGCCGCACCGGCTCCGGTACGACGCGCGATCAGCCCGGCCGGTCGATCTCCAGGTCCAGCCCGGAGGCCCAGCCGGTGAGGCCGCGGTGGCCTCGCGAGCGGACGCTGATCGCCAGCGTCGCGACGATCAGCGCCGCCAGCAGCAGCACGGCCAGGCCGATGCCGAGGAACGTGGCGATGACGCCGTTCAGCACCTGGTCGGACACCACGACAGTGTGCCCGCTCCACCGCCCGCCCGCGTGTGGGGAGTCGCCTGCCGGGCCGCGCTCGGCCATGATGACTCCGACGTCCCCGCACGATCCGAGGTGTGCATGGCCCCCACCAGAGACTCCACCGGCCGGCGCGGCATCCGCGGCAGCGACTTCGTGCGGCTGGCCGTCGCCTGGGCCGCCTCGTCCCTCGCGCTGATGATCACCGCGGCGGCGATGCCGAGCCTCTCGGCCACCACTCCCTGGGCGTACGTCGCCGTGGCCGGGCTGTCCGGCGTCATCGGCCTGGTGCTCAGGCCGATCCTGGTCGAGGTCTCCGCGCGGGTCGGCCTCATCGCGGTCGTCGCTCTGGCCCTGGTCGGCCAGGCGGTGATCATGTACCTCGCGATCCAGGTCGTCCCCGGCATCTCGGCCACCTTCACCACCGCGCTGATCGCCAGCTGGATCACCGCTCTGGTCGGCACCCTGCTGGCCTACGTCGCCACCGCCGGCACCGACGACGCGCTGGTCGCGGCGCTGAGCCGTCGCGGCCGCAGACCGGCGTCGGTGGAGGACCCGGACGTCGACGGCGTGGTCTTCGTCCAGCTCGACGGCGTGCCCCACCCGGTGCTGCGCTGGGCGGTCCAGGCCGGAGCGGTGCCGACCATCCGCCGCTGGCTCTCCTCGGGCGACTACGTGCTGCGCGAGTGGACCCCGCAGCTCCCGTGCACGACTCCCGCCAGTCAGCTGGGCCTGCTGCACGGCACGGTCGACGGCGTGCCGGCGTTCCGGTGGTACGACCGCGAGCTGGGCCGTCTCCTCGTCGCCAACCGGCCCAAGGACGCCCGGGTCATCGAGGAGCGCGGCAGCGACGGCCAGGGCCTGCTCTGGGACGACGGCGTCTCCATCTCCAACCTGTTCAGCGGCGACGCGCCCCGCTCCCTGATGGTGATGAGCACCGTGGCGCCGTCGCGGGCCACGACGCAGACTCGGCGCACGCTGGCGTGGTTCCTGGCGAACCCGAGCGGCTTCACCCGTAGCCTGAGCCGCACGTTCGCCGAGATCTTCAAGGAGCGCTGGCAGGCCAAGCGGCAGGTGCGCCGCGACCTGGAGCCGCGGATGCGGCGTACGTGGCAGTTCGCGTTCCTGCGCGCCGCCACCAACGGACTGCTCACCGACCTCAACACCGCGCTCGTGGCCGAGGAGATGCGCAAGGGCACCAAGAGCATCTACGTCGACTACGTGGACTACGACGAGGTGGCCCACCACGCCGGGATGTTCCGCCCCGAGTCACTGGCCTGCCTGGACGGCCTGGACCGGGTGCTCGCCTCGCTGCGCACGCTGGCCGACCGCGCGCCGCGCCGTTACCACCTGGTGATCGTCTCCGACCATGGTCAGTCCCAGGGCCGCTCGTTCGAGGACCGCTACGGCGAGAGCCTGGGCGACCTGTGCTCCCGGCTGATGGCCGAGCACGTGCAGAGCGTGGACGCGCCGGTCGAGGGCTGGGGCCGGGCGGAGGCGATCGCCGTCGACGTCGGGCCGGGAGGCGGCGTCACCGGGCGGCTCGCCACCAGCGTCCAGGAGCGCGCCGAGCGGGAGCGGCTGGAGGTGGGCGAGGACCCCGCGGTGGTGCTCGGCTCGGGCAACCTCGGCCTGCTCTACATCCGCGGCGAGCGGCGCTGGTCGCTGGAGGAGCTGCAGGAGCGGTGGCCCGGGCTGGTCGACGGCGTCGCCGCGCATCCCGGGGTCGGCTTCGTGGCGGCGCTGGACGCGGCGGGCACGCCCTGGGCCATCGGCGGTGGGGGCCGGCGACGGCTGGACACCGGCGAGGTCGAGGGCGAGGACCCGCTCGCGCCGTTCGGCGAGCATGCGCCGCGGGTGCTGCTGCGGGCGGTGACGATGCCCGAGGCGCCGGACCTCTACGTCAACAGCCTGGTCGACGCCGACAGCCTCGACGTCGCCGCCTTCGAGGACCTGGTCGGCGCGCACGGCGGCCTGGGTGGCGCCCAGGACAGCGCGATCCTGCTGGCGCCCGCCTCACTGGCCGGCGATCTCCCCGACACCATCGAGGGCGCCGACCAGCTCCACCGGATCCTGGTCGGCATGCTGGAGGCCTGCGGCCACCGGCGCGCTACAGCACCACCGCGGGCTTGATCCGGCGCGGCGACCAGACCCGCTGACGGCGGGCGACCAGCGTGGTCAGCAGCACCGAGCCGAGCAGGTACGCCGCCAGCACCAGCACGTCCGTGGTGACCCGCGCGGGATCCCCGCCGTACATCAGCTGGCGCAGCCCGTCGACGGCATAGCTCATCGGCAGGATCTGGTGCAGCCAGTGCAGTGGCTCCGGGATCGTCTGCCACGGGAACGTCCCGCCCGCGGTCACCAGCTGGACGACCATGAACACCAGCGCCAGGAACTGGCCCGGCGTCCCGAACAGCGCGTTCATCAGGTGCACGATCGCGACGAACGTGGCCGAGATCAGCATCATGAACAGCCAGGTCCACAGCCCCTCGACCACGCCGACGTCGAGGACGGCCGCGACCACGACGAAGGCCAGCGTCATCTGCGCCGCGCCGATCAGCGCCGGCGGCAGCCAGCCGCCCAGCGAGACCCGCAGCGGATGCTGGTTGGCCGCGAGGGCGCGCGTGGAGAGGGGCCGCACCAGGAGGAAGAGCACGTAGCCGCCGATCCAGGCCGCCAGGGAGAGGAAGAACGGCGCCAGCCCCGCGCCGTAGTTGCGCGCGGACGCCTCGTTCAGGGAGCGCACGTCGACCGGGTTGGCGACCGTCTCGGCGATCCGCTGCCGGGACTGGTCGCTGGTGACCGGCACCTTCTGGGCGCCCGCGGCGAGACCCTCCTGCAGGTCGCCGGCGCCCTTGGCCAGCGTGCCGAGGCCACCGCGCAGCTCCGCGGCGCCGTCGGCCAGGTCGCCCGCCCCGCTCGCCAGCTCGCCCGCGCCGTCGGCGAGGTCGGAGGCGCCGGTGCGCGCCTGACCGATGCCGCTGACCAGCTCCGGCGCGGAGCGGGCCAGCGCCTCGGCGCCGTCGGCCACCTGGTCGGCGCCGGACGCGAGCTGGTTGAGCTGCTGCTTGGCCGAGCCGGCCTTCTGGTCGGCGGTCTTGATCCGGGAGCCGACCCGGTCGTAGACGGCGAGCACCCGCTGCTGCTGGGCCTGATCCAGGCCGGCTTGGCTCATCTCGGCGATCAGGTCACCCCGTGCGGCGTCGTACCGGGTGCGGGCGTCGTGGATCCCCGCGGCCACCTTGGTCCCGGCGTCGGCGACGTCCCGGTTGCCGCTGGCGACCTTGCGCGCGCCGGAGGCGAGCTGCTGGGCCTGGGACGGCAGCGGCGCGATCCGGGAGGCCAGCGTGGACAGGCCGGAGTCGAGCTGGGTCGCGCCGTCGCCGAGCTCCTCGGCTCCGTCGGATACCTTGCGGCCGCCGTCGGCCAGCTGGCCCGCCGCCTTGCGCGCCTCGGTGAGGCCGTCGTGCAGCTTCGCCGCGCCGGCGGCTCCCTGGTCGAGCCCGCCGCGCACGTCGGCGATGCCGAGCAGGAAGGTGCTCACCGCCTCGGTGGAGACCCGCTCGGAGATCGCGTCGCGCACCTTGGTGGTGACCGTGTTGGCGATCGTCGTGGACAGGTAGGAGTTGGCGTCGTTGGTGACCATGGTCAGCCGGGCCTGCTCGGGGTCGGCGCCTCCCGAGCTGGTCAGCGCCGCGGAGAAGTCGCGCGGGATGATCAGCGCGAAGTCGTAGGTGCCGTCGTCCACGCCCGCCTTGGCGGTGGCCCGGTCGACCTCGTGCCAGCCGAAGTCGCCGGACTCCAGGAGCTGGTCGGCCACCTCGCGGCCGGCGTTGAGCGGAGTGCCGTCGGTGCCGGTCGCGCCGGCGTCCTCGACGACCAGAGCGGTCGGGACGCGGCTGAGCGCCTGGTACGGGTCGTGGTTGGCGTAGAGATAGAGGCCGGCGTAGATCGTCGGCACCGTGACCAGGGCGAGCACCGTGATGCGGCCCATCCGGATGCTGAGCAGCCGGGCCAGCTCGGTCCAGGCGATGCGCAGGGCGGTCATGCGGTGGCCTCCTCGGAGTGGGCCTTGTCAACGGCCTCATCAGCGGCCTCTTCAGGAGTCTCGTCACGCGTGTCGTCCGGGGCCTCGTCGCGGGCCCCGTCATGGGCCCCGTCATGGGTCTCGTCGCGGACCTCGTGATGCGCCCTGCCGATCGCCGTGGTCCGCGCGACCGGGAACGACCCGTCGTCGGCCAGGTCGACCGCGTCCCCCACGGTGACCAGCACCCCGAGCCCGGAGTCGGCCGCGGCCCGCACGATCGGCCACCAGTCGCGCAGATGAAGTCCGTGCCGGTCGGGGCAGACGACCACGACGTACTCGGCGTCCGGCCGGGACGCGCCCAGCTCGACCAGCGTCCGCAGCCGGTCGACGGGCTCGACGTCCTCGGTGCGGATCCGCGCGCTGGTGTCCATCTCGTGCTCGCGCAGCCAGGCGCTGACCGCTCCTGGGCCGGCCGGGCGTCCGGCCAGCGCCAGCTCCTCGCCGACGATCGCGCGGAACGGCACCGGATCGTCGGGCTCGGTGACGCCGGGGACGTCCACCAGGACGACCGCGCGCTGGAGCCGCTCCGGCTCGGTGTCCTCGCCGATCGAGACGAACCCCGCGTCGAGCACGAGCCGGCCGGCCAGGGCCAGCGCCAGCGCGGTGTTGCCGTGGCCGGGCCGGCCCACCGCCACCACGATCTCTGCGGGAAGCACCTCGACCGAGGTCGGCTCCAGCAGGCCGTCGACCGCCCCGGCGATCATCACCAGGGCGGGGCCGTCGGGTTCCGGCGCCGTCTCCTCCGTCGTCATGGCAGCAGTCTGCACTCCCCGCCGGGCGGAGCGGCGTACGGCGCGTCGCGTGGACCTGTAACGCTCCGCGCGCCCGATCCGCTGTGGGGGATGAGAGCCACCAGCACCCGAGGAGCGCAGCCCCTTGTCCCGCACTCGCACGAGCAGCCCCACATCCTTCCCGGTTGGCGCGGCCGCGAGCGACCCGCGAGACGCCTCGCCCATCACGCAGGGCACGGCGTCCCACGGTCGCTGGCACTTCCCAGGCGACTCCGCACCGCGTCCCTCGCGCGGCGCTGTCGTTGCCGTCGCCAACCGGGAGCCCTCTCCCACCAGGACGCCGGCCGGCTCCCCGGCTCCTCGCCCGGCACGTGGCACAGTGGCCTCAGAGCACGACGGCGTGGGCGCGACCTGAGCGCGCTCGACGTCGCGCCCATCGTCCACCTCGGGAGGAACCAGCTGGCCGAGCGGTCGCAGCACGAGTCGGCGGCTCGTGGGCCGCAGGTGCGGACCCACGGGCCGTCGAGTGCTGCCCGGGAGACGCCGCAGGAGTCTCTGGAGGAGGCGCTGGCCGCGGCCCGCGACGGCAGCGAGCACGGCTTCGGAGTGCTCTGGCGGGCCCTGCACCCGCCGCTGCTGCGCTACCTGTCGGTGCGAGCCGGGGACTCCCCGGAGGACGTCGCCTCGGAGACGTGGTTCCAGGTGATCCGCGACCTGCCCTCCTTCCGCGGGAACGCCGGTGACTTCCGTGCGTGGCTCTTCACCGTGGCGCGCAACCGCGCGATCGACGCCGGCCGGGCACGCGCCGCCCGTCCCGCGGTGCCGCTGCACGACGCCACCCCCGACGACCGGCCGGTTCCCAGCGCCGAGACCGTGGCCCTGGAGAACGTCTCCACCGCCGCCGCCCTCGAGATGGTCGCCACCCTTCCCACCGAGCAGGCCGAGATGGTGCTGCTCCGGGTGGTGGCCGGCCTCGACGTCGCCACCGTCGCCCGGATGGTCGGGCGCCGCCCCGGCACCGTCCGGGTCGCGGTCCATCGCGCCCTCCAGCGGCTCTCCCGTGACGTCCGGGTCCAGGCCGCGCGAGAGGTGGTGTGAGATGAGCGACCAGCAGGACAGGTGGGGCGACGACCCGGTGAGCCGGGCGCTGCGGGCGCCGGGCACCCCCGAGGAGCTCGCCGGCGAGGCGGAGTACGTCGCCATGTTCCGGGCCGTGTCGACGCCGGTCCCGGCCGGTGTGCGGACGGGCCGCTCGCTGGGCCGGGTCGGCGTCGCGGCCGCGACCGTCATGGCCACCGTCGTGCTGACCGGCGGGGTCGCCGCGGCGGCGTACACCCGGACCCTGCCGGGGCCGGTCCAGGAGATCGCGCACGGCGTCCTCGGCCCGATCGGGGTCCCGGCGCCGCCCGCGCAGCGCCGCGAGGCCAGCCCGTCCAAGACGCGCGGCGTCACGCCGCCCACGCACCGGCCGACGCCGGCCGCCACCCCGACCCCGCGTCCGACCAAGCCGGCCACGGCCGATCCGTCCCCCGAGAGCCGCCCGGCGGCCACGGCCACGGCCCCCGTCCCGATGGCGACCGAGCCCGCGCCGTCGGCCACCACGCCGGTCACGCCATCCCCCACGGCGCCGCCCGAGCCGGACGCGACCACACCCCCGCCGCCGCTCCCCCTCCCGGTCGTGACCGCGACGGTCTCCTCCAACCGGGTGCCGTGGCAGGAGACGGCGACGGTCACGGGCCGGGTGGCGACCGAGGACGGCAGCCCGCTGCGGCGCCGGGTGGTGACCCTGCTCGGCCGCGCGCCCGGCGACACCGCCTGGCAGGTGCTCGCCCGGGCCCGTGCCGACCGCTACGGAACCGTCCGGCTGAGTACGACCATCGAGACCACCACCCGGCTGGTGCTGCGGTCGGGCCGCGGGGTGCGCAGCGCGCCGATGCGCGTGGTCATGCTCCCCTCGGTCTCCGCCTGGGCGACCACCTCGACCACGGGCACCCGGATCCGCGTCGCCACCTCCGGCGGGCAGCCCGGCGACACCGTCACCCTCCTCCGGAGGCTCAACGGCCAGCTGGTGCCGGTGACGACCACCACCCTGGACGCCCAGGGCCGCGCCCTGCTCACGCTGCCCACGAGCGGCGAGCGCCTGCGCGTCCGTCTCGACCGCACCCGCCAGCACGCAGCCGTCGCCACGCGGGTGAGTCCTAGCGTGTGATCTCCCGGCGTCAGGCGCCGGGAGATCACACGCTAGGCGCACCACAGCGCTCGCAGCTGACGATCTGCCCGGCCCAGCCGCGAGTCGCCAGGATTCGCCCGACCAGCTGAGCGGTGCGACAGGGCACGTCGAACACCTGGTGATAGGTGAGCCGGACGGTCGTCTGTCCCCGTCCGGCAAGGGTCTCCAGGTCGCGCACGCTGTCCGACGCCCATCGTCCCGACCTGCCGTGAAACGCCCGGCCGTCTAGCTCGACGACGAGGCCGAAGCGCGCGTACTCGCCGTCGCGGTAGATGGTCCGTCCGCCCACCCGATCACGGACTTGCCGCTCCATCCGCGGCAGGCCGTGCGGTCGCTCGACCAACGAGAGGTAGCCGCGTTCGAGCACCGAGGTCGCGCCGGTGTCCAGGTCGTCGAGCATAGCCAGGAGCATCGCCCGGCCCCTCAGCCGTTCCCTGCCCGCGATCGCCGCGCGAAGCTCGGTCGTGCTCGTACGCCGGGTTCGCAGCACGTCGGCCAGGACCGTGAAGGCGCCGGAGGGCGAACGCCGGCAGGCGACATCGAGCGCCGCCTGAGGCAGCCTGATCCGAGGGGGCGTGGTCAACGGGTCGATCCGCTCGTGGAGATGGGCACTGCGGTGCACCACCACCCATCCCGGGGCGCGCACACTGCGACCGGCCGCCACCGCGACCTGCACCGGGGCATCGGGAGACCCGATCCCCAAGGCGGACTCGTGGCTGAGCGCGGACGGACCGCAGATCAGGACCGCGGCGCACTCCCGTTGCGCTCTCGTCAGCGGACCGCTGTGGTTGACGTAGACACCGCGGTGCACCACGGTCAGCTCGCGCCGGCGGACCATCCGCTCGATGTCGTTGTCGTCACCGCCGCACGCGAGCAGCTGCGAGCGCGAGACGACGCCGTCCTGCACCAGGGTGAGCAGGTGCTCGAGATCGTCGCCGCGAAGCATTCCCCCACCCTGTCGGGCCTGCTCCTCCTTCGCGAGGCGGCAACCGGACCTGTGGACAGACCGCCCCTCAGCCCATGTGCGGGTAGCGGTGGTCGGTCGGGGGGACGAAGGTCTCCTTGATCGACCGGGGCGAGGTCCAGCGCCGCAGGTTGTCGGCCGCGCCGGCCTTGTCGTTGGTGCCGGAGGCCCGGGCGCCGCCGAACGGCTGCTGCCCGACGACGGCGCCGGTCGGCTTGTCGTTGACGTAGAAGTTGCCGGCCGCGAAGCGCAGCCGGCGGCTGGCGTCGTCGATGACGGCACGGTCGCGGGCGATCACGGCGCCGGTGAGGGCGTACGGCGCGAACGACTCCATCTGGTCGAGAACCTTGTCGTAGCGGCCGTCGTCGTAGACGTGGACGGCGAGGATCGGGCCGAAGTACTCCTCGCGGAACATCGCGTCGGCCGGGTCCGTCGAGGTGACGATCGTCGGGCGGACGAACCAGCCGACCGAGTCGTCGTACTTGCCACCGGCGACGATGCTCAGCTTGGCCGAGCGCCGGGCCCGGCTGATCGCGGCCTTGTGCTTGGCGAAGGCCCGCTCGTCGATGACCGCGCCCATGAAGTTCGACAGGTCGCGTACGTCGCCCATGGTCAGCGCCTCGGTCTCCTCGACCAGGCCGTCGCGCAGCCGGGCCCAGACCGACTTCGGGATGTAGGCGCGGGAGGCGGCCGAGCACTTCTGGCCCTGGTACTCGAACGCGCCGCGGATCAGCGCCGTGCGCAGCACGTCCACGTCCGCGGACGGGTGGGCCAGGACGAAGTCCTTGCCGCCGGTCTCGCCGACGATGCGCGGATAGGAGCGGTACGTCGGGAGGTTCTCGCCCACCTGCCGCCACAGCCGCTGGAACGTCGGCGTCGAGCCGGTGAAGTGGATGCCGGCCAGGTCGGGATGGGCCATCAGCACCCGCGACACCTCGATGCCGTCACCGGGAAGCAGGTTGATCACGCCCGGCGGCAGGCCGGCCTCCTCCAGCAGCCGCAGGGTGAAGTGCGCGGAGAGCATCTGCGTGGGCGAGGGCTTCCAGATCACGGTGTTGCCCATCAGCGCCGGGGCGGTGGGCAGGTTGCCGGCGATCGCGGTGAAGTTGAACGGCGTGATCGCGTAGACGAAGCCCTCGAGCGGCCGGTGATCGGTGCGGTTCCAGACACCGCGGCTGTTGGCGATCGGCTGCTCGGCCAGGATCTCGGCGCCGTAGTGGACGTTGAAGCGCCAGAAGTCGATCAGCTCGCAGGCGCTGTCGATCTCGGCCTGCCAGACCGTCTTGGACTGACCCAGCATGGTCGCCGCGTTGAGCCGCGCCCGCCACGGTCCGGCCAGCAGGTCGGCGGCGCGCAGGAAGACCGCGGCACGCTCGTCGTAGGAGAGCTCCCGCCAGCCGGGAGCCGCCTTGGCCGCGGCACGGACGGCCGCCTCGGCGTCGGCCGCGGTGCTGTGCGCGGAGACCCCGAGGACGCTGGCGTGGTCGTGCGGCTGCACCACGTCGAAGGCCGCCCCTCCCGGCGTACGGCGACGGCCGCCGATCACCGCCGGCAGGCTGATCGAGCGACGACCCATCCGGGCCAGCTCGGCCTCGATCTCGGCCCGCTCGGGACTGCCGGGCGCGTAGTCCAGGTTGGGCTCGTTGACGGGGTGCGGCGGCCGGGTGATCGCGTCCATGCCTCCATCGGACCAGGTCGCCCGGAGTGGGGCAAGCCGGGCGCTACTCGCCGCCGATGCCCGCCGGTGGCCGCAGGACCAGCACGACGACGATCGCGACCATGACGACGGCGGTGAGCGTGATCGGCACCGGGACCACCGGGTCGAGCAGGATCAGCACGGCGCCGAGAGGGACCGCGATGTTGACGTAGCGATCGGCGCAGCGGCGGATCGCCACCACCCAGGTGCCGAGCAGGAAGACGGCGACCGGCGCGGTCACCGTGAACGACGCCAGCAGCTCGCCGAGGTCGCTCTTGCCGCTGAGCACCTCGATCTCCACCTCGATGCCCGCGGAGAAGGCGCCGGCCGCGGCGAAGATGACGTAGTGGGTGTAGCCGTAGAGCAGCGATCCGCTCAGACGGCCCTGGATCGCGGTGTGGTGCGGCGGCCAGAAGTAGACCCACCACAGCCCGGCGGTCACGACCAGGGCGAGGACCGCGATCGAGACCAGCGAGGCCAGGTCGGTGTCGTCGTGGAGCGCCTCGATGATCGCGTTGGCCGACGCCAGCAGGCTCTCGCCCAGCAGGATGAGGGTGAACAGCCCGTAGCGCTCGGTGATGTGGTGCGGGTGCCAGGGCGTGGTGCCCTTCCGCTCGGCGATCACCGGGACCAGCACCTCCCCGGCGATCAGCGCGACCAGACAGAGGCCGGAGACCTGCTCGGGGACCCAGAGCCAGAGCAGCCAGAGCACCTGCAGGAAGGCGATGCCGGCGGCATAGGTGCGCGTCGTACGACGGTGCTCCGGCCCGCTCCCCGACGCCCTCAGCCACTGGGCCACCATCGCGATCCGCATGACGACGTAGCCGTAGACGACCACCGCGAGGTCGCCGTCCTCGAAGGCCGGCCGGACGCCGGCCGCCAGGACCAGCACGCCGGCCATCTGCAGGATGGTGAGCGCCCGGTAGAGCCAGTCGTCGGTGTCGAACGACGTGGCGAACCAGGTGAAGTTCATCCAGGCCCACCAGATGGCGAAGAAGACCAGGGCGTAGGACCTGATGCCGTGCAGGAAGTGCCCGTGGGTCAGGTCCTCGCTCAGCGAGACCGCCGCGATGCTGACCGCGACCACGAAGACGAGGTCGAAGAAGAGCTCCAGCGAGCTGGCCGTGCGGCCTGACTCCCCGGAGTCCCTCGGGCGCATCGGCGTCAGCCGGAAGCGGGCCGGGCGCTCGCTGGTCGTCACCGCGTCAGCGTAGTGCCTCCCCGGCGTCCTCGGCGGCGAGGAAGGACAGACCCAGCGCGGCGAGCAGACCATTGCCGGCCAGGTAGCCGCTCGCGCCGGAGCCCGACATCCCCACGGCCGCGCCCCCGCTGGCGTAGACGCCCTCGATCCGCCGGCCCTCGGCGTCGAGCACCGCGGCGTGGCGATCGACGCGCAGGCCGCCCTGGGTATGGAAGAGCGCCGGGCTGACGGCCACCGCGCCGAGCTCGTCCGAGAGCGGCTCGCCCCAGTGCTGGCGGCCGAAGGGATCGGCGGCCTCGCCCCTCGCGAAGGCACGGGCGTGGGACAGGGTCTCGGTGAGCCCGGCCTCGTCGACGCCGGTCAGCCGGGCCAGCTCGGCCGGGCCGCTCGCCCAGTGGATCGCTCCGCTCTCGACGGTCTCCTGGTAGTCGCGGAAGACCAGGCACGCCTGGTGGATCCGGCGATCCAGCACCAGCCAGGCACGGCCGCCCGCCGCACGCTGGACCACGGCGGCGTACTCGGAGTAGCCGGTGGTCTCGTCACCGAACCGGCGGCCGTCGCGGCGTACCAGGAAGCCGCCGTTCATCACCGTCGCCCAGCCGACCAGCGTGGCGCCGGGCAGCGCGAGGGCCGCGTGTCCCTGGTAGGCGTCGAGCTGCCGGGCCTCCGCGCCGAGCTCCTCGCCGATCCGCAGCGCCGTGCCGGTGGCCTCCTCGCTGCCGTGGTAGACGGCGTCGGCGATCTCGGGGATGTGCGCGCGCACGGCGTCCCGCCGGGCGGCGAAGCCGCTGGTCGCCAGCAGGACCGCGCGGGCCGGGACGACCTGTGTCCCGGCCGGGGTCTCCAGCACGACCTCCCGGACGCCGTCCTGCCGAGGGCCGATGCCGGTGAGCTCCGCGCGGGTCATCACGTCGATGCCCGGATGCGCGGCGACGCGGGCCCACAGCCCGGCGATCAGCGTGCGGCCACTGCGGTCGTGCACGGTGTGGCAGCGCGACCGGGAGTGGCCCGGGTAGTCGAAGTCCACCACCAGGTCGAGCTCGATCCCGGCTGAGTCGGCGAGCCACTCCACCAGCCGGGCGCTGACCTCGGTCAGCGCGGCGGAGACGTCGGGGTCGGCGGTCCCGCCGGTCTTGCGGTCCGCGTCGGCCAGGAAGACCGCCGGCGAGTCCTCGATGCCGGCCGCCCGCTGCCACCGGGTGCCGGCCCCGGGGACCATCGCGGTGGACATCGCGGTGTTGTTGCCGGCGGCGAAGTGCGGGTTCTTCTCCACCAGCAGCACCGAGACGCCCAGCTCGGCCGCGCGCAGGGCCGCGACGAGGCCCCCGCCCGCGCCGCAGACGACCAGATCGACGGCGTCGGAGCTCATCGCCGGCCCTCCTTCGTCGGGTACGCTGAGCGGACCGTCATACCGCTGAGCGGAATGCTTCGCTCGTCAGGTCGAGGAGATCCATGCCCGCCACGGCTCCGCCGCGCTCCTTCCTCTACGTCCCCGCCAACCGGCCGGAGATGTTCCCGAAGGCCGCGTCGAGCGGCGCGGACGCGGTCATCCTGGACCTCGAGGACGCCGTGCCCGCGACCGAGCTGGCCTCGGCGCGCGCCGAGGTCGCCTCGTGGCTGGACCGCGACCACGCGGAGGGACCGCGGTGGTGGGTCCGTCTCGCACCCGAGCGGCTGCGCGAGGATCTCCCCCCGGTCCTGCGAGACAGCCTGTCCGGCATCGTGGTGGCCAAGGTCGACCGCGCGGCGCTGGACAGTGCCGCGACCCTCCTCGACCGCGCGGGAGCCACGCGAGTCGGTGTGATCGGCCTGGTCGAGACCGCCGCCGCGCATGTAGGCCTGGCTCGCATCGTCAGCCATCCGCGCCTGACCACGCTGGGCATCGGCGAGGTCGACCTGCTGGCCGATCTCGGCGTCACCGCCGGCGAGCGCACCCGCCACGCGATCGACGGCCTGCGCCTGGAGGTGGTGCGACAGTGCGCCGCCGCCGGCCTGCGGCCTCCGGTCGCCCCGACCTCGATCGACTTCCGCGACCTGGACGCGTTCCGCGCGTCGTGCGAGCTGCTGCGCGACCTCGGCTTCGGAGCCCGTACGGCGATCCACCCGAACCAGCTCGGGGTGATCCACGACGTGCTCACCCCGACGCCGGAGCAGGTGGCCGCGGCCCGCGACGTCCTGGACCGGCTGGAGCGCTCCGAGGGCAGCGTCGCCCTCGACGCGCAGGGCCACCTGATCGACCCCGCCGTGGCCCGCCGTGCGCGGGCCGTCCTCGACCGGGCGCACGTGGGTCGCGACCATTCAGCGTGACCCGGAGCGCCGCAGGTAGCCGCCGGTGGGCTCGCCGACCACGCTCTCGCCGTCCCAGATCCGCTGCCCGCGCAGGTAGGTGTCGGTGACCCGGGCGGTCAGCGTGAAGCCCTCGAACGGGGTGTACTCCTGGCTGGACAGCGAGTCGTCCGCGCGGACGACGTACTCCACGTCGTCGTCGACCAGACAGAAGTCGGCGTCCAGGCCCACGGCGACGTCGCCCTTGCCGGTCAGGCCGTAGCGGGCCGCGGGGTTGGCCGAGACCAGCTCCGCGATCCGGTTGTAGCCCAGCCCGCGCTGACGACCGGCGGTGATCATGCCGGGCAGCAGGTACTCCACGCCGCCGAATCCGGACTTGGCGAGGAAGACGTCCTCGCGCGGGTCGCCGAACTTGGTCTCGTCGCGGCAGCACGCGTGGTCCGAGCAGACCCAGTCGAAGTGCCCGGCGAGCAGGTGCTCCCAGAGCGCCTCGACGTCCTCGGGCGAGCGCAACGGCGGGTTGACCTTGCCGCCGAGGCTGGCGGTGGTGAAGTCGGCCAGGAGGTGACCCACGGTGACCTCGCGGCGGAAGTCGATGTGGTCGAAGGTCTGCTGCATCAGCATCGCGGCCTCGATCGCCTTGCGGCTGGTGAGGTGCAGCAGGTTGATCGTCGGCAGGTCGGTCTCGTAGGCGAGGTACGACGCGATGGTGATCGCCAGTCCCTCCGAGTGCGGCGGCCTCGACGCGGAGTAGGCCTCCAGGCCGCTGAGCCGGCCCTCGCGCTCCACGATCCGGGTGTAGGCCTTCATGATCTCGGCGGTCTCGCAGTGCAGCGAGAGCGAGATGTGGTCGCGCTGGTCGGCGAACTCCGGCATCTCCCGCGCCCGCTGGATCGCCCGCATCACGAACTCGAAGTGGGCCAGGTCGTAGGACTCGTCCTCGGGCAGCATCAGGAACTTGCCCTGCTCCTCGGAGCGGCCGTGCAGGCCGTGGCTGCCGTAGAACATGAACACCTTGAACGACGGCACCCCGTGCTCGCCGATCAGCATCGGGATCTCGTCGAGGTGCTCGCGGGTGATCGGCGCGACGTGGAAGCCGTAGTCGACGTACGAGCGACCGCCGACGGCGTCGAGGATCTCGGGGAAGATCTCCCGGTAGGGCCCGGTGCGGTTGAGGTAGTAGGCGCCGGTGCGGATGTAGGTCAGCCCGGAGGTGACCCCGCCCTGCGCGGCGGCCTTGCTCTCCGAGACCGCGTCCTCGGCCAGCGGGTTGTAGATCCCCCAGTGCTGGTGGGCGTCGACGACGCCGGGGAACAGATGGCGGCCACCGGCCTCGACGGTGCGCTCGGCGCGCCCCGGGTCGATGTCGGCCTCCAGCAGGGCGAAGGCGCCGTCGCGGACGGCGACGTCGAGACGCTCCGGGGCGTCGGCACCGGCGCGCACCACCTGGGCGCCACGGACGATCAGGTCGAACTCGGGCATCGGACTACCTCTCTGTTGCGGTGTAGGCGGGGACGCTCCGCGGCCGGGCGGGGTCGACCGCCGCCAGCGGAGCCATCAGCGCGGACAGGTCCGCGCAATCGGGCAGGTCGCGGCAGGCCCGGGCGAGCGCGTCGGCCGCGCCCTCGTCCAGGCGACCGGCGACGTTGCCGCGGAACTTCACGTCCAGCTCGGCCGGGCTCAGCGGGCGCTGCGGCCCGCCCCGGGTGG
Organism: Nocardioides sp.; assembly: GCA_044464665.1. Lineage (GTDB taxonomy): Bacteria > Actinomycetota > Actinomycetes > Propionibacteriales > Nocardioidaceae > Marmoricola. The sequence goes on from JBIQLB010000004.1 coordinate 125,356, forward strand.
TCAGGACCTCCTCCACGAGCACCCGGCCGTCCTCCAGCTCGGCTCGCAGCACGGCCGGGAACTGCCGGGGGAAGATCGCGTCGCAGCGCGCGTCGGGAACCACGTCCACCTTGGCCATGATGTCCCGCCGCTCGGCATCGGCGGCCAGCTCGTCGGTGTAGTCCTCCAGCGCGGCACCCAGTCCTCCGCCGCCGAGCAGGCCGACCGCAACGGCGTACGGTCCGCTGAACTGGGCCATGTAGCCCGACGCGGGCGCGCGCTTGACCTCGATCGGCTCCCCGATCGTGCGCAGGTTGGCGGCCGGCACACCCAGCACGAAGCGACGCACGTCCTCGGCGCGCACGCCCCTCTTTCTGAGCGCGGTCGCCGCGTCGACGGCGGCATGGGTGAAGTGGTTGGCCGGGTAAGGCTTGAAGAAGATGTCCGGCACGGACCAGGTGACGCCCAGGCCGTCGGTGATCGCCGAGGGGTCGAAGTCGCCGTGCAGCCAGGCCTGGAAGAAGCCGAACCGTCCCTCCAGGACCGTCGGCGGCCCGGTGAAGCCGCAGCGGACCAGCTCGGCCGCGTTGACCCCGGCCTGCGCCGCCCAGCCGCAGTGCATCCGTTTGACGGTGCCGCCGGTGCGGTTGGCCTCGATGATCCCCGACGCCATCGAGGCGGCCACGCCCAGCGCGTTCTGCACGTCGTCCACGCCGCCGTCGAGGGCCGACACCGCCACAGCCGCTCCCATCGCCCCACAGATGGAGGTGGCGTGCTGGCCGTGCTCGAAGAACGTCGAGTTGCCGGCCTCCTCGTCGTACCCCGCCATGCCCAGCCGGACGCAGACCTCCAGCCCGGCGGCGATGGCGCGGACCGTCGCGGCGCCGCCGGCGCCGGCACGCTGGGCCGCGGCGAGCGCGGCCGGGACCACCGCGGCACTGGGGTGCAGCACCGAGGGCAGGTGGGTGTCGTCGAAGTCCAGGGAGTGCGCCAGCACGCCGTTGACGAAGGCGGCCAGACCCGGCGACAGCGACTCCGGCATGCCGACGGCGGTGGCCGGCCCGGTGGCCGACTGCAGCCTCGCCCACTGCCGCGCCGCCGCGCTGGTCTCCAGCTCCGAGGCGGCCACGGCGATGCCGAGCACGTCCAGGACCCGCAGGGAGACGCTCTCGGCGATCGACTCCTCGAGCGGCTCGCTCACGGTGCGTACGGCGAACTCGGCCAGCCACCGCGCGAGGGTGGGCTCGTCGCTCATCTCGCGAACACCGCCAGCGGCCGGACCGGCGAGCCGGTGGCTCCGTAGATGTTCAGCGGGATCAGCACCAGGGTGAACTCGCGGCCGTCCTCCTCGGCCAGCGCCTCCAGGTCGAGCGCCTCGATGATGTAGATGCCGTGCTCGACCAGGAGCACGCGATGGGCGGGCAGGACCGAGTGACCGCCGCCCGGCGCGAGCCGCTCGAAGGCGATCGTGTCCGCGCCGGCCGCGTGCACCCCGCGATCGGCCAGCCAGCGCGCGCCGGCCTCGCCGACGCCGGGCACGCCCGTGTCGGCGCCGAGGTACGCCGCGCCCTCGTCGAACCGGCGGCCCCAGCCGCTGCGGACCAGCACCACGTCGCCCTCACGCACCTCGACCTGCGCGGCCGCCGCCTCCAGGTCGTCCACGGTGATCTCGTAGCCGGCCGGGCAGGCGTCGAGGCCGAGCGCGGAGGGGATGTCGAGCAGCACGCCGCGACGGACCATCGGGGCGATCGTGTGCACGCCCAGCTCGTCGAACCGCCCACCCGCTCCGGCCTCCCGCGCGTCGACGCCGCCGTGGAGCAGGCCGTCGTGCGAGACATGGGCCAGCGCGTCGATGTGCGTGCCCACGTGCGTGCCGGTGGTGATCACGTCGTTGGCCGCGCTGCCGCCGTCGGGCCGGCGCATGTCGCCGTGACGCCGGGGCAGCGCGTGGTGGAACGCCGGGTGGTTGGGTGACTGCGGCATCCCCACGCGCAGCTGGCGGCCGAGGTCGACGTACCTCACGCCGGCGGTGACGAGCTCCAACAGCCGGTCGGTCACTTGACTGCCTCTCTCTCCCTGAGTTCTTCGATGTCCTGGGGGCCGTAGCCCAGCTCGGCGAGCACCTCGTCGGTGTCGGCGCCGTGGTCGCGGCCGAGGAACCTGATCCGCCCGGGCGTCCGGCTCATCCGCCACATCACGTTGTGCTGGAGCGTGTCGCCGAGATCCTCGTCGGGCACCAGCGTGAGCATCCGGGTCTCGCGGACGTGCGGGTCCTCGGCGATGTCGCGGGCGTTGTAGATCGGCGCGATCGCCGCGCCCGCCTCCTCGAAGGCGGCCAGCACCTCGTCCCGGTCCCGCTCGGCGATCCAGTCGCCGACGTACGCGTCGAGCTCGTCGCCGTGCTCGGCACGGCTGTGCCCGTGGGCGAACCACGGCTCCTCGATCACCTCGGGGTGGCCGACCAGTCGCAGCACCCGCTCGGCGATGCTCTGCGCGCTGGTCGAGATCGCCACCCAGGAGCCGTCCTTGGTGCGGTAGGTGTTGCGGGGCGCGTTGTTGGCCGAGCGGTTCCCGCGGCGCCGCTCCAGCCGTCCGAGCTGCTGGTAGACCATCGGGCCGGGCCCGACGGCGGTCATGATCGGCTCGAGGATGCTCATGTCGACGACCTGGCCGAGGCCGGTGCGGTCGCGGTGGCGCAGCGCCATCAGCGCCGCCGAGCTGGCCGCGATCCCGCAGATGCTGTCGGCCAGGCCGAAGGCCGGGAGGGTCGGCGGGCCGTCCTCCTGCCCGGTGAGGTCGGCGAAGCCGCTCATCGCCTCGGCGAGGGTGCCGAAGCCGGGACGCTGCGCGTAAGGGCCGGTCTGGCCGAACCCGGTGATCCGCACGATCACCAGGCGGGGGTTGCTCTCCCGCAGCCGGTCCGGCGAGAGACCCCAGCGCTCCAGGACACCCGGCCGGAAGTTCTCCACCAGCACGTCCGCGGTGGCCGCCAGACGGCGCAGCACCTCGGCGCCCTCCTCGGACTTCAGGTCCACCGCGATGGTGCGCTTGTTGCGGCCGATCTCCTTCCACCACAGCGGAATCCCGTCCTTGGATGGGCCATGGCCGCGCATGCCGTCGGCACGGGAAGGGTGCTCGATCTTGATGACCTCCGCGCCGAAGTCGCCGAGGATCTGGCAGCACAGCGGTCCGGCCAGGATCGTGGACACGTCCAGCACCCGGAGTCCCTCCAGGGGCCCGTCCAGCGGCATGTCCTCGGTCTCCATCGTCAGCTCTCCTCGCTTCTCGGCTCGCACCCCGTCGTGGCTCGTCCGGGCCCGGCACGTGCCGGGCCCGGACGGGCGCATCGGCTAGGGCGCGACCTCCTCGGCGGGGATGGCGCGGCTGTTGAGGACCCGGAAGCCCTCGGGCGAGGACTTGTCGCCCTCGACCTTCCACGCGGTCACCGGCGACATCAGCAGGTGGTCGGACTCCCGGAACTCCAGGTTGCCCTTGGGGCCCTCGAAGCTCATGCCGGGCATGGCCTGGGCGACCTTCACCGCGTCGCTGCTGCCGGCCTTCTCCACGCCGGCCTTGATGGCCAGCATCGCGGCGTAGCCCTCGTAGGCCCACGCGTTCGGACGACGGTTGTCGTTGGCCTCGCGGTAGCCCTCGACGAAGGTGGTGTTGACCTCGTTGTCGAACGCCTCGTCGAAGTAGTCGTAGATGAAGGTCATCGCCGGGGTGTCGGCGCCCAGCGCCTCCGCGGTCGGCGTCGAGCCACCGAGGTTGAGCACCTCGCCGTACCGGCCGAAGAAGTCGTACGCCGCGCCCTGCTTGGCCAGGCCGATGGTCGTGGCCGAGAACGTCGACATGAACAGCCCGGTGGTGTCCGCGCTGTCCTTGGGCAGCGCCGAGAGCAGCGAGTTGATGTACGGCGAGACCTGCGTGGCGTCGAGCGGCACGTAGACGGACTTGCCGGTCTTGTCCTTGCCCAGCGCGTCGGAGAAGCGGTTCCAGACCTCACGGCCGAAGTCGTAGTCCGGGCCGATGCCCTGCCACGTCGACAGCCCGCTCTCGTCGGCGATCTTGGCCGTCGCCTTGGAGAGCATCGAGTTGGTCGGCGCCAGCTGGAAGTAGTGATCGGTCAGGCTCTCCTGAGTGAGCGCGTCGCCCTGGCAGCTGAGACCGACCAGGAGACCGCCGCCGTCGGTGATGATCGGCGAGGCCGCGAGGCAGTCGGGGTCCAGGGTGTAGCCGGCGATGAGCTTGACGCCGTCGCCGAGCAGCTCGCGGGCCGCCTGGACCGACGCGTTCGGGTCGCCCTTCTCGTCCTTCACGACCAGCTCGATCTTGCGGCCGTCGATGCCACCGTCGTCGTTGATCTGCTGGACCGCGAGCCGGGCGCCGGCCTCGTGCGACTGGCCGATCTCGGCGAGCGGGCCGGAGGTGACGGCGACCAGGCCGACCTTGATCGGCCCCTCCTCGGCCGCCTTGTCGGCGTCTCGCGCCGCCTTGCTCGAGCACGCGGTCGTGGTGACCAGTGCGGCTGCCACGGTCAGTGACAGCACCACGGACTTCTTCATGACTCAGACCTCCAGTAGGGCAAGTGATGGTGGGTCGGGGACCCGGAGTCGGGGTTGGGAAGACACTCAGACCTTGAGATACCGATCGCGGATCTCCGGCCTGGCCTGGAACTCCGCACCTCCTCCCTGATAGGCCACACGGCCGTCGTCGATCACGCACACGTCGTCGGCGATCTCCAGCGCGAAGGCGACGTTCTGCTCGGCGAGGATGACGGTGACGTCGAAGCGCTCCTTGATGGCACGCAGTCCCTGGCCGACCTCCTGCACGATCCGCGGGGCCAGGCCCTCGGACGGCTCGTCGAGGAGGAGCAGCGTGGGGCTGGCCATCATCGCCCGGGCGACGGCGACCAGCTGCTGCTCGCCACCGCTGAGGGCGAATCCGTCGCGGCCGAGCAGATCGGCCAGCATCGGGAACATCTCGACCATCCGCTCGACGCTCTGCCGCGGGCGGCCGCCGGCGGCGTGCAGGCCGAGCAGCAGGTTCTCCTCCACGGTGAGCGAGCCGAAGACACGGCGGTCCTCCGGCACGAGCTGTACGCCGGCGCGGGCCACCTTGTCCGCGGTGAGCCGGTCGATCCGCTGCCCGGCGTACCGCACCTCGCCGGTCGTGGCGACCAGGCCGCGGGCGATGCTGCGCAGCAGCGTGGTCTTGCCGGCGCCGTTGCGGCCGAGCAGCGCGACGGTCCGCCCGGCGCCCACGGAGACGTCCACGTCGAAGAGCACGTGCGCGGTGCCGTAGCGCGCGTTCAGGCCGGCGATCTCCAGGGCCCCGGCGTCGTTGCCGCTCACACCGCACCTCCCAGGTAGACCTCCGCGACGTCCGGCCGCTTCCGGATCTCCTCCGGGTCGCCGGTGCACAGCACGCCGCCGCGGTACATCACCGTCACCTGGTGGGCCAGCCCGAAGACGACGTTCATGTCGTGCTCGGTGATGAGCACCGTGATCGACCGCTCGGACCACAGCCGGCGCACCAGGTCGGTGGTCGCCTCGGTCTCCTCCGGCGACATGCCCGCGGTGGGCTCGTCCAGGAGCAGCACCTGGGAGTCCAGAGCGAGCACCATCGCGATCTCCAGGCGCTTGCGGTCGCCCTGGGACAGCGAGCCGGCCCGCCGGTGGGCGAGGTCGGCGAGGCGCAGCTCCTCGAGCAGGCCGGCCGCCTCGGCCCGCGCCCGGCGTACGCCGCGCGAGCTCCAGAAGGCGATCGAGGAGCCGGTCCGCGCCAGCACCGCGCCGGCCACGTTGTCCAGCACCGTCATCGACGGGAAGAGCCGCGCCACCTGGAAGACCCGGCCGATGCCGAGCCCGACGCGCTTGGGCGCGCTGACCCCGGTGATGTCGCGGCCGTCGAGCCGGATCGTTCCGGCGTCCAGCGCAAGCTCGCCGGCGATGGCGCCGAAGAGCGTGCTCTTGCCGGCGCCGTTGGGGCCGATCACGGCGTGGATGCGGCCCGGCTCGACGCCGAGGTCGACGCTGTCGAGGGCGGCGTTGCCGCCGAACCGCTTGACCACTCCCTGGAGCTCCACCGAGAGGCTCATCGGTGCTCACCTCCCTCGCGCTTGCCACGCAGGAGACCGCCGAGGATCGACGGGAGCGAGACCAGGCCGCGGGGCAGCGCCACCAGGGCCACCAGCAGCAGGAGGCCCATGTAGAAGACGTAGGAGCTGGTCCACGCCGAGAGGTAGTGCTCCAGGCCGGAGAAGACGACCGCCCCCAGCGCCGGGCCGAGGAACGCGCCCATGCCGCCGAAGACGAGCATCATCACCGGGGCCGCCGAGGAGGTCCAGTAGAGCGAGTCGGGGGTGACCACCTGGTTGAGGTACGCCGAGAGCCCGCCGGCCGCTCCCGCGCCGGCCGCCGCGAGCACGAACGCCATCGTGCGGTAGGCCCGGACGTTGACGCCCAGGAAGAGCGCGCGCACCGGGTCGTCCTTGATCGCCCGCAGCGTCAGGCCGAACGGCGAGCGCGAGATCACCCAGTAGCAGGCGACCACGACGGCGGCGACCAGCACCGCGAAGTACCAGACGAAGCCGGGGTCTGAGAGGTCGATGCCGAGCACCGAGTCGAGCGAGAAGCCGGACAGGCCGTTGTAGCCGCCGAGCCACTCGCTGCGGATCGCCAGTGTGTACAGCGACTGCGCGAAGGCCAGGGTCAGCATCGAGAACGCCAGGCCCGAGCTGCGCCAGGCGATCAGCCCCGCCACCGCGCCGACCGCGGCGGCGACCAGGATGCCGACGGCCAGGCAGACCAGCACCGGCAGGCCGCGGTCCGAGGCCAGCGCCGCGGCGTACGCGCCGGAGCCGAAGAAGCCCGCCTGGCCGAAGGACGGGATGCCGCCCTGGCCGAAGAGCAGGTTGGTGCTGGTGGCGAAGACGATGGCCACCACGACGGTGTTGGCGAAGAAGAGCTGGCCCGCGCTGGCGACCTGCGGCAGCCCGAGCACGACCACCGCGACGAGCACCAGGCACGCCACCGCCGAGACCTTCTGCGACCTGCTCACGCGACCGCCACCTCCCGGGTCGCCGTGCGACGCAGGCCCTCGGGCCGCAGCACCAGGATCAGCAGCATCGGCAGGTAGAGCGCGAAGTCGGCGAAGGCCGGGGCGTGGGCGCCGAGCACGCTGGCGAGCACGCCGAGCAGCAGGCTGGCGATGAGCGAGCCGCTGATGCTGCCGAAGCCGCCGATGATCACCACGGCGAAGGAGTAGAGGATGAACGTGGTGGCGATCCCGGGCGTCATGCTCAGCGTCGGCGCGGCCAGCGCCCCGCCGAGGCCGGCGAGGAAGATCGCGACGGCGAACGTCGCGGCGTACACCCGCGAGATGTTGATGCCCAGCAGCGAGGCCATGTAGCGGTCCTCGGAGACGGCGATGATCTGCCGGCCGAACGTCGAGCCGTAGACCAGCCACTGCAGGCCGCCGAAGACGGCGAGGCCGACCAGGATCAGCATCAGGTCGTAGCGCGGCAGCACCGCGCCGGCGATGTCGAAGGCGCCGCCGAGTCCCTCGGGCCGCGGCTGGGTGCGCTGGTGGCTCCCCCACACGAGCTGGACGCCGCCCTGCATGGTCAGCAGCACGGCGTACGTCGCCAGCAGCATCGTCTCCTCGGCCGCGCCGTAGAAGCGCCGCAGCAGCAGCCGCTCGACCAGCACGCCGAGCACGGCGGTGAGCGCGCCCGCGACGACGACCAGCGCGGCGAAGACCGCCATCGAGTGCTCGCGGCCGTCTTGGAGCTGGTAGGCGAGGTAGGCCCCGACCAGGAAGAAGCCGCCGTGGGCGAAGTTGACGATCCGCAGCACGCCGAGGACCAGGGTGAGGCCGCTGGAGACCACGAAGATGAGCGACCCGACGGCCAGCCCGGTGAGCACCGTGGTCACGTGCTCCCCACCCCTTCCAGGTTGTTCCGTTCAGCGGTACGTTGTTTCACTAAGCCTCCGTGACGCCGGCCACAGTGTCAAGAGCAACCGCCGCGACATCGCGGAAATTTGCCGTCGGAGACCGGGCGACACCGCCGTCCGGAGGAAGATGGCGCCGTCCGACCACCCCGACCAGGAGCCCGCCATGACCGCGCCGCACGCCCTCTCTCTGACCGAGGCCGCCGCCGAGCTGCGCGCCGGACGGCTCTCGGTGCCGGAGCTGGTCGCCGACCTGCTGGACCGGCGCGACCGGGTCGAGCCGCGGGTCCATGCCTGGGCGGCGGTTCACTCGCGCGGGGACCTCCTCCGTGACGTCGAGGCGCTGCAGGCCTCGCTCCCCGACCGCTCCGATCCCCTCCACGGCATGCCGTACGCCGCCAAGGACATGATCGACACCGCCGACCTGCCCACCGAGGGCGGTTCCGCCGTGCTGGCCGGACGCCGCCCCGACCGGGACGCGACCTGCGTCGCCCAGGCCAGGGACCACGGCGCGCTGCTGCTCGGCAAGGCGCAGACCCACGAGTTCGCGTTCGGCGTGCGGACCCCGCAGACCCACAACCCCTGGGACCCCGAGCGCACCGCCGGCGGCTCCTCGGGCGGCTCGGCCGCGGCCGTCGCCTCCGGCACCGCGACCTGGGCCCTCGGCACCGACACCCTCGGCTCGGTGCGGATGCCGGCGGCGATGTGCGGGGTCGTCGGCCTCAAGCCGACCCTGGGCGCGCTCAGCACCGAGGGCGTGCTCCCGCTGGCCGCCACCTTGGACTGCGTCGGCCTGCTCACCCGCACGGTCGCCGACGCCGGCGCGATCTTCCAGGCCCTGACCGGAGCCGCCGACACCCCGCTCCCCGCACGGCTGCGCGTTGCCACCCTGCCCGGTCAGAGCCTCGGGCCGCTGGAGCCCGAGGTCACCGAGGCCTACGAGCACTGCCTGGCCGCGCTCTCCGACGGGCACGAGGTGCATGAGCTCGGCGCCGGTGACGTGCTCGGGCTCGACGAGCAGGTCCAGATCGGCTTCGGCCTGATGCTGCCCGAGGGCGCCGCCTGGCACCGGCCGTATCTGATGCGGCCCGATCCGCCGTACGACCCGGGGATCCTGGCCACGCTCAGGTCCGGGCTCACCGTGCCGGCCGTGGACTACCTGGACGCTCTCGCCGCGCGTGCCGCGCTGGTCCGGCAGTACCGCGCGGTCCTCGACCGCGCCGACGTGATCGTGACGCCGGCCGCGCCCTACCTCGCGCCGCGCTCGGCGGACCCGGAGTTCGCCTGGCCGGACGGCAGCGCCGAGCCGCTGGAGACCAGCATGTGCCGGTTCACCGCGGCGGCCAGCCTGACCGGGCTGCCGGCGGTCAGCGTGCCGGTCGGCGTACGCCGCGGTCTGCCGGTCTCGGTCCAGGTGATCGCCGGCGCGGGCCGCGAGGACCTGGCAGTGCACGTGGCGTCGCTGGTGGAGCGACGCCTGCCGCTGCCCGATCCGGCCTAGCGAGAGCCCCGGAAGCCGAGCTGGCGGGAGAGCTCGCGGGTGCCCTCCAGCAGCGGGTCGACCGCCGACTCCCAGCGCGCCGAGAAGCGCTCGGAGGGACCGCAGACCGACACCACTCCGGCGACGCCGCCCTCGGCGTCGAGCACCGGCGCGGCGATCGAGTAGGCGCCGCTCTGCCGCTCGCCGGCCGAGCGGGCGAAGCCGCGCGACCTGATCTCGGCCAGCTCCTTGCGCAGCGCGGCGGCGTCGACGACGGTGGCCGACGTCAGCGGGTCCAGCGACTGGGAGGCGAAGAACTCCTCCTGCTCCACCTCGCTCAGGAAGGCGAGCATCGCCTTGGAGGAGGAGCCCGCGTGCAGCGGGAAGGGCCGGCCGATCGGCACGGTCATCCGCACCTCGTTGACCGGGTTCACCTGGTCGATGTAGACCCGGCTCCAGCCCTGCCGCAGCGAGAGGGTCGCGGTCTCGCCGGTCAGCGCGCAGAGCCGCTCCAGCAGCGGGCGGGCCAGGTCGCGGACGTCGACGTTGGCGAGGTAGGCCAGGCCGAGCTCGAGCGCCATCGGTCCGAGCCGGTAGCGCCGGGTGGACTCCTCGAAGCCGATCAGGCCGTACTCCCTCAGCGCGCCGAGCAGGCGATGGACGACGGCCTTGGAGAGCCCCAGCGACTGGGAGATCTCGGTGATGCCCAGGGTCGCCTTGGAGGCCGAGGCGAACAGCGCCAGCACGGCCGCGGCACGCTCGACCGAGCTGGTCGGTGCTCCCTGCGCTCCCCCATCGGCGTCCACCGCGTCCTCCTCTCGCGACGTACCGTCCCTCATCGTGGTGCACGGTATCTCGCCGGGCGTGTCTCCACGACGTTCCCGGCGAGTCTCGATCACCCGTGCGGCGGGCCGGTCAGCGCGGGACGAGCGCCCAGTAGTCCAGGTCGAGCAGCACGCCCTCGGCGTACTTGCCGTCCTCGCCGCGCAGCGTCATCGACTCGTCGCGACCGCGCGTGGCCACCAGCCGCAGCCGCAGCGCGCCCACTCCGGGAGCGCTGGTCTCGGCGGTGTCGAGCACCTCGGACCAGGCGTAGACGGTGTCGCCCGCGAAGGCCGGTGCGGTGTGCGCGCCGGCGTTGATCGCCGCGATCAGCTGGGCGTTGGCCAGGCCGTTGAAGGAGAGCGCGCGGGCCATCGAGATGACGTGCCCGCCGTAGATCAGCCGGCGGCCGTCGGGCCGGGCCTCGGTGTTGAAGTGCACCTTGGCGGTGTTCTGCCACAGCCGGGTCGCCATCATGTGCTCGGCGTCGGTGAGCGTGACGCCGTCCACGTGGTCGATCCGCTCGCCCACCTGGTAGTCGCCGAGACGGTGCGGCTCGCCCGCGGCGGTGAAGTCGTACGCCGAGAAGTCCAGCCCCTGCGGCACGATCAGGTCGGCGGCCTCGACCGCGGGAGCCAGCTCGGGCAGCACGGTCTCCGGCGCCGGGGCGTCGGCATCCCGCTTGTGCACCATCACCCAGCGGGCCCAGTCCAGCGCGATCTCGCCGCGCTGGTTGGTCGCGGTGGAGCGCACGTAGACGACACCCGACTTGCCGTTGGAGTTCTGCTTGAGGCCGATGACCTCCGAGCGGGTGGAGAGCGTGTCGCCGGTGACGACCGGGCGGTGGAAGCGCAGCTCGGCGTAGCCCAGGTTGGCCACGGCGTTGAGCGAGACGTCCGGGACGGTCTTGCCGAAGGCGATGTGGAAGGCGATCAGCTCCTCCACCGGAGCCGGGCTCAGCCCCACCGACGCGGCGAATTCGGCCGACGACGGCAGCGCGAACCGGGTCGGGTAGAGCGCTCCGTACAGCGCCCGGTCGCCCTCGGTCACCGTGCGCGGCGTGGCGTGCTCGATCACCTGGCCGACGCGGAAGTCCTCGAAGAAGTGGCCCGGGTTCGTCTTGCTCATGGCCGCCATTGTGCCGACGGGCACGGTCCGGTCGTGACCGAGGGTCGATCCGTGGTCGCTACTGTGCCGCCTGTGAGCAGGGCGATCGGGCACACCGTGCTGGCTGTGCCGGTGCCGGCGCTGGAGGAGGTCGTCACCGCGCGGACCGCGCACTACGACGCGTCCTTCCTCTCCTCCGATCCCGGCTTCGTGCACGCGCACATCACCGTGCTGGCTCCGTGGGTGACGACGCCGGGCGCGGCCGACCTGGCCCGGGTCGCCCGTATAGCCGCGGACACCGGGCCGTTCGAGGTCACGCTCGCGGAGATCGGGGAGTTCCCCGACGGCGTGCTCTACCTGGCGCCCGAGCCGGATGCTCCGCTGCGCGCGCTGACCGCCCGGCTCGCCGCGGAGTTCCCCGAGCACTCGCCGTACGCCGGCCGCTACGGCGACGTCGTCCCGCACCTGACCCTCGACCGCCGCTCGGCAGAGGTGAGCCCCGAGCTCGTCCGGGGCTGGGTCGCCCACCTGACCCCGCTCACCCTGACCGTCGACCGGATCGATCTGCAGTGGTGGGCCAATCACGACTGCCGGCTCCTCGACCGGTGGCTCCTGGGCCGCGAGCCGGCCGCCGCGAGCCACGGGAGCCCGGCCGGAGAGGAGCGAGCATGAGGATCCTGGTGACCGGAGGGGTCCGGTCGGGGAAGTCGCGGCACGCGGAGTCGCTGCTGGCCGGCCGGCCGGCGGTGACGTACGTCGCGCCCGGCCCGGCGGACGACGACGATCCCGACTGGGCCGCGCGCATCGCCGCCCATCGCGAGCGCCGCCCGGCGACCTGGACCACCGTGGAGACGCGAGCCCTCGCCGACGCGCTGACGACGCGCGAGCCCGTGCTGATCGACTGCCTGGGCACCTGGCTGGCCGGCGTCCTCGACGAGCGGGGCCTGTGGGAGCGGCCGTCCGAGGAGGTCACCGCCGTCGTCGAGACGCTGCTCGACGGCCTCGTGTCCGCGCTCGCCGGCCGCGAGGACGTGGTGCTGGTGACCAACGAGGTCGGTCTCGGCATCGTGCCGGCGTACCGCTCGGGGCGGCTCTTCCGCGACCTGCTCGGCATCGTCAACCTGCGCGTGGCCGCGGCCTGCGACGAGGTGCACCTGGTCGTCGCCGGCCGGGTCCTCGTGCTCTGATCCAGCGGTCAGGCCAACGCGACCAGCAGCGCCGCCGACGCCAGCTCGACGGCCGCGCCGAGCACGTCGCCGGTGATCCCGCCCAGGCGCCGCCGGGCGATGCGGACGACGACGAGCACCACCACGACGGCGCATCCGGCGGCGACGGCTCCGCGCCACCACGGCAGCTCGGCCCAGGACGCCGTCGCGGAGAGCGCGGCTCCCAGCGCCAGCCAGAGCACGGCGGCCGACGCCACCGGCACCGAGCCGGCGAAGACGCTGCCGAGCCCGTCCGGGCGCGCGGCCGGCACGCCGCGCACGCAGGCCAGCGCGACCGCGGCGCGGGACACGCAGATCGCCAGGCCGGCCAGCGCGACGCCGCGCAGCGGATGCGGTGAGGCGAGGAGGCCGGCCGCACCCCCCGCCTGCAGCCCGATCACGACGACGAGCGCGACCACCCCGGCCGGGCCGGCGGTGCCACCGCGCATCACCTCCAGCGAGCGGGCCGGGTCGAAGGAGGCGCTGAGCCCGTCCACGGTGTCGGAGAGCCCGTCGAGGTGGAGGGCCCGGTTGCCCAGGACGACCGCACCGATCGCCAGCAGTGCCGAGACCGCCGCGGGCAGGCCCGCCTCGTGCCCGAGGGCCAGGATCACGGCGGCGACCAGTCCCAGCGGCAGGACCGCCACGGGCGCGAGCAGCGCCGCCGCGGCCGCTCGCCGGCGATCGACGGCCGCGGGAGCGGCCACCGGCACCACGCTGAAGGTCCCGACGGCGAGCCGCCAGCCGTCGCGGATCACCGGCTCTCCGGGACGGCCAGGTCCGAGAGCCGCGCGACATCGCGCAGGAGCGCCACCGCACCGCGCAGGAGCGGCACCGCCGCCACCGCCCCGGACCCCTCGCCCAGGCGCAGCCCCAGGTCGAGCAGCGGCTCGAGCCCCAGGGCGTCGAGGGCGAGCGACTGGGCCGGCTCGGTGGAGCGGTGCCCGGCGGCGAACCACGCGCGGGCGCCCGGCTCGATCCGGTCGGCGACCAGGGCGCAGGCCACGCCGATGAGTCCGTCCAGGAGCACCGGCACACCGGCCCGGGCGGCCCGCAGGAGGTAGCCGGTCGTGGCCGCGAGGTCGGCCCCGCCCAGAGCGGTCAGCGTCTCCACCGGATCTGCCGCCCGCGCGCCCGTGCGGCGGAGCGCCTCCGCCACGACGCCGGCCTTGTGCGCCAGCGTCGCGTCGTCGATGCCCGTCCCCCGGCCGACCACGACCTCGGCGGGCAGGTCGAGGCAGGCGGCCACCAGCGCGGCGGCCGGCGTGGTGTTGCCGATGCCCATGTCACCGGCGATCAGCAGCTGCGCGCCGGCGGCGATCTCCTGGCCGGCGACGGTCGCTCCGGCGCGAAGAGCCGCCTCGGTCTCCGCCGGCGCGAGGGCGTCGGCGAGATGGAGGGGGCCGCTGCTCCGGCGTACCTTGAAAGCGGTCAGGGCCGCCCGTGTCTCCGGGTCCAGGTCGTCGAAGTCCTCGTCCACGCCGAGGTCGAGCACGCGCACACCGACCCGGTGCTCGCGGGCCAGCGCGCTGACACCGGCCCGGCCCGCCAGCATCGTGCGGACCATGGCGCCGGTGATGCTCGAGGGGAAGGCCGAGACGCCGTGGCCGGCCACCCCGTGGTCGCCGGCGAAGACCACCAGGCGGATCTCCTCCAGCGGCAGCGGCGGCACGCTGTCCTGGCACGCGGCGATCCAGACACCGAGGTCGCCGAGCCGGCCGAGCGCTCCCGGCGGAGTGGCGAGCCCGGCCAGCAGCTCCTCGGCCCGCGCCCGCGCCGTCGCGGAGGGCGCGGTCAGCGGGCGGTCAGCGGGCACGGAGGCTCCTGGGAGCGGGGGCGGGTCGGCGCTCACCCTAGGGCATGCTCCGGGCTGTCGCCGCCGGCCCGGATCGGGTTGCATGTCACCCGTGATCGACTCCCTGGACCTCGGACCGATGACCCAGCTGGCCTGGGTGGTCGACGACCTCGACGCCGCCGAGCGGCAGATCCGCCTGGCCTACGGCTGCACCGCGTGGACCCGGCTGCCGGACATCGCGTTCGGCCCCGAGGACTGCACCTACCGGGGCGCCCCGGCCGGCTTCACCGCCGATGTGTCGCTCGCCTACCGCGACGACCTGCAGCTGGAGCTCATCCGGCCGACCGCGGGCGACTCGATCTACACCGAGTTCCTCGTCGACCGGGGTCCCGGCCTGCACCACGTCTGCTTCGAGGTGGACGACGTCTCCGCGGCGGTCGACCGCGCGGCCTCGGCCGGGATCGACTGCGTCCAGCGCGGCGCTATGGCCGGCGGCGGCATCGAGTTCGCCTATCTCGACGTGAGCGCGGCGGGGGCCGGGTACGTCGAGGTCGCGCGCCTGCGCGAGGACATGCGGGCGTTCTTCGAGGCCCTCCGCGCCGGCTGACCCCGAGATACGGGTCTGCGGACCCCGCGGACTCTGCTAGCCTCCTGCCCGTCACGAGCACTGGCACACGAAGCCCCGGCTGGCCAGTCGGCAACCCTCCTCCGCGGCGGGGTGCCCCGGGTGAAGACACGGCCTGCTGCGAGGTGCAGCCGGCAAGCGCGGATCCTCTCGGGTCCCTGAGCAGACGGATGTGCCCAGCATGACCACCCCACGCCCGACCAGCACCCAGCCCGCCCACTCCACCGGCCTCGTCGGCCCGCTCGCCTCCCTCGTCGGCGCGGACGAGCAGGTGCCGCTGGTGACCGGCGGCTCGGTCCGCTACGCCAACCTCGACATCGCCGCGAGCGCGCCGGCGCTGCGGGCGGTCGCCGACCGCGTGGCCGAGTTCCTGCCCTACTACTCCAGCGTGCACCGCGGCGCCGGCTACGCCTCGGCGGTGAGCACCGCGGCGTACGAGACCGCCCGGCGCACGATCGGCGCCTTCGTCGGCGCCCGGCCCGACGACGTGGTCCAGATCGTGCGGCACACCACCGACGCCTTCAACCTGCTGGCCACCGCCGTGCCGGGCGACGTGGTCCACCTCGACGTCGAGCATCACGCCAATCTGCTGCCCTGGCAGGGGATCCGGGCCCGGGCCGTCGTGGCACGCGCGTCGGTCGCCGAGACGCTGGAGGCGGTCGAGGACGAGCTGCGGCGTACGCCGGCCGCGCTGCTCGCCGTCACCGGAGCCTCCAACGTGACCGGCGAGATCCTGCCGCTGGCCGCCCTCGTCGAGATCGCCCATCGTCACGGCGCGCGCATCGCCGTCGACGGCGCTCAGCTCGTGCCGCATCACCGGGTGCACCTGGAGGAGCTGGGGATCGACTACCTGGCCTTCTCCGGGCACAAGCTCTACGCCCCGTACGGCGCGGGCGTGCTGGTCGGCCGCCGCGACTGGCTCGACGCCGCGCCGCCGTACCTCGCGGGCGGTGGGGCCGTCCGCACGGTGACCCTCGACGAGACCACCTGGGCGCCCGTCCCGGCCCGGCACGAGGCCGGGACCCCCAACGTCGTCGGCGCGGTGGCGCTCGCCGCCGCCTGCGAGACCATCGCCGCGCTGCCCGACGGCGCGATGGTGCGCCACGAGGAGGAGCTGCGCGACCGCCTGGTCGGCGGCCTCTCGGCGATCACCGGCGTCCGCGTCCTGCAGCTGTGGCCGGGCGAGGTCGAGGTGATCGGCGTGGCGACCTTCACCGTCGAGGGCTACGACGCCGAGCTGGTGGCGCAGTACCTCTCCGCCGAGCACGGCATCGGCGTGCGGGACGGCCGCTTCTGCGCCCATCCGCTGCTGGAGCGGATCAACGACGGCCGCACCGCCGTACGCGCCAGCCTGGGCCTCGGCTCCTCCACCGACGATGTCGAGCGGCTCCTCGCCGCCGTCGCCGCCCTGGTCGAGCACGGCCCCGGCTGGACCTACGACACCGACGCGCTGCCCTCCCCCGACCCGCGCCCCCTGCCCAGCTGGGTCACCGAGACCGGCGCCGGATCCCCCTGCTCGTAAGGCCTTCCGGCCCTACGAGCGCATGGCGACGCCCTTGCGCCAGTAGCCCATGAAGGCGACCTGGGAGCGGTCCACGCCCAGCTCGCCGACCAGGGCGCGGCGCAGGGTGGTGACCATCCGGGACTCCCCGGCGATCCAGGCGTAGAAGTCGGCCAGGTCGCCGCCCACCATGCGGGTGTGCCCGACCTCCTCGCCCGAGGACGACCAGGTCGGGGTCTCCCACAGGTCCGGGTCGACCTCTCCGCTGTCGGCGAACTCGGCGGACTCCAGGCCGAGGTGATCGCGGATCGCTGGCACGACGCGGGCGCCCGCGTCGGCGTGACCGCGCGGCAACCAGCACAGCTCGATGCCCGGAGGCGCGGCGAGATCGGCGATGTCGCCCGCCTCGGGCACCTCGATGAAGACCCGGCCCGTGCTGGACGGCTCCAGGTCGGCCAGGATGCTGGCGATCGCCGGCAGGGCGCTCTCGTCGCCCACCACCAGCAGGTCCTTCAGCGACGGCGGCGCCCACTCGATGCCGCCGAAGGGCACCCCGCGCCGCGGGACCATCACCCGCACGCGGTCACCGGCCTTGGCGCTCAGCGCCCAGCTCGCGCCGGGGCCGGCGAGCCCGTCCTCGTGGACCACGAAGTCGACGACCAGCCTGGTCTCCCGGCCACTGCCGAGGACGTCGCGGATCGTGTAGGTGCGCATGGGACCGCGCTGCCCCTCGGGCAGCTCCCACCACGACTCCAGCGCCGCGGCGTCCAGTGTTTCCAGCGGCGCCTGGCCGGGTACGGGGAAGATCAGCTTGATTCGCTGGTCGTAGCGCGGACCCTCGACGCCGTACTCGGCCAGCTCGGGGCCACCGAGCACGACCCGGACGAAGCTCGGCGAGATCCGCTCGACGGAGACGGCCTCCAGCTCGGCGAGGAGGAGTGGCAGCGGCGCGGTCATCACGGTCCTTTTCTGGGGTCGGGGTGGGGTCGATTGGCGACGATACTTAGGCAAGGCTAACCTTGCCTCATGACATCGACCGAGCTGCGGGGGTGCGATCTCGTCCTCGGCTACCAGCGCACCACCGTCGTCCACGGCGTCTCCGTGGAGCTGCGCGCCGGCGAGGTGACCGCGCTGATCGGCCCCAACGGGAGCGGCAAGTCGACCGTCCTGCGCTCGCTCGCCCGGCTGCACAAGGTCGACTCCGGCGCCGTCACCCTGGGTGAGGACGCTCGGCCGCCGGTGGACGTCGCTCCCCTGTCGGCCAAGGAGTTCGCCCGCCGGGTCACCCTGCTCTCCCAGTCGCGCCCGCATCCCTCGGGGCTCTCGGTGCGCGACGTGGTGGCCTTCGGCCGGCATCCGCACCGGCGCCGGCTGGCGTCGCTCACCGACGCCGACCGCGACGCCGTCGACCGGGCGCTGTCCATGACCGGCATCGACGCGATGGGCGAGCGCGCCGTCGACCAGCTCTCCGGCGGGGAGCTGCAGCGCGTCTGGCTGGCGACCTGCCTGGCCCAGCAGACCGGCGTGCTGCTGCTCGACGAGCCCACCAACCACCTCGACCTGCGCTACCAGATCGAGACCCTCGACCTGGTCCGCCGGCTCGCCGACGAGCACGACACCGCCATCGGGGTCGTGCTGCACGACCTCAACCATGCCGCCGGTGTCGCCGACCAGGTCGTCTTGCTGCAGCGAGGACGGGTCCGTACATCGGGCACGCCGGCCGAGGTCCTCACCGACGAGCACCTCTCCCAGGTCTACGAGCTGCCGGTCGTCGTCTCCACCGACCACGAGACCGGCCTGCTCCGCGTCGAGGCACGCGGGCACCACCACCGGCGGCGCGTGAGCGTCGCCCCCACCGAGTAAGGAATCCCATGAAGACACGCTCGATCCTCCCTGCCCTCGGGGCTGTGCTCGGCGCGGTCGCGCTGCTCGGCGCCTGCGCCACGACCGACCCCGACCAGGCGGCGGACACCGACGTGGCCGCGGTCAGCGACTCGGGCGACTGCGCCGACGACGCCACCGCCACCTCGACCGACCCGGTCACCCTCACCGACAGCTGGGGCCGCACCGTGAAGCTGGACAAGCCCGCGACCCGCGTGGCCGTCCTGGAGTGGCAGCAGACCGAGGACGTGCTGAGCCTGTGCCTGAACCCCGTCGCGGTGGCCGACGTCAAGGGCTACGCGATCTGGGACACCGCCGAGAAGCTGGCCGAGGACACCACCGACGTGGGCGTGCGCGGCGAGCCGAACGTCGACGCGCTGCTGGCGGCCAACCCCGACCTGGTGATCGTCGAGGCCTACTCCGCCGCCGACCAGGCCGTCAAGCAGATCAGCAAGTACGACATCCCGGTGCTGGCGACCAAGGGCGCCGACGTGGCCGACCCGATCACGAACATGAAGGACACGTTCTCGCTGATCGCCCAGGCCACCGGACGCGAGGAGCGCGCCGAGAAGGTGCTGGCCCACTTCGACGAGAAGCTCGCCGAGGCCAAGGCGGCCGTGGCGAAGGCCGACGTGAGCCCGCGCGAGTTCGTCTACCTCGACGGCTGGATCGACGGTGGCAACGTCAGCCTCCGTCCGTTCGGCCAGGGCTCGCTCATGGGCGAGCTCGGCGAGGAGCTGGGCCTGACCAACGCCTGGACCGGCAAGATCGACGAGATGTACGGCCTGGGCCAGACCGACATCGAGGGCATGACCAAGACCGGCGACGCCACCATCTTCTACACCGGCACGCTCGACCCCGACGGCACCGACTACGCCGCCGAGCTGACCAAGAACCAGATCTGGGCCTCGCTCCCGGCGGTCGAGGAGGACCGGGTGCACGCGTTCCCCGCGGGCATCTGGACCTTCGGCGGCCCCCGCTCGAGCGAGCAGGTGCTGGACGCGTACGTCGACCTGCTGACCGACTGAGCGAGGCATGACCGAGCTGCGGCAGCAGGAGACGCTGACCCGACCCGACGAAGGGCCGGGTCAGCGTCGCGTCCGTCGCACCGTCGGCGCGACCGCCGCGCTGCTGCTGCTCGGCGCCGTCCTGGTCCTGGTGGCCGGCTGGCACCTGACCCAGGGCACCTCGGGCGTCGGCCTCGGCGATCTCTGGCGAGCGGCGACCGGACAGGAGACGACTCCGCTGGCGCACGACGTGCTGCTCGGCTCACGGGTCCCGCGGCTCGCCGCCGGGATCACCGTCGGCTTCGCCCTGGGCGTGGCCGGCGCGCTCTTCC
Organism: Nocardioides sp.; assembly: GCA_044464665.1. Lineage (GTDB taxonomy): Bacteria > Actinomycetota > Actinomycetes > Propionibacteriales > Nocardioidaceae > Marmoricola. The sequence continues at coordinate 145,045 of JBIQLB010000004.1, forward strand.
AGTCGATCGCCCGCAACGCGCTGGCCTCGCCGGACACCCTCGCGGTGACCTCGGGAGCATTCCTGGCCCTGACCGTCATCGCCGCCTTCGGGCTCAGCGCGCCGCTGTGGGCCTCGGGGGCGATCGCGGCGACCGGCGGCCTGCTCGCCGCGGCCCTGGTGCTCGCGCTCTCGGGCGCCGCGGGCACCTCGACGACGCGGCTGATCCTGGCCGGCTCGGCGGTCTCGATGGCGCTGGAGGCAGGCGCGGCGACGCTGCTGATCCTCTATGCCCAGGCCACGAAGGGCCTCTACGCCTGGGGAAACGGCTCCCTGAGCCAGCTCAGCCTCGACGCCTTCCAGCAGGCCGCGCCGGTCATCGGCGGCGTGACGCTCTGCGCGCTGCTGCTGGCCCGCCGGCTGGACCTGCTCGGGCTCGGCGACGACACCGCCGGCGTGCTCGGCGTGCCGGTGCGCTCGACGCGGATCGCCGGCGTGCTGCTTGCCGTACTGCTCACCGCCGCGTCGGTGACGCTCGCCGGGCCGCTGGGCTTCGTCGGGCTCTACGCGCCGGCGATCGCCCGCCTGCTCGGCCGGATCGTGCCGGCGTTCCACCGCCATCTGGTGCTGCTGCCCGCCGCCGGACTCGTCGGCGCGATCAGCGTCGTGCTCGCGGATGCGCTGCTGCGCTGGCTGATCGGCTCGGAGACGGCGGCCTCGATCCCGACCGGCGTCACCACCACGATCTTCGGCTCGATCTTCCTGATCCTGCTGGCCCGCGGCAGCCGTGACGCCGGGCCGACCCGGGAGCCGCCGGCCGCCGCGGTCGGCGTCCACGGCCGGCGCCGGTTCGTCCTGGCGCTCGCCCTCGGCGTCGTCGCCGTCGCCGGCCTCGTGCTGGTCAGCCTGCTGGTCGGCCAGCTCCGGCTCCTGCCCGGCGACATCGTCACGTGGCTGGACGGCACCGCCCATCCACTGGTCCGCTTCGCCCTCGACGAGCGGGCGCCGCGAGTAGTGGCCGCCCTGCTGGCCGGAGCCGCGCTCGCCCTGTCCGGCTCGATCGTCCAGGCGGCCTGCCGCAATCCGCTCGCCGAGCCCGGACTGCTCGGCATCACCGGCGGCGCCGGTCTCGGCGCGGTCCTCGTCGTCACCCACGGCTCCAACGCGATCGGCCCGATCACCGCGGCGTCGATCGCCGGCGCGCTGGTCGCCTTCGCCCTGGTCTACGGCCTGGCCTGGCGCGGCGGGCTGGGCGCGGACCGCCTGGTGCTGATCGGCGTCGGCGTGTGGAGCCTGACCTCGGCCCTCACGGCGTACCTGCTGCTACGGGCGAACCCCTGGGACACCCCACGCATCTTCACCTGGCTCTCCGGCACGACGTACGGCCGGACCTGGGACCAGGTGATCCCGGTCGCCGTCGTGCTGGCCGCCGCTCTCCCGATCGCCCTGCTGGTACGCCGGGAGCTGGACCTGCTCGCCCTCGACGAGGACTCGCCGCGCATCGTCGGCGTCAGCCTGGAGCGCACCCGGCTGCTCGTCCTCGCGGTCGCCGCCCTCCTCGCCGCGACGGCGGTCGGCGCCGTCGGCGTGGTCGGCTTCGTCGGCCTGGTCGCGCCGCACGCGGCCCGGGCCGTCGTCGGCGGCCGGCATGCCCGCTCGGTCCCGGTGGCCGTGCTCATCGGCGCCGGCCTGCTGGTCCTCGCCGACGCCCTCGGCCGGACCGTCATCGCGCCGGCGCAGATCCCCGCCGGGCTCATGGTCGCCGCCATCGGGGCGCCGTACTTCGTCTACCTGCTCAGCCGCTCCCGGGACTGAGCCCGGGAGCGGCTGTCGGCTAGTTGAAGATCGAGACGCCTCCCGGGCCCACCAGGAGCCCGACGACGATCAACACGATGCCGAAGAGGATGTCGCCCCGGACGATCCGGACGATCCCGAAGATGACGAGGATCGCCGCGATGATCCACAGAATGGTGTACAGCACGTCAGCCCACCCCTCAGGTCGAGGCGGGCCGGTCAGCCCGCTCGGCACGTAGATACCCCGCACCCCTCGGCGCAAACGGCTCGCTCGTGGACAGCGGGCGATCGCCCCGCTTATCGTTTGGGCACAAACGACCCACGGAGTGCCCATGCCGCCTGCCGCCACACCGCTGATGAGCGAGTTCGAGACCGATGTCCTGGTCACGTCCGCCGAGCGGGTCGCCGACGACGTCGTCCTCCTCACGCTGACACCGCGCTCGGGCGAGCCGCTGCCGGCCTGGACGCCGGGAGCGCACGTCGACCTGCTGCTGCCCGGCGACCTCGTCCGGCAGTACTCGCTCTGCGGCTCCCCCGCCGACCGCGACCGCTACCAGGTGGCGGTCCTGCTCGCCCCGGACAGCCGGGGCGGCTCGGCGGCGGTGCACGGCCTCGCCGAGGGCGACGTCGTGCGGGTGCGCGGCCCGCGCAACCACTTCCCGCTCGCCTCCAGCGCCCGCTACGTCTTCGTCGCCGGGGGCATCGGCATCACGCCGATCCTGCCGATGATCGCGGAGGCCGAGGCGGCCGGCGCCGACTGGGCGCTCCACTACGGCGGCCGCACGCGGCAGTCGATGGCCTTCTGCGACCTCCTCGGGAAGTACGGCGATCGCGTGCACCTGGTGCCGCAAGACCAGGCCGGCCTCCTCGACCTCGAGACCGTGCTCGGCTCGCCGGCGCCGGGCACGCTGGTCTACTGCTGCGGCCCCGAGCCGCTGCTGCGCGCCGTCGAGGAGCGGTGTCAGGCCTGGCCGCCCAACGCCCTGCACCTGGAGCGGTTCACCCCCAAGGAGCGTGAGGGCGACGAGGAAGACACCGCCTTCGAGGTGGTGCTGCAGCGCTCCGGCGTCACGCTGGAGGTCCAGCCCGGGATCAGCGTCTTCACCACCATGCGCGACGCCGGGATCAGCGTGCTCGGCTCCTGCCTGGAGGGCACCTGCGGCACCTGCGAGCAGACCGTCCTGGAGGGCGAGGTCGACCATCGCGACTCCGTGCTCGACGCCGACGAGCAGGCCGCCAACGACTGCATGATGGTGTGCGTCTCCCGCGCCAAGAGCCCCCGCCTGGTTCTGGACGCCTGAGCCGGACGCCCGAGGAGGACCCCATGCGCACCGCCGATCGCCGAGTCGCCCTGCCCCACCACGCGTGGTACCCCGTCGCCGCCACCGACGAGGTCGGCCGCATCCCGGTCGCGCGGCGCCTGCTCGACCAGCCCGTCGTGCTCTACCGCGACTCCACCGGAGCGCCCGTCGCCCTGGAGGACCGCTGCGCGCACCGGCCGGTCCGGCTCTCCGACGGCGTCCTGGAGGGCGACGTGATCCGCTCGACGTACACCGGCTTCGGCTACGGACCGGACGGCCGCTGCGTCTCGGTGCCGACCCAGTCGCAGGTGCCGTACGACGCCGCCGTGCGCTGCTACCCCGTCCACGACGACGGCAGCTTCGTGTGGGTCTGGGCCGCGGAGCCGGGACTCGCCTCGCTGCGGACGCCGCCGGACACCTCGCTGCTGCGCGACCCCGGCTGGACCACGTTCGGCGGCGTGCTGGAGACCGAGGCCGGACTCGGCCTGCTGCTCGACAACTTCTGCGACATCACCCACGTCGCCCAGCTCGACGAGACCATCGCGCCGCCGGCCCTCAGCGCCGGGCCGACGCCTCCGATGGAGGTGCGGGTCAGCGAGACCGCGGTCCGCTTCACCCGCCGGTTCCCGGCCTCTCCCCTGCCCACCTGGCACGCGCAGGTGCTGGAGCTGCCGGAGGAGGCCACGCACGCGCAGGTCGAGGAGGGCGAGTTCGTCTCGCCCGGCTGGTGGATCGACTGGTGGAGCGCCGAGGTCAGCGGGCACGGCGAGCGCGACGGCCGGCACACCTTCGTCTTCAGCCACGCCCTGGCGCCGGTCTCGGCGACCCGCACCCGCCATGCCTGGTCGGTGAGCCGCAACTTCAGCAGCAGCCCGGCCGCCGACGGCACGCTCAAGCCGCTCTTCGAGGCCTACTACGCCCGCGTCGGCGAGGTTCTCGAGCAGATGCAGAGCATCCTCCTCGAGGAGGGGCCGCGTCCCGAGGTCGCCGTGGCCGCCGACGCCGCGGTCAGCCACGTACGCCGGATCGTCCAGCGCATGGTGGCCGACGAGGGCGGCGCCTGAGCCTCAGGCAGCGGTGATCCGCACCGGGAACTGCTTGATCCCATTGACGAAGTTGCTGCGGATGCGGCGTACGTCGCCGGCCAGCTCGATGTCGGCGATCCGGGGCAGCAGCTCCTCGAACATCAGCCGGATCTCCAAGCGGGCCAGGGAATTCCCCAGGCACAGGTGCGGGCTGCCCTTGCCGAAGGTCATGTGGTCGACGTTGGTCCGGGTGACGTCGATGGAGTAGGGATCGGCGAAGACGGCGTCGTCGCGGTTGCCCGAGGCGAACCACATCACCACCTTGTCGTTCTCCTTGATCTGCTTCCCGCCGAGCTCGGTGTCCCGGGTCGCCGTACGACGGAAGTGGTAGACCGGCGAGGCCCAGCGCAGCAGCTCCTCGACGGCACTCGGCAGCAGCTCCGGCTTGTCGCGCAGCGTCCGCAGCTGGTCGGGCTGCTCCATCAGGCCGAGCATCGAGTTGCTGATCGCGTGCCGGGTGGTCTCGTTGCCCGCGATGACCAGCAGCGAGAAGTAGTTGTTGAAGTCCTGCGGGCTCAGCGGGATCTGGTCCTCGGGCATGCGGTTGGCGAGCAGCGAGACCAGGTCGGTGCCGTCGCCGCCGAGGCGCCGGGCCTTGAGGTCGTTGCCGTAGTCCCACACCTCCTGCACCGTGGGCGAGCGGAACGGCAGGTGCCGGTACTTCTCCGACTCCTCGGTGTCGAGCTGCACCTTGGCGTAGTCGGGGTCGGTGTTGGCGACCATCTCGTTGCCCCAGGCGATGAGCTGGGCGGTGTCCTCGTTCGGCACGTCGAGCAGCCGGGCCAGCACCTGGATCGGGAAGTCGGCGCTGAGGTACTTCACGAAGTCGATCTCGCCGCCGTTGTCGGCCGCCACCGACAGCGCCCGGTCCACGGTCCTCTTGGTGAGCTCGCGCAGGAAGGCCTCGTAGCTCTTCATCAGGTTGCGCGGGGTGAACTCGCGGTGGATGAGCCGGCGCAGCGCCTGGTGGCGCGGGCCGTCGGTCTCCAGCAGGGAGCGCCGGAAGTCGCGCAGGTCGTCGTCGACGTCCTCGAGGTTGACGAACTTCTCCGAGGTGAAGGTCTCCGGGTCGCGGTCGACGGCCCAGATGTCGTCGTACCGGGTGACCGCCCAGAAGCCGGTGCCGGTGCGCTCCTCGGTCCAGTGCACCGGGTCCTCGGCGCGCAGGGTGTCGAGCTGGGCGAAGCCGCGCAGGTCGGCGAAGCCGTCGATGTCGGAGAGGTCGACCTCGGACAGCGGGACGGGCTCGTGACGTGGCATGGGGGCCTCCTGTGTGATCGAGCGCGAGTGCTCAGATGTGGTACGTGTACTCGTGGAACTCCCAGTCGGTGATCCACGTCCGGAACCGCTCGACCTCGTCGCGCTTGTAGGTGAGGAACGCCTTCACGAACGGCTCGCCGAGCAGCTCGGCGATCGCGGCGTCGGCCTCCAGGGCGTCGAGCGCCTCGGTCAGCTCCTGGGGCAGCTTCTGGGACACCTCGGCGTCATACCCATAGCCGATCAGCGGGGTCGGCGGCTCGATCTCGTTGCGGATGCCGAGCAAGGCGCCGGCGAGCATGCCGGCGATGGCGAGGTAGGAGTTCGCGCTGGCGTCGCCGAGCCGCAGCTCCAGGCGCGAGCCGGCGCCGCGCTCCGGCGGGATGCGCACCATGGCGCTGCGGTTGTCCAGGCCCCAGTCGATCAGCCAGGGCGCGAGCGTGTCGGGCCCGAAGCGCTTGTAGGAGTTGATCGTCGGGTTGTTGAGCGCGGCGATCGCCGGCGCGTGCGCGAGGATGCCGCCGATCGCGTGCTTGGCGACCTTCGAGAGCCCGTGCTCGTCGGACGGGTCGTCGAAGAGGTTGGTCCCCTCGGCGTCCACGATCGAGAAGTGCAGGTGGTAGCCCGAGCCGCCCTCGTCGTTGAACGGCTTGGGCATGAAGGTCGCGAGCTGGCCACGACGGCGGGCGAGCTCCTTGACCGCGATCTTGAACCGGTGCGCGCGGTCGGCGGCGTCGAGCGCGTTGCCGTGCCACAGGTTGATCTCGAACTGGCCCGAGGAGAACTCGTGGTTGGCCGAGATGACCTCCAGGCCGTACTGGCCGAGCAGGCGGAGCGCGTCGAGCAGGACGTTCTCCGGGTCGCCCTTGAGTCCGGAGGTGTAGACGTTGCCGGTGCCCTCGCCGTACCGCCGCCATCCCGACGGCGACGCCGAGCTCTCCTCGAGGATGTAGAACTCCAGCTCCGGCCCGACGATAGGCGTGAGCCCGATGGCCGCGAACTGCTCAACGAGCTGGCGCAGGACATAGCGCGGCGACTCCCGCGACGGGGTGCCGTCGGGGTTGAAGACGTCGGCGATGCAGTGCGCGACGCCCGGCTCCCACGGCACCGGGAGCAGGGTGGCGAGGTCGGGGAAGGCCTGTACGTCGGGCAGCCCGTCGGACAGGCCGCCGTCGATGTCGACGACGCCTCCGCGCGGAGTGGTGGCGAAGACCGACCGGCAGAACGCCACGCCGCTGCTGACCGTGCGGGCGAAGCGGTTGACCAGGACGTCCCGGCCGCGGTCGGTGCCGATGAGGTCGGCGTACCCGAGGCGCACCACGTCGATGCCGTCGGCGGTGAGGCCCTCCTGGGCCGGCTCGAGACCGGAGGTGTCGAAGTGAGTCAAGCGCCCGTCCCTTCCGAAATCGTTCGGGTCCGAACAGTAATCAGGTGTGACCCAGAACACAAGACGCCTTCAGGGAGGGGTTCCGCAAGGGGGTGCACGCGGTATCGTACGGACCCGAACGACTGGTCGAGCCGGGAGCGCGCATGCCACAGATGAACGGTTTCCTCTATCCCAGGACGGCCTCGGGGGCGGCCTCGCTCATCCCGTCGCCGCCGTGGTTCTACTCCGGCGACCTGCTCACCGTCGAGTACCGCACCGATCCCGCCCGGGTGGCCGCGCTGCTGCCCGAGCCGCTGGCGCTGGCGCCCGAGGACCCCGGCGCGGTGGCCCTGATCTGGGCCGACTGGCAGTCGTGCTCGAGCTCGCGCGAGGAGCTGCTCGACCCGGTGCGCTCGCAGTACAAGGAGGCCTTCGTCGTGGTGCGCTGCGCCTTCGAGGGCGTCACCTACTCGCGCTGCGTCTTCATCTGGGTCGACAAGGACTTCGCGATCGCCCGCGGCCTGCACCAGGGCTATCCCAAGAAGCTCGGCTCGATGTGGCAGACCCGGCCACACCCCTTCCCGCAGGCGGCGCCACACATCGGACCCGGCGGCGTCTTCGGCGCCACGCTCGCGGCCGCGGACCGCCGGATCGCCGAGGCCGTGGTGACCCTGCGCGAGGAGTCGGAGACCAACGGCTTCGTCAACGGGCACCCGATGGCCCACCACCGCGTCTACCCCGACATCGCCGGATCCGGCGACGCCTACTCCGAGCTGATCTCGTCGGGCGCCAGCGCCTTCGAGGGCGGGCAGGCCTGGAAGGGCGACGCGGAGCTGCGGCTCTTCGAGGCGCCGACCGAGGAGCTGGCGAGCCTGGAGGTCGAGGAGATCATCGGCGGCTACTACCGCCAGGTCGGCGTCGAGTGGAACGGCGGAGCGACCCTGGCCCGTCTCGTACCGGGCGACGGCGCCTCACCAGCGCCCCTCTAGAGTTCGCGTCATGCCCGATCGCCATACCCTCGCCGAGGCCGAGAAGGCGACCCGGGAGCGGGTGCAGCACCTGCCGCTGGACTTCGCGGCGTCGCACGCGCTGCTCAGCCTCTACCGCGCGGCCAACGCCGTGCGCGGCGACCTGACCAACCGGGTGCTCCGGCCGCACGACCTGAACTGGACCAGCTTCCTGGTCATGTGGACGCTGTGGATCTGGGACTCGATGGAGACCCGGGACATCGCCGAGTCGGTGGGGATCAGCAAGGGCACGCTGACCGGCGTCGCCAAGACGCTCATGGCCCGCGACCTCATCGAGCGCATCCCGAGCACGACCGACCGGCGCCTGGTCAGCCTGCGGCTCAGCGAGACCGGCCTGAAGCTGATGGACGAGATCTACCCGGAGTTCAACCAGGCCGAGTCCCGCGTCGTCGGGGACCTCAGCCCCCAGCAGCTGAGCGCGATGACCGAGTCGCTGCGGACGCTCGTGGAGACCTCCGAGCGCGACTGAGCCCGCGGGCGGCCTCGACCAGCGCCTCGAAGAGCGCGAGCTGCTCGGGGACCTCCGACCAGGTGTCCTCGGGATGCCACTGGACGCCGAGGAACCAGCCGGTCGCCTCGGGGATCTCCACCCCCTCGACGACACCCTCCTCGGCGTGGGCTACCGCCACCATGCCCTCGCCCAGATCGGCCAGGCACTGGTGGTGGTAGCAGGAGACCTCGACCTTCTCCCCCACGACGCCCGCCAGGCGCGACCCCTCGGCCACGGTGACCAGGTGAGCGCGGTGGCGATGGTGGCGCATCTCGCCGTACGCCTCGTCCATGTCCTGGACCATCGACCCGCCGCGGACGGCGTTGACCACCTGGAGCCCGCGGCAGACGGCCAGCAGCGGGATGCCCCGGTCCAGGCAGACCCGGGCCACCGCGAGATCGAAGGCGTCCTGCTCCTCGTCGACGTCGTAGAGCGAGGGATGCTCGGCCTGGCCGGTCCACCGCCCCGCAAGATCGCCGCCTCCCGGCAGCAGCACGCCGTCGGCCATCTCCAGCCGCGCGGCCACCTCGGCCTCGTCGGCCACGCCGCCGGGCGCGTGCGGGTGGGTCATCAGCGGCTCCCCGCCCGCGGCCCACACCGCCTCGACGAGGTTGCGCGAGGTGACCTCGGCGGCGTACCGCAGCGCCGAGGTGCTGGCCGCGAACCGCGACGGCACGACGATCCGGGGCCGGCGCTCAGCCATAGTGGATCCAGGTGGTCTTGAGGTCGGTGTACTCCGCCAGCGCGTGCCGCGACTTGTCCCGCCCGAAGCCGGAGAGCCGCACGCCGCCGAACGGCACGCTCAGGTCGCCCTCCTCGTAGCAGTTCACCCAGACCGTGCCGGCCCTCAGCCGCCGCGACATCCGGTGCGCGGTGGCGAGATCGGAGGTCCACACCGCGGCCGCCAGACCGTACGGCGTGTCACCGGCGACCGCGACCGCCTCGTCCTCGTCGGCGACCTCGATCACCGAGAGCACCGGGGCGAAGAGCTCCTCGCGGACCAGCACGTTGTCCGGTGTCAGCCCGGTGACGACCGTCGGCTCGAGGTAGGGCCCCTCGCCGAGCACCCGTGCCCGCGCACCACCGGTCAGCACCTCGGCGCCGGCGCTCACGCCCTCGTCGAGCTGGCCGAGGATCCGGGTCAGCGAGCGCTCGTCGACCACCGGGCCCATGGCCGTCTCGGGGTCGAGGGGGTCGCCCGGGGCCCACCTGGCCGAGGTGGCCACGATCCGCTCGACGACCCGGTCGGCGACATCGCGATGGACCACCAGCCGCGAGCCCGCCGTACACATCTCGCCGGTGTTGAAGAAGATCGCCCACGCGGCGGTGTCGGCGGCCGCCTCCAGGTCGGGCGCGTCGGGGAGGATGACGTTGGGCGACTTGCCGCCGAGCTCGAGGTAGACCCGCTTGAGGTTGCTGTCCGCGGAGTAGCGCAGGAAGTGCCGGCCCACCGCGGTCGAGCCCGTGAAGGTGAGGATGTCGACGTCCGGGTGCTCGCCGAGCGCGCGGCCGACGACGGCGCCGTCCCCGCTGAGCACGTTGAGCACGCCGGGCGGCAGGCCCGCCTCGGCGCCGAGCTCGGCCACCCGCTGCATCGACAGCGGCGACTGCTCGGCGGTCTTCAGGACGACGGTGCAGCCGGCGGCCAGCGCGGGCCCGATCTTCCAGCCGGCCAGGGTGAGCGGGAAGTTCCACGGTACGACGGCCGCGACCACACCCGCCGGCTCCCGGGTGACCAGCGACAGGTCCCCCTCGGTGGTCGGCGTGATCTCCCCGTGCTCCTTGTCGGCGAGCTCGCCGTAGTAGCGCAGCGTACGCACCAGCGCCCGCAGCTCGATCTCGTACGACGCCCGGATCGGCTTGCCCATCTCCAGGCTGATCAGCAGCGCGAGCTCGTCGCGATGCGCGTCCACCAGCGCGGCGAACGCCTGCAGCACCTCGCCCCGCTCCCGCGGGTGCATCCGCGGCCACGGCCCCCGGTCGAAGGCGCGACGGGCCTCGGCGACCGCGGCGTCGGCGTCGCCCGCGTCGGCCCAGGCAAGCGCGCCGAGGGCGGAGCCGTCGCGGGGCGTGCGGATCTCGCGGGTGCTCGCCGCGGCACGGCGCTCACCGCCGACGAAGAGCCCCACGGGCACGGCCACCTCGGCGGCACGGGCCACCCAGTCCGTGCCGGCGACGCGATCGACCTCGGCCATCAGTGGCCGGGCGGCTTCGGCTTGCGGATGCCCCGGAACTCCCAGTCGCCGCCCTGGGCGGTGGAGAGCACCTCCTCGGACTCCGTCGGCTGCGCGCCCACGTCGGCGCGGATCGGCGTCGGCCCGCTGACGATGTGGTTGCGCAGCGTGCCGAGGCCCTCGACCTCGACCTCGACGACGTCGCCTGGGTAGACCGTGCGGGAGACCGCCGGCGTCCCCGAGAGCAGCAGATCGCCCGGCTGCAGGGTGATCGTGCGCGCGATGTCGGCGACGAGATAGTGCATGTCCCACTCCATCTCGTCGGTGTTGCCGTCCTGGCGCACCTCGCCGTTCACCCGGGTCCGGATGCCCTTGCCGCGGAAGTCCCAGCCCTCGACGATCCCCGGCCCGACCGGGCAGAGCGTGTCGGCGCCCTTGACCCGCAGCATCGAGCCGGAGTCGGTGTCGCGGAAGTCGTGCAGGCCGTAGTCGTTGGCCACCGTGAAGCCGCGGATGTAGTCGCCGGCCTCGCCGGGCGAGATGTTGCGGCAGGTGCGGCCGATCACGATGGCGATCTCGCCCTCGTAGTTGAGCCACTTGCAGCCCTCCGGGCGGACGACCGCGGCCTCGTGGGAGTTCAGCGCCGAGACCGGCTTGTGGAAGTACGTCGGCGCCGGCGGCAGCGTGGTCATCATCTCCTTCACCCGGGAGATGTAGTTGAGGTGGACGCAGACGATCTTCGACGGGGTCACGGGAGGCAGGTGGATCGCGTCGGCGACGGCGACCTCCCTCCCGTCGCCGGCCACGAGCGTCTCGTCGCGGCGTACGACGTCGACGGGGGTGCCGTCCAGCAGGATGCGGCGGGTCTCCAGGGTCATCGGGCTCCTTGTCGGCTTCGCGGTACGTCGGTCAACCGGCGGCCGGCACGTCGGCGCCGGCGCCGCTCATCTGGCGGGCGTAGTCGGGGTCGGCCGGCGTCGCGTGGGCCGCGGGGAAGCCGTCCTCGGGCCGGTCGAACCAGAGGTGCACCTGACCGGTGCCGATCGAGTTCTCGTACTCGCCGTACATCCGGCCGGGCGCGGTGCAGTCGCCCTCGCCCAGAGCGCCGATCATCATCAGGTAGTGCATGAACTTCGCCTCGGGGCGGAAGCGCAGGAACTCCGGCATGGTGTCGAGGACCCTCTTGTGGTCGCCGCCCTCGAACCACTCGATGCGCTCCAGGTCGGCGGCGAGCGCGTCGGCGGAGAAGATGTGCTCGTGCCCGGCGGCCTCGTGGTCGCGCAGCTTCCGCAGCGACCAGAAGGTGTGCGAGAGGGCGCCCGACGCGATCAGCACGACCTTGCGGTCCGACTCCCGGATGGCCTCGCCGAGCGCCCGGCCGAGCCGCAGCGCGTCCTCGCTGTCGGCCGTCTGGCAGACGCCGATGGAGATCCACCGCTTGTCGGGCAGGCCCTGGCCGAGGAACTCCCACAGGTTCGTGGTCGCGTAGAAGATCGGCAGCGAGTGGTCGTCGATGGCGGTGATCCAGGTCGAGTGGTCCGCCGCCTTGCTCGCGATCAGGTGGGCCAGCTCGGGGTCGCCGGGGAAGTCGTAGGGCCGGCGCTGCATGCCGCGCGGCAGCTCCTCGGAGGTGAAGAGCCCGCTGCGGCGGTCCTGCGCGGTGACCACGAACTCCACCGTCGTCGCCCAGTGGGAGTCGAGGACCACCACGGTGTCGTAGTCGAGATGGTCGAAGACCTCGCGGCGCAGCTGATGCAGGCCGGACACCAGCGTGGTGTCCTCGCCGTGGTTGAGCTCGCGGCGGATCTCCTCGGGCAGCACGATCGTGGGGACGTGCGCCAGGAGCCCGGCGCCGACTACCTCACCCATCAGTCCTCCTTCCAGCCGGCGGGGCTGAAGACGCTGTTCTTGATGTCGGTGTAGAAGTCGAAGGACCAGATGCCGCCCTCGCGTCCGATGCCGGAGCGGCCGTTGCCGCCGAAGGGCGCCTCGAGGTCGCGGACGAAGAAGCAGTTCACCCAGACGGTGCCGGCGTTCAGCTCGGCCGAGACGCGCTCGGCCCGGTCGCGGTCGCCGGTGACCAGGGTCGCGGCGAGGCCGAAGCGGGTCTCGTTGGCGCGGCGTACGGCCTCGTCCTCGGTGTCGAAGGACTCGATGGTGACGACCGGACCGAAGACCTCCTCGGTCATGATCTCGGCGTCGGCCGGCGCACCGGTCAGGACGGTGGGGCGGAAGTAGAGGCCGCCCAGGTCGTCGTTCGGTCCGCCGCCGGTCAGCACCTGCGCGCCGTCCGCGATCGCCCGCTCCACCAGGGTGCTGATCCGGTCGAAGTGCGTGCGCGAGACGAGCGCCGAGACGTCGGTGGCCTCCTCGCGCGGATCGCCCTGCACCAGTGCCTCCGTGCCGGCGACCACCCGCCGGGTGAACTCGTCGGCGAGCGAGGAGTGGACCAGCATCCGCGCGGCCTTGAGGCAGACCTGGCCGGCGTTGTCGAACTGCTCGACCGCCAGATCGACGGCAAGGTCGAGGTCGGCGTCCTCGAAGACGACCAGCGGCGACTTGCCGCCCAGCTCGTAGGAGAGCGGCACGATGTTGTCGGCCGCCGCCTTGGAGATCGCCGCGGCCGTGGGGACCGAGCCGGTGAAGGCGAGCCGGTCGATGCCGGGGTGGGCGGTCAGCGGCGCACCCGCCTGGAGGCCCGTGCCCTGGACGACGTTGAAGACCCCGGCAGGCAGGCCCGCCTCGGCCATGATGTCGGCGAGCAGCGAGGCCGTCAGCGGCGCCCACTCCGGCGGCTTGAGGACGACGGTGTTGCCGGCGGCCAGGGCCGGCCCGATCCGCCAGGTGGCCAGCATCAGTGGGGCGTTCCAGGGGGTGATGATCGCGACCACGCCCGCGGGGTCGTAGCTGATCCGCTCCCGGTGGCCGCGCACCTCCAGGTCGGGGTGACCCAGCTGCTTCTCCGCGTAGTCGGCGAAGGCGCGGAAGTTCATCGCGACCCGGGGCATCACACCGCGCCGATGACTACGCAGCAGCGAGCCGTTGTCCCGGGTCTCCACGACGGCGAGGTCCTCCACGCGCGCCTCGACGCCCTCGGCGACCCGGCGCAGCACGTCGCTGCGCTCGGAGACGGGCATCGCGGCCCAGGCGGGGAAGGCCTCGCGGGCGGCGGTCACCGCCGCGTCGACCTCGGCCGCGCCGCCGGCCGCCACGTGCGCGATCACGCTCTCGTCGATCGGCGAGACGTCCTCGAAGGTCGCCTCGGAGGCGACCCTCTCGCCGCCGATCCAATGACGCAGGTCGACCTCGACTCCCTCGACGGTCGCCGTGCTCTGCTCCATGGGTCCTCCGTTGCACGCCCTGGCGCGACACGCTGGCCGCAGCGGATCGTTTGGCCCCAAACGTAAGACCGGGGCACCGCCGGGTCAAGGCGACGGCGATGCCTCCGGACCGGCGTACATGCCCGATTTCGACCTCTCGACAAAGTCGTTTGGCCCCGAATAACATCCCGTGACCCAGGTCACACCCAGAGAGGCACTCCGCCCATGTCAGTTGCAGACAACCCCCCGTCGGGCATGGCCCCGGCGCCCGAGCTCGAAGCGGACGAGAAGCTCGCCGCCAACCGGCTCGGCATCGCCGGCATCGTGTTCTTCGTCGTCGCGGCGGCCGCGCCCCTGGTGGGCATGACCGGCGCCGTGCCGGTCGCGATCGTCCTCGGCAACGGCGCCGCCGCCCCCGGCGCCTACCTCGCGGTCGGCATCGTCCTGCTGGTGTTCAGCGTCGGCTACTCGGCGATGAGCCACCGCGTCTCCAACACCGGAGCGTTCTTCGCGTACGTCGGGCGCGGCCTGGGCATCATCCCCGGCGTCGGCTCCGCCCTCGTCTCCCTGCTGGCGTACGTCACCATCCAGCTGGCCATCTTCGGCTTCTTCGGCGGCGTCGCGGCGCTGCAGATGAAGGCCGAGCTCGGCATCGACATGTCCTGGTGGGCCTGGGCGCTCATCGCCTGGGCGTTGGTGCTCGCGCTCTCGATCCTCCAGGTCGACATCGGCGCCAAGCTGCTCGGCGTGCTGATGATCATCGAGGTCAGCTCGCTGGCGCTGGTGGCCGTCGTGGTGCTCTTCCAGGGCGGCGGCCCCGATGGGCTCGGCTTCGCCAACTCCTTCGCGCCGTCCAACATCTTCGCCGGCGGATTCGCGGGCTCGGCGGGCATCGCGCTCGCCTTCGCCTTCGCCTCCTACATCGGCTTCGAGGCCACCGCGATCTACGCCGAGGAGACCAAGGACCCCAAGCGCAGCGTGCCGATCGCGACGTACCTGGCCGTCTCGATCATCGCCGTCCTCTTCGCGCTGACCTCCTGGGCCGTGGTGAGCGGCGTGGGCAGCGACCACGCCGTGGAGCGCGTCGCCGACATCTCCACCATCGACGGGGTGCCGCTGGCCGACCCGGCGGCCGTGCTCTTCTCGGTCGCCGAGGAGTACGTCGGCGCCTGGCTCTCGGAGCTGATGAGCTGGCTGGTGCTCACCAGCCTGTTCGCCGGACTGCTGGCGTTCCAGAACAGCGCGGCCCGCTACTTCTACTCCCTGGGCCGTGCGGGCGTGCTGCCCCGGGCGCTGGACAAGGTCAGCCACCGCGGCGCGCCGGTGATGGGCGCCATCACCACCTCGGTCCTGTCGCTGCTGGTGATCCTGCTCTTCGTGGTCACCGGCCGCGACCCGATCCTGCACCTCTTCTACTGGTTCAGCGGCATGGCGGTGCTCTCGATCGTCCTGGTCGAGGTGCTGGTCTCGTGCGCGGTCATCGTCTACTTCCGCAGACAGCCAGGGCCGCAGAACGCCTGGAAGACGATGATCGCCCCGGCGCTCTCGATCATCGGGCTGGTGCTCGGCGCCTACCTGGTGATGGCGCGCTTCGGCCTCCTCGCCGGCACCGTCGCCGAGGGCGTCGACCCGACCACCCAGTCCTTCGGCCTCTCGGCCGTGGGCTGGACCCTCGTGCTCGCGCCGTTCGTCGTCTTCGTCCTCGGCATGGTCCTGGGCCAGATGCGGCGCAGCGAGGAGAACGAGGACGCCGTCGCGGACCTGGTCAGCTGACCGCCCCTCGCGTCGGACCCCGGATCACGCGAGCCGGGGTCCGGCGCGACTGCTCGCATCCGAACCACTTGTAGGATCCCCGCCATGCGCGTCCTGGTGATCGCCCACGACCACGTCTCCCCGAGCGGGCCCGTGGGCGAGCGGTTCGACGACCACGGCTACGAGGTGGTCGTCCACGACGTGGTGCCCGAGGAGAGCTTCCTCTCCCCCGGGGTGAGCACCGAGTTCCCCGAGTTCACCGACTTCGATGCCGTGGTCTCGCTGGGCGCTCCCTGGTCGACGTACGACCTGGAGACGATCGGGGCCTGGGTGGAGCCCGAGCTCGATCAGCTCCGGGCGGCCGACGCGGCCGGCGTGCCGGTCCTGGGGATCTGCTTCGGCGGCCAGCTCCTCGCCACCGCCCACGGCGGCTCGGTCCGGCGCTCCGCGCACCCCGAGGTCGGCTGGTACGACGTCAACAGCGACGAGCCCGACATCATCCCGCCGGGCCCGTGGTTCCAGTGGCACTACGACAACTGGACGCTGCCCGCCGGCGCTCGGGAGATCGCCCGCAACGACAACGCCTCGCAGGCGTTCGTGCTGCGCCGCAACCTCGCCGTCCAATTCCACCCCGAGCTGGTCGGATCGACGCTCAAGGGGTGGCTCGACAACGGCGGCGAGACCGAGGCGCGGGCCTTCGGCCACGACACCGAGGCGCTGCTCGCCACCACCCTCGCGGCCGACCCTCGCAGCCGCGAGCGCGCCCACTCCCTCGTCGACGGCTTCCTCACCCGCGTGGCCACGACCTCCCAGGCCGTCCTCCGCCTGGTGAGCCAGCCCGAGCCGCGCGACTAGCCAGCCGCTACCTGCGCTCCTCCACGACCGTGTGCCGCCCGCGCTGGTGGTTGACCACCAGGGACAGCACGATCGCGAGCACTCCCACCACGAGCAGGATCACTCCCAGCGCGGAGTCGTCGATGAACGACAGGTCCACCGTGAGAACGTCGAACACCAGGATCAGCCCCAGCGCGATCAGAACGATGCCCAAGCCGATGGCCATCTGCATCCCCTCTCCTCGGCGCGGACCCCTCGGCCCGCTCCGGGCCTAGTTACCCCCTCGCCCCTCCCCCAAACTCCTACAGGGCACTAGCGGGCAGCTGGGATCAACGGACGGAGCCGCTCCCGCAGGGCGTGATCGCAGACATAGACATACGTCCCCTTGATGCCACGCGTCAGGAGGACGGCGTAGATGTTGGCGACGTACCGCAGCAGATCGTCATCGGCATAGATGATGCCGAGCTGCCGGTTGTTCTCCATGCCCTTCGCGTCCTGATACTGCGATCGGTCGAAGTAGAGGCATTCACGATCAGGATCCCAGCGCAGGTCAGGTCCGATGATGACGCCGGCGTAGTTGAGGTCATACCCCTGGATCGTGTGGATCGATCCCACCTCGCTCGTGGCCCGAGACGAGCTCACCCAGTCCGTCTCGGTGCTGTTCCACCGGAGCCGCAGACCATCGATCTCGATGTCGTAGAGCGACTTGTCGCCCTTGCTGCGCCACTTCCAGGCGTAGCCGGCGACCAGCCGCGCGAGTCCAGACTCCTCCTCGCGCTTCGCCAGCTCCCTCATCAGCGGGTTCAGGTCGTCGAAGAGCCGGAAGTCATAGTCCCGGAAGACCACGGGCTCGGGCGCATCGTCACTCACCAGCCGCCGTACATAGGCGATGTAGTCGGCTCCGCCTTGCACTCGGAGCTGGGAGGACAGCCGGTAGTGGCGCTGCTCCGATCCCGCAGCAGCCAGCAGCGGCTTCAGCGCGGCCGCCGAAAGATCGGCTGGCCGCACGCTCTGCGCCGCATCCAGCAGGAAGACCTGGTGGTCGCTCTGCTTCCGAATCCAGTCGAGCTGCGTGAGGGACAGCGAGTCCTCGCCGAAGAGCCGCCGATTGATCTCCCCGAACTGGCGGTTCTTCATGCCCGAGGACTGATTCGCCCGCTGATTGAGTCGGTGGGTCTCGTCGACGACGAGAAGATTGAAGCGGGTGTCGCTCATTCCGACATCGAACGGCGACAGGACCATGTCGTCGCTCAAGCCAGGCGTCTTCTTGAAGACCTGCTGCACCGATCGCCGGAGCGACTGCTGCGGAATCACCAGGCCGACACGGAAGTCCTGCAGCAGCTGCGGATAGCCGTCGGCAAAGAAGTCCGAGAAGACGGTGTCGCTGTCGGTCGGCTCCGTGAGATCCGCCTGCTTGATATCCATGAGGAGCTTCATCAGGTAGATCGCCACGACCGTCTTCCCGGTGCCCGGGTCGCCCTGGATGACGATCGTGCTCGAGCGATCCTGCCCCAGGTCCTCGAAGAGACCCTCCAGGATGTCCTCGACCGCGATCGCCTGGTCTGGGGTAAGCGCCTTGAACGGCGAGAGCTTGAACAGGTCGCTGTTCTCGATGTCGCGCACTTCCCGCGCGAACAGGCCCAGGGCCCGCATCTCCTCGAAGATCTTGTCGAACGTGGCCTGGTACCTGGCGCGGTCGTAGTAGTCGGCATCGACGACACCATCGTTGCGGTTGAGGACCTGCAGCTCCCCGTCACCCGCGAAGAGCCGGATCAGGTAGGACTCCAGATCCAGACACGCCGACTTGTTGAAGGTCTCGTCGACCACCACGCGGGCACGCACCAGGGCACGCTTCTCCGGGGACTCCAGGTGCTGACGGAACCTCGCCGCGACGTTGCGCGATTCACCGACGTAGACCTTGCCGGCCCCGTCCAGCGTGTAGACGACCGGCCAGTTGTGGAATCGAGGATCCGTGTCGGACCAGACCGAGACATACTCCGGATCGAACCGAACCGGCTCGATCCTAAAGCTGGTCATACTTCGTGCTCCGGCCCCGAGCCTTCTCGACCGGGTACTTCGAGCGGCTCTTCTCCAGCTTCCGCAGCACGATCTCGCTGGGATCAGCACCCAGCTGGTCAGCCAGCAGGTAGCAGTACGTCAGGACATCCGCCAGCTCATCCCTCACCTGCTCGTCGGCCGCGTCCGCATCCCACTGGAAGCACTCCAGCAGCTCCCCCGCCTCGATGGCGATGCTCTTCGCCAGGTTCTCCGCCGAGTGGAACTGCCCCCAGTCCCGCTCCGCCACGAACGCTCGCAGCCCCTCCATCACCTTCGACTCAGTCACGACGGAACCGTACCTGCGATGGGGCCCGTCCGCGCCACCCCGCGCCTTCGCGCATCCAGCCGGGAATGACCACTAAGCTGACGCCTCGGCGAAGGAGGACTCGTGGGGCGGCAGATCCACGTTGTGGGAGCAGTCATCATCAAGGATGGGCACGTGCTCTGCGCTCAACGCGGTCCCGACGGAGCTTTGCCGGGCCTTTGGGAGTTCCCGGGCGGAAAGATCGAGCCGGGCGAGTCGCCACGCGCTGCTCTTGAGCGCGAGATCACCGAGGAGCTCCAATGTCGGATTGATGTGGGGAGCGAAGTGACCACCACTTCGCATCCCTACGACTTCGGCATTGTCACGTTGACCACCTTCTACTGCCTGCTCGTCAGTGGGACGCCGCAGCTCACCGAGCACTCCAGCATCGAATGGCTCAAGCCCGAGGACCTGGAGACCCTGGAGTGGGCTCCTGCCGACGTTCCGGCCGTGGCGATGATCAAGGCCGAGCTATCCCGATGAGCTCTCGCTTCGACTGGACCGCTCGCTTCAATCAGGACATTCGATTCGGGTACGTCGGCGCAGAAGCCGAAGGGCCTCGCCACTACAACCCCAAGCTGGTCCTCAACCAGGATGGAAGCACGGTCGAGCATGCGCTCTTAGAGGAACTCGCCCGTTGCCGGTCCTTCACGTTCTCCGTTGCGTTCATATCGCCCGGCGCCATCGCTCAGTTGAAGCAGCATCTGTATGACTTCAAGGGCACGGGACGCATCGTCACCTCAGACTTCCTTGGCTTCAACCAGCCCGAGGCCTTTGCCGAGCTGCTTCAGCTCAGGGAGCACGCCGACATCGACGTGCGTCGTCACACCGCTCGAGGCTTCCACCCGAAGGGCTACCTCTTCGAACGCAGTCGAAGCATCACCGCGATGATCGGCAGCTCGAACTTGACGAGCAGCGCGCTCTCCCAGAACCACGAATGGAACCTCAAGGTATCTGCCGCGCTCGGAAGTGACCTGGCCGATCAGTTGCAGGCCCTCCTTCGCGAGCAGTTGACGGCGTCCGAGCCGCTGACTCAGGAATGGATCGACGAGTACGCCGCGACCTATGTCAGTCCCCCACGCCGCGGATCTACACCAAGCAGCCCCGATCGTGCTGCGGCTTCCCCTGGTCGGATCGAGCCCAACACCATGCAGCAGGACGCGCTGCTCGCCCTGGATCTCGCCAGGGCCGATGGTGCAGAACGCGCCATCATCATCTCGGCCACAGGAACCGGGAAGACGATCCTGTCCGCCCTCGATGTTCGCGCTGTCAACCCTCAGCGGCTCCTCTTCATCGTTCATCGGGAACAGATCCTCGACCGCACCATTCAGGAGTACAGGAAGGTCCTCGGCGGCGCCAACAGCGACTACGGGAAGTTGACCGGTTCTCACAAGGAGCAGGACCGGCGCTACGTCTTCGCAACGATCCAGACGCTCTCTCAAAGCTCCGTGCTCGACGGGATCGACCCGGAAGCGTTCGACTACATCATCATCGATGAAGCCCACCGCGCAGGGGCCGACACTTACACGCGGGTGATCGATCACCTCAGACCGGACTTTCTGCTTGGCATGACGGCGACGCCGGAGCGGACCGACGGGTTCAATGTCTTCGAGCTCTTCCACTACAACGTGCCGTACGAGATTCGGCTCAACCACGCACTCGAAGCCGAGATGCTCTGTCCGTTCCACTACTACGGCATCGCCGACATCACCTTCTCCGATGGGACCACCACAACCGACGAGACTGAACTCCGCCTCCTCATCTCGCCGGAGCGTGTGTCACACCTGCTCCAGGCCATGTCCCAGTACGGCCAGGCGGGCACCCCAGCTCGCGGCCTCATCTTCTGTAGTCGCAAGGAGGAAGCTCGGGAACTCTCGGCCGAGCTCAACAAGCACAGTCTTCGCGGCAGGCCGCTTCGTACCGTTGCTCTGACTGGCGACGACTCCGTTGCCGTGCGAGAGGAAGCAGTCGCAGACCTCGAAGCCGGACTGATCGACTACCTCCTGACAGTCGACATCTTCAATGAGGGCGTCGATATTCCGTCGGTCAACCAGGTCATCATGCTGCGCCAGACGCAGTCGGCCATCGTGTTTGTTCAGCAGCTGGGTCGGGGCCTGCGTCTGGCCGACAACAAGGAGTACCTGGTTGTCATCGACTTCATCGGCAACTACGCCAACAACTTCCTGATTCCCATCGCCCTGTTCGGTGATCAGTCGCTGAATCGTGAGTCATTGCGCGAACGCCTCAACGAGACCGTGGAGGCCGGCGCTCTGCCTGGTCTCTCTAGCGTCAGCTTCGACGAGATCGCTCGGGAACGGGTCCTGAAGGCGATCACCACGCACAAGCTCGACAGCATGTCGAACCTCAAGACCGCCCTCGTGGCGATGGAGAACCGCGTGGGCGGCGTTCCAACCCTTTGGGACTTCTATCGCTTCGAGTCCGTCGACCCCGTACTCCTGGCAACGAAGAAGGAGCACTATCCAGCGCTCGTGCAGTCCCTGCTTCGGGTGAGCAGCAACCTCGGGGCAACCGGTGGCCAGGCGCTCGGCCTGCTGTCACATGAGGTGCTTGCCGCCAAGCGTCTCCACGAGTTCGTCCTCCTCCGGCTCCTGCTCGCACAGCGATCGGCCACCCTCTCGGAGATCAAGCACGCCTTCGCCGATGCTGGCCTTCCTAGCGACGAAATCCACGTCAGAACTGCGATCGATACCCTCGCGCTCCGCGGGTACTCACAGACCGACGAGCGTCGCTATCAGAACGCCCTCGTCGAGCAGACTGGCGACTCGGTTCACCTCGGCGAGTTGTTCGCGACTGATCTTGCGAACTCCATGGACCTCGCCAAGGCCGTCGATGACCTGATGCGTACGGGCGAGCGACTCACCGCCGATCGCTACCGGTCCAACGAGCCCTTTACTCCAGGCATGCAGTACTCACGCCGCGATGCTGCCCGCCTGGTCGGCTGGCCCCGAAGCACAGCGTCGACCGTCTACGGCTACAAGACCGATGAAGACCTCGGCGTCTGCACCATCTTCGTCACGCTCCATAAGGCGGATGATGTCGATGCCAGCACCGCGTATGAGGACGCGCTGCTCGACCGATCGACCATGCGGTGGTTCTCCAAGAACAACCGCACGCTGCAGAGCCCGGACGTGAAGCCGATCGTCGATGGCCGCGTCGCCCTCCACGTCTTCGTGCAGAAGGACGACGCCGAAGGCAGCGACCACTACTACCTCGGCCGCGCCGTCGCCCAGGACGCCGAAGAGACCACCATGCAAGGCTCCTCCGACCGCCCCCTCCCCGTCGTCACCATGACGCTGAAGTTCGACGAGCCGGTCAAGCAAGGCCTCTTCGACTACTTCCATCCCGAACCGTCGTAGAGTCCAGCGGGATCCTCGAGTCAGCCAGCCCACCCCGCGCCGCACGCTGACACAGGAGCACTTCTCCGCAGGGGTCCAATAGCCCTCCTGATCGACACTCAGGCTGACTGCTGTTCGCGGAACCGCTCGATCTGCTCGAGGAGATCCTTCGCGGCCTTCTTGTCAACGTCTTCGCCAGTGTGAGCCGCGAGCCAGGCGAGCAGCTCGCGGCCGGCGACGAACTCGACGCCATCGACGCATGCATCGGCAGGAACGTGGTGTTGAAGCGGGCCCCACAACACCACGAGCGGGATCACCTTGATAGGAGCAACCTGTGCCCGGTGAGAGCCGCGCTCACGCTTGAGTCCCGTCTGGATCACGCCCTGAGCCCGAGTGCCCGCGCGACGCGCCGCCGATGCCATTTCCTCCGCCTCAGAATCGCTCAGCAGATTCTGGCTCCGCCACTTGGAATCGATCGCCACGATGCCAGCGGTTCGCGTCACCACGAGGTGGTCGATATCGCTGTTCGAGACTTGCACGCTGTCTGCCCATCCCCAGATCAGCTTCTTGCGCTTCGCCCGCGCAAGCTCCGAACGCGTGTTGTCCTCGCCGTAGGCGCCGCGAACCTGATGAATCGCTTGTGGAACAGAGGCTAGATAGATCATCCGCAGGCCGTAGAGAGTGACCGCAACCGCACCAACGTGAAACCCCCCGAGCGAGTACCACTTAAGCCAACTATCTGTCCGGACGATCAATATACCGATGCTCCCCAGAACCAGCATGACCGCCATTCCGAGCGCGCAGTAGATCACCACGGCTCGGTTCCGACGACGCCAGTCGCGGAAGAGTTCGCGATCCAGCTCCCGCGAATACGGCGCCGGCCTACCCATGGAGCCACTCCCCACTATGAGCAGAAACAGCCGAAGGCCCGGACCTGATGGCCCGGACCTTCGGATTTCGTAGCGGGGGCAGGATTTGAACCTGCGACCTCTGGACGCCGTCGAGGGCGTCGCGACTACTTCGGTCCTGGATCGGAAGCTACCGACTCGCACGGTGTGGTGAGGGATGCGCCCTCGCGTCCGATCTCAGGATACCCGCCTGGCACCGAGTAGCGCGGGCCCAATGTGGACCGTAAGTGGTACCGGGTCGAATCCCCTGTCAGCCTTCGGCGGGCGCTCCGCGAGCATCGCGCTGGCCACGGTCGTAGGCCTCAATGCCGCCCTCGAACCAACAGTGCGTCGCTAACTGGATGAACGCGGCGTCTACGCCGAGAGCGTCGACGTTCTTGCCAGCGTCGTGCAGCAACGCGGCCAGCATCGGGTTGTCCGGGCTTGGCCACGGCGGCTCAGGCATCTTCGCCGCTCGCGGAGTCGGCCAACTCCCGTCGCATGTCCTGCTCCCAGGTGTGAGTCTCAGCCTCTACCCACGGATCCTGCTCGGTCACAGCTTCAGACTGCCACGACCCACCCACCTCGCGACCGCGACGGGCGAAGTCCGGGTGAGTGCGACCTTCGCGGCTACTAGACGATTCCCGTAGGGCCGGTGTCTGGCCAGACTCGGTCCAGGTGATCGGGGGGGAGCTCTCCACGCGGCTGCCCACCGGCTGTTCTGGTGTGGCTCACTATCGGTCTGCAGCCCGCCGAGTAAGAGTCCCTGGGAGTGGTGGGGTTTGAGGGACCACGGCGAGGCTGCCTGACG
>JBIQLB010000005.1:0-147660 GCA_044464665.1 Nocardioides sp.
CAGGCAGCCTCGCCGTGGTCCCTCAAACCCCACCACTCCCAGGGACTCTTACCCGACCGCCGCACACCCTAGGGGGCAGCCTCTTGACCCTAGGCATGTGCGGCATGTGCGGCGCGCAGGCGCGGGCCATCCAGTAGGTGCCGTTGAGGTTGATGTCGATGGTCTCGGCGAAGACGGCGGGGTCCTCGCGCAGAGCCGCTCCGGCGCGGCCGATGCCGGCGTTGTTGACCAGTACGTCGATGGGTTCATGGCGCTCCGGTGTTCTGGTGGGTCAGCCGAGGTGGGGCGGGGTCTTGCGCATCTCCAGGCGGGCGATGGTGCGGCGGTGGACGGCGTCGGGGCCGTCGACGATGCGGAGCGCGCGCGCCCAGGCGTAGAAGTAGGCGAGGGGCGTGTCGTCGCTGATGCCGGCGCCGCCGAAGACCTCGATGGCCCGGTCGATGACGGCGGTGGCCATCGCGGGAGCCGAGACCTTGATCGCGGCGATCTCGCTGCGCGCTCCCTTGGCGCCGTGCTGGTCGATCTTCCAGGCGGCGTCGAGGACGTGGAGGCGGGCCTGGTCGATCTCGATGCGGGACTGGGCGATGGCGTCCTGGACGTTGGCGTAGTCGGCCAGGTGCTGTCCGAACGCCACCCGGGTCTTGGCCCGGTCGACCATCAGGGCGAGGGCCCGCTCGGCCATGCCGATCGCCCGCATCGCGTGGTGGATGCGGCCCGGGCCCAGCCGGGCCTGGGAGATCAGGAAGCCGTCGCCCTCGTTGCCCAGGAGGTTGCTCACCGGCACGCGCACGTCGCGGAAGACGATCTCGGAGTGACCGTGCTGGTCCTGGTAGCCGAACAGCGGGATGTGGCGCTCGATCTCCAGGCCGGGGGTGTCGCGGGGGACCAGGATCATGGACTGCTGCCGGTGGGTCTCGGCTTCCAGGTCGGTCTTGCCCATCACGATGAAGATCGAGCAGCGCTCGTCGGCGACTCCGGTGATGAACCACTTGCGTCCGTTGATGACGTACTCGTCGCCGTCGCGGGTGATCACGGTGGTGATGTTGGTGGCGTCCGAGCTGGCCACGTCGGGCTCGGTCATGGCGAACGCGGAGCGGATCGTGCCCTCCAGCAGCGGCTCCAGCCACGCGCCGCGCTGCTTGGGGGTCGCGAACAGCTCCAGGGTCTCCATGTTCCCGGTGTCGGGCGCCTGGCAGTTGATCGCCTCGGGGGCGATGACCGGCGACCAGCCGGAGATCTCGGCGATCGAGGCGTACTCGACGTTGGACAGGCCGGAGTACGCCGGCAGGAAGAGGTTCCACAGGCCGCGGCGCCGGGCCTCGGCCTTGAGCTCCTCCATCACCGGCGGATGCTCGTGGGGGCCGTGGGTGCGCAGGTAGTCCTGCCACACCGGCTCGGCGGGGAAGACGTGGGACCGCATGAAGTCCCACATCGACTCGCTCAGCTCCGCTGCCCTGTCCGACAGTGCGAACTCCATCATTCCTCCCACATCGTCGTCTGCTTCTTCACACGAGATCGAGGCCGGTGCGCGCCAGCCGGGCGATCTCCTCGTCGAGGTCGCCGAAGCTCTGGCCACCCATCGCCCCGGATGCGGAGCGGCGCGCCACGCCCTGGGCGATGACCGCGAACTTCAGATGGGCCAGCGCGACGTAGAAGTCGATCCCGGTCAGGTCGGCGCCGGTGACCTCGGCGTACCGGTCCAGCAGCCGGGTTCGCGTGGGGAAGCCGGGCTGGTCGCTCACCGTCGGTGTCAGCGAGGAGACCGCGGGCTCGCCGGGGTGCTGCCAGAACATCAGCACGTAGCCCAGGTCGGCCAGCGGGTCGCCGAGCGTGGAGAGCTCCCAGTCCAGCACGGCGTTGATCCTCCCCGGGTCGGCCGCGTCGAGGACGCAGTTGTCGATCCGGTAGTCGCCGTGGACGATCGAGGAGCCGGTCTGCTCGGGGATCCTCGCGCCCAGCCTGCGGGCGAGCTCGTCGACCTCGGGCACGTCGTGGGTCTTGGACCGCTCCCATTGACCGGTCCAGGTGCGCACCTGGCGCGCGGCGTACCCGTCGGGGCGGCCGTAGTCGGCCAGCCCGACGCCGGCGGCGTCCACCCGGTGCAGGGCCGCCAGCGCGTCGACGAAGGCGAAGGCCAGCCGCTCGCGCTCGGCGGCCGTGGCGGCGTATCCGTCGGGAAGCCGGTCGCGGATCACGTGACCGGGAACGCGCTCCATCACGTAGCACGGAACGCCGATCAGCTCGCCGTCGTCGACCACGACGATCCCGGCCACCGGCACACCCGTCCCGCTCAGCGCGGCCTGGACCCGTGCCTCGCGGACCATGTCGTGCGCCCGCGGCAGCAACGGGCCGTCCGGCGGGCGCCGCAGGACCAGCTCACCGGCGGGACTGGACAGCGCGAAGGTCAGGTTCGACTTCCCGCCGCTGATCAGCGCGGCCGCGGTCTCGGCCCACCGGGCGTCTCCGGTCGCCTCGACCAGGGCCGGCGCCAGCCGCTCCAGCCGGACCAGGTCCGCGATGCCGCACTCGACGTTGTCCACCGGCAGCCTCTCCTCGTCGTCACCAAGAAACCGAGTGATCGTACGGTACCCGATCCCAGCATCAGAAGGGAAAATCCGATATCGTGTTCAGTGTGACTGAACATCATGCGGGAGCCGCGATCCGGGCGGCGCGGCAGGCGCAGGGCCTCTCGCTGCGCCGGCTCGCGGCGCTGATCGACGTCAGCCCGGCCACGATGAGCGGCATCGAGCACGGCACGACGCCGGTGACGGTGACCCGGCTCGAGCGCATCGCCACCGTCCTGAACACGACGGCCGCGGACCTGCTGCAGTCCGATGCGGCTCCCGCGCCCAGGCTCGCCCAGAGGCCCGACGAGCGGTCCGCGCCACCCGCCGGGTCGGCCGACGGCGACTGGAGATCCTTCGACGCCATCGCCATGGACCCAGTCCTGCACGCGGCGGTCGGCCTCTTCGTGCGCCGCGGCTACCACGCGACCAGCATCCGCGAGATCGCCACCGGGGCGGGGCTCAGCGTGGCCGGGCTCTACCACCACTACCCGAGCAAGCACAGCATCCTGGTCGCCGTCCTCGAGCTGACGATGGCCGAGATCGCCTGGCGCGTCGACGCCGCGCGGGACCAGGGCGCCACGGCGGTCGAGTCGTTCGCGCTCATGGTCGAGGCCCTCGCGCTCTTCCACGCCGTCCGTGGCGACCTGGCCTTCATCGGCGCCAGCGAGATGCGCGCCTTCGACGGGCCCGAGCGACACCGGATGATCGCCCTACGCGACCAGGTCCAGTGGCGCCTCGACGACCAGGCACAGCGGTGCGTCGACGCCGGCGACTTCCATCCCGGCGACCTGCGCACGGCCACCCGGGCCGTCGCCACGATGTGCACCTCGCTGCCCTCGTGGTTCCGCGCCGGCGGTCGCCGCGGCGCGGGTGAGGTGGCCCGCGACTACGCCGCCTTCGCCGTCTCCCTCATGCGATCGCCGTCCCCCTGAGGGGAGGTCCGCGGGGATCTAGCCCGACGCGACGGCCTCGTCGACCGTGGGCAGCACGCCGCCGGCGTCGGCGTACGACGCGAACCAGGGTCCGCGACGTCGTCCCAGACCCAGCGCGGGTCGGTGCCGCTGCCGATGCCGGCGACGGAGCCGGACGGCGCCCAGCTCCAGGCCGCCGGCGGGGAGACGAGGGACATCGCGCCCAGGGCGCCCAGAGCGCCGCCCGCGCGGATCACGTGACGCCGGGTCATCTCGGCCATCGAGGTCCTCCTGGTGAGAGATACGGAGTAACAAGATTTGTATCTGTGTATCTCAATGTCGCACACTGTGGCCCGGGTCACAAGACCCCGCGAGCACTCGGCCATAATCGAGAGGTGGATCGGTCCGACGTGGTGACGGCGACTGAGCCGGTCGCGTCCGAGTCGTTCCTCGCCCGGGCGATGGACGAGTCCGGCATCGACGAGACCGAGGAGATCACGGCGCGGATCCTCGAGGGCGCGCGCGACGTGTTCTGCCGCGTGGGCATCCAGCGCGCCACGATGGACGACGTCGCCAGGGCCTCGGGCTTCTCCCGGGTCACCGTCTACCGGCGGTTCGCCAACAAGGACGCGCTCGTGGAGGCCGTCGTCCGCTGGGAGTTCCGCCGCTACTTCGCCCAGTTCCTCGAGGACATCAAGGAGGGGCGCACGGCCGCGGACCGGGTCGTCCTCGGGTTCGTGAGCTCGCTGCGCGCGATGCGGGAGAACTCCCTGATCGCGAGCCTGCTGGCCGCCGAGCCCGGCCCGTTCGTGCCGTCGGTCATCGGCGAGCACGGGCGCACGCTCGCGACCGTCCGCGAGTTCCTGGCCGGCCAGCTCCGCGCGGAGCAGACGGCGGGCAACGTCTCCGCGGACCTCGACGTCACCGTGGTGGCCGAGATGATGGCCCGGATCTCGACGTCGTTCCTGATCACCCCGAGCGAGATCGTCGACCTCGACGACGAGGAGCAGATCGCCTCGATCGCCCGCCAGTTCCTCGTCCCCATGCTCACCCCGCCTCGGCAGTAGGTCTTTTCGGCGACCACGGCAGGGCATCTGGGGCCTGTTGATCAGGGCAAGTGATAGGTGGTGCCACGACGTGCGCCGCGCTGCACGAGCCTGCCGTCTGCGACCAGCCTCCTCAGTAGCTGTCCCGCCTGGTATCGATCGAGAGAGATCAACTCGCGAACGATGGCGTTCGTCAGTGGCCGGTTCTGGGCGGCCTCGAGTTTGACACACTTTTGAAGTCAAGTGGGCGCTAAATAAATGTATCTAGATTCGTCCTCATAACTTCCGCAAACCTCCCTCCGGGTGTTCCTCGCCGCCGCCCGAGTCGGGACCTGTGGCCCTACGGGGAGGGCGTGACCGTTCCTAGGGTGGAACACGTTCTAGTTCTTCTCCGAAGGAGCCACCCATGCGGACCCAGCTGTGCGACGACCTCGGCATCGAGTTCCCGATCTTCGCCTTCACCCACTGCCG
The DNA here is from genome assembly GCA_044464665.1 of Nocardioides sp. Taxonomy (GTDB): domain Bacteria; phylum Actinomycetota; class Actinomycetes; order Propionibacteriales; family Nocardioidaceae; genus Marmoricola. The sequence continues at coordinate 4,996 of JBIQLB010000005.1, forward strand.
CGACGTGGTCGTCGCCGTCGCGAAGGCGGGGGGCTTCGGCGTGCTGGGCGCGGTGGGGTTCACCCCGGAGGAGCTGGAGGTCGAGCTGGCCTGGATCGACGAGAACATCGGCGACCGGCCGTACGGCGTGGACATCGTGATCCCCAACGCCTACGAGGGGCAGGAGTCTTCGATGTCCGGCGAGGAGCTGGCCGAGCACCTGCGCTCGATGGTGCCGCAGGGCCACCTCGACTTCGCCCGCAAGGTGCTCACCGACCACGGCGTACGACTGCCCGAGGGGGAGGGCGAGGACAACTCCCTGCGGCTGCTCGGCTGGACCGAGGCCACCGCGACCCCGCAGGTCGAGGTCGCGCTGAGCCACCCCCGGGTCGCGCTGATCGCCAACGCCCTGGGTACTCCGCCGGCCGCGATGATCGACCGCATCCACGAGGCCGGCCGCAAGGTCGCGGCGCTGTGTGGATCGCCGCGCCAGGCGCGCAAGCACGCCGACGCCGGGGTGGACATCGTCATCGCCCAGGGTGGCGAGGGCGGCGGGCACGCGGGCGACATCGGCTCGGTCGTGCTCTGGCCGCAGGTCGTCGCCGAGGTCGCGCCGGTGCCGGTGCTGGCCGCGGGTGGCATCGGCAGCGGCGGTCAGATCGCCGCCGCGCTGGCGATGGGCTGCCAGGGCGCCTGGACCGGATCGCAGTGGCTGATGGTGGAGGAGGCCGAGAACACCCCCGCGCAGCAGGCGGTCTACGCCGCCGCGGGCAGCAAGGACACCGTCCGCAGCCGCTCGTTCACCGGCAAGCCGTGCCGGATGCTGCGCAACGACTGGGTCGAGGCGTGGGAGTCCGAGGACGGCCCGAAGCCGCTGGGCATGCCGCTGCAGTACATGGTCTCCGGCATGGCCGTCGCCGCCGGTCGCCGCCAGCCCGAGACGGTCGCCTCGATCGGCTTCAACCCCGTCGGCCAGGTGGTCGGCCAGCTCGATCGCGTCGAGCGCACCTCGGCGGTCGTGGAGCGCTGGGTGCGTGAGTACGTCGAGGCCTGCGAGCGGCTGGATCGCCTCAACGCCTGAGCCTTCCTGAGCCAAGGCTCTCCTCACGGACCTTGGTCCCGAATCGACGGGCCTCTCCGCTCTGTCGTGGAAATAGAACACGTTCTAGTTTCTACGCAATCGAGCGAGGAGGGCCACATGCCGACGACGATCCTGGACCACGTCCGCGATCTGCTGCCGGGCATCCGCGAGCGCGGCGCCGAAGGCGAGCGGCAGCGCATCGTCGCCGCGGCCTCGGTCAAGGAGCTGGAGGAGACCGGGTTCTTCCGGATGCTCCAGCCCCGCATGTACGACGGCCTGGAGGCCGACCCGATCGACTTCTACGACGGCGTCCGGCTGATCGCCTCCGCCGACGCCTCGACCGGATGGATCTCCTCGGTCCTCTCGGTGCACGCCTGGCAGGTCGCCCTCTTCCCGCAGGCCGCGCAGGAGGCCGTGTGGGGCACGGACACCGCCACGCTGCTCTCCTCCTCCTACGCCCCCACGGGCAAGGCGGTCGCCGTCGACGGCGGCTTCCAGGTCAGCGGCCGCTGGTCCTTCTCCTCGGGCTGCGAGTACGCCACCTGGGTGCTGCTCGGCGCGCTGGTCACCAACGAGGCCGGGGCGATCATCGACTTCCGGACCTTCATGCTGCCTCGATCGGACTACGAGATCGAGGACGCCTGGGACACCGTCGGCCTGGCCGGCACCGGCTCGCACGACATCGTCGTCGAGGGCGCCTTCGTGCCGATCGACTTCACCCTCTCCATGGCCGAGACCGGCCGCTGCGAGGGGCCGGGTCAGGCGATCAACCCCGGCGACCTCTACAAGCTGCCGTTCCACTCGCTGTTCACCTCGGCGATCACCACGCCGATCATCGGCATGGCGTACGGCGCGTACGAGGACCACGTCGAGACGCAGAAGAGCCGCGTGCGCGCGGCGTACACGGGGGAGAAGGCGGCCGAGGACCCGTTCGCCCATGTCCGCGTGGCCCGTGCCGCCTCCGAGGTCGACGCGGCCTGGACGATGCTGACCGCCAACCTGCGCGCGCTGCAGGCCTGCGTCGCCCGGGGCGAGAAGGTGCCGCTCGACCTGCGGCTGAAGGTGCGCCGCGACCAGGTCGTCGGCACCGAGCGGTCCATCGAGGCGATCGACACGATGTTCGAGAGCGCCGGCGCCCGGGCGCTGGACCGCGGCGGCTACCTGCAGCGGGTGTGGCGCGACGCCCATGCCGGCCGGGTGCACGCCGCCAACGATCCCGAGCGGGCGCTGCGGATGTACGGCGCGGACCAGCTCGGCCTCAGCGTCGACCCGGGGATGTACTGACATGGACATCCGCTCGCTGGGTTACCTGCGCGTCGACAGCACCGACCTCGACGCCTGGCGGACCTTCGGCTCGAAGGTGCTCGGGATGGCCGAGGGCCGCGGGCCGGACCCCGACAGTCTCTACTTCCGCGTCGACAGCCTCTCCGCGCGCATCGTGGTGCAGCCGGCTGAGCGCGACGGCCTGGCCTGCACCGGGTGGGAGGTGGCCGACCATCGTGCCTTCGAGGCGGCGATCGACCGGCTGCAGTGGCACAACGTGCCGTTCGCGATCGCCGACGACAAGGAGCTCATCGAGCGCCGGGTGCAGGAGATGCTCCGGTTCAGCGATCCGTTCGGCAACGTCCACGAGCTCTTCCACGGCGCGACGTACGAAGCGCGGCCGGCCGTCACGCCGTACGGAACCCGCTTCGTCACCGGCGAGCAGGGACTCGGCCACCTCGTGCTGCCCGTGGGCGACGACGAGGAGGGGCTGGCGTTCTACCGCGACGTGCTCGGCTTCCGGCTGCGCGACTCGATGCGCCTGGACGGCGGGCTGGTCGGCAAGCCGGGGGAGACCGTGTGGCTGCGCTTCCTGGGCTGCAACCCGCGGCACCACAGCCTGGCGCTGGCGCCGATCCCGGCGCCGTCGGGCTGCGTGCACATCATGCTGGAGGTCACCGAGCTCGACGACGTGGGCCGGGCGCTGGAGCGGGTACGCCGCCACAAGGCGCACCTCAGCGCCACGCTCGGGCGGCACATGAACGACGAGATGGTCTCGTTCTACGTCCGGTCGCCGGCCGGATTCGACGTCGAGTACGGCTGCGGCGGTCTCCAGATCGACGACTCTCGGTGGGTCGCGCGCGAGTCCACGGCGGTCTCGCTGTGGGGGCATGACTTCGGCGGCTGAGCCCACCGCCATCCACCCGAATCGGAGGATCCGATGAGCGTTACCCAGGCAGGAACCCAGGAATCCACTCAGGCAGGCTTCGACTTCACCGACCCCGACGTCCTGCAGGAGCGGGTGCCCCACGAGGAGTTCCGCGAGCTGCGGCGTACCGACCAGGTGCGCTGGGTCGAGCAGCCGCCGGAGGCGCGGGCCGGGTTCACCGGCACCGGCTACTGGGCGGTGAGCCGGCACCGCGACGTGCAGGCCGTGTCGAAGATGAGCTCCTACTTCTCCTCCTGGGAGAACGGCGCGATCATCCGGTTCCCCGCCGACATGACCCGTGAGCAGATCGAGCTGCAGCGGGTGATGGTGCTCAACCAGGACCCGCCCTCGCACACCCGGCTGCGCAACATCATCTCCCGCGGCTTCACGCCGCGGGCCGTCGAGGGGCTGCGCAAGAACCTGCAGGAGCGGGCCGAGCAGATCGTCGACGAGGCCGTGGCGAAGGGGTCGGGCGAGTTCGTCGAGGACATCGCCGCCGAGCTGCCGCTGCAGGCGATCGCCAACCTGCTCGGTGTGCCGCAGGAGGACCGGCACAAGCTCTTCCACTGGTCCAACCAGATGCTCGCCTTCGACGACCCGGACATCCCCGGCGACCCGGAGTCGGCCTCGATCGAGATCCTCGGCTACTTCATGGCGATGGCCGAGGACCGCAAGGCCAACCCGCGTGACGACATCGTCACCAAGCTGGTCCAGGGCGACGCCAGCGGCGAGGCGCTGACCACCGACGAGTTCGGCTACTTCACCATCCTGCTCAGCGTGGCCGGCAACGAGACCACCCGGACCGCCGTCACCCACGGGATGAACGCCTTCTTCGACAACCCCGACCAGTGGGAGCTCTACAAGCGGGACCGGCCCTCGACCGCCGTCGACGAGATCGTCCGCTGGGCGACGCCGGTGACCGGCTTCCAGCGCACCGCGCACAAGGACGTCGAGATCGGTGGGCAGCAGATCCGCGCGGGCGAGCGGGTCGGGATGTTCTACGCCTCGGCGAACTTCGACGAGGAGGTCTTCGAGGACCCCTACGCCTTCGACATCACCCGCGACCACAACCCGCACCTGGGCTTCGGCGGGCACGGCGCGCACTACTGCCTGGGCGCCAACCTGGCCCGGCTGGAGATCGAGCTGATGTTCAACGCCATCGCCGACCGTGCCCCCGGCATCCGGCGTGCCGGCCCGGCCCGCCGCCTGCGGCATGCCTGGGTCAACGGCATCAAGGACCTCCCCGTCGACTACCGATGACCGACCGCGAAGGAGACTGACATGACCGAGACCACTGCTGCCGTGCCGCGGAACTCACGGTTGATCGACCCCGGGACACCGCCGTCCCGCTACGCCCGTGGCTGGCACTGCCTGGGCATGGCCGACTCGTTCCGGGACGGCAAGCCGCACACCATCGAGGCCTTCGGCACCAAGCTGGTCGCCTGGGCCAACACCGCCGGCGAGCTGCAGGTCATCGACGCCTACTGCCGGCACATGGGCGGCGACCTCGGCCAGGGCACGGTCAAGGGCGACGAGATCGCCTGCCCGTTCCACGACTGGCGCTGGGGCGGCGACGGCGGCTGCAAGGAGATCCCCTACGCCAAGCGGGTTCCGATGCGCGCCCGCACGCGCACCTGGCACGCGATGGAGCGCAACGGCCAGCTCTTCGTCTGGCACGACGAGGAGGGCAACCCGCCGATCCCCGAGCAGATGATCCCCGCGATCCCCGAGCTGGAGACGGGGGAGTGGAGCCCGATGACGTGGCAGACCATCGACATCCCGGGGTCCAACTGCCGCGAGATCATCGACAACATCGTGGACATGGCGCACTTCTTCTACATCCACGGCGCCTTCCCGACGTACTTCAACAACGTCTTCGAGGGCCACGTCGCCAGCCAGTTCATGAACTCCGAGCCGCGGCCGGACCTGAGCAAGAGCGGGAACGTCGAGGACAACGTGCTGCGCTCGCAGGCGGCGTACTACGGGCCGTCGTACATGATCAACCCGCTCACCACGAGCTGGCACGGCCTGGACATCGAGGTCATCCTGATCAACTGCCACTACCCGGTGACCCAGGACCACTTCACGCTGCAGTTCGGCCTGATGGTCAAGCGGCCCGCGGGCGTGGACGAGGAGACCGGGACGATGATCGCGGAGAAGTTCACCGCGCTCTTCGCCGAGGGCTTCATGCAGGACGTGTGGATCTGGAACAACAAGTCCCCGATCCAGAATCCCCTGCTGTGCGAGGAGGACGGCCCGGTCTACCAGCTGCGCCGCTGGTACGAGCAGTTCTACGTCGACGTCGCCGACATCACCCCCGAGATGATCCAGCGCTTCGAGTTCGAGGTGGACACCTCCTACGCCCGCGAGAACTGGGACCGCGAGGTCGCCGAGAACCTCGCCCGCCGCCAGGAGGAAGAGGCCCAGACCGTCTAGCCCCCCGGGACGTGCCTCCCGGTCGCGCGCCGTCGCAGTGGTCCGCGCGGCCGGGAGGCGCTCCTCACGGCAGAATGCCGCCCATGCTCGCCACCCTCGGTCCGGAGACCCGCGTGATGCTGCTGGCCGCGGGGCTCGTCTTCGTGTGGGCGCTCCTGCTCGGGGTGCAGAAGTACGCGCAGATCCAGCGGTCGCCCGAGGCGGTGGCGCATCCGTACACCGACATCGCCCACCGGGCGGCGCTGCTCTACGCCTTCGCGCTGCTGCTGATCGCGGTCTTCGCCGAGCTGAGCGACTGGCCGTGGCGGGTCGACCTGGCCGCCGGGCTGGTGCAGCTGGCGTTCTTCGCGGCCGCCATCGCGTCGTACCAGTGGCACGGTCTGCGGCGCGACACCGACAACCAGCTGCGGCATCCCGACGGCTTCGTGACCGCCTTCATGGTGGCGCTGATCATCGGCGAGATCGGCGGATTCCTGGTGCTGCTGGCCGGATTCGTCCACGCCTGGGCCGGCCTCTGAGCGAGTGAGGCGCGGCGCTCACTCGGGTCTCGTGAGCACGTCCAGGAACTCGTGATTGACGAAGAGCAGCTCGCGCCCGACCTTGAGGTCGCTGAGAAGACCGGCATCGACCAGGGCGTGCAGCCAGGTCGACGCCGTCTGGCGCGATACGTCGCAGCGGTCGACGACCGTGCCGATGCGGCAGTAGGGCTGCTCGAAGAGCACGGCCAGGAACTGCGCGTCCCGTCCGCCGGGCGTGGCCGTGCGCGCTCGGTCGGCGATGTCCTCCTGGCAGGTCCTGATCGCGGCGATCTTGCGCGTCGTCGAGGTGGCCGACTCATAGACGACGTCGAGCATGTAGTGGATCCACTCGATCCACGCGCCGTCGTCAGTCACGGCACGAAGGAGGCGGTAGTAGTCGTTCTTCCTGGCGATGATCGAACGGGAGAGGTACAGGATCGGATCGGAGAGAAGGCCTGCCTCGATGAGCATCAAGATGTTGATGACGCGGCCGGTACGCCCGTTTCCGTCGTGGAAGGGGTGGATCGCCTCGAACTGATAATGGGCGACGGCCATGCGTACGAGCGGATCGAGGCCGTCGTGCGCATGGAGGAAGCGCTCCCAGTCGGCGAGCTTCTCCCGGATGAGATCGGCGCCCTCTGGCGGTGCGTAGACGATCTCGCGGGTCGTGGGGTTGGCGATCCTCGTCCCCGGAACGGAGCGGACTCCCATCTCCCGTCCCTGAAGGTGGGAGCAGATGAGGGCGGAGGTCTGTGCCGTGAGCGGGCGTGTGCGAATCGAGGAGACGCCGGCGAAGAGGGCGCCGCGGTAGCGCAGTGCCTCCTTGGTCGCATGGTCCCCGCCTCCTGAATCGGCATGCTTGAAGAGCTCGTCCGCCGTGGTGACGATGTTCTCGATCTCCGAGCTCGCCTGTGCCTCAAGCAAAGGGACGGCATGGATCAGCACGTTCGGGTTGGGCAGCAGCTGCCCGGCCTGAGCCAGCGTGGCCAAGGCGGCCCGCGCCTCGATCGTGGCCTTGAGCACCTGCTTGGGCTCGAGGTCGACCCCCGCCGGAGGCAGTGACGGCAGATCGTCGAACGGCACTTCGGCGTTCCAGGGCACTCGTCAGGTCTTTCAACAGATAGGAAAAAGAGTTAAGGAAACGCGAAAAACTTAACATGTCCTGTTGGATCTGTCAGTTCGTTTGACATCGGGCGCGGGAGCGGCCGCGGCCGTACGACGGCATGGGAACCCGTGTTGGACACCGTTGGCGGCCGACCCCAGACTGTGGTCTATGACCGCCACGCATGCCCCCGAGACCGCTGAGACCGAGACCGGAGCGATCGCCCAGGAGCGACGCCTGCTCACGCCGATCCCCGGTCCGCGATCGCAGGAGCTGATGGCGCGCAAGGTCGCGGCGGTGGCGAGCGGGGTGGGCACGACGATGCCGGTCTTCGCGGCCCGCGCCGGCGGCGGGATCGTCGTCGACGTCGACGGCAACCACCTCATCGACCTCGGCTCCGGCATCGCGGTGACCACGGTCGGCGCCAGCGCTCCGGCGGTCGTCGAGGCCGTACGCCGCCAGGTCGCCGACTTCACCCACACCTGCTTCATGGTCACGCCGTACGAGCCCTACGTGCAGGTGGCCGAGGCGCTCAACCGGCTCACGCCCGGCGACCACGAGAAGCGCTCGGTGCTCTTCAACTCCGGCGCCGAGGCGGTCGAGAACGCCGTCAAGATCGCCCGGGTGCACACCGGCCGCCAGGCCGTCGTCGTCTTCGACCACGCCTACCACGGCCGCACCAACCTGACGATGGCGATGACCGCCAAGAGCATGCCCTACAAGCACGGCTTCGGGCCGTTCGCCTCCGAGGTCTACCGCGCGCCGCTGTCCTATCCCTTCCGCGACGCCGGCGTGGACGGCGCCGCGGCCGCGCGCCGGGCGATCGACGTGATCGAGAAGCAGGTCGGCGCCGACAACGTGGCCGCGGTCGTCATCGAGCCGATCCAGGGCGAGGGCGGCTTCATCGACCCCGCGCCGGGCTTCCTGCCGGGTCTGGTGGAGTGGTGCCGGGCCAACGGCGTCGTCTTCGTCGCCGACGAGGTGCAGACCGGGTTCGCCCGCACCGGCGACTGGTTCGCCTGCGAGCGCGAGGGCGTCGTGCCCGACCTGATCGCCACCGCCAAGGGCATCGCCGGCGGCCTGCCGCTCTCCGCGGTGACCGGCCGCGCCGAGATCGTGGACGCCGTGCACCCCGGCGGACTCGGCGGCACGTACGGCGGCAACCCGCTGGCCTGTGCCGCGGCACTCGCGGTGATCGAGACCATCGAGGGCGAGGGACTCGTCCAGCGCGCCCGCGACATCGAGACGCTGATGAAGGCCGGCCTGCGCGACCTGCAGGCCCGCGACGGCCGGATCGGCGACATCCGCGGCCGAGGCGCGATGCTCGCCGTGGAGCTCGTCGAGGACGGCACCGACGTCCCCGACCCCGCTCTGGCCAAGGAGGTCGCCACGCTCGCCCACCGCGAGGGCGTGATCGTGCTGACCTGCGGCACCTACGGCAACGTGCTGCGCTTCCTGCCCCCGCTGAGCATCGGCGACGACCTGCTGACCGACGCGCTCGGCGTCATCGAGCGCTGCTTCGCCACCACGCGCGGCTGACGGCTCACTCCAGGCGGCGGTACTCCCGCGCCAGGATCTCCTCGCGCCACTCGGTCCAGGGGTGCGCGGAGCCGAGCAGGCCGTCGAAGACCTCGGGCGGCAGGTCGAGGTAGTCGTAGAGACCGCCGTGGCGGAAGCGGACCCGCAGCGTGCGCGTCGCGGCGTCGTACCCGGCCTCCTCGAGGGCCCGGGAGCGGCGCATCGGTGTCATCTCCACGACACCGTCATACCCGACGGAAGCCCTACGGTGGAGGGATGGAGCTGGAGTTCTCGGGCGCACTGATCGAGTGGCGCGGCCCGGCGCCGCACTACTTCGTGCCGGTGCCGGCCGAGGAGAGCGCGATGATCGAGGAGATCGCGGCCATGGTGACCTATGGCTGGGGCGTCATCCCGGTGACCGCGACGATCGGCGAGACCCGCTGGCAGACCTCGCTCTTCCCCAAGGACGGCGGCTATCTGCTGCCGGTCAAGGCCGTCGTACGACGCGCCGTCGGACTCGACGAGGGCGATCTCGCCGAGGTGACCATGCTGGTCGGTGACTAGTGCACGACATTGGGGCCGGTCAGTCCTCGCGGCTCGGCTCGTCCGGCTTCTTCGCCGTGCGCTTCTCGGCGTCCTTCGTCGAGCCCTCGGTGTGCCGGTCGGCCACCCAGGAGCCGTCGGCGGCCTCGGTCACGCCGCCGCCCCAGGTTGCGGAGTCCCAGTCGATCATGGCGATCCCCTCCTTGGGGGAGGGATCGGTCGGGACCAGGCGAACCTGAGGGCTTCAGCCGGCCGGGTCCTCGCTGCTCTCCCGCCCGCCGAGGAAGTCGATCAGCCGGGGGTCGGCGCCGCTGATCCGGTCCGCCTCCTCGCCGCCGTCGCACCGGCGCAGCGAGACCACCACGCCGTGCTCGCCGCGCGAGAGGACCTGCCAGGTGCCACCGGCGTCCTCCCAGCGGCGGAGGGTGCCGACCGGGTCGTCCATGGCTCCACTGTGCCATCGGCCGCGTGATCATCGACACAAGCTGAGGTAAGGCTGGCCTAACCGCGTGCTAGCCTTCGCGCGTGGGCAAGACCGTCAAGCTGCCGAAGACGAAGTGCTGCGTGTCCAAGGACCGCTGCAACCGTTGCCCCATCCGCATGCTCAAGGACGGCGATCTGCCGACCGGATACGGTGTGCACAAGCGCCGGCTGGTCAAGCTGGACCCGGTCACCGGCAAGCCGGTGAAGAAGAAGGGCAAGGCGAAGGTCTCCAAGACCGAGCTGGCCGCCGCGGTAGCGAAGAAGTCGGGCAAGACGAAGGCTGCCTGACCCGAGTCAGGGAGAGGTCGCCATGACCGCAGCGCGTTTCGTCGAGGCGCTCAACACGCAGATCGGCAACGAGTTCGCCGCTCACCAGCAGTACGTCGCCTGTGCCGTCCACTACGACGACCTGACCATGCCGCAGATGGCGGCGTTCTTCTACGCCCAGGCGCTGGAGGAGCGCGACCACGCGATGATGATGGTCAAGTTCCTGCTCGACACCGACGCCGAGGTCCGCATCCCCGGCGTGGACGCTCCGGTCGTGGAGTTCGCCGACATCGTCGCCCCGATCCGGCTCGCGCTGGAGCAGGAGAAGCGGGTCTCCCAGCAGATCTTCGACCTCACCCGGATCGCCCGCGAGGAGAGTGACTTCGCCGCGGAGCAGTTCATGCAGTGGTTCATCAAGGAGCAGGTCGAGGAGGTCTCCACGATGAACGACCTGCTCACCGTCGTCACCCGGGCCACGGACGACATCGAGGCCATCGAGGAGTACGTCAAGCGCGAGCAGGGCGGCGAGGGCGCCGACCCGACCGCTCCGCCGATCGCCGGCGCCTGACCCGTCGTACGCCGGGCGCCGACCCGGCCGGGAATGCTGCCCGGGAATTGCTCGAGCCCGCCGGAGTGACTCCGACGGGCTCGAACGCTGTGTGACCGGTCGATCAGCAGAGGACCGGGATCGGCAGGGCCCCGCAGATCATGGGGCCGACGACCGGCACGCTGTTCAGCGGACCGCTGCCGCTGCCACCGCCACCGGGGATCGGGAGCGGCAGGTCGCCGCCACCCAGGCCACCGAACAGGTCGGTGATCATGCTGATGATCTCGGTCGGGTCGAAGGGCAGGCCGCCACCGGCGCCACCGAGCATGTCGGTGATCATGTCGATGATCTGGGTCGGGTCCATCGGGAGGCCGCCGCCACCCAGGCCGCCGAACATGTCGGTGATCATGTCGATGATCTGCGTCGGGTCGAACGGCAGGCCGCCGCCACCGAAGCCGCCCAGGATGCCGGTGAGCATCTCGAGGAACTGGCTCGGGTCGAAGCCGCCGCCACCCTGGACGGGAGCCGAGGGAGCCTCGACGGTGCGGCAGGCGCGGACGGCCGCGGCCTTGCGCTGAGCGGTCACGGAGGCCTTGCTGCGCAGGTTGGCCTTGGCCCGCTTGAGAGCCTTCTTGGACTTCTTGATCTTGGCCTTCGAGGCGTGGTGCTTCTTCGCCTTCTTGACCTTCTTGGCCTTCTTGTTGACCTTCTTCTGAGCCTGCTGCTGCTGCTGGAGAGCCTTGCCGTAGGCCTGCGAGGTCAGCTGACACTGCGAGGCCGCGCTGGCGGACGTCCCGAGGCCGGGCACCAGGGCCAGCATGGCGGCCACGGCGAGGGCCACCACGAAGGTGACTGCGCGCTTCTGAATAGACATTGGATCTACCTTCCCCATTTCTTGCGTCCACCCCTCCGGGACGTCTGGTGTGCCGCTCCCTGAGCTTCCGCAACCCCCTTGCGAAGCTCGGTCACCGCGGCGACATCACCCATAACGCCCGACTTGTCCGGTGGTTACGGGGCCGGAGAAAAAAAGTTCCCGGTCAGATCCAGCGGCGGAACCAGATCCGCTGCAGCCACTCGGCCTGGGTGAGCAGGCCGTCGGTGTAGATCGGCCAGAACCAGGCGAAGTTGGCGATCACCGCGATCACGATCGTGCCCGCGGCCGCGGCCCCGATGATCCGGCGGCGGGAGCCGGGCGCGGCCCGGCCGAGGATCTCGCCGAGCAGGAGGGTGGCGCCGAGGATCAGGAACGGCTGGATCACGATGGCGTAGTAGATGAAGATCGGGCGGTCGTCGTACCGGAACCACGGCAGCCAGGTGGCGAGCACCCCCACGGTGACCAGGCCGTAGCGCCAGTCGCGGCGCGCGACCCAGGAGATCGCCGACCAGACGAAGGCGATCGTGGCGAACCACCACAGCGCCGGCGTGCCGAGCAGGATGATCTGGCGCAGGCACGTGGCGCTGCCGGTGGCGGTGCAGCCCTGTGCGCCGGGCTGGATGTCGAGCTGGGCGTCCACGCCCACCGGCCGGTTCATGATCAGCCAGCCCAGCGGGTTGGACTGATAGGTGTGCGACGCGTCGTTGAGGAAGCGCGTGTGGAAGGCGAGCACGTCGTGGTGGTAGTGCCACAGCGACCGCAGCGACTGCCACAGCTCGGGGAGGAAGCCGCGCGCGTCGTGCTCGATGTAGGAGCCCCAGTAGGGGCCGTACTGGGTGTGGGAGAGGTGCTGCTCGTAGACGCCGGCATGCATCAGCCAGCCGGTCCACGTGGCGACGTACACGATCAGGGGCAGTACGACGACGTACACGACTCCCGGCGCCGCGTCGACGAGCGCGGCCCGCAGCCAGGAGCGACTCACCCCGAAGGAGCGCCGGGCGCCCGCGCACCAGGCCCAGTAGAGCAGCCCGAACGCCGCCAGCGGGAAGATCGCCGTCCACTTCGTGCCCAGCGCCAGGCCCCACATGACGCCGCTGGCCGCCAGCCAGGGGCGCCAGAGCACCCGCGGTCCCCAGGTCCAGCCGGGCCCGGCGTCCTGCCGCTGGTCGTGTTCCCGGGCCAGCCGTCGCCGGAACCAGTCCCGGTCGGCCACCAGGCAGGAGACCGCGCAGAGCACGAAGAACGCCACGAAGATGTCCAGCAGCGCCAGCCGGGAGAGCACGAAGTGCAGCCCGTCGAAGGTCATCAGCACGCCGGCCACCAGGCCGAGCAGCGTCGAGCCGGTCACCCGCCGGGCCAGCCGGATCATCACCAGCACCATCAGCGTGCCGACGATCGCCGAGGGCAGCCGCCAGCCGAAGGGGGTCATGCCGGCGACCCACTCGCCCGCGCCGATGAGCCACTTCCCGACCTCGGGGTGGACCACCATGCTCGGGTCCTTGGTCCACAGTCCGCTCAGGTCGCCGCGGAGGATGCGCTCGTTGGCGCCGTCGACGTACCCCGTCACGTAGCCGTGGTGGATCAGCGACCAGGCGTCCTTGGCGTAGTAGGTCTCGTCGAAGAGGAACGACTTCGGGTTGCCGAGCCGCCACAGCCGCAGGAAGCCGGCCAGCAGCGCGATCGCGATCGCGGCGAGCCAGGCGATGACCGGGTCCGCGTCGCGGGGGCCGATGCGGGCCCGCCGGCCGGCCGTGGGGACGGGGACCCCGGTGGCGGTGCGAGACAGCGTCACCGCTCGCGGTCGCACCGCCGTCCTGGTCTCCACGACGCCGAGGATACGGCTGCGATGATGAGGCCCATGAGCAGCGACGGATCCGGGACCCTCGTCCTGGCGGGTACGCCGATCGGGCGGGCCGAGGACGCCTCGCCGCGATTGCTGCGCGAGCTCGCGGAGGCCGACGTGATCGCCGCGGAGGACACCCGTCGTCTGCAGCGCCTCCTCGCCGACGCCGGCGGCAGCACCGAGGCGCGGGTCGTCTCCTACTTCGAGGGCAACGAGCAGGGGCGCACGCCCCAGCTGCTGGAGGCGCTGCTGGCCGGTGAGCGCGTCGTACTGGTCACCGACGCCGGCATGCCCAGCGTCTCCGACCCCGGCTACCGGCTCGTCGCCGCGGCGGTCGAGGCCGGTGTCGAGGTGACCGCCGTGCCCGGACCCTCCGCGGTCCTGACCGCGCTGGCGGTGAGCGGCCTGCCGGTGGACCGGTTCTGCTTCGAGGGCTTCCTGCCGCGCAAGGCCGGCGAGCGCTCCCGGCGCCTGGCCGACCTCGCCGGCGAGCAGCGCACGATGGTCTTCTTCGAGGCGCCGCACCGCACCGAGGCGGCGCTCTCCGCGATGGCCGACGCCTTCGGCGGCACCCGGCAGGCGGCCGTGTGCCGGGAGCTGACCAAGACCCACGAGGAGGTGCGCCGGGGCCCGTTGTCGATGCTGACCGCCTGGGCCGCGGAGGGCGTCCGCGGCGAGGTGACCATCGTGGTGGCCGGCGCCGAGGCGGGCGCGCAGGACGTCGACCCGGCGACGCTGGTGGCGCTGGTCGCCGCCGAGGAGGAGGCGGGCGTGCCGCGCAAGCAGGCGATCGTGGACGTGGCCCGGCGGGCCGGTGTGCCCAAGCGGGAGGTGTACGACCTGGTGCACAAGAAGGGGCCCGTCGAGAGGAGCGGAGCGTGACCGACTGGCCCGAGGCGCCCGAGCCGTTGCCTTACCCCGTCGTCGACAACCACTGCCACCTCGACATCAGCCGCTCCGAGACCGAGCCCGCCCTCGATGTCGCCGAGGCGCTGGCCCGGGCGAGTGCCGTGGGCGTGCCGCGCATCGTCGAGATCGGCTGCGACCTGCCCCGGGCGCGCCGAGCGGTCGAGATGGCGGCGGCGTACGACGCGATCGTGGCCGGCGTGGCGCTGCACCCCAACGAGGCGCCCCGGCTGGCCGAGCAGGGCCGGTTGGACGCCGCGCTGGCCGAGATCGCCGACCTTGCCGCGCGGCCCGAGGTGCGGGCGGTGGGGGAGACCGGGCTCGACCACTTCCGCACCGGCGAGGAGGGCCGGGAGGCGCAGGTGCGCAGCTTCCGGCGGCACATCGAGCTGGCCCACGAGCTGGACCGGACCCTGGTGATCCACGACCGCGACGCCCACCAGGAGGTGCTCGACGTGGTCGACGAGGTCGGCGCCCCACCCCGGTGGGTGATGCACTGCTTCTCCGGCGACGCCGCCTTCGCCGAGGCCTGTCTCTCCCGCGGGGCGCACCTCTCCTTCGCGGGCACGGTGACCTTCAAGAACGCCGAGCCGCTGCGCGAGGCGCTCCGGGTGGCGCCGCTGGACAGGATCCTGGTGGAGACCGACGCGCCGTACCTCACGCCGACGCCGTGGCGGGGCCGTCCCAACGCCTCCTACCTGGTGCCGCTCACCGTCCGGTCGATGGCGCAGACGCGCGGTGAGGACCTGGAGACGCTGTGCCGGGCGATCGAGGCGAACACCTTCGCGGCCTTCGGAGGCGCCTGGTAGCCCGTCGGTCCGTGTCGGTTGTGACGGAAGTGACAGATGTGGCGCGGTGCCTGTGACCTCTCCCACCCGGCCCCGCGTGAGTTTCGGCGTTTCGTTTGTTCTGACCTGCCAGGACTGGCACAGTCGTACGCCGTTGGCCGGGAGCGGGAGCACTCCGCACGACGGAGGAGCACATCTCGGACGATGCCGCGTGATCGCGGGCGTCGTACCCCCGCGGCCCGGAGAGAGCGAACATCGGAGTTGTCATCGACGCCGCGAGCCCCGCACGTGGACTCCTCACCCGTCTGAACACCACCACCTCACTTCTCGTCCTCGCCGGCATCGTCGCCGCGGCGCTGGTGGCCACCACCGCCGGCTACTTCGCGGTCAGCAAGAAGGTGCTGCTCACCGTCGACGGCAAGGCGACCTCGGTGCGCACCTTCAGTGGTGACGTGCGCGGGGTCCTGGCCGGCCAGGGGATCGAGGTGGGCGCCCACGACGTGGTGCTGCCCGCGCTCGACGCGTCGGTGGACGACGGGACCCGGATCAGCCTGCGCTACGGCCGCGAGCTCCAGGTGAGCGTGGACGGCGCCGAGCAGACCTACTGGACCACCGAGACCGAGGTCGCCTCAGCGATGGACGCGCTCGGCCTGCGCTTCCCGAACGCGCAGCTCTCCGTCAGCCGTGGCGCCGAGATCGACCGTCAGGGCATGGCCCTGGAGATCACCACGCCCAAGCAGGTCACCGTGACGGTCGGCAAGCAGAAGCCGCGCACGGTCAACCTCCCCGCCGAGGACCCGGCCGCGCTGCTGGAGATGCTCGGCACGACGTACGACGAGGACGACGTCGTCCGGCCCGCGCTGGACACCCCGCTCGGCGACGGCGACACCGTGACCCTGGTCCGCGTCCGCAAGGTGACCGAGCGGGTCGCCAAGGAGAAGGTGCCCGCGCCGGTCAAGCAGGAGAACGACGCCTCGATGTACGCCGGCGAGCGGACCACCGTGAACGCCGGGCAGCCGGGGCTGCGCGACGTGACCTACCGGATCGTCTACCGCAACGGCGAGGAGACCCGTCGGGTCGTGCTCTCCCAGACCGTGCTGCGCAAGCCCGTCCCCGCGCTCGTCCGTGTCGGCACGAAGACCGTGCCCGCCGGCGGCGCCTGGGACCGGATCGCCCAGTGTGAGTCCGGCGGCAACTGGCACATCAACACCGGCAACGGCTACTACGGCGGCCTGCAGTTCAGCCTCGGCACCTGGCGTGCCTACGGCGGCACGGGCTACCCGCACCAGCACTCGCGCGAGCAGCAGATCGCCATCGCGGAGAAGGTTCGCGCGGCCTCCGGTGGCTACGGCGCCTGGCCGCACTGCGGCAAGCTCGCCTGAGCCCGTCGTACGGCGGTTGTGCCCGTTCGGCCGCCAGGCCCTAGCCTTCGGGACGTGACGGAGACGCGGTTGCTCGGGCCTGCCGACGTGCGGGCGCTGGCCGACCGGCTCGGGCTGCGGCCCACCAAGCAGCGCGGGCAGAACTTCGTCATCGACGCCAACACCGTCCGCCGGATCGTCCACGACTCCGGTGTGACCGCCGACGACGTCGTGCTGGAGGTGGGCCCGGGCCTGGGCTCGCTGACCCTGGCGCTGCTGGCCGTCGCCCGTCGGGTGGTCGCGGTCGAGATCGACCCCGTCCTGGCCGAGGCGCTCCCGGCCACCCTGGCCGAGCGGGCGCCGGGCACGGATGTCGAGGTGGTCCTGGCCGATGCCCTGCGCATCGAGGAGATCCCGGGGCCGCCGCCGACCGCGCTGGTGGCCAACCTCCCCTACAACGTCTCGGTGCCGGTGCTGCTGCACCTGCTGGCGCTGGTGCCGACCCTGGAGCATGGCCTGGTGATGGTGCAGAGCGAGGTCGCCGACCGGCTGGCCGCCGCCCCCGGGTCGCGGACGTACGGCGTGCCGTCGGTCAAGGCCGCCTGGTACGCCGACGTACGCCGCGCCGGCGCGATCGGCCGCAACGTCTTCTGGCCCGCGCCCAACGTGGACTCCGGCCTGGTCGCCTGGACCCGCCGCGAGCCGCCCGCCACGACCGCCACCCGCGAGCAGGTCTTCGCGGTCATCGACGCCGCCTTCGCCCAGCGTCGCAAGGCACTCCGCCCGGTGCTGCGGGGCCTGGCCGGTTCGGCCGACGCCGCCGAGGCCGCTCTGCGCCGGGCCGGCATCGACCCGATGACCCGCGGTGAGCAGCTGGGCATCGAGGAGTTCGCCCGGATCGCCGAGGAGCTGGCATGAGCATCACCGTGCGCGCCGCCGCGAAGATCAACCTGCGCCTCGGCGTGGGCCGGGTCCGCGAGGACGGCTACCACCCGCTCTCGACCGTGTACCAGGCGATCGGGCTGTACGACGACGTCACCGTGACCGAGGACGACACCTGGAGCGTGACCGTCGCACCTGCCGGTCAGGTCGACTGCTCCGGGGTGCCGCTGGACGGCGACAACATCGCCCTCCGGGCCGGGCGCCTGCTCGTCGAGCACCACGGGATCGGCGGCGCCGCGCGGATCGCCATCGACAAGGGCATCCCGGTCGCGGGCGGGCTCGCCGGTGGCAGCGCCGACGCCGCCGCCACGCTGGTCGCCCTCGACCGGCTCTGGGACCTGGAGACGCCCGACGAGGTGCTGCTGGAGCTCGCCGGGCGTCTGGGCAGTGACGTGCCGTTCGCGCTGATCGGCGGGACGGCCTACGGCACGGGCAGGGGCGAGCTGGTCGAGCCGGTCGCCGACGCGGGCGAGTGGTGGTGGGTCGTCGTGCCGAACGCCGCCGGGCTCTCCACCGCCGCCGTCTACGCCGAGTACGACGTGCTGGATCTCGGCGGTCCGCTGGAACCGCCGGCCGCTCTGCTCGAAGCCCTGCGCGCGGGCGATGCCTCGGCCTTGGCGGCCGCGCTCGACAACGACCTGGAGCCGGCCGCGCTGAGCCTGCGCCCCGACCTCGCCGCGACCCGCGACGGGCTGTCGCGCTCCGGCGCGCGGGCGGTGCTGCTGTCGGGCTCCGGCCCGACCTGGCTGGGGCTCGCCGACGACGCGTCGCAGGCTCGCGAGATCGCCGGCGTCCTCGTCGAGAGCGGGATGCCCTGCTGGATCGCGCCCGGTCCGGTGGCGGGGGCGCACGTGGTGACGCATGCCTAATCTCGTCAACCTCGAGAAGGTCTCGAAGTCCTACGGCATCCGGATCCTGCTCGACGAGGTCAGCCTCGGCGTCGGCGAGGGCGACCGGATCGGCATCGTCGGCCGCAACGGCGACGGCAAGACCACGCTGCTCAACCTGCTCGCCGGCCGCGAGGAGCCCGACGCCGGGCGCATCTCCCGCTCGCGCGACCTGCGGCTGGGCTACCTCGACCAGCGCGACCTGCTCGACGACTCCCATACCGTGCGCGAGGTGGTGCTGGCCGGGAAGGCGGACCACGAGTGGGCCGCCGACGCCACCACGCGCGAGGTCGTGGAGGTGCTGCTCGCCGGGATCACCCTGGACCGCGCGATCCACGGCCTGTCCGGCGGCGAGCGCCGCCGCTGCTCGCTGGCCCGCCTGCTGCTGGAGCCCGACGACCTGCTCATCCTCGACGAGCCGACCAACCACCTCGACGTCGAGGCGGTCGCCTGGCTGGCCCAGCATCTGGCCGGCCGGTCCTCGGCCCTC
Organism: Nocardioides sp.; assembly: GCA_044464665.1. Lineage (GTDB taxonomy): Bacteria > Actinomycetota > Actinomycetes > Propionibacteriales > Nocardioidaceae > Marmoricola. The sequence goes on from JBIQLB010000005.1 coordinate 23,752, forward strand.
GTCGTGGTGACCCACGACCGCTGGTTCCTCGACGCGGTGTGCCAGAGCACCTGGGAGGTGCACGACGGGGTCGTCGACAGCTACGACGGCGGCTACGCGGCGTACGTGCTGGCCAAGGCCGAGCGGCAGCGCCAGGCCGCGGCGAGCGAGTCCCGGAGGCAGAACCTCGTCCGCAAGGAGCTGGCCTGGCTGCGACGCGGCGCCCCGGCGCGTACGTCGAAGCCGAAGTTCCGCATCGACGCCGCGAACGCGCTCATCGAGGACGAGCCACCGCCGCGCGACCGGCTGGAGCTGGAGCGGTTCGCCACCCAGCGGCTGGGCAAGGATGTCGTCGACATCGAGGACGTCGATCTCGTGCGCGGCGACCGGACCCTGCTCAGCCACGCCACCTGGCGGCTCGGGCCGGGCGACCGCGTCGGCATCGTGGGCGTCAACGGGGCCGGCAAGACCTCGGTGCTCAACCTGATCGCGGGCTCGCTGCCGCCGACGGTCGGGCGGGTCAAGCACGGCCGGACCGTCGCGCTCGCGCTGCTTTCTCAAGATGTCACCCCGGTGGACCCGGAGGCACGGGTGCTGGCCACGGTCGAGGACATCCGGCGGGTGACGCGCACGGCCGGCGGGGGAGAGGTCTCGGCGACTGCGCTGCTGGAGCGGTTCGGCTTCACCGGCGACCGGCTCACCGCCCGGCTCGGCGATCTCTCCGGTGGCGAGCGGCGTCGCTTCGAGCTGCTCCGGCTGCTGCTGTCCGAGCCCAACGTGCTGCTGCTCGACGAGCCCACCAACGACCTGGACATCGAGACCCTCAACGTCCTGGAGGACTTCCTCGACGGCTGGCCCGGCACGCTGATCGTCGTCTCGCACGACCGGTACTTCCTGGAGCGGGTCACCGACTCCATCTGGTCGCTCATGGGCGACGGCTCGATCGGCCTCCTTCCGGGTGGGGTGGACCAGTACCTGGAGCTGCGGCGGACAGCGCCCGCGCCCGTCCCCGCCGCTCCTGCCCCCACCCCTGCCTCCGTCGCGCCTGCCTCTGCCGTGCCGGTGAGGGCCAAGGCCGGCAGCGCCGAGGAGCGCGCCGCCCGCAAGACCATCGCCCGCATCGACAAGCAGCTCGAGCGCATCGCCGCCCGCGAGGCCGAGCTCAACGACCAGATCGCCGCACACGCCAGCGACTACGAGCGCCTCGCCCGGCTCTCGGAGGAGCTGCGCTCCCTCTCCGCCGAGAAGGGCGACCTGGAGGCCGAGTGGCTCGAGGCCGCCGAGGCGCTCGAATGACGAGTAGCGTTGGCCCATGATCTCCACCGACCAGGCGATCGCCTTCGGCGTGGCGGCGCTCATCCTCATCGCCATCCCCGGGCCGAGCGTGGTCTTCGTGATCGGGCGGGCGCTGTCCTACGGACGAGGGGTGGCGCTGGCGAGCGTCGCGGGCAACTCGCTCGGCCTGCTGACGGTGGTCATCCTGGTGGCGGTCGGGCTCGGGGTGATCGTGCAGGAGTCGATCGAGGTCTTCATGGTCCTCAAGCTCGCCGGTGCGGCGTACCTGATCTGGCTCGGCATCGAGGCGCTGCGCCATCGTCATGACTTCCAGATGGCCGATCTCGACAGCGGCACGGGCGGGATGACGGTGCGGCGGGCGATGCGGCAGGGGTACGTCGTCGGCGTCACCAACCCCAAGGGCTTCATGATCCTCGGCGCGATGCTGCCGCAGTTCGTCGACCGCGGCGCCGGACAGGTGCAGCTGCAGATGCTGCTGCTCGGCCTGCTGGCGTTCGTGATCGGCATCCTCTCCGACAGCCTCTGGGCGCTGCTGGCCAGTCAGCTGCGCGACTGGTTCGCGAGGTCGCCGCGGCGTGGCTCCGCGATCGGCGCGACCGGCGGTCTGTCGATGATCGGCCTCGGTGTCGGCCTGGCCGTCACCGGCGAGCCGCGCTAGCTCCTATCCCAGCGGCCGCATCAGCCGCTTGAGCAGGCGGGCGAGCTGGGTCCGGTCCTGTGCGGAGAGCTCGGCGAGCAGCTCGCGCTCGCGATCGATCAGCGTCTCGAAGGCGCCGTCGACGGTACGCCGCCCCGCCTCGGTCAGCGTCACCACGACACCGCGCCGGTCGGCCGGATCGGGGGAGCGCTCGACCAGCCCGCGCTCGCTGAGCCGGTCGATGCGGTTGGTCATCGTCCCGCTGGTGACCATGGTCGCCCGGAGCAGCTGCCCGGGGCTGAGCCGATAGGGATCGCCCGCGCGCCGCAGCGCCGCCAGCACGTCGAACTCCCAGGGCTCGACGTGGTGCGCGGCGAAGGCCTCCCGGCGGGCCAGGTCGAGCAGCCGGGAGAGCCGGCTGATCCGGCTGAACACCTCGACCGGCGCGAGGTCCAGGTCGGCCCGCTCGCGCTGCCAGGCGACGACCAGCTCGTCGACCTCGTCCGGCTCCGTCACATCGCCAGCGTAGCGGTAAAGATTCTTGACATCGAGAGATCCGCCACTACGTTGAGGAGGAGATGTTGGAGGGCGCATGGCCTGGGATCCCGATCGCTACCTGAGGTACGCCGACGAGCGCGGCCGGCCCTTCGTCGAGCTGGTCGCCCGGGTCGGCGCCACCGCCCCGGCGAGCGTGGTCGATCTCGGCTGCGGGCCGGGCACGCTCACCGAGCTGCTGCTCGACCGGTGGCCATCGGCGTCGGTCACCGGGATCGACTCCAGCCCCGAGATGATCGAGCGGGCGCGGGCGACGGGTCGGGCGCGCTACGAGGCCGGCGACCTGGCCGGCTGGTCCGGCCGGGCCGACGTGATCCTCACCAACGCGGCCCTGCAGTGGGTCCCGGGCCATCTCGACCTGCTCCCCGGGCTGGTCGGCGCGCTGCGCCCGGGCGGCTGGATCGCGCTGCAGGTGCCGGGCAACTTCGACGAGCCGAGCCACCGCATCCGTCGCGAGCTGATGACCGAGGCGCCGTACGCCGCGCCTTCGGCCGGCCTGCCCGAGCCCGCGGCGTACGACGCGGAGACCTATCTGCGGGCGCTGACCGCCGCCGGCTGCGTCCACGTCGACGCCTGGGAGACCACCTATCTGCACGTGCTCCGTGGCGAGGACCCGGTGTTCACCTGGATCAGCGGCACGAGCGCCCGGCCCGTCCTCGATGCCCTGCCGGACGATCTGCGCCCCGGCTTCGTCGCCGAGCTGAAGCGCCGGCTCGCCGCGGCGTACCCCGACGACGGCTCAGGCGTGGTCATGCCCTTCCGCCGGGTCTTCGCCGTCGGGCGGGTGGGCTAGGGGTCGCGAACTGTCGGTGGCAGGGTCCACGATGGCGGCATGATCGATCACTTCGGCATCAACTGCGCGGACCTCGACGCCTCCAAGCGCTTCTACGACACCGTGCTGGAGCCGCTCGGCTTCAGTCGGCAGATGGACTTCGACGTGGCCGTGGGCTACGGACCCGAGGGCAAGCCGGACTTCTGGATCAGCCGGTACGACGACATGCCGGCCAACCGGGAGACCCACATCGCCTTCGTCGCCGCCGACGCCGCCCACGTGCGTGCCTTCTACGACGCGGCCATCGGCCTCGGAGCGGAGTCGCTGCACGAGCCGCGGCTCTGGCCGGAGTACCACCCCGGCTACTACGGCGCCTTCGTCCGCGACCCCGACGGCAACAACGTCGAGGCCGTCTGTCACACCGCGAGCGAGGGCGACTGACCGATCGGTCAGGGCGCCTGTCAGAATGGCGCCATGACCGAGTTCGCCCTCTTCGTCTCCGACGGGGATCTGCTGATCCCGCAGGACATCGCCCGCAGCCTCTGGAAAGAGGACCAGATGCACGGCGTGGCGACCAGCGGCGCGCTGGGCCGTGAGGTCGAGCGCGCGGTCGCGGCGGCCGGTCGCGACGACCTGCGTCCGGCCCGCTACACCGTGGACCTGTTCCGGGCGCCGACGATGGGTCCGTGCCGCACGGAGTCGGTGGTGGTGCGCGAGGGCACGCGGCTGATGCTGGTCGACGCCACGCTGATCCAGGACGACCAGGCGGTCGCCCGGGCCAGCGCGCTCTTCCTGCGACAGTCGGACAATGCCGCCGGCTCGGTCTGGTCTCCTCCCGACGTACCCTCCCCGCCGCCGCTCGACATCGCTCCCGTCTCCGAGGAGCCGCGGGTGCCGATCTTCTCCAGCGACGCCGCCTGGTCGCAGAGCTTCGTCGACCACCAGAACGCCGGCCGCAAGCAGACCTGGCAGACCGCGCTGCCCATCGTCATCGGCGAGAAGCCGACGCCGTTCCAGGGCCTCGCCGGCATGGCCGACTCCACCAGCATGGTCGTCAACTGGGGCGATCAGGGCGTGCAGTACATCAACACCGACGTCAGCCTCTCCATCGCCCGCCTCCCGGTCAGCCAGGAGATGGGTCTCTCCGCGCTGAGCTGGCACGCGTACGACGGCATCGCCACCGGCACCGCCGTGATCTTCGACCGCCAGGGCCCGATCGGCACCAGCACGGTCACCTCGCTGGCCAACGCCCGTCGTTCCGTCGACTTCACCGAGCACGACTTCACCGCCGAGTCCACGCCCGGCGCGTGAGGTGGCGCCGTTCTGAACGATATGGCTGTGTCTCGGCGCGGAAGACAGCCATAGCGTTCAGAACCAGCCGTTGGTGGCAGACCCCGCTCGCTCGACTAGGCTCGCCAGCGTTCGAATGAGCATTCCCCGGTTGGTCTGCCGGCAGGGCCCGCCTGACTTTGAATCAGGATTAGCGACGTAGGTTCGACTCCTACCCGGGGAGCAGAGAGCGCCCACCGGCTCGTCGGTGTCGATGGCGCCGGGTGATCGATCCTTTTCGGGTCCAATCGTGCATCAAGAAGGACCGAAGGTCCCGCGGTCCTGGCGGCGGACGATCCTAGGATCGAGCCACCTGAAGGAGGCGCGCATGAGCGACCACGACGTCCGGATGATCATCCTCTCGACCGACGACCTGGACGAGTCGATCCGGTTCTACAGCGAGACCCTGGGCATGTCGGTGAAGTTCCGCGACGGGACGCACTTCGCCGCGCTGGACGGGGGACCGGTGACCATCGCGCTCGCCACCTCGATCGACCATCCGCTGCCGGGCCAGGTCGTCGTCGGCATCAAGACCGCCGACGTCGACGCCGCCGCCAAGGCGATCGAGGCAGGGGGCGGCGAGATCGTCAAGGGCCCCTACGACGATGCCCACGAGCGCCGGGTCGTCGTCTACGACAGCAAGGGCAACGGCCTGGTCTTCTACAGCCCACTCGCCCGCTAGGGCCTCACGACCGGTCCGCGGCGCCCAGCTGGTGGTCTACGAGTGGGGCGTAGTTCGTATCCGGACGGACCTATCGCGTGCCGTATTCGTCGCTCCCAGCGCGGATCAGCGGTCTTTCGCTCCATCGGGCCCCGTTTGGTCCGTCGGCGTACGCCGTGAGGAAGTGGCGAGCCGTACGAGGTGATCGAGGCCGAACTGCCCGCGGCCAGGCTCAGTCGGCGAGGATGGCGGCTACCTCGGGGGAGTCGTAGAACGGCGCGAGACGGTTGCGGAGGAAGAGCTTCAGGTCGCCGGACTCGTGCGCGGCGGCGAGGATGCCGGTGACCAGGGCGGTGGCGTGCTCGGCCAGGAGGTCGCGGTCGAGGTCGAGGTCCTTGAGCAGGACGGTCAGCGGCTCCTCGCCGTAGACCTCGAAGAAGCCGTCCACCAGGGCGTCGGCGATCGCCAGCACCGGCTCGGTGGGCGCTCCGGCGATGACGATGTCCTGGATCAGGTCGGCGATGCGGTGGATGTCCTCGCGGCGGCTGATCCGGTCGAGGCGTACGACGGGCTGGTCGGCGTACAGGTCGAAGATCTCCAGCACCGCGCCGTGCGTGGTGGGATCGCGCAGCGTCTCGACGATGATCTTGTTCAGCCGGCGCATGACGAAGACGGCGCCCTTGGCGGCAGTGTCGCCGAGCACCTGCTCGAGCTGCTTGTCCGCGGCGCCGATGACCTTGCCGGCGGACTTCGCGCCGAAGGAGACCAGCGAGCCGACACCGGGGATCTTCTCGGCCATGGCGCGGTTCGTCTGGACGACGTCGTTGACGACCCGCCCGACGAACCGGGAGGCGATCGTGGCGACCAGCGGGCTCTTGGTGAGGCTGTCCAGGACGGCCTCGACCAGGTCGGAGGCGCCGAGCACCTCGTCGGCGATCCGCTCGACGTTCTCGCGGTCGATGACGTCGGCGAGTGTGTAGCGCTCGCCGGGACCGTCGTACAGCACGTCGGCGGCGCGCTCCACCAGCGTGCTGGCGCCGGTACTCGGCGGCACGACCTCGAACAGCCGGCGGACCAGCGCCTTCGCGTCCCCGGCGTCGACCAGCGCGCCCACGCTCACCCGCGACCCAGCCTCGAGCAGCTCGTCGAGCTCGACGGAGACGGTGGTGGCCGCCTCGTCGCCGGTCAGCCGCGCGATCATCCAGGCCACGTGGGCGTCCAGCAGCCGGCTCGCCCGCGTGTCGTTCGTCATGTGCGGCAGCATAGGTGTCCGGCCGCTGGTGATCGGGGAGGATCGCAGTCACCAGCTGACCGCGATCCTCCCCGTTGTCGCCGGGGCCGGTGGCTGGTGGCATCGTTGGCACGTTCGCCGATCCCGAGGAGACCCATGAGTGACCTGACCGTCATCGTCCTGGCCGCGGGCGGGGGCACCCGGATGAAGTCCAAGACGATGAAGGTGCTGCACCCGATCGCCGGTCGCAGCATGATCGGTCACGTCCTGTACGCCGCGCGGTCGCTGGAGCCGTCCCGGATCGTGGCTGTCGTGGGCCACCAGCGCGAGCAGGTCGGCCCGCACATCCAGGAGCTCGTCCCCGACGCCGTGCTCGCGGTGCAGGAGACCCAGGAGGGCACCGCGCACGCGGTCCGGGTGGCCTGGGAGGCGCTGCCGGCCGAGCAGCGGACCGGCACCGTCCTGGTGGCGTACGGCGACACGCCGCTGCTCCAGGGCGAGAGCCTGCGCGCCTTCGCCGAGGCCCACCGCTCCGGCGGCGACGCGGTCAGCATCCTCTCCGGCGTCGTGTCCGAGCCGCACGGCTACGGCCGGATCGTGCGGGACGCGGGCGGCGCGGTGACCGCGATCGTCGAGGAGAAGGACGCCTCCCCGGAGCAGGCGGCGATCCGGGAGATCAACAGCGGCATCCTCGCCTTCGAGGCGGAGTTCCTCAGCGACGCGCTGCCGCGGATCGGCAACGACAACGCCAAGGGGGAGTACTACCTCACCGACGTCGTCGCGCTGGCCCGCGCGGCCGGACGGACCGTCGGCGCCTTCGTGCTCGACGACGTGATGCAGACCGAGGGCGCCAACGACCGGGCCCAGCTCGCGCGTCTGGGCGCGGAGCTCAACCGCCGGATCGTCGAGCGCTGGATGCGCGACGGGGTGACGGTCGTGGACCCCGCCACCACCTGGATCGACGCCGACGTCAGCCTCGCCCCGGACGTCACCATCCGGCCCGGCGTACAGCTCCTCGGCGCCACCAGCGTGGCCGAGGACGCGGTGATCGGGCCGGACTGCACGCTCACCGACACCGAGGTCGGCGCCGGCGCGAGCCTCGTGCGCACCCATGCCGAGCTGGCCGTGATCGGCGCCGGCGCCACGGTCGGGCCCTTCGCGCACCTGCGGCCGGGCACCGAGCTGGGCGCGGGCAGCAAGATCGGCGGCTTCGTGGAGACCAAGAACGCCCGGCTGGGCGCGGGCGCCAAGGTGCCGCACCTGACGTACGTCGGGGACGCCGAGATCGGCGAGGGCGCCAACATCGGAGCCGGCTCGGTCTTCGCCAACTACGACGGCGTCGCCAAGCACCGCACGGTGATCGGGCGCCACGCCAAGACCGCCAGCAACACCACCTTCGTCGCGCCGGTGACCGTCGGCGACGGCGCGGCGACCGGGGCCGGCAGCGTCATCCGCGAGGACGTGCCGCCGGGAGCGCTGGCCGTCAGCGCGGGCCCGCAGCGCATCATCGAGGGCTGGGCGCTGACCCGGCGCGAGGGCACCGAGCAGGAGCGCGCGGCGCGGGAGGCGCTCGATTCCGCGACCAGAGACCGAGACACCGGCCCCGATGTCACCGACTCGGGCCTCGGTGAGCGAGACTAGGAAGACCAGCTCGATCCCCGGGGAGTAGCGCAACGTGAGTGGAATGAAGCGGGCCACCGAGAAGAACCTGATGGTCTTCAGCGGACGAGCACATCCGTTGCTCGCTCAGGAGGTCGCCGATCACCTCGGCGCCGGGCTGGTCCCCACCTCGGCGTACGAGTTCGCCAACTCCGAGATCTACGTCCGTTACGAGGAGTCGGTGCGCGGCTGCGACGCCTTCGTGATCCAGAGCCACACCGCTCCGGTCAACGAGTGGATCATGGAGCACCTGATCATGGTGGACGCGCTCAAGCGTGCTTCGGCCAAGCGGATCACCGTGGTGCTGCCGTTCTACGGCTACGCCCGCCAGGACAAGAAGCACCGTGGCCGCGAGCCGATCTCCGCGCGCCTGATGGCCGACCTCTTCAAGACCGCCGGCGCCGACCGGCTGATCACCGTCGACCTGCACGCCGACCAGATCCAGGGCTTCTTCGACGGTCCGGTCGACCACCTGATGGCGCTGCCGATCCTCACCGACTACGTCAAGGAGAAGTACGGCGACCGCCAGCTGGCCGTGGTCTCGCCCGACGCCGGGCGGATCAAGGTCGCCGAGCGCTGGTCGGCCCGCCTGGGCGGCGTACCGCTGGCCTTCATCCACAAGACCCGCAACATCGACCGCCCCAACGAGACCGTCGCCAACCGGGTCGTCGGCCAGGTCGAGGGTCGCATGTGCGTGCTGGTCGACGACATGATCGACACCGGCGGCACGATCGTGAAGGCCGCCGAGGCCCTGATGAAGGACGGTGCGGCCGGCGTGATCATCGCCGCGACGCACGCGATCCTCTCCGACCCGGCGGTCGACCGGCTGAAGAACTCCTCCGCGACCGAGGTGGTGGTGACCAACACCCTGCCTCTCGCCCCGGAGAACGAGTTCGACAAGCTCACCTGCCTCTCCATCGCCCCGCTGATCTCGCGGGCGATCAAAGAGGTCTTCGAGGACGGATCCGTGACGAGCATGTTCGACGGCCACGCCTGAGCCGGCGGCCGCTCGGCCGTCGTCAGGGCTCGATCGGCGGTGAGACCACCAGCCGGTGGACGCAGTCCTGGATGAACTCGCTGACCTCGGCGAAGGCGATCGCCCCGTCCGGGCGGTACCAACGCCAGACGGTGATGACCTGAGCGAGGATCGCCTGGGTCAGCAGGTAGGGATCGCGCTGGGGGAAGGTGCCGATGTTCATGCCTTGGCGCAGCAGGTCGTGCCAGGCCTCCTGGTTGCGGTGGAGCAGCGAGCGGGCGGCCAGCCTGACCTCTTCCTCGCGCTTGGCCTTCCGCGGGTGAGCGAGGAGGGGCTGGTAGTTCTGCAGGATCCGCAGCTGCAGGGTCTCGCGTGGTGTCACCTCGAAGATCGCCCGCGTTGCCGCACGTAGTGCCGCCTCCGGATCGGTCTGGCTCTCGGTCGCCTCGTAGAAGCGGTCCAGCGACCGCTGCAGCTCGATCTGCATGATCACGAACAGGCAGTGCGCCTTGGACTGGAAGTAGTGGTAGAGGGCCGTCTGGCCGATACCGACCTCGTCGGCCACCTCGGACCACATGGTGCCTTCGAAGCCGTGACGGCCGAAGTGGTCCACAGCGGCGTTGAGGATCGCCGAGCGCTTGGAACGCGGGCCTTCGCCGTCGGACGAGTCGGTGTTCGGCATGGGGCTCCTTCGGGGCGCGATGATTTGTCGGCCATGGTACGTGAACCGACTTCGGTTCAGAAAGTTTGAGAAACCCTCTTGACAGTGATCTGCGCCATTGCTTCACTACCTGAAGTGAATTCAGTTGTGGGAGGTTTCGTGGCAGAGAACGACCTTCAGGTCGAGCGGGACGGACACGTGGCCCGGGTCTGGTTGAACCGGCCGGAGAAGCGGAACAGCCTGACTGCGGGCATCTTCCGCCGCCTCGACGAGGTCATCTCCGAGGTCGAGCACGACGAGCGGATCCGGGTGATGGTGATCCGGGGTCGCGACGGCATGCTCTGCTCGGGGTTCGATCTCGACGAGCTGGCCGGCACCGTGCTCTCGGGCTCGTACGGCTGGGACGGTGCCGCGATCGCCGCGCCGGTCTTCGCGCGGTTGCACGCGATGCGCAAGCCCACGATCTGCGTGGTCGAGGGCTTCGCCACGGCCGGCGGGTTCGAGCTGATGCTCTCCTGCGATTTCGCGGTGGCGACGCGCGAGTCGCGCATCGGCGACCTGCACATGCGCCGAGCGCTGCACGGTGGCGCTGGACCGATCTATCGCCTTCCGCGCATCATCGGTCTTCGCCGCGCCAAGGAGCTGGTGCTCACCGGCAAGATGCTGACCGGCGCCGAGGCGGCCGGCTGGGGACTGGTCAACGATGCGGTTCCCGCGGATGCGATCGATGCCGCGGTCGAGACCTGGGTCGGACAGCTGACCGACAAGAGCCCACTGCAGATGCAGCTCTCGAAGCTGACGATGAACCAGGGCTTCGAGGCGAGTGCCGAGGCGCTGATGGCGCTTGAGCGCGTGGCGTTCGCCATGACGATGCAGAGCGCCGATGCCAGGGAGGGCGTTGCCGCCTTCCTCGAGAAGCGCGACCCCGAATGGAGTGGACGATGAGCCGCCCGGTGCCCGTGATCGGCGGCGCGCACGTCGTACGCGAGCCAGGCCAACGGCTCGAGGAGCTCGTCTACCGGACCGCACGGGCGGCCCTGGCGGATGCGGATGTCGCCCACGCCGAGGTGGGCGACGTCATGCTCGCGGCCAGCGACGAGCTCGACGGGCGTGGGATCACCAGCATGCTCAACTCGATGCCCGCCGCCGGCTATCTCAAGGATGTCAACAAGGTCACCGACTCCGGCTTGCACGCGCTCGCGTTGGGGGCGATGAAGATCCGGTGCGGTCAGTCCTCGACCGTCTTGGTGATGAGCTGGGATGGCTCGTCCGAGGCACCGATCCTGCCCGTGGCGCGTACGGCGCTCGAGCCGTTCGTCGAACGCCCGATCGGAGTCAGCGATCCGATGGCGAGCGCGGTGATGGTCGAGCGCTATCTGCACGAACACGATCTCGGGCCCGAGCTGCTCGACGAGCTTGCCGCGCTCCGCTGTCGTGAGGCGGGAGTGGACTACGACCCCAGGCCGTTGGCGACGCCGCTTCGAGACGGTCACCTCGCACCGATCGTGGACTCGGCCAGTGCGGTCGTGCTCACCGCCGATCCCGGAAGCCGGCCCGTGCGTGCCGAGTACCTTGCCAGCGGGTGGCGCACCGACACGTACTACGTCGACCAGCGGGAGCGCCCGTCGCGACTGGTGGCGCGCTCGGTGGCCGATGCGCTGCGGAAGGCCCGGCTGAGCATCAACGATGTCGACCACTTCGAGGTCGACGACTCGGCGCCTCATCTGGAGGCATGGGCCGCGGAAGGCCTGGGGCTGGCCGCCGTGGGCAAGGGACTCGCCACACTCCTGGCCGCGCCAGGCACGTTCAGTCGCCGCGCGCCCGGGACCCGTAGCGGATATGGACCGCTGAGCGCCGGACTCATGCGGATCGCGTCGTCGTCGGCGTCCGCGGGGTCCCTGTCCCTGGTGCACCAGAGCATCGGGCGCGCGGCTCAGGGGCAGATCGTCAGCCTGGTTCGCCGGCTGGGAGGGGAGGACGCGTGAGCAACCGGATAGCGCCAGCAGGTGTCGTCGGCACCGCGCAGTCGAGGTACCGGACGCATCGACCCGACGTTCACTATGCGGAGCTGGTTCAGCGGACGGCGCTGGATGCGCTGGCCGATGCGTCGATGACCATGGACGACATCGACGCCGTCGTCTTCGCCATGGCGCCGACCGACTTCGTGGGCATCGCCGAGGTCGACAAATGGGCGATCGGGGCCATCGGCGGCGCCGGGAAGCCGTTCATGCGCGTGCAGCTGGGTGGAGCGACGGGTGTCGCGGCGGCACATGCCGGCTACTTCCACGCGGGCTCCGGCGAGTTCGACAACGTCCTGGTGATCGGTGGCGACAAGGTCGCGGAGACCCCCGACGGCCAGCACGTGCTCTCCTTGATGTTCGACCCCTTCTTCGAGCGTGAGGCCGGGCTCAACACCATCACGATGGCCGCGCTGCACGCCGAGATGCACATGCGGCGCTACGGCACGACGTCAGAGCATCTCGACCAGGTGGCGATCCGTGCGTGGCGCCGTGCGCAGCGCAATCCCTACGCCCATCTCAGCGGGATCCTGGATCCGGCCGACGTGGCCGGCGCGCCGATGATCTCGACCCCGTTGCGTCGCTACGACGTCTGCCCGCGGTCAACCGGATCGGCGGCGGTGATCATCAGCTCGGAGCGCTCCATCAAGGCCAGTGGGCGCGACGCCGCCTGGATCACCGGGGTCGGCGCTGCCACCAACTCGGTCTTCATCGGCGACCGGACCGGTCCCGATGTCGACCTGAGCTATGCCGACTGGGGCGAGCTGAGACTGGCATCCGAGCGCGCCTATGCCCAGGCCGGCGTGGTCGATCCGGCCAAGGAGCTCGACGTGGTGGAGATCTACGCTCCGTTCACGATCTGTGAGATCTCCGGCGTGGAGGCGCTCGGTCTGTGCGCTCCCGGAGAGGGCGGCCCCGCGCTCGCGCGAGGCGACTTCGACACGGGCCGGCCCGTCGAGGTCAACCCGTCAGGGGGCACGCTCTGCGCCAACCCGATCGCGGTGACCGGACTCGTGCGGGTATGCGACGCGGCCGCCCAGTTGCTGGGCCGGGCGGGCGAGGCACAGAAGGCCGGGGCACGTCGCGCGGTCGCCACCGCTGTGGGCGGCACCTTCCAGTTCCAATCCGTCATGGTCATGGACCGCCAGCCCGAGGAGCACTGAGATGTCCGAGAACATTCCAGAGTCGATCGTCCTTCCCGAGGATCGTCACCTGCACTACGACTTCGCGAGCGGCGCGACGACCGCCCGATTCCTGCACGGATTGAGCGAACGCCGGATCCTCGGCACCCGAGCCGGGGACGGCGGCCGGGTCTACGTTCCTCCGCGTGCCTACTGCGAGCAGACCTTCGAGCCTGCCGACCAGTGGGTCGAGGTAGGTCCGGGTGGAACGATCGAGGCATCCACCATCGTGTGTCAGAAGTTCCTCGGTCACCCCGATCCGCCCTTCGTCATCGGCTTCGTCAGGCTCGACGGCGCGGGAACGGCCATCGCGAACTACATCGAGCTCGATCCCGCCGACCTGGACGACATCGCGCAGGCACGTGAGCGGGTGGCGCCGGGCACGCGAGTATCCGTCCGCTTCAAGGACGAGCCCGAAGGTAGGGTCACCGACTTCACCTATGTCGTCGACGGCCTCTGACCGCTCCCGGACTCTCCAGACCGACCTCTTTCAAACCAATCAGCCGGCCGGCGCCCTGCTTGCCGCTAATGAAGGGAACCCACCGTGAGTCGACGAAGTTCGTTGAGGCTGTTCGCCCCACTCATCACGTTGGCCATGCTATTGACAGCCTGCGGGGGCGGTGGCTCCGGAAGCGGGACCGCCTCCGACGGTGACAAGGACGTCGCGTTCGGTCGCGGCGTCGACGGCGACACCAAGACCATCCGCGTCGGCGGGCTGCTGGATCTGTCCGGTCCGGGGCGCGTGATCGGGATCCCCGCCGAGGGCACGATCCAGGCGGCGATCGCCGGCCTCAACGAGAGTGGCAAGCTCGGCGACTGGAAGATCGAGTACGTCGCGAAGGACCACGCCTACAACCCGAGCGAGTCGGTCCGGATGTACGACGAGATCCGGCAGGACGTGCTTGCCATCCTGCCGTCGTTCGGTGCTCCCGCGACGATGCCGCTGCTCGACCGGCTGGCTCAGGACAACATGCTCACCTTCACCTACACCGGTTCGTCCGCCGTCGACACCGAGCACACCGTCTGGGGCGCGACGCCCTACAAGTACGAGGCCATGCGCGCGGTGGCCCATGCCGTCGAGACCGGCGGTGACGGCGTCAAGCTCGCGATCATGCATCAGGACGACGACGCGGGCGAGGACGGGCTCGCCGGATTCCGCGCCGCGGCCAAGCAGGCCGGCGCCGAGATCGTCAAGGAGGTGCCGTTCGACGCCTCGGCGGAGGACTTCACCGCCCCTGTCCGGCTGGTCAAGGACGCGGGCGCGACCCACATCCTGGTGACGAGTGGTCCCGGCCAGACGGTCCGGCTGCTCAGTGCGGCGGCGTCGATGAGCTACGACGCCATCTGGTACGGCAACTGGGCGACGTACATCGAGGCGGCCTTCGGCCAGATCCCCGACACCGTCTGGAAGGACAAGTTCTACTGGGTGAACGGCCTGCCCTTCTGGGGCGAGGACCGGCCCGGCATGGAGGACCTGACCACCGCGTACGAGGCCGCGCCGGTCGCCAAGGACTTCCCCGCGCCGCAGAACTGGTCCGTGCTGGCCTACACCCAGGTGCAGCTGCTGGGCGAGGTCATCCGGGTCGCGCTCGATGCCGGCGACGTCACGCCGGAAGGCATGATGGCGGCAGCCGGGAAGGTGACCGACTTCGACGCCGACGGGCTGTTGCTGTCGCCGGTCAACTTGATGGACTCCTCCTCACTTCGATCCGCCCGTGTGCTCAAGCCGGGCGACAAGAACGGCGAGTGGGAGGTCGCGGACGGCGGTGAGCTCAAGGAGATGACGGACTGACGTCCGCCACTGCTCGCTCCGGGCCGGGTCATGCCATCGGTCCGGCCCGGAGCGCTCAACGGCCGTCAGGCCGTGCTTGTCGGCCATCGACATCGGAGGGGAAAGGCCGCTGTGCTCGCTATCCGCAACCTCGAGGTGACCTATCAGGACGTGGTCCATGTCCTGCACGGGGTCTCGCTGGAGGTCGACCGTGGTGCCGTGGTGGCACTGCTCGGCCCGAACGGCGCCGGCAAGACGACCCTGGCGCGCGCCGTGTCCGGTCTCCTTCAGATCCACGACGGCACGGTCACCGGCGGTGACATCAGCTGGGACGGCACCAGTGTGATCGGCATGCATCCCAAGGCCCGTTCCGCACTGGGCATCAGTCAGGTGATGGAGGGACGTCGGATCTTCACGTCCATGACCGTGGAGGCGAACCTGATCGCGGGTGGCTTCACCAAGCGTTCCAGGAGCCATGTCGCCGAGCGCATCGACGAGGCGTACCAGATGTTTCCCCGGCTGGCGGAACGCCGCAAGCAGCGGGCCGGCTACCTCTCCGGTGGCGAACAGCAGATGCTCGCCATCGCGCGAGCGCTGATGAGCCGGCCCGGGCTGCTCATCCTCGACGAGCCGACCCTCGGGCTGGCTCCGGCGGTCCAGGACCAGCTTCGAGACGTGATCGCGGCCGTCAACGCCCGCGGGACGACCTTGCTCCTGGTCGAGCAGAACGCCGATCTCGCCCTGGCCGTCTCCTCCTATGCCTACATCCTCGAGTCCGGTCGTGTCGTTCACGACGGCACCAGCGCCGCGCTGCGCGACGACCCCGACATCCAGGAGTTCTACCTCGGCATGCACGACGGTGGTCGCCGTCGGATGCAGGACGTCAAGCGCTATCGGCGAAGGAAGCGGTGGTTGTCATGACGCAGCGACTACTCGAGCTCTCCGGCGTCGGCCTGAGCTTCGGTGGCATCCGGGCTCTCGATGACGTCGATCTCCACCTCGACAGTGGTGAGCTGCTGGCGGTCATCGGTCCCAACGGCGCGGGCAAGACGTCGCTGTTCAACGTGATCTCGGGTGTCTACGCGCCGACCGAGGGCCGGGTGCTCTTCCAGGACGTCGACATCACCGGCCGCGACTCACGGCGACGCGCCGAGCTCGGTCTCGCTCGGACCTTCCAGAACCTCGAGCTCTTCGATCTGCTGTCGGTGGTCGAGAACATGATGGTCGGCCGGCACCGGCACCTGCGCTCCGGCGTCCTGGCGGGCGGCTTGTGGTTCGGCCGGGCTCGACGCGAGGAGGCCGTCCATCGGCGCCGGGTCGAGGAGATCATCGAGTTCCTCGAGCTCGAGCCCTATCGCAACGAGGCGGTCAGCGCGCTGCCCTACGGCATCCGCAAGCGCGTTGAGCTGGGGCGTGCCCTGGCGATGGAGCCGAGTGTGCTGCTCCTCGACGAGCCCGTTGCCGGGATGAACAGCGAGGAGACCGAGGACATCGGTCGCCTGATCCTGGACATCAAGGAGGAGTTCGGGATCGCGCAGATCCTCGTCGAGCACGACATGGCGGTCGTCATGGACCTCGCGGACAGGATCACGGTCCTCGACTACGGCCGGGTGATCGCGGTCGGCAGTCCCGAGGCGGTCGCCGTGGACAAGGCAGTGATCGGTGCGTACCTGGGAAGGAGCGAGGAGACGTGTTGAGACGACCCCGAGCGGACCGCGGCCGCCCGGCCACCGGCCACGCCACGAGTGTGAGTCTCCCGGGACGCCTCCTCGAGCTGGCCGCGTCCATGCCCGATCGCCCTGCGATCCGGCAGAAGGATCTCGGCATCTATGTGGAGCACAGCTGGGTCCGGTACGCCGGACAGGTGCAGGCCTGTGCCGCTGCCTTGGCGCGACTCGGTGTCGGCCGGGGCGATGTCGTGTCCATCCTGGCCGACAACCAGCTCGAGTGGGTTGTCGCCGATCTCGCCACCCAAGGACTGGGTGCGATCGCCTGCGGCATCTATCCGACCAACTCTGCCGAGGAGGTCGCCTACATCCTGGCCCACTCGGGCAGCAAGGTCGTCGTGGCAGGTGACCAGGAGCAGGTCGACAAGATCATCGAGATCCGAGACCAGGTCCCGTCGCTGGAACGCATCGTGATCATCGATCCGCGTGGGACCCGCGCCTACGAGGAGGACCTCATTCCCTGGGAGCGGCTGCTCGCCGAGGGAGGTGTCGTGGAGGATGCCGCCGCCGACTTCGCGGCGGCCGTCGCCGACATCGGACCCGACGACCCGGCGGTGCTGATCTACACCTCGGGCACGACGGGCAACCCGAAGGGTGCGGTCCTCTCCCATGCCAACCTGACGGCCGGCGCGGATCGCCTGGTGGAGGCGATGCGGGCCTCGGCGGACGACATGATCCTGTCCTACCTGCCGTTGTGTCACCTGGCGGAGAAGGTCTTCACCGAGCTGCTCCCGCTGACGGTCGGCAACTGCGTCCACTTCGGCGAGTCCATCCAGACGGTCCAGTCGGACCTGGTGGAGGTGGCGCCGACCATCTTCCTGGGCGTGCCCAGGATCTGGGAGAAGATGCAGGCACGGGTCGACCAGGGGCTGCGTCGCGCCACCCCGCTCAAGCGCTTCGTGCATGCCAGGACCATGGCGGTCGGATTCGCGATCCTCCGACGACACGAGGCCGGCAGCTTCCGCGCGACGGATCGCGTCCTGCGGCTCCTGCTGGACCTGGTGGCCCATCGGGCGCTGCGCAAGAGACTCGGCCTGGAACGGGTCCGGGTCGCGATCTGCGGTGGCGCCTCGGTGTCGCCGGAGGTGCTCCGGTGGTTCTATGCCCTGGGCATGCCCCTGAGAGAGATCTACGGTCTCACCGAAGCGGGTGTCACCCACCTGGTGCCCATCGACGCCGAGCCGCGCATCGGCCAGGTCGGCCCCACGATGACCGGCGTCGAGTGCCGGATCGCCGAAGACGGCGAGGTGATGTTGCGAAGCACGACCACCTTCCTGGGCTACCTCAACGACGACGCGGCGACCGCCGAGATGGTCGACGCCGAGGGTTGGCTCGGCTCGGGCGACATTGGCGTCATCGACGAGCAGGGCTGGCTCAGCATCGTGGGGCGGAAGAAGCAGATCATCATCACCTCGGGAGGCAAGAACCTCTCCCCGGAGGCGATCGAGAACGCACTGAAGGACTCGCCCTACATCGCCGAGGCCGTCGCCCTGGGCGACAGTCGCAACTACGTGGCCGCGCTGGTCCAGATCGACTGGGACGCGACCTCGGACTGGGCAGCCGGCCAGAGGATCGCGGCGACCTCCTTCGCCGACCTCGCCGGAAGGGACGAGGTGCGGGCGCTGATCCAGCAAGAGATCGACAAGGCGAACCACCGGCTCGCCCGGGTCGAGCAAGTGCGGGGCTTCGCCCTGCTGCGCAAGCAGCTCCACCAGGACGACGGTGAGCTCACCCCGACACAGAAGGTCAAGAGGCGGGCCGTGATGGAGATCTATCGCGAGGAGATCGACGCGATCTACGCACGAGGAGGACGACGGTGAATCAGTTCATCGAACTCACGATCGCCGGGCTCGCGCTCGGGGCGATCTACTCGCTGATCGCCGTCGGGTTCGTGATGGTCTACAGGAGCTCGGGCCTGTTGAACTTCGCGCAAGGCGAGTTCGCCACTCTCGGGGCGTTCTTGATGACCTCGTTCGCGGCCTGGTCGTTCCTGCCATGGCCGGTGGCCCTGCTCGCCACGATCGTCACGATGGCCCTGATCGGCATGGGCATCGAGCGACTGATCATGCGCCGCCTTCTTGGCCGGCCTCCCTTCATCGGCTCGATCGTGACGATCTTCGTCGGCTTCCTCGTCTCGGTCGCGGTGCTCTGGATCTACGGCTCGGTCCCGCGTGCCATGCCCACTCCCTGGGACCCGGCGCGGATCATCACCGTCTTCGGCATCTCCTTCACGCTCACCAACGCGATCACCATCGTGGTGACCGCTGCCCTGATCGGCGCCGTCGCGCTGGTCATGCAGCGGACCACGATCGGGATGGCCATGCGCGCCGTGGCCGACGACCAGGAAGCGGCCTTCGCGCTCGGCATCCCGGTCGAGCGGCTCCTGGGGCTGACGTGGGGCATTGCCGCGGCGCTGGGCACGGTGGCGGGCGTCTTCCTGGCGATGTTCCCGCGCAGCGCGGTGATCACCATGGGGTTGATCGCGTTCCGTGCCTTCCCCGCGGTGATCATCGGCGGCCTCGAGTCACCCCTCGGCGCGATCATCGGAGGAAGCATCCTCGGGTTGCTGGAGGTCCATGGCGAGTTCTACCTGAACCCGCTCCTGGGCGGGTTCGGCAACGGGTTCCACCTCGTCCTCGCCTTCGTCGTGATGATCGCCTTCCTCATGGTGCGGCCGCACGGTCTCTTCGGGACTCGAGATCTGGAGCGTGTGTGATGCCTGACCGTCCGATACCGACCACACATGCCCATCTGCTCCGTGTCGATGACGGCCGCTGGGCGCGTACCACCTGGATCCTCGGCGCACTCGTCTTCGCACTGGCGGTGCCGCTGGCGATGGCGAGCGGGGTGATCGCGCCGGGGTGGATCGGCGTTCTGATCCAGGCCGAGATCTTCGTCGTCGGCGCCGTCGGCCTGATGCTGCTCAGCGGTGTCACCGGCCAGCTGTCCCTGGGACACGCGGCGTTCCTGGCGGTCGGCGGCTTCGCGGCCGCGAATCTCGCCCTCGACCTCGGCCTGCCGTGGTGGTTGGTGTTGCCGCTCTCGGGGCTGGCCGCGGCGCTGGTGGGCGCGTTGATCGCGCCCTTCGCCTTCCGGCTCAAGGGCCTCTATCTGGCGATCGTCACCCTCGGCCTGGTGTTCGTTGTCCAGCACGTGCTGACGCGTTGGACCAGCGTCAGCGGTGGACACCGAGGCACCGCCGTCCCGATGTGGAACGGGTTCGTCGCCGACGTGGAGGCGATGAGCCCGACGGAGCGTACGGCGGCGAGCTTCGGATCCGAGGCGATCCGGATCGGCGACTGGACGCTCGGGCGCGACATCCAGCTCTACCTGCTCTTCCTGGTGGTGACCGTCGTCTGTTGCCTCTTCGCTCGCAACGTGCTGCGCAGCCGCATGGGGCGTGCGATGGCCGCGGTCGGCTCCAGTGACATCGCCTCGGGCGTGCTGGGGATCAGCGTCCGGCGTGTGAAGACGGCCGCCTTCGCGCTCTCCTCGTTCTATGGGGGAGTGGCCGGTGTCATGTGGGGCTGGAAGCAGACCTTCCTCACCGTGGACCCGCCGTTCAACCTCCATCTGTCGATGGAGTTCGTCGCGATGATCTTCATCGGAGGCCTCGGGACCGTCATGGGCGCGGTCCTCGGTGCGCTGATGTTCGCGGGCGGCCGCCCGCTGGCCGCGGAGCTGGCCCAGCTGCCGCTCCTCAAGGACTCCTCGCTCCAGGAGGGCGACATCGTCCTACTGGTCTTCGGCATCACCGTCATCGCGTTCATGGTCTTCGAGCCGCATGGACTCAGAGGCATCTGGCAGCGCATCAAGCGCTACTTCACCAGCTGGCCCGTGGGGTAGCGCGCGCCGTCGCGCCGACCTCCGGTACTTCCCTTCCATTCCGAGGAGCACGTCTTGGATTTCACGATCAGTCCCGAGCACGAGGCCATGGCATCCACGGCTGCCGCCATCGTGGCGCGCTTCGGACACGACTACTACGCCGAGCAGGCCGCGAACGGTGGTCACGCCACCGAGCTGTGGTCGGCGCTGGGTGAGGCCGGCTTCCTGGGCGCCAACACGCCCGAGGCGTACGGCGGGCAGGGTCAGGGAATCCTGGAGCTGTCGATCCTGGCCGAGGAGATGGCGGCCGGTGGCTGCCCGTCGCCGATGACGATCATCTCGCCGGCCATCGTCGCCTCGATCCTCGCCCGGCATGCCAGTGAGGAGCTGAAGCAGCGCTATCTGCCGCGGATGGCGTCGGGTGAGATCGTGGTCGTCTTCGCCCTGACCGAGCCCGACGCCGGCTCGAACTCCCACGAGATCTCCACGACGGCCGAGCGACGGGGGGACGAGTTCGTCCTGCGCGGGCAGAAGTACTACATCTCCGGCGCCGACCAGGCAGAGGCGATCCTGGTCGTGGCGCGCACCGGAACCGAGAACGGCAAGGGCAGGCTCTCGCTGCTGGTCGTCGATGCCGACGCCCCCGGTCTCACTCTCGTGCCCATCGAGACCGCGCTCGGCGCCCCCGAACGGCAGTTCACCCTCTACTTCGACGACGTCGTCGTTCCCGCGGACCGGCTGGTCGGTGAGCAGGATCGAGGCCTGGCCACGGTCTTCTCCGGTCTCAACCCGGAGCGGATCATCGTGGCCTCGATCGCCTGTGGCCTCGCCCGCTACTTCCTGGGCAAGTCGGTCGACTACGCCAAGGACCGCAACGTCTGGGGCGAGCCGATCGGCGCACACCAGGGCATCGCGCATCCGCTCGCATGGGTCCACGTCCGCCTCGAGCTCGCCCGATTGATGACTCGCAAGGCGGCGTGGCTCTACGACGGGGGTGGGCGTGAGCTCGAGGCCGGAGCCGCCGCCAACATCGCCAAGCTGGCAGCGGCCGATGCCGCGGCGCTCGCCTTCGACCGGGCCGTCCAGACCCACGGCGGGAACGGCCTGGCGCTGGAGTACGGCCTGACCACGTTGTTCGGGCTGACGCGTCTGTGCCGGGTCGCGCCGATCAGCGAGGAGATGGGACTCAATTTCGTCGCGCAGAACATCCTGGGCCTGCCGAGGTCGTACTGATGGCGGACCAGGCAGTCGCTGTCACCGGCTTCCCGCGGCTGTGGGACGCCGATCTGCGCGCCATGCTGGACCGGGCGCTGATCCGCGGCGGAGACGATCCGGCCGTCGTGGCCGGGGAGGCGGTCACCAGCTACCGGGACCTCGGTGAGCTCACCGAGGAGGTGGAGGCCTTCCTGGCCGAGCTGGGCGTGGGTGCCGGCGACCGGGTCGTGGTCCACCTGGGCAATACCGTCGAGTACCTGGCAGCCGATCTGGCGCTGGTCCGCGTCGGTGCCGTCAAGGTCCCGGTGAACCAGATGCTGACCGACGCCGACATCGTCACGATCGTCGAATGCAGTGGTGCCGCAGCGCTGCTGCTCGGCGCCGGGCTCGCCCTCGACCTCGGCGGCGTCGGCGCGATCGGCCCGGTGCCGCTGGTCTCTCCACGGCTCCGAGTCAGCGGCTTCCGTCTCACCGGCACGCCGGCGGCGTTCCCGTTCACCGACCTGGGTGAGCCGGGGAGCCCGACCGCACCGGCTGTCATCTACTTCACGGGTGGCACCACCGGCCGGCCGAAGGGCGTGGTGCACCCGCGCTGCAGCGTCGTCGGCAACCTGCTGGCCAATGCGCTGGAGGGTGACGTGGGAGCCGGTGAACGGGTCTACCTGTGCACGCCGCTGTCGCACTCCGCCGGCCTGTTCGCCGAGGCAACGCTGTTGCGCGGCGGCACGGTGTATCTGGACACAGGCTTCGACCCTGAGCGCTTCCTGCGGGTGGTCCACGAGCACAGGATCGGCTGGACCTTCATGGTGCCGACGATGATCTACCGGCTGTTGGACCACCTCGGCCAACGGCGGCCGGACTGGTCGCTGCGCACGATCGTCTACGGCGCCGCGCCGATCGGTGCGGCAAGGCTGCGCCAGGCGATCGAGTGCTTCGGGCCCGTCATGATCCAGTTGTTCGGTCAGACGGAGTGCCCCAATTGGGCGACCGCACTCACCAAGGAGCATCACCGTCTGGCCCTGGACCAGCCCGATCTGCTGGAGTCCGCGGGCAGGCCGACGACGCTGTGCTCGGTCGGCGTGCGAGACGAGGGCGGCACGATCAGGTCCCAGGGGACCGGTGAGATCTGCCTGGCCGCGCCGTACGTGATGGCCGGCTACTACGACGACGTCGAGAAGTCCGCCACGACCCTGGTCGACGGGTGGCTGCTGACCGGCGACATCGGGTCGATCGACGAGCGGGGCTTCGTCTATCTGCGTGACCGGCGCGCCGACATGATCATCTCCGGCGGCATGAACGTCTACACCATCGAGGTGGAGACGGCGCTCTTCGAGCTCGATGGCGTCACCGCCGCCGCGGTGATCGGCCTGCCCGACCCCCAGTGGGGCGAGGCGGTGCACGCCGTCGTCGTCGTCGAGCCGGACTCGGCGCTCACGGAGGACGTGGTGCGTGAGCACTGCCGCGACCGACTGTCCGCCTACAAGCGACCGAAGTCGGTCGAGTTCGTCGGAACCCTCCCGCTCACGCCGTTCGGCAAGGTCGACAAGAAGCAGCTGCGAGCGGAGCGGTCGTCGCCGCAGGCCACGGCTGGGACTACTACGAGGAGTACATGAGATGGCTGACATCGAGACCGAGATCGTCGACGGTTGCGGGATCATCACGATCAACCGCCCCGAGGCCAACAACGCTGCCGGTGGGGACTTCTTTCCCGGGATCCTGGCCGCGGTACGCGAGTTCGAGGCCGACCCGGCAGTCCGTGCCGTGATCACCGCGTCGGTCGGTGGCGCCTGGTGCGCGGGAGCCGACCACCAGATCCTGCGCTTCGGGCCGGACGGCGACGACGCGGACACCTCGTTCTGGGACGGGCTGATGCACGGCCAGGACCACCTGCTGGGCGGCAGCCCCGCGCGCCGCGGGTTCGACGAGCTCGGGGTCGGCACCTGGGTGGAGGCGTTCTTCGCCTGCCAGAAGCCCTTCATCGCCGCGATCGGCGGTGCCGCCGCGGGCGGCGGGCTCGGCTTCGCGCTGCTGCACGACTACCGCGTCGCCTCCACCGAGGCGGTCTTCAAGGGCGCATTCATCGGCATCGGGGTCGGCCCGGACCTCGGCACCAGCTACTTCCTGCCACGGGTCGTCGGACCGAGCCGAGCAGCGGACATGCTGTTGCGGAACCGGCGGGTGGGCGCCGAGGAGGCTCTGGAGTGGAACCTGGTGGACCAGGTCGTCCCGGCCGGGCAGGCGCTCGAGGGAGCGCTGGTGGTCGGCCGCGAGATCGCGGCCCTGCCACCGCTGGCGGTCCGGGCGACGGTTCGCGCGCTGCGTGCGTCCTGGGCCAACGATCTGCGCCGGCAGCTGGCTCTCGAGTGGGACAACCAGCGGGCAGCCTTCCGCACCGAGGACGCGGCTGCGGCCTTGGCAGCGTTCCGCTCCCGAGACAAGGTGACCTATGTCGGCCGTTGACGCCGATCCCTCCATCGAGCCGTTCGCCCGCTACTTCCGGCGTGGCGACGGCGGCCGCCTGAAGGCCGAGCAGTGGGGCGAAGAGGACGCCGGACCGGCCCTGGTCTTCTTGCACGGCGGCGGGCAGAACCGTCACGCCTGGAGGGCGACGGCCGAGCGGTTCGCGGCGCAGGGCTACACCACGCTCATCGTGGACCAGCGTGGTCACGGGGAGAGCGAGAGAGCCCGTACCTCGACCTACGTCGTGGACGAGATGGCCGACGACGTGGTCCGGATCTGCCGGACGCTCAGAACCCCGCCCGTCCTGGTCGGAGCGTCGATGGGCGGCATCCTGTCGCTCATCGCCGAAGGAGAGCTGGCCCCGGGCAGTTGTCGTGCACTCGTCCTGGTCGACGTCGTCCCGGAGGTGACGCGCAGTGGGATCCAGCGCGTCCACGACTTCTTCCGAGCCTCCGCCGGTGGCTTCGCCGATCGGCGGCAGGCGCACCGGGTGCTGACGACGTACGCCGTGCATCGCGAGCCCACTCCGGCGAGCACCAGGCGGAACCTCGAGATGGGCCCCGACGGGCGCTGGTACTGGCACTGGGACCCGGACTTCGCGCGGACCGTCGACGTCTTCCACGACGGGCAGAGGATGCAGCGGGCGCTCCAGCGGGTCGCGGTCCCGGTGCTCGTCCTGCGAGGCGAGCACTCCGACATCGTCCCGGCATCGGCGGTCGCGGATCTGCACTCGCTCAATCAGAGGATCAGGGTCGCGGAGGTTCCAGGCGCTACCCACATGATCACCGCCGAGAGCAACGACACGTTCGCCGACGTGATCGAGAGCTTCCTGCGCGAGTCGATCCTGGATCACCGAGGAGAGGACACCCCATGACCGCCCGCACGGCTGACGACCTGTACCACGACCTGATCAGTCCGCCGGAGGTCCTGGCGGTCCGGGCGGAGGCGCGTCGGGTCTCCGACGAGATGGTCGGGCCACGCGCCGGCGCGATCGCCACCGGCGACGAGCGGGTCGACGGATTCCCCGCTGACGTGTTCGCCGGCCTGGTGAGCGCCGGGATGATGTCGGTGCCCTTCGCCTCGGACGTCGGCGGGCGCGGCCTGTCGCATCCCGCTCTCGCCACCGCGTCGGTGGTCGAGGAGCTGGCCTACCACTCCAACAGCGTGGCGGCGATCTACGACGTCCACTGCATCCTCGCCGGCAACGCGATCAACCAGGGAACGCCGGAGCAGCGCGCCCGGTGGCTCCCCGAGCTGATCGGCGGACGGAGCATCGGAGCCTTCGCGACGAGCGAACCCGGGTCCTCCACGGACCTCTCTCCGGCCGCACTGCAGACGGTCGCGACGCGCAAGAGCGGGGGTTGGATCCTGAATGGTCGCAAGCGCTGGATCACGAACGCGCCGGTGGCCGACGTCATCGTGGTTCTCGCTCGTACCGGTGACGCGACCAGCATGTTCCTCGTCGACCCCACGGCACCAGGCGTTCGAGTCGGCTTGCCCGACCGGAAGATGGGCAACCGCGGGCAGCTGACGGCCGACGTCAACCTGGACGATGTCGAGCTTCCCGACGAGGCGGTGCTCGGTGGCGAGGGGGCTGGGCTCAAGGTGGCTCTCTCGACGCTGACGTACGGCCGGATCGGCATCGCCGCCGCGGGCGTGGGCATGGCGCAGGCAGCCTTCGATCGCACCGTGGCGCACCTGAAGCGGCGGGTGGTGTTCGGCGAGCCGCTGGGCGCGAAGCAGCACTGGCAGTTCGTGGTGGCCCGGCGCGCGACGGAGCTGGAGACCGCCCGGACCCTGTATCTGAAGGCGGCATGGCGCCTCGACCAGGGCGTGCGGTTCCCCGAGCCCGAGGCGGCGATGGCGAAGAGCAGCGCCACCGAGCTGGCCGTCGAGATGGCGCGTGACGCGGTCCAGGCCTACGGCGGCCTCGGGTTCGTCAGCGAGCTCGGGTCCGGTGAGCCGTTCGAGCCGGTCGAGGCCATCTACCGCGATGCGAAGATCGGCGAGATCTACGAGGGGGCGAACGAGATCCAGAGGTGGATCATCGCCCGGCACGTCCTGGGCAGGGACGTAGCCGGCTGACCCCGCGGCAGGTCAGCCGGCGGGCGTGGAGAGCAGCGACCTGTCCGGCTCCCGGCCGGTGCAGAGCATGAGCAGCTCGGCCATCGGGCCGCTCACGACCTGACCGCTGCCGCGTGCCCAGTCGGTGTCGGTGGCGACCAGCCGGAGGCCGCGGGCGGTCCGCCAGCCCATCATCGCGCCGAGCATCCGGGCGCGATCGGCCGCGACGGCCGCCGCCTCGGGCGACATGTCGTGCCGGATGCCCAGTGGGCGCAGCACATCCTGGGTGTGCACGAGGACGTCGAGCAGGGGCTCCACCGAGGTGGTGAGGAGGACGTGGCGCGTCGACCCGGCGTACGTCTCGAAGTCGGCCAGCACCCGCTCCGGGGTCTGGTCGCGGCCCCAGCGGCGTACCTCGCGGTCGATCATCGCGTTGTAGCCGCGGCCGAGGTTGCGACCGGCCATGGCCAGGACGTCGCGCGCCCGCAGCTGCGGGTTGGCGATGACGTGGGCCGCGGTGTCGAGGACGGTCCAGCCCGGGCAGAGCGTCTCGTGACTCCACTGCTCGGGCGTCAGCGTGGCGAGGTGGCCGGCGAGGGCGGCCCGCTCGGCGTGGATGTGCTCCCAGAGCTGGTCGTGTCGCATGGCGGCTCCCGAGGCATCGGCTACGGTGCCAGTTAGTCAGAGAGACTGACTAACTGTCAAGGAGTCGCGATGGCCGACCCGCACCCGGCGCTGCTGATGTTCCTCGGCGTCCGGCATACCGAGCAGCGGGTGATGGACGAGCTCGCCAGGCGTGGGTATGCCGACGTCACGCTCGCCCAGGCCCGGGTCTTCGCGCGGATCGGCGAGGAGGGCACCAGGCTCACCGACCTGGCCGAGCAGGCGCAGATCACCAAGCAGAGCGCGCAGTTCCTCGTCGACCAGCTCGAGTCCGCGGGGTACGTCGAGCGCCGGCCCGATCCCGCCGACGCCAGGGCCCGGCTGATCCGCATCGCCGAGCGCGGCCGGCGCGCGCAGCGGGTGGCGCGGAGGGTCGAGCGGGCGGTCCGGGACGAGTGGACCGAGCACCTCGGTCCGGCGCGGATGGCCGCGCTGCAGGACGCGCTCTCCGCGCTGCGGGAGATCGTCGATCCCTATGCCTCACCCGATTGGCCTGGCGCACGTGGCGTTGGGTACGATTCTGCGGTTGCCTCGGCGAGGGAGTGACGGTCGGCTGACCGGCCTGCTCCGTGATCGACGCGGTCGGTTCGTGATCCATGCCCGTGATCCATGCACCGCGCGTCGGCGTGCGGTGCATGTCGTGTCTCCGGGCCCGACTCGACCGCCGGGGAACCACCGACCTGTTCCAGCAGACCAGAGCTTTCGAGGAGCCACCATGTCCGAGGACCTGATCAAGGCCGAGCCGCGTACCGAGTTCGGCAAGGGCGCCGCCCGCCGCATCCGCCGGGAGAACAAGATCCCCGCGGTCATCTACGGCCACGGCAACGACCCCGTCCATGTCACCCTGCCCGGCCACGACACGATGATGGCGATCAAGCACGGTGGCGCCAACGCCGTGCTCAACATCGACATCGAGGGCAAGGTCCAGCTCGCGCTGACCAAGCAGGTCCAGGCCGACCCGATCAAGGGCTTCATCGAGCACGTCGACTTCGTCGCGGTGAAGAAGGGCGAGAAGGTCACCGTCGAGGTGCCGGTCGTGCTGGTCGGCGAGGCCGCCAAGGAGACCTTCGTCCAGGTCGAGAGCAACGTGGTCACCCTCGAGGCCGAGGCCACCCACATCCCCGAGCAGATCGAGGTCTCGATCGAGGGTCTGGAGGCCGGCACCCAGATCACCGCCGCCGAGCTGGAGCTGCCCAAGGGCTCGAACCTGGTCACCGACGGCGAGCAGCTGGTCGTCAACATCAGCCAGGCCCAGAGCGCCGAGTCGCTGGAGGCCGAGCTGGCCGAGGCCGAGGCGGAGGCCGGCATCGAGCACGAGGCTCCGGCCGAGGAGGCCCCGGCCGAGGAGTCGGCCGACTCCGAGTGAGCCCGCAGTGAGCGACGGCGACGCCTGGCTCGTCGTCGGGCTGGGCAATCCTGGTCCGCGGTACGCCGGCACGCGGCATAACGTCGGCTACCTGGTGCTCGACGAGCTGGCCCGCCGCATGGGCGGGTCGCTCAAGGCGCACAAGTCCGGGCGGGCCGACGTGCTCGAGGGCCGGCTGGCCCCGCCCGGAGTGGACGCTCCCCGCGTGGTGCTGGGCCGTGCCCGCAGCTACATGAACGAGAGCGGGGGACCGGTCTCGACGTTGGCGAAGTTCTACGGCATCGCGCCGGACCACATCGTCGCCATCCACGACGAGCTGGACATCGCCTTCGGCACGCTGCGGATCAAGCTCGGCGGCGGCGACAACGGGCACAACGGCCTGCGCTCGATGCGGGCCTCGCTGGGCACCGGCGACTTCTACCGGGTGCGCGCCGGCGTCGGCCGCCCGCCGGGTCGCCAGGACCCGGCCGACTTCGTGCTCTCGGACTACTCCAAGGTCGAGCGCAAGGAGCTGCCCTTCCAGATCGACACGGCCGCGGACGCGGTGGAGTGCCTGATCGAGAAGGGCCTGGCGGAGACCCAGCAGCGGTACAACAGCTGAGGTGCTGGTCGCCGCCGGAGGCTGTCGGGGCGGTGGCATAGGGTCGCCGTTGTGAGCGACTTCGTTGTAGGACATCCGCCCGAGGGGGCCGACGACCACGTCTTCGCGGCCTGGCTGGCCACCGTCGCCGGCGAGCGCCTGCTGCAGGTGCGCGGCGAGGGGCTGGAGGGCAAGGAGCTCAAGGACGCCGGCGACGCCGCCGCCCAGGAGCTGATCGCCGAGGTGCTGGCGACGCACCGTCCCGATGATGCCGTGCTCTCCGAGGAGGCCGCCGACGACAAGGCCCGCCTGGAGGCCGACCGCGTCTGGATCATCGACCCGCTCGACGGCACCCGCGAGTTCTCCGAGCCGCCCCGCGACGACTGGGCGGTCCACGTGGCGCTGTGGCAGGGCGGCGACCTGGTCGCCGGCGCGGTCGCGCAGCCGGCGCTGGGCGAGACGTTCAGCACGGCCCGCCCGCCCGTCGTCCCGCCGCGCACCTCGCAGCGGCCGCGCATCGCCGTCTCCCGCAGCCGTCCGCCGGCCTTCGTCGAGGCGCTGGCCGCCGAGATCGGCGCCGACCTGGTGCCGATGGGCTCCGCCGGCGTCAAGGTCATCTCCGTGGTCCGCGACCTCGCCGACGCCTACGTGCACGCGGGCGGGCAGTACGAATGGGACAACGCCGCCCCGGTCGCCGTCGCGCGCGCCGCCGGCCTCTTCTGCTCGCGCGTCGATGGCTCCGAGCTGGCCTACAACCAGGACGACGTCTCGCTGCCGGACCTCATCGTCTGCCGCCCCGAGCTCGCCGAGCCGATCATCGACTTCGTCCGCCGCCACGGCACCGACTAGCCGTCAGGAGTCCCGATGCCCTGCCTGATCGTCCTCTTCGCCCTCATCGGCCCGCGGGTCGCGCTCTTCTTCATCTGGCTCTTCGACGACATCATCAGCAAGGCCATCGACGCCTGGTACGTCGCGTTCCTGGGCTTCCTCTTCCTGCCCTGGACCACGCTGGCCTACGTCGTCTTCTACTCCTACGGCACCGGCACCGAGGTCGTCGGCTTCGAGTGGTTCCTGGTCGGCCTGGCCTTCCTCGCCGACCTGCTCACCTACGCGGGATCCCGTCGCCGGTGAGCCTGGTCCGCACTCTGGTTAGAACACGTTCTAGAGTGTGCGCGACCTGACAGCCATGGAGAGGGCGGAGCGATGATCACCTGGGGCGAGGAGGAGCTGGCGGCCCGCGACGCGGTGCGCGCCTTCATCGACAAGGAGATCCGTCCGCTCCACGACGAGCTCGAGTTCGGCGGCCTCCCGCCGTACGACATCCTGCGCAAGCTGTTCGCCGCCTTCGGGCTCGACCAGATGGCCGGCGAGGGCTTCGACAAGCAGATCGCTGCCATCGAGGCCGGCGAGGAGCCCTCGGGCTCGGGCGGGCGCGACCTCGGCCTGTCCAGCATCCTCAACATCGAGCTGGCCAAGGTGTCGATGGGCCTGACCAGCGCCCTGGGCGTCTCGGTCGGCCTGGCCGCCGGCACCATCAACGCCCGCGGCACCGTCGAGCAGCGCAAGCGCTGGGCGCGCGACCTGCTCACCTTCGACAAGATCGGCGCCTGGGCGATCACCGAGCCCGACTCCGGCTCCGACGCCTTCGGCGGCATGCGCTCGACCGTCAAGCCCGACGGCGACGAGTGGATCCTGACCGGTCAGAAGACCTTCATCACCAACGGCCCCTACGCCGACACGATCGTGGTCTACGCCAAGCTCGACGACGGCTCCGGCATCGACAAGCGCGACCAGCCGGTGCTGACCTTCGTGCTGGACTCCGGCATGGACGGCCTGGTGCAGGGCAAGCCGTTCAAGAAGATGGGCATCGCCTCCTCGCCGACCGGCGAGCTCTTCTTCGACGAGGTGCGCCTGGACCGCAGCCGGCTGCTGGACGGCGGCGGCTCGGCCAAGGGCGACGGCCGCGAGTCGGCCCGGGCCAGCTTCGTCGCCGAGCGGGTCGGCATCACCACGCTGGCACTCGGCGTCATCGAGGAGTGCCTGCGGCTCAGCGTCGACTACGCCAAGAAGCGCGAGCTGTGGGGCAAGCCGATCGGCGACTTCCAGCTGATCCAGCTCAAGCTGGCCGAGATGGAGATCGCCCGGGTCAACGTGCAGAACATGATCTTCCGCGCGATCGAGGCCCAGCGCGCCGGCCACGTGCTCACCATGGCCGAGGCCTCCGCGATGAAGCTCTACTCCTCGCGCGCCGCCTGCGACGTCGCGATGGAGGCGGTGCAGCTCTTCGGCGGCAACGGCTACATGGCGGAGTACCGCGTCGAGCAGCTCGCCCGCGACGCCAAGTCGCTGATGATCTACGCCGGCTCCAACGAGATCCAGGTGACCCATGTCGCCAAGGGGCTGCTGCGGGGATGAGCCGGACATGATCAGGGCGGTTCTCTGGGACGCCGACGGAGTGCTGCAGACCGGCCCGATGAGCTGGGACGCGGCCTTCGGCGAGGCGCTCGGAGAGCGCGCCGAGGTGGCCCACGAGTTCTTCGCGCTCCTCGACGACGCCCTCGCCGGCCGGGTCGACATGGAGGCCCATGTGCGCGAGGTGCTCGCCCGGCATGACCTCGACCATGCGCGGGAGGACACGCTCGCCGTGTGGGGACGCATCGAGCCGCTGGCCGAGATCCGCGACCTGGTGGCCGAGCTGCCCGTCCCGTCGTACCTCGCCACCAACCAGGACAACCTGCGGGCCGCCTGCATGCGCCGTCAGATGGGGTACGACGCGCTGCTGGCCGGGGCCTACTACTCCTGCGACCTGGGCGTCGCGAAGCCGCGGGCGGCGTACTTCGAGGCGATCCTCGACGACCTCGGCCTGGCCGCGGAGGAGGTGCTCTTCGTCGACGACACCGCGGGCAACGTCGAGGCCGCCCGCGAGATCGGCCTGCGTGCCGAGGTCTGGCACCACGAGCAGGGCGTCCCGCAGCTGCGAGCCCTGCTGGCCGCGCACGGCCTCTGACGACTGCAAGGCGGTTGCAAGGACGACACCGGACCATGGTCGGTGCCACCATGGAGCCACCTCAGGAGGCCCCCGATGCCTGATGCCCGACCCGTGCTGGACTCGGTCGACGCGCTGCTGGACGGCGCGACGGACCGCGAGCCGATCGACAGCGCCGGCAAGTCCGGCGCGCGTCTGGAGCGCGTGCGCGTCGGCGGCGCGCCGTACGTCGTGAAGTACCTCGACCACGACGCCGACTGGACGCTGCGCGCGGCGGCCGTCCCGGGCAGCGCTCCTGTCGAGCTGTGGCGGCGGGGGATCCTCGACGAGCTGCCCGAGTGCCTGGACCAGCCGATCGTCGCGGTGGCACACGAGCGCGAGCGCCCGGCGCTGTCGGCGATCCTGATGCACGACGTCGGAGACGACCTGGTGCCGGTCGCCGACGACCCGATCCCGGCGGACCAGCACGACCGCTTCGTCGACCACATGGCCGCGATGCACGCGCGCTTCTGGGAGACCGAGCGGGACATCGACGTGGTGCCGGCGGACCGGCGCTACCTCGAGCTCTCCCCGGCCATGGCCGCGCGCGAGGCGGAGCTCGGCTCGGACCACCTGGTGCCGCGGCTGGTCGCCCAGGGCTGGCCGCTGCTGGAGGAGGTCGCGCCGCGCCTGGCCGGCATCGTGGTGCCGCTGGTCCACGATCCCGCCGCGCTGGTCGACGCGCTGGCCGCGACGCCGCAGTCCTTCGTCCACGGCAACTGGAAGCTCGACAACCTCGGCTCGGACGCGCAGGGCCGCACGATCCTGCTGGACTGGGAGCTGCCCGGTCGCGGCGCCCCGGTGAGCGATCTGGCCTGGTACCTCGCGATCAACTGCCGCCGCCTGCCGGTCGCCAAGGAGATCGCGATCGAGGGCTACCGCGCCGCGCTGGAGAGCCACGGCGTCTCGACCGAGGGCTGGTGGGACCGTCAGCTCGGGCTCTGCCTCGTCGGCGCGATGGTGCAGTTCGGCTGGGAGAAGGCGCTCGGCGGGTACGACGACGAGCTGGCGTGGTGGGAGGAGCAGGCCGTCCGGGCCGAGTCGCTGCTGTGAGCGACATCGGGGCGGCGTACGACGCGTCCGGGGCGGCCTGGCGTGCCGGGCCCGAGCGGGTCTACCGGCCTCTGGCCGAGGCGCTCCTGGACCGGTCGCCCTGCGACCCGGCCGGCCGCCGGGTGCTCGACGTGGGCGCCGGCACCGGCGTCGCCGCCCGGTCCGCCAGGCGGCGCGGCGCCGCTCGGGTGGTCGCCGTCGACCTGGCGGCCGGCATGCTCGCGCAGCGGGAGCCGGGCGTGCTCGCGGCCGTGGCCGACGCCGAACGACTGCCGTTCCGCGACGGCGGCTTCGACCTGGTCGTCGCGGCCTTCTCGCTCGGGCACGTTCCCGAGCCCGCTCGCGCGCTGGCCGAGGCCCGCCGGGTCGCGCCCGCCCTGGCCGCCTCGGCGTTCGACCCGTCGTGGGGCCATCCGGCCAAGCGGGCCGTGGACGAGGCGATGGCGGAGCTCGGCTTCGCCGTCCCGCGCTGGTACGCCGTGCTGAAGGGCAGCGAGAGCGCCGTCGAGGACCCCGTCGCGCTGGCCGCGCTCGCCGAGACGGCCGGCTACGCCGAGGTGTCCGTCGAGAGGGTCGACGTCGCGACCGGCGTGGACGACCCGGCCGGCATGGTCGACTGGAGGTGGGGGATGGCCCACCTCGCCCCGTTCGTGGCCGGGCTGCCGGACGGCGTACGCGCTCGCGCCCGGTCCGCCGCGGAGGAGGCCGTCCGCGGGCTGCCGCCGGTCGTGGTGCCGATGCTCGCGCTCAGCGCCCGCTGACCCATGCCGCCAGGCGCCGGTCCGCCTCGGCGCGCAGGACGTCCCGGTGCTCGCCACTCGCCGTCGCCAGCTCTCCGGCGAGCTCCTCGGCGCGGGCGAGCCACCGGTCCTGGCCGAGGGCGCGGCCCGTCTCGCCCGCCCACCACCAGGCCTCGACGCCCACCGACCGCTCGGCCTCGCCCAGGTCGGTCCAGGCCCGGTCGAGATCGACCTCCTCGCCGAGCGCCGCGCGGGCCTGGTGGTGGAGCAGGGCGGCGACCGAGGCGTACCGTGGGACGTCCTCGCGTCGGGCCGTGTCCCGCAGCACGGCGCTGGTGTCGAGGGCCTCGTCGGCGCGGCCGGACGCGAGGGCCACCCGGGCGCGCAGCAGCCGGAGTCGCATCGCCAGTCGCCAGCCGAAGACCAGGTCGCCGGTCAGTGAGGCGTCCGCGCGGTCGAGCAGCGCCGCCGCGGCGTCGGTGTCGCCGGCGTGCAGCCGGTCCTCGGCCAGATCCTCGAGCGCCGCGACCCGGACCTCCGTGGTGCCCTCGCCGTCGGCGATCTCCAAGGCCCGCTGGTGGGCGTCCACCGCGGCCGCCGCGTCGCCGACGTTGCGCAGCACCCAGCCGGCGAAGTTGATCCCGCGCCCTCCGAACCGCGGGACGTGGCGCCGCTCGACCTCTCCGGTGTACGCCGCGAAGGCCGTCAGCGCGGCCGCCGGACGACCCGCGAGGGCGTGCGCATGCCCGGTGAAGAGCAGCGCGTGCAGCGCCGCGGAGGTGTGGTCGACCGCGATGCCGGGACGGGTGGCCGGCCGGAGCAGCTCGATCGCCTCGGCGGCCCGGCTGCGATGTGCCATCAGCACGCCGAGCCAGGCGCTCGCGGTGAGCCGGTCGGGACCGGGAGCCAGGTCCAGGGCGGCGCGGAGCTGCCGCTCGGCCTCGGCCAGGTCGCCCTGGGCATGGCGGGTCCGGCCGGCGGCCATGAGGCAGCGGGCGCGTGCGACCTCGTCCTGTGCCAGCAGCGCGCCGTCGTCGGCATGGCGCACGGCGTCGTCGAACCGGCGGTCGAAGTACGCCGCCCACGCCGCGACCTCCGATCCGGCCGGGCCGGCGGCCACGGCGTCGGCTTCGGCCTCGGGGTACTCGGTCAGCCGGATCCGGACCCGTGCCCGGTCCAGGAGCGCCTCGGCATCGGCGTCCAGGGCAAGCGACCGGTCGAGCAGGCCGAGCGCCGTGGTGTGGTCGAAGCGGGCCGAGGCCCGCGCCGCCGCCCGCCGCAGCGCGTCCGCGGCCAGCCGGGTGTCGCCGCCGAGCCGGGCATGCTCGGCGATCCGCACCGGATCGGCGTCCCGGAGGTCGAGCGCCTCGGCGGCGCGACGGTGCAGCAGCGCCGTCCGGCCGGCGCCGGTGTCGCCGGCCAGGGCCTCGCGGACCAGCTCGTGGCGGAAGGCGTAGCGACCGGTCCGCTCGACCAGCAGCCCGCGCTCGGCCGCCAGCTCGACGCCGGCCAGGACGTCGAGAGCCGGCCGGTCGAGCACCGCGGCCAGCACGTCGACGTCGACCGTCGTGCCGAGCACCGCGGCGGCGCGCACCAGGTCCGCGGCCTCGCCGAGCTCGGCGCAGCGGCGTACCACCGCGCTCACCAGCGTGGCCGGCAGCCGATCGTCCCGCGCGTCCGCGAGCTCGCTGAGGAAGAGCGGATGGCCGCCGGACCTGGCATGCAGCTCCTCCGCCCGGCCGGCCCCGACGAGCTCGGCGGTCTCCGCGAGGTCGAGCGGGCCCAGCCCGACGCTGTCGGTGGACGGCAGGGGAGTCCCCTCGGTCGGCCGCACCGCGGCGACCACCAGCATCGGGAACGGCCGCCGCCGAGCGAACCCGAGCCAGTCGGCCAGTGCCGGCCCCGCCAGATGGGCGTCGTCGATCGCGAGCACCACGCCGCGGTCGCCGGCGATCCTGGTCAGGACCGAGGTCGCGGCGGCGTACAGGGTGGCGGGTCCCAGGAAGGGGTCGGCGCTCCGGCCGGCGCCGGCGACGCCGCCGATCAGCGGGGCGATCACGGCGGCGTCCTCGCCGAGGAGGTCCGTGGCGTTGCCCGCGCGCCGCAGGTGGTCGCCGATCGCGGAGAGCACCACGTCGAGCGGGGCGGACCGGTCCAGCGGTCCGCAGGCGCCGGTGAGCACGGTGTCGCCGGCGGCCGCGCGCCGCTCGGTCCAGGCGCGCAGGAGGGTGGTCTTGCCGATGCCGGCCTCGCCGGTGACCAGCGCGATCCGCACGTGTCCGTCGCGGACGCGGCCGACGAGCGCGTCCAGGTGGTCGCTCTGGCTGGACCGGCCGACCAGCGGTGGCGTCGCGGTGACCGGAGGGGCGCTGGGCAGCTCGCCACGCAGCACGGCGGTGTGGAGGGCGGTCGTCTCCGGCGCGGGATCGGCGCCGAGCTCGTCGGCCAGGGTCCGGCTCAGGTCGGCGTACGTCGCGAGCGCGAGGGCCGGTCGTCCGGCCATCGCCTGCGCGCGCATCACCGCGCGGGCGGCCGACTCGTCGTACGGGTCCGCCGCCAGGTCCTCGCCGGCCAGCCCGAGGGCCTCCGGCCAGGCGCCGGCGTCGAGCAGCGCGGCGGTCGCCACCTCGCGTGCCCGGCGCAGCAGGCGGGTCGCGGCCGCGTGATCGGCCAGCGCCCACTCGACCTCGCTCGCCGGCGGCGGCACCGGCCCGTGGGCCAGGGCGAGCGCGACCCGGGCGGGCGGCAGGGGATCCTCGCCGGTCGCCTCGCGGCGCTCCACCTCGCCGACCACGGCCTCCAGCTCGTCCAGGTCGGTCGGGGCGGCGAGCCGGTAGCCGTGGTCGCCGTGCTCGACGGCCTCCCGGCCGAGCTCGCGGCGCACGCGGCTCGCCAGCACGGCCACCTGGTCGGCCGGACGGGCCGGGGGCTGCCCCGGCCAGAGCGCCTCGACCAGCGCCTCGGTGCCGACGGGCCGTCCCCGTGCCAGCGCGAGGAGTCGCAGCAGCGTGCGGGCCTTGCGGTCGAGACGGGCGCGCACGTCCGCTCCGTCGACGGAGAGCTCACCGAGCACGTGCACCGACCGGGCGCTCACCGGCCGATCGTACTGCCGGGAGACGGCCCGCAGGGTCCCGCTGCAAGGGCGCTGCAAGGCCGGCGTACGACGCTCGACGACGTGCGGCACCACCGCCGCGCCATTCCCCCGAGGAGCAGTCATGAGCACCACCACCGCCGCGGAGCAGAAGAGCTTCGCCCAGCCCGACGAGACCCGGTCCTTCGAGCGCGGGGTCGCCGACATCGTGTCCATCGGCGGCAGCGAGATCGGCCGGCTGACCCTGCAGCCCGGCTGGCGCTGGTCCGACCACGTCAAGCCGCTCGCCGGCACGGACCTGTGCGAGGCGCCGCACTTCCAGTACCACGTCCAGGGCGTCCTCCACGTCGTGATGGCCGACGGCTCCGAGTTCGACGCCGGCCCCGGAGACGTCACCGCGCTGCCGCAGGGCCACGACGCCTGGGTGGTCGGCGACGAGCCGGTGGTCGTCGTCGACTGGTGGGGCGCCTCCAACTACGCCAAGGCGTGAGGCGGCCGAGGCGGCGTACCGGCACCGTGCGCCGCCTCGGGCAGGATGGACCCATGTCGGAGGCGATCGAGCTGGAGATCGACAACCGGGTGGTGAAGGTGACCAACCCGGACCGGGTCTACTTCCCGGCGCGCGGTGAGACCAAGCTCGACCTGGTCGAGTACTACCTCGCCGTGGGCGACGGCATCGTCAACGCGCTGCGCGAGCGGCCCTGCATGCTGCACCGCTTCCCGACCGGAGTGACGGGGGAGAAGGTCCACCAGAAGCGGCTGCCCAAGGGCGCGCCGTCGTGGGTGGAGACCGTCGAGGTGTTCTTCCCGCGCTGGAAGCGCACCGCCGACGAGCTCTGCGTCACCGAGGTCGCGCAGGTCGCCTGGGCGGTGCAGATGAGCACCGTGGAGTTCCACCCGTGGAACAGCCGTCGCGCCGACGTCGAGAAGCCCGACGAGTGGCGCATCGACCTCGACCCCGGGCCGGAGTGCCCGTGGAGCACGGTGCGGAAGGTCGCGCACGTCGCCCACGAGATCCTCGACGAGCTCGGCGCCGTCGGCTACCCGAAGACCAGCGGCGGCAAGGGGATGCACATCTACGTCCGCATCCGCCCCGATCACGACCACAAGGGCGTACGCCGGGCCGCGCTCGCCTTCGCCCGCGAGGTCGAGCGCCGCTGCGACCTGGTGACCACGCAGTGGTGGCGCAAGGACCGCGACCCCGCCGACCTCTTCGTCGACTACAACCAGAACGCCCGCGACCACACCATCGCCGCGGCGTACTCCGTCCGCGGCAATCCCGAGGCCACCGTCTCCGCCCCCATCACCTGGGACGAGATCGACCACTGCGAGCCCGGCGACTTCACCATCGCCACCATGCCCGACCGGTACGCCGGCCTCGGCGACCTCCACCACGACATCGACGACCACGTCTTCGACATCGCCCCCCTCCTGGAGTGGGCCGACCGCGACGAGCGCGAGGGGTCATAGGACTCGACCCACGCTGGCGGCATGGTTGCTGTTATTGCAGATACGAGTAGCATGGAGCACATGACGGCCCGCGTGCTCACCACTACTCTCGACCCCGCCGACCCCGTCGTCCGGTCGGACGCGAAGAGTCTCGCCGACCGTCTCAGCGGCGACACCCCGGTCGAGGCCGCCGTGCGCGCGATGCTTGATGACGTCGCGCACGGCGCACGGGTCGTCGTGCTGCGCGCCGATGACGAGGTCACTCCTGCCCAGGCTGCCGAGATCCTCGGTGTCACCCGCCAGTTCGTCGATCGTCTCTGCGAGGACGGCGTGCTCGCCTTCCGTCGCCTGCCAGGCAGTCGTCATCGCCGTATCCGCGTCCAAGAAGTGGTGGATGTCGCCGCCGAGCGCGAGCAGCGCCGCGCCGGGGGCGATGCGATTCGGGCCGCCATCGGTGGGTAACCCGGTGGCCCGTCTGGAGCGGGTCTTCATCGACACCAGCGAGCTGTTCCCGTTCACCGTCATGGACGTGCTGCTCACCCTGTCGGAGGACTTCTTGTTCACCTGGGTGTGGACCGACGAGCTCCTTGACGAGTGGGAGGCGGTCATCGTCCGCGAGGGCAAGCGCCCCCGAGAATCGGCTGCCTCCGTGGTGGCTGCGGTGCGCACCCACTTCGGCCGCTACCGCATCGACCCCATCGTCTACCGGGACAAGATCAGCGACGATCTCTCGCCCGACCCGGACGACCGTGTGCATGCGGCCGCAGTGGTCTATGGCGATGTCGATGTGCTGCTGACCCGGAACCTCAAGCATCTGCGTACGGGGCGCGTTCTCGCCGCCGGCGTCAAGGTCATCACGGCGGACGAGTTCCTCTGCGCGCTGCTCACGCGTCGTCGGCGGGCCGTCATCGAGTCGTTTACCCGCGCAGCGGGCAGCAAGAAGAGTCCATCGATGACGGCCGCCGAATTGAACGACAGGATCGCTAGTGCGGGCGCGCCACGGTTCGCCGAGCGGCTAGGACCACACCTTGCTGGCTGAATCGATCCCCAGAGGGAGATCGACCACTGCGAGCCCGGCGACTTCACCATCGCCACCATGCCCGACCGGTACGCCGACCGCGACGAGCGCGACGGCGCCACGGACGAGGCCTGACAGGGGCTTTACACCGCGACCTATTGTGTCAAGTTACCGCCGGGTCTACCCTGCCGGACATGAGCGTGAACCCCTCCACCCTGCCCGCTGATCCCGAGCACGACCCGCGGGCGTCGTACGCGTTCGACCAGGCGTACGTCACCGCGCTGACCGAGCGGATCGTCTCCAGCACGGGCAAGACCGTGACGGCGTACGCGCCGGCGACGGGGCAGCCGCTGGGGGTGATCCCGCAGTCCAGCGTCGAGGACGTGGTCGAGGCGTACGCGCGGGCGCGGCGCGCGCAGGAGGCCTGGCAGCGGGTCTCGATCGACGATCGCGCGGCGATGCTGCTGCGCCTGCACGACATCGTCCTGGACCGCCAGGACGAGATCATGGACCTGATCTGCTGGGAGTCCGGCAAGGCCCGCAAGCACGCCTTCGACGAGCCGCTGCACATCGCGCTCACCGCCCGCTACTACGGCCGTACGGCGCACCAGCACCTCGACACCCAGCGCCGCAGCGGCGTCATCCCGGGGCTCACCCGCGCCGAGGTCAACCGCGTCCCCAAGGGCGTCGTCGGCATCATCTCGCCGTGGAACTACCCCTTCACGATGGCGCTCTGCGACGGCCTCCCGGCCCTGCTCGCGGGCAACGCGGTCGTCGCCAAGCCCGACGCGCAGACCATGCTGAGCGCGCTGCTCGGCGCCTCGCTCCTGGAGGAGGCCGGTTTCCCGCGTGACCTGTGGAACGTCGTCGCCGGTCCGGGCCGCGAGCTCGGCACCCCGATGATCGAGCGCTCGGACTACATCTGCTTCACCGGCTCCACCGCCACCGGCAAGATCATCGCCCGCCAGTGCGCCGACCGGCTGATCGGCTGCTCCCTGGAGCTGGGCGGCAAGAACCCGATCCTGATCCTGCGCGACGCCGACCTGGACAAGGCCGCCGAGGGCGCCGTACGAGCCTGCTTCTCCAACGCCGGGCAGCTGTGCGTCTCCACCGAGCGGATGTTCATCGCCGACCAGGTCTACGACCGGTTCAAGGAGAAGTTCGTCGCGGCCACCAAGGCGATGCGGCTCTCCGCGGGCCGGCACTGGGAGAGCGACATGGGCTCGCTGATCAGCCAGGACCAGCTCGACACCGTCACCGCCCACGTCGACAACGCGGTCGCCCAGGGCGCCACCGTGCTGGCCGGCGGCAAGGCGCGCCCCGACCTCGGGCCGTACTACTACGAGCCGACGATCCTCGAGGGCGTCACGCCGGACATGACCTGCTTCGGCGAGGAGACCTTCGGCCCGGTGATCAGCCTCTACCGCTTCCACGACGAGGCCGACGCGGTCGCCCGCGCCAACGAGGGGGAGTACGGCCTCAACGCCTCGATCTACAGCCGCGACACCGACCGGGCCCGGATCATCGCCCGGCAGATCAAGTGCGGCACGGTCAACATCAACGAGGCCTTCGGCGCGACGTTCGCCAGCCTGGACACCCCGATGGGCGGCATGCGCGAGTCCGGGATGGGCCGGCGCCAGGGCAGCGAGGGCATCCACCGCTACACCGAGTCCCAGGCCGTCGCCTCCCAGGCGCTGCTCCGCTTCTCCCCGCAGTTCGGGCTGAACGACGAGCAGTACGCCAAGATGATGACGCTCAGCCTGCGGGTGATGAAGAAGCTGGGGCGGGCATGAGCATGAGCGAGCGGAGCGAGCAGATTCAGCGCTTCGACTTCGACGTCATCGTCATCGGCTCCGGCTTCGGGGGCTCCGTCAGCGCCCTGCGGCTGACCGAGAAGGGCTACAAGGTCGCCGTCCTGGAGGCGGGTGCGCGCTTCCGCGACGAGGACTTCCCGGAGAACTCCTGGGACGTCAAGCGCTACCTCTTCCGTCCCGAGGTCGGCTGCTACGGCATCCAGCGCATCGATGCGCTCAAGGACTGCCTGATCGTCTCCGGCGCGGGCGTCGGCGGAGGCTCGCTGGTCTACGCGAACACCCTCTACGAGCCGCTGGACGCCTTCTACTCCGACCCGTCCTGGTCGCACATCACCGACTGGAAGTCCGAGCTGGCGCCGTACTACGAGCAGGCCAAGCGGATGCTGGGCGTGGTCGAGAACCCGCTCAAGACCCCCGCGGACGCGGTGATGAAGCAGGTCGCCGAGGAGATGGGCGTCGGCGAGACCTACCACCCGACCCCCGTGGGCGTCTTCTTCGGCGGTCCGGGCCAGACCCACCACGACACCATCCCGGACCCGTTCTTCGGCGGCGCCGGGCCGGACCGGGTGCCGTGCCAGGCGTGCGGCGAGTGTATGACCGGCTGCCGGCACAACTCCAAGAACACCCTGGCCAAGAACTACCTCTACCTCGCCGAGTCGCGCGGCGCCCGGGTGATGCCGCTGACCACGGTCACCCAGGTCAGCCCGCTGCCCGACGGCGGGTACGAGATCCAGGCGAGGTTCACCAAGGCCAAGCGCGACACCCCGGCCGCGCGGCGTACCTTCACCGCCGAGCAGGTCATCGTCTCCGCCGCCGCGCTGGGCACCCAGCGGCTGCTGCACCGGATGAAGGACGAGGGCCACCTGCCGCACCTCTCCGACCGGCTCGGCTACCTCGCCCGCACCAACTCCGAGTCGATCCTGGGCGCCATCGCGCCCTCGGACTCCACGATCGACTACTCCCGCGGGGTGGCGATCACCTCGTCCTTCCACCCCGACGAGCACACCCACATCGAGCCGGTGCGCTACGGCAAGGGCAGCAACTTCATGTCGCTGCTGCAGACCGTGCTCACCGACGACGACGGCCCCGACCCGCGGTGGAAGACCTGGCTGAAGGAGATGTGGGCGCAGCGCTCCAACGTCAAGGAGCTCTACGACTTCAAGCACTGGTCCGAGCGCACCGTGATCGTGCTGGTGATGCAGACCGTGGACAACTCGATCACCACGTTCACCAAGAAGATCCCGGGCACCGACAAGCGCTACCTCACCTCCAAGCAGGGCCACGGCACGCCGAACCCGACCTGGATTCCGGTGGCCAACCGCGTCGTACGCCGGATCGCGGAGATCGTCGGGGGCACGCCCGGCGGCTCCATCGGCGAGCCGTTCAACCGGCCGCTGACCGCCCACTTCATCGGCGGCTGCACCATCGGCGACTCCCCGGAGACCGGGGTCATCGACCCCTACCAGCGCGTCTACGGCCACCCCGGCCTGCACATCGTGGACGGCTCGGCGATCTCGGCCAACCTGGGCGTGAACCCGTCGCTGACGATCACCGCCCAGGCCGAGCGGGCGATGTCCTACTGGCCGAACAAGGGCGAGGCCGACCCCCGGCCCGACCTCGGCTCGGCGTACCGCCGGATCGACGCCGTCGCCCCGCAGGACCCTGCCGTGCCGGCCGACGCCCCGGGCGCGCTGCGGCTGCCCATCGTCGCGGTCAGCTGAGCCCGGGAGGGCCCCGAAAACCGGGACGAATCCGGCACCTCGCCGGCTCTTCTCGGCAATCAACGGACTTTGTTACCTGCGCGGGATAATTTTCTATCCGGGTGCATAACCCGGGTCACGCCGGGTCGTTGTGAAGGTCAGATCGGGTGCAACGCTCCCTCCCAGGCCCGATCTCGACACGGTTCACGCCACGTGGACACTCAGGGCCCGGCCTTCCCTCCCTCCCCGGCCGGGCTCTGAGTCGTGTCAGGGGGCAAGGGCGCGGGCTCCGAGCCGCCTCCGGACCGATAGAATCCAGGCCTCGCCGGCCGTCCGGAAGGCGCCCAGGGACCCCCACGAGAGGCACTCAGTGACCGACCACGACCTCGTCCTCGTCGTCGACTTCGGAGCCCAGTACGCCCAGCTCATCGCCCGCCGGGTCCGCGAGGCGCGGGTTTACTCCGAGATCGTGCCGCACTCGATGCCGCTGGCCGACATGCTCGCCAAGGGCCCGAAGGCGATCATCCTCTCCGGCGGTCCCTCCAGCGTGTACGCCGAGGGCGCGCCCACGGTCGATCCGGAGCTCTTCGACAGCGCGGTCCCCGTCTTCGGCATGTGCTACGGCTTCCAGTCGATGGCCCAGGCGCTCGGCGGCGAGGTGGCACGCACCGGCACCTCCGAGTTCGGCCGCACCCCGGTCCGGGTGATCGAGCCCGGCACGCTGCTGGCCGACCTTCCGGCCGAGCACAGGGTCTGGATGTCCCATGGCGACTCGGTCGCCCGGGCGCCCGAGGGCTTCACCGTCCTGGCCAGCACCGAGGCGACACCGGTGGCCGCCTTCGAGGACACCGCCCGCCGCCTCGCCGGCGTGCAGTGGCACCCCGAGGTGCTCCACTCCGAGCACGGCCAGCAGGTGCTCGAGCACTTCCTGCACGACATCGCCGGCTGCCGGCCCACCTGGACCATGGTCAACATCGTCGAGGAGCAGATCGACCGGATCCGCGCCCAGGTCGGTGCCGGCCGGGCCATCTGCGGCCTCTCCGGCGGCGTCGACTCCGCCGTGGCCGCGGCGATCGTCCAGCGGGCGATCGGGGAGCGGCTGACCTGCGTCTTCGTCGACCACGGCCTCCTGCGCAAGGGCGAGGCCGAGCAGGTCGAGCGCGACTTCGTCGCCTCCACCGGGGTCAACCTGCACGTGGTCGACGCCGAGAAGCGCTTCCTCGACGCGCTTGCCGGTGTCACCGACCCCGAGGAGAAGCGCAAGATCATCGGCCGGGAGTTCATCCGGGTCTTCGAGGCCGCCGAGGCCGAGATCATCGCCGGGTCGAAGAGCGACGGTGTCGGCTACAGCGTCCAGTTCCTTGTGCAGGGCACGCTCTACCCCGATGTCGTCGAGTCCGGCGGGGGCGAGGGCGCGGCCAACATCAAGTCCCACCACAACGTCGGCGGCCTCCCCGAGGACCTCGAGTTCGAGCTGGTCGAGCCGTTGCGCACGCTCTTCAAGGACGAGGTCCGCCTCGTCGGCGAGCAGCTGGGCCTGCCCGCCGAGATCGTCTGGCGGCACCCGTTCCCCGGCCCCGGACTGGGCATCCGGATCATCGGCGAGGTCACCCGCGACCGGCTCGACA
Organism: Nocardioides sp.; assembly: GCA_044464665.1. Lineage (GTDB taxonomy): Bacteria > Actinomycetota > Actinomycetes > Propionibacteriales > Nocardioidaceae > Marmoricola. The sequence continues at coordinate 67,896 of JBIQLB010000005.1, forward strand.
TCCTCCGCGAGGCCGACGCGATCGCCCGCGAGGAGCTCACCCACGCGGGGCTCGACCGGGACATCTGGCAGTTCCCGGTCGTCCTCCTGGCCGACGTACGCTCCGTCGGCGTGCAGGGCGACGGCCGCACCTACGGCCACCCCGTCGTCCTCCGCCCGGTCACCAGCGAGGACGCCATGACCGCCGACTGGGCCCGCCTGCCCTACGACGTCCTGGAGCGCATCTCCACCCGGATCACCAACGAGGTCCGCGAGATCAACCGGGTCACCGTCGACATCACCAGCAAGCCCCCCGGCACCATCGAGTGGGAGTAGGGGCTCCTCCAGAAGAGGACGCGGGATTGGTCGGACCCTCTCACTAGGGTTCGGGGCCCAAGGCGAAACCCCGGCGATGTGGCCGAGGCCAGTGATCGTTCCGGGGTCTTCGTAGAAGATCCTACAGGACGATCCGAGCATGGCCAGGGCAGATGGGGCAGCGCCTTCGACGCCGCCAGGGTGCGACTACGCGACGCTGAGCAGGCTCCTCACTGCTGAGCGGCTCGGCTCGTACCTGCGGTGGAGTGGTGGCGATGTCGGGCCCGCCTTCGCGCTCTACGAGTGGAACATGACCGCGTCGGCCGCGGTGATGCACGCCACCGGCATGGTCGAGGTCGTCGTCCGCAACGCGATGGATCGGGCGCTGGTCGGTCTTGCACGGAGGCGTCGGTGGTCGTCGTGGTTCGACGATGCTCCACTCGATCGACGTGGACGCGCCGATATCCGGAAGGCGCGAGAGCGGGCCACTCGGTTCGGCGGTCAGCCGGAGGTCCATGGCAAGGTCGTCGCCGATGCGAGACCTCACTGCGGCGGTCGAGATCGCGTCGTGGGTGGGACCCGGCCGCAGGGGAATGGGTTGCGGAGCTGTCGACGCTGACGGCAGTCGCCACGCAGAGCCCTATCCGTCCGACTGAGGATCCGTGCCTCCCCAGAGCGGGAGTGAGGCCCCGCCTCAGTCGACGGGGTTGAGGGCGCGGGCGAGGACCTGGACCATCGCGGGGAACTCCGTGCTGGGCAGCACCCGGGCCAGCTGCGGGTCGCGGCGCATCATGGCGAGGCCGTGCATCGACGACCAGGCGGTCAGGGCCGTCTCCTCGGGCGGGAGGCCGCGGCCCCAGCCGCGCGCCTGTGCCTCGGCGACAAGGGTGGTCACCAGCTCCCAGACCGCGCGCTTGCTCGCCTCCAGGCTCGCGTCCTCGGGGTGGTGCAGCTCCGGCCGGTACATCACGTCGAAGGTCGTCGCGTGCTGCTCGGAGAAGGTCAGGTAGGCGATGGAGGCCGCCGCCAGGGGCAGGCCGCCCTCGGCCGGCGCCGCTCCGGCCGCCTCGGCCATCTCCCGGGTCAGCGACTCGAAGCCCTCGACGGCTAGGGCCGTGAAGAGGCCGGCCCGGTCGCTGAAGTAGTGGGTGGTGGCCTGGTGGGAGACCCCGCAGCGGCGGGCGATCGCCCGCAGACTGGCCTTGGCCAGCCCGTTGGCGCTGATCTCCCGCTCGGCCGCCCGGAGCAGCGCGGCGCGCAGCTCGCTCCGGGTCACGTGGCGGCCTCCGTCGACGCCGGTGCGGGTGGCGGCGACGGTGCCGACTCCGGCACGGCCGGGGATGCCGACGGCGGCGCTGTCGCGCGCGACCGGTTCGGCCACCACAGCCTCGGTCCGAGGAGAGCGGCGGCCGCGGGCACGACCAGCGTGCGCACCAGGAAGGTGTCCAGCAGCAGCCCCATGCCGATGGTGAAGCCGATCTGGGCCAGCGTCGTGACCGAGCCCGCCATGAGGGCGAACATGCTGGAGGCGAAGATCAGCCCGGCCGAGGTGATCACCCGCCCGGTGGCCGACGTGGCCCGCGCGATCCCGGCCCGCGAGCCGTCGGGCGCCTCCTCCTGGATGCGCTTGACCAGCAGCAGGTTGTAGTCCGCGCCCACGGCGACCAGCAGGATGAAGGTCATCGTGCCGACGGTCCAGTCCAGCTCCTGGCCGAGCAGCACCTGCCACACCAGCACGCCGAGCCCGATCGCGGAGAGGTAGGAGAGCAGGACCGAGGCGAGCAGTACGACGGGCGCGACCAGGCTGCGCAGCAGCGCGATCAGGATGAGCAGTACGGCGGTCAGGGCGACCAGCGCGACCAGCAGGAAGTCGCCGCGCTCGAACTCGAGGAGGTCGGAGTTGAGCACGGCCAGGCCGGTCGTGGACACCTCCGCGTCGCGCAGGGCCGTGCCGGCCAGGGCGTCCGTGGAGACCCCCAGCAGCTCGGCGCTGTCCTGTCGCGCCGCGATGCTGAACGCGTCGGCGCGGGGGAGCACCATCATCCGGGCCACGTGGCCGTCGGAGGAGAGGAAGAGCGAGGCGGCCGAGGCGAAGCGGCGGTCCTCCAGGGCGGCGGGCGGCAGGTAGAAGCCGCCGACCGCGGGGTCGAGGGTGGCGTCGCGGGTACGCCGCAGGTGGGTGGCGGCGTCGGCCAGGCCGGTGGAGAGCTCGTCGAGGGAGGCGACCACCTTGCCGGTCCCGCCCGCGAGCTGCCGCGTGCCGTCGGCCACCTGGTCGGCGCCCGAGGCGAGCTCGCCGAGCCGCTGGTGGAAGGCGTGCTGGCCGCTGCGGAGCTGCTGGGCGCCCGTGCGCGCGTCGTTCATCCCCGAGCGCAGCCGGCTCAGGCCGGTGTCGAGGTCCACGGTGCCGGCGGCCAGCTGCCGGGCGGCGGTCGCCGCCTTCCTGAGCCCCGGGAGGAGCTGGTCACGCTCGCCCTCGTACACCTGGCGCACGCCGTCGCGAGCCCGCGAGCAGATCGGGGCGACGGTGCAGCCGATGCTGCCCTCCAGTGCCTTGAGCGCCTGGCCGAGCCCGTCGACCGCGACGGCGGTCTGGTCGGCCGCCGTGGTCAGCCCGGCCGCCAGGCCCTGCATCCCGGCGCGCAGCTGGGAGGCGCCGGCGGCAGCGCCGTCGGCGCCGGAGGCGAGCTGCTCCACGCCCGCGCTGAGCTGGTCCACGCCCGACGCCAGCTGCCCGGCCGCGGCGACGGCCGCCTGAGCGCCGTCGGCGAGGTCGCGCGAGCCCGAGGTCAGGGTGCCGGCGCCGTCGACCAGCCGGTCCGCGTCACCACGCCCGGCGGCGATGTCCTGGCTGGCCTTGCCGAGCCGGTCGCCGACCGCGCCCGCCTGGTAGCCGGCGGAGGCCTCGGCGATCGGGGTGCCGAGCGGTCGGGTGATCCCGCGGACGCCGCTGACACCGGGATGCTGAGCGACGGTGGCGGCCAGCTTCTCCAGCGCGGCCAGCCGCTTCGGCGTACGCAGGTCCTTGTCGGAGCGGACGATCACGTAGTTCGGCAGCGCCTCGTTGACCGGGTAGTGCGCGGCCAGCAGCTCGTAGCCGCGGTTGCTGTCGGTGTCCTCGGGCTGGACGGCGCGCTGGTCGAAGCTCTGCTCTATCGCCGGGTAGAAGGCGGCCAGCGCCACCAGCGGCACCAGCGCGCCGACGAGGACCCGGGTGGGGCGGGCCACGACGATGCCGGCGACCCGGTCCCAGCCGGCGCCCGCCCTCTCCCGGGTGGGCCGCGGGTCGAGACGGCCGGTGCGGCCGAGGACGACGATGGCCGCCGGCAGGAGCGTGAGGCTGGCGCCCAGGGTGATCGCCACCGAGATGGCCACGGCCGGTCCGGTCGTGCGGAAGAAGCCGATGTCGGCCAGCAGCATGGCGGCGTTGGCGGCCATGACGGTGACGGCCGAGCCGACGATGACGCCGCCGATCCGGGTGGTCGCCCGGCGTACCGCCTCGCGGTGCTCCAGACCGCGGCGGCGCTCCTCCTGGTAGCGGCTCATCAGGAAGACCGCGTAGTCGGTGGCAGCGCCGAGCACGACCGCGGTGAGGAAGGAGCCGGTGAAGGTGGAGACGTCGAGCAGGTCGTTCAGGCCCAGCCAGGCGATGACCGCCCGCGAGGCGAGCAGCGAGACGCCGACCGAGCCGAGCACGATGGCGGTCACGAGCAGCGAGCGGTAGAGCGCGGTGAGGATCGCCCCGATCAGCAACACGGTGACCAGCGTGATCGGCACCAGGCTCCGCTCCACCTCGACGGCCGTGTCGGAGATCGTCGCCGCCGGGCCGGTGACCGCGTGCCGGAGGCCCGCCGGTGGATCGGCGCCGGCGAGGGTCTCGCGGATCGCCTCGATCTGCCGGATCGCCTGGGGCGCGCCGGTGTCGCCGGGGATGCCCACCTGGAAGTACAGCGCCGCGCCGTCCTTGCTGGTCAGCGCCTTGCGCAGGTCGGCGTTCGCGGCGATGTCCTGGACGAAGGAGACGTCCTTGCCGTGCGCGCGCAGCTTGTCGATCAGCGACTCGGCCCACCGCACGTCGACCCGCGTCAGGCCGTCGCGGCGCTCGAGGACGACGAGCACGAAGCTCTTGGAATGGCCCGTGCCGAAGACCCGGTCCATCTCGTCCAGGGCGCGCACCGACTGGGCGCCGGCGGGGACCACGGGCGTGGAGTCGTCGGCGACCACGGCCTCGATCTGCGGCACCGCGACGTTGAGCGTCGCCACCACGGCGACCCAGCCGAGCATGATCCACACCGACCGGCGGATCACGTGGTCGACCAACGAGGTCATGAAGCGACCGGGCGGGTGGTCCACAGGGCACTCCTGGTCTCGTCGACGACGCCGGCCCTCGAACGCTAGGGCGATTTCCTTGCCACTGGCAAGGAGACGATCGTCACGTTGCCCGCGCCGGTACGCCGCACCGGGCCGGTGTGTACGCTTCCGGGGTCCTTTCCGCCTGCCGCAAAGGCATCATGTGAGCATCCTCGCCTCGGTCAAGTCGTCCGTCGTACGCCGTTTCGCCGCGCGCGGAGGCGGCCTCGACCTGACCAAGCTGGACAAGGTCCCGAACCGGCTGGTCTGGCCGCTCAACCGCGACGGGGTCGCTCCGACGCCGCGGCTCAGCGCGTTCCGGGAGAAGGATCCGGTGCAGCGGCTGGCCTCGCTGCTGGGTCTGGAGATCTGGCTGGTCACCGGGTACGACGAGGCCCGCGAGGCGCTCGGCAACGTCAAGCACTCCACCGACATCCGGCCGTACATGGGCGCCAGCGGCGACGTGGAGAAGGGCGACATCGGCGGTCTGGGCTTCACCGACCCGCCCGAGCACACCCGGCTGCGCAAGCTGCTGACGCCGGAGTTCACCATGCGCCGGCTGGAGCGGCTCAAGCCCGCCATCGAGGAGATCATCGAGCGCCAGCTCGACGAGACCGAGGCGGGCGCCCGGGAGACCGGCGTCGTCGACCTCGCCCAGACCTTCGCCTTCCCCGTTCCCTTCCAGGTCATCTGCGACCTGCTCGGCCTGCCGGGGGAGAAGCGCGAGCACTTCCGCAAGCTGGCCTCCGCGCGCTTCGACGTCAGCGGCGGTGGCGCCGCCTCGGTCGGCGCCATCGGCGGTTCCCGGGAGTTCCTGCTCGCCGAGACCGCCCGTCAGCGCCAGGACCCCGGCCCGGGCCTGATCGGCCAGATCATCCGCGAGCACGGCGACGAGATCAACGACTTCGACCTCGGCGGCCTCGCCGACGGCGCCTTCACCGGCGGCCTGGAGACCAGTGCCTCGATGCTGGCGCTGGGCACCGTCGTGCTGCTGCAGGACCGCGATCTCTGGAAGGCCGTCGCGGAGGACCCGGCGGCCGTCGAGCCGATCGTCGAGGAGCTGCTCCGCCACCTGGCCGTCGTCCAGGTCGCCTTCCCGCGCTTCGTCAAGGAGGACACCGTCCTCGGCGGGCACCGGATCAAGGCCGGCTCGGTCATCCTGGTCCACCTGCCGGCCGCGAGCCGGGACCCTCGCTCGACCCACGGCGACGCCTTCGAGCCCGGCCCGGACTCCTCGGCCCACCTGGCCTTCGGCCACGGCCTGCACCGCTGCGTCGGCGCCGAGCTGGGCCGCATGGAGCTGCGCGCGGCCTACCCGGCGCTCGCCCGCCGCTTCCCCGAGATGCGCCTGGCGGTCGACCCGGACGAGCTGCGCTACCACGCCAAGTCGATCGTGTACGGCGTGGAGAGCGTGCCCGTCACCCTGGGCTAGCCGACCCGCGCGCTCACCAGAACGGGAGCGGCGTCACGAAGAAGAGCACGGGCAGGAGCATGACGCTCAGGCCGATGGCCGCGAGCGTCACGGCGGCCCGGGGATGCCGTCGCGCGAGGACGAGGCCCAGCGCTCCGCCGAGACCGGTCGCCGCGGCAAGGATGGCGAGGACCACGGCCAGCAGGTAGCCCACGCCCAGCGAGTCCCCGTCGTACGTCGCCTCGGCGATCCACATCGCGACGGCCCCGCCGGCGCAGCACACCGCGATCGCCAGCGCGACGTTCCCGAGGATCCGCGCCGCCGCCGTGATGCTCGTCGTCGGCGGACCGGCCGGTGGCGGTGCGGGCGAGTAGGGAGAGGTGTCTGATGGCATGGGACCAGCCTGACCCCTGGTCCGGCGCGGCACATCCGCACGCGTACTCAGATCGGCGTGGTGCTCAGCGCCGGCCGTACGTCGTGGTGCGCTCGACCACCGGGCGGCCGATGCCGGTGCCGATCTCGGTGAGCTCGGCGACGGTCTTGGCGGAGCCGTGTTCGGAGCCGGCCATGCGGGAGATGGTCTCTTCCATGAGGGTGCCGCCGAGGTCGTTGGCGCCGGCGTTGAGCATGGCCTGGGTGCCGTCGATGCCGAGCTTGACCCAGGAGGTCTGGATGTTCGGGATGCGGCCGTGGAGCATGATCCGGGCCATGGCGTGGACGGCGAGGTTGTCGCGCAGGGTGGGGCCGGGGCGGGCGATGCCGGCGAGGTAGATCGGCGCCGAGTGGTGCACGAACGGCAGGGGCACGAACTCGGTGAATCCGCCGGTCTCGTCCTGGATCCGGGCGAGCACGCGGAGATGGTTGACCCAGTGGCGGGGGTTGTCGACGTGGCCGTACATCATCGTGGAGGAGGAGCGCAGCCCGACCTGGTGGGCGGTGGTGACGACCTCGATCCAGGTGGCGGTGGGGAGCTTGCCCTTGGTGAGGATCCAGCGGACCTCGTCGTCGAGGATCTCCGCGGCGGTGCCGGGGATGGTGTCCAGGCCGGACTCGCGGGCCTTGATGAGGAAGTCCTCGAAGGACAGGCCGGTGCGTGAGGAGCCGTTGACGATCTCCATGGGGGAGAAGGCGTGGACGTGCATGCCGGGCACGCGGGTCTTCACCGCCGCGGCGATGTCGAAGTAGGCGGTGCCGGGCAGCTCGGGGTCGATGCCGCCCTGCATGCAGACCTCGCTGGCGCCGAGCTCCCAGGCCTCGGCGGCGCGGTCGGCGACCTGGTCCAGGGACAGGGAGTAGGCGTCGGCGTCGGTGCGGCGCTGGGCGAAGGCGCAGAAGCGGCAGCCGACATAGCAGACGTTGGTGAAGTTGATGTTGCGGTTGACCACGTAGGTGACCTCGTCGCCGACGGTCTCCCTGCGCAGGTCGTCGGCCAGGCGGGTGACCTGGGTCAGTAGGTCGCCCTCGGCGGTCATCAGCCGCAGCGCGTGCTCCTCGGACAGGTTGCCCGGGTCGGCCTCGGCGGCCTTGAGGGCGGCCAGCCCGTCGCTGGTCGTGCCGCCGCTGGTCATGGCAGTGCTGCCGGTGCTGCGGGGGCTGCCGGGGCTGCCGGGGCTGGTGGTGAGGGTGGCTCGGAGCTCGTCCCAGTCGCCGTACACGCTGTCGAAGTCCGCGCGCCGGTCGCTGCTGCGGCCGGTCTCGTCGATGCCGGTGTGCAGGTCGGTGCGCCCGCTGCCGGTGTGCTGGTGGAGTGCGGCGAACCCGCCGTCGGGCTCCTGCCACGGCATCCCGGCGGGCCGGCGGGCGCCCTGGGTGATCTCCGGGCTGACCAGTCCGTCGGGCCCGGCGAGCGCGGCCACGTGGGTGACCACGCGCGGGTCAATCCACGGCTCGCCGGCCTCCAGCGCCCCGCGCACGTAGGAGGGGTGCGCGGTCAGCCGGGCCCGCAGCTCGAACCCGGCCGACGCGGTGACCTGGCGCAGCCGCTCCAAGGAGGGCCAGGGCCGCTCGGGGTTCACATGATCCGGGGTCAGCGGCGAGACCCCGCCCCAGTCGTCGATCCCGGCGCCGATCAACAACGAGCACTCCGCAGAGCCCTCTGAGGAATCCACCAGGTTCGGCGGCGCCTGCAGCCGCACCTTCGGGCCCAGCACGACCCGGGAGACCGCGATCGCGGCGAGGTACTCCTCCAGGCCCAGGTCGTCGCTGTGCCGCATCGCGGTGTCGGGCTTGGCACGGAAGTTCTGGACGATCACCTCCTGGATGTGACCATAGGCACGAGCGGCCCTGCGGATCGCGAAGATCCCCTCCGCCCGCTCGCTCAGCGTCTCGCCGATGCCGATCAGCAGCCCGGTGGTGAACGGGACGGAGAGCCGTCCGGCGTCCTCCAGCACCCGCAGCCGCACCTCGGGGTCCTTGTCCGGCGACCCGTAGTGCGCCAGCCCCTTGGTCTCGAAGAGACGACGCGAGGTGGTCTCCAGCATCATTCCCATCGAGGGCGAGACCGGCTTGAGCCGGTTCATCTCCGCCCACGACATCACCCCGGGGTTCAGATGCGGCAGCAGCCCTGTCTCCTCCAGCACCCGGATCGCCAGCGCCCGCACATAGGCCAGCGTGGAGTCGTAGCCCTGCTCGTCCAGCCACGCCCGCGCCTCGGGCCATCGGTCCTCGGGCCGGTCGCCCAGCGTGAACAGCGCCTCCGTGCACCCCAGCGCCGCGCCCTCGGCCGCGATCGCCACCACCTCGTCCGGGGACAGGTACGGCGCCCGCCCCTCCCGCGCCGCCTGGCCCGGTGTCTCCACGAACGTGCAGTAATGACACCGATCCCGGCACAGCCGCGTCACCGGGATGAACACCTTCGGGGAGTAGGTGATCAGCCCCGCGCGGCCGGCGTCCTCCAGGCCCCGATCGCGCACCCGCGCCGCGATCCCGCACAGCCGGTCGAGGTCCTCACCGCGCGCACTCAGCAGCGCGGTCGCCTCCTCCACGTCCAGCGCGGCGCCGCGATCGGCACGCGCCAGCGCCCGGCGTACCTGCTGCGGAGTGATGTCCATCGCCGACAAGGCTATCCAGCCGGCCTGGGGAGCCGGAGTCGGACGTTCGCTATGAGACCCAGCTCTTGAGCTGCGCGACGATGGCCGCGGGGTCCTCGCCGACCGGGGTGATGTTGAGGCTGGTCACGCCGGCCTCGGCGAAGGCGGCGATCCGCTCCTTGACGTAGGACTCCGGTCCGACGAAGTTCGCGGCCTCGAGCCACTCCAGCGGCACCAGCGCCGCCGCCTCCTGCTTCTTGCCGGAGAGGTAGAGCTCCTGGATCTCCGCGGCTTCCTTCTCGTAGCCGTAGGCGCAGGCGACATCGTTGTAGAAGTTCTTGCCCTTGGCGCCCATCCCGCCGACGTACAGGGCGAAGATCGGGCGGGCGAAGTCGAGCAGCGCCTTGGTCTCCGGGCCCTCGCCGATGGCGACCATGCCGCCGGCCACGATGTTCATCGGGCCGAGCGTGGGGTCGCGCCGGGCGGTGCCGGCCGCGATGGCCTCGCCCCATACGGTGCCGAACTTCTCCGGGTAGAACAGGTGCGGCAGCCAGCCGTCGGCGATCTCGGCGGCCTGCTCGACGTTCTTGGGTCCGAGCGCGGCGACATAGATCGGCACCGAGTCGCGCTCGGGCTTGGTGAGCAGCTTCAGCGGCTTGCCGAGGCCGGTCACGCCGCCGTCCTCCTTGGTCAGCGGCAGGTGGTAGAGCTCCTCGCTGGTCAACGGCTCACGGCGCAGGCCGGAGCGGATGATCCTGATGACCTCCTTGGTGCGGGCCAGCGGCTTGTCGTACGGCACGCCGTGGAAGCCCTCGATCACCTGCGGGCCGGAGGCGCCGAGCCCGAGGATCGCGCGGCCCTGGGAGACGTTGTCCAGCCCGGCGATGGTCTGCAGCAGTGCGCCGGGGGTGCGCGAGTAGATGTTGAGGATGGCCGAGCCGATCTCCACGGTCTCGGTCTTCGCGGCGAGGTAGCCCATCAGCGTGGGGGAGTCGAAGCCGTACGCCTCGGCGACCCAGACGGTGTCGAGGCCCGCCTTCTCCAGGGCCACCACCTGGTCGGCCGCGCTGCGCGGGTTGCCGTCGTACATCAACATCGTGGAGAGCTTCATCGCGGTCCTTTCGGGGCCGGCCGTCACCGTGACAGTAATCCTGTCACGAACACTGTCACGGACCCGGCGGCACCGGAACCCGGTGTGGACCGAATCACAGGACGGCAGTCGCCCGGTGTCGTGAGGTCAGCCGTCCGAGGGCCTTCTTGGCCTCGTCGGCCAGCAGCACCACCGAGGCCAGCGCCACCGTCGTCGCCCACTGCCCGAGGGTGAGCGGTGCGGTGTCGAAGGCCTCGTTGAGCACCCCGACGTGCACCACGGCTACCTGGAGGACGACCGAGAGCGCGATGGCCGCCCAGAGCCAGCGGTTGGTGAGCATCCGGCGGAACGCGCTCTCGGTGTCGGAGCGGGCGTTGAGGCAGTTGAACAGCTGGGCCAGCACCAGGGTGGTGAACGCCATCGTCCGGCCGGTCTCCAGATCGCCGGAGCCACCGAGGAGGCCTCCGTCGAGACCGAGGTCCAGGGCGGCCAGGCTGACCACCGCCATCACCGTGCCGACCCAGAAGATGCCCCGCCACATGGCCGCGTCGATGACCCGGTCGGTCAGCCGGCGGGGTGGCCGGCGCATCAGTCCCGGCGGGGGCGAGTCGACGCCCAGCGCGAGCGCCGGCGCGGTGTCGGTGAGCAGGTTGACCCAGAGGATCTGCGTGGCCAGCAGCGGCACCGCCACCGTGCCACCGGCGCCGGTGAGGCCGAGCGCCCCGGCCAGCAGGACCCCCAGCAGCATGGTGAGGACCTCGCCGATGTTGGAGGAGAGCAGGAACCGGATGAAGGTGCGGATGCCGGCGAAGATGCCTCGACCCTCGCGCACCGCGCGGACGATCGTGGCGAAGTCGTCGTCGGCCAGGATCATGTCCGCGGCCTCCTTGGTGACGTCCGTGCCGGTGATCCCCATGGCCACGCCGATGTCGGCCGCCTTGAGGGCGGGCGCGTCGTTGACGCCGTCCCCGGTCATCGCGACGATCTCGCCCAGATCCTGGAGCGCGTCCACGATGCGCAGCTTCTGCTCCGGCGCGACCCGGGCGTAGACCGAGACCGTGCGGACCGCCTCCTGCAGCTCGGGATCGGGCAGGACGGCGAGGTCGTGGCCGGTCAGCACCGGGCTGCCGGGTGGCGCCACGCCCAGGTCGGCCGCGATCCGGGCCGCCGTACGGGGGTGGTCGCCGGTGATCATCAGGACCCGGATGCCGGCCTCGTGCGCCACGCGCAGGGACTCCGCGGCCTCGGGCCGGGGCGGGTCGAGCAGGCCGACGATCCCGAGGTGGATGAGGCCGCGCTCCAGGTCCTCGTCCGCCTCGGCATCGGCCGGGACCGGGCGGTAGGCCACGGCCAGGGTGCGCAGCGCGCGGTCCGCCATCGCGTCGACCTCGCCGAGGATCTCCTCGCGGCGGGTGTCGTCGAGCGGTCGCACCTCCTCGACGGCGCGCTCGTGGGTGCACCGGGCCAGCAGTACGTCGGGCGCGCCCTTGGTGACGACGACCCGGCCGTCGGGACCGCCGCTGGCCACCGCGCTCATCAGCTTGCGCTCGGAGGTGAACGGGATCTCCGCGACCCGCTCGAAGGTCGCCAGCCGCCGCTCGGTGAGCCCGATCTTGGCCTCCGCGACGAGGAAGGCCGCCTCGGTCGGGTCGCCTTGCACCGACCAGGCGCCGCCGTCGGCCCGCAGCACCGCGTTGTTGGCGAGGCTGCCGCCGCCGAGGACCAGCTCGACCTCGCGGAGGAGATCCGGCCGCTCCAGCGGCCGGCCCTCGTGGAGCACCTCGCCCACCGGCCGGTACCCCGAGCCGGTGATCTCGACAGTGCCCGAGGGGGTGGCGACCGTCTGCAGGGTCATCTCGTTGCAGGTCAGCGTCCCGGTCTTGTCCGAGCAGATCACGCTGGCCGAGCCCAGCGTCTCCACCGAGGAGAGCCGCTTGACGACGGCGCGCGAGGCGGCCATCCGCTGCACGCCGAGAGCCAGTACGACGGTCAGCAGCGTCGGCAGGCCCTCGGGGACGGCGGCGACCGCCAGCGCCACGCCGACCAGCAGCACGTCGACGACGTCGGTGGCGCTGCCCACGTCGGTGACCAGGAAGATCGCGGTCACCACGACCACCGCGATCGCGATGACGGCGAGCCCGAGCGCGCGGCCGATCCGGGAGACCTCGCGCTGCAACGGCGTCTGCTCCTTCCGGGTCTCGCCCAGCAGCGTGGCGACCCGGCCCATCTCGGTGGCCATCCCGGTGGCCGTGACGACCGCCCGTCCCCGGCCGCGGGTGACGGCCGTGCCGCTGAAGACCATGCCGGTGCGGTCGGCGAGCACAGCCGTGGCCGGGGTGGCGGCGACGTCCTTGAGGACCGGCTCGCTCTCGCCGGTCAGCGCCGCCTCGGCGACGGTGAGGCCGGCGGCGCCGAGCAGCCGGGCGTCCGCGCCGACCGCGTCGCCCTCGTCCAGGAGCAGCAGGTCGCCGGGCACGAGGTCGGCGGCGGGCACGCGGAGCTCCTGGCCGTCGCGGACCACCGTCGACATGGCCGCGGTGAGCCGCTGCAGGGCGGCGACGGCACGCTCGGCGCGAGCCTCCTGGACATAGCCGAGGATCGCGTTGGCGATCACGATCACCGCGATGACCACCGACTCGTACGGGATGCCGTGGCCGCCCTCGGCGAGCCAGGCCGCCAGCGAGACGGCGACCGCGGCGAGCAGCAGGTAGACGAGCGGATCGGCGAACTGGCGCAGCACCTTGCGCCAGGCCGGCTCGGGCCGGGTCGCGGCGAGCACGTTCGGCCCGCCCTCCCGCAGCCTCCGGGCGGCCGTCTCCGCGCTCAGGCCGAGGCGGGCGTCGGCGCCCAGCCCGGCAGCCACCACCCCGGCGTCCTCGGCCCAGGGCCCCGCAGCGGCCTCCATGGCATCGAGCCTACGAGAGCCGCGGCGCCCGCGGCCCGGGCCGGAGCGCCCGTGCTGAGGGTCGTTCGACTCTGGGGCGCCGGCGGTCGGCTGAGGAGGCTGAAGGCATGAACGGCAGGCGATGGAGGTCCTGGGTCGTGGTGGCGTCCCTGCTGGCGGCGCCGGTGGCGCTGCAGGCGACGGTCGCCCCGGCGGGCGCGGCGTCGAAGAAGCCGGTGGTCTCCTCGATCGCGCCGGCCACGGGCCCGACGTCGGGCGGGACGACCGTGACGCTGACCGGCAAGCGGTTCACCGCGAAGTCGGTGGTGCTCTTCGGCGCCAAGCGCGCGGCCTCGACGACGTACCGCTCGAAGAGCCGGCTCGTGGCCGTGGCTCCTCCGGGCGCCGCCGGGCGCGTGGCGGTGCGGGTGCGCACGGCCAAGGGCACGAGTGCGGTGAGAGCCAAGGCGTCCTTCCGCTACGTCGCTCCGGCCCGGCCCCCGGTGATCGTGCCCGCTCCGTCGCTGACGACGCTCGCGCCCGACGAGGGGCTGCTGCTCGGCGGCGAGACCGTGCGGCTGACCGGCACCGGGTTCACCCCGGGCGCGGTGGTGCTCTTCGGCGGCACGCCGGCCACGGTGGTGACCTACCAGTCGCCGACGCTGCTGCTGGCCCGCGCGCCGATGGGCGATGCCGGGCTCGTGCCGGTCACCGTGACGACGGCCGGCGGAACCAGTGCTCAGCAGGTGCGCTACCGGTACGCCGAGACGGTGATCGTCTCCCGGCGGGCCGAGGCGCTGGCCGACGGGAACGCCAGCACCGGGTCCCTCTCCGCCGACGGCCGCTACGTGGCGTTCCAGTCCTCGGCGCGCAACCTCGACGGCGACCACGGCACCTCCTCGCAGATCTACGTCGCCGACCGGATCGCCGGCACGGTGGAGCTGGTCTCGCGCACGCTCACCGGTGGAGCCCCCGCCAGCGGCTCGGTGCTGCTCCAGCTCTCCGCCGACGGGCGCCACGTCGCCTTCGTGTCCGGCGCGACGGATCTGGTGGCCGGCGACACCAACGGCGTGTCCGACGTCTTCGTCCGCGACCGGGTCACGGGCACGACCTCGCTGGCGTCGGTCTCCTCGACAGGCGTCCAGGTCGACCACACCGCCAACGCCGGCGCGATCTCCGGGGACGGCCGGTTCGTCGCCTTCGCCACGGCGGCCGCCCTGGTCGCCGAGGACACCAACGGCACCGACGACATCTACCGTCGCGACATGGTCGCCGGGACGACCCGGCTGGTCTCGGCGACCCCGGCCGGGGTCGCGGCGACCACGCCTCCTTCCGTCCCGCGATCTCCGCCGACGGCCGCTATGTCACCTACGACAGCAGCGCCACCGACCTGACGGCCGCGGCCGGCAACGGCAGCTTCCACGTCTACCGCTGGGACGCCGACGCGCCGATGTCGACCGCCACCAAGCGCGTCTCGCAGTCCCGGGTGAGCCCCCAGGGCGACGGCAACTCCTTCTTCTCCGACATCTCGGAGAACGGCCGCTTCGTGGCCTTCGAGTCCCTCGCCACCAACCTGGTCACCGGCGTCTCCGGCTGGCACGTCTACCGCTGGGATGGGCTGACCGGCGCCGTCGCGCTGGTCTCGGCGGCGCGCGATGGCGGGGCGGGCAACGGCTCGTCCTACGGGACCGCGCTGTCGGGCAGCGGACGCTATGTCGTGTTCCGGTCGGAGGCGACCGACCTGGTCGGCGGCGTCGAGCCGGTCGTGGGACAGCTCTACCGGCGCGACATGGTCGAGGGCGTCACCATCCGGATCTCGCGGGACCCCCACGGCGAGCCGCTCTCCAGGCTTCCTCTGGAGGCCATGATCGCCGCGGAGGCGCCGCACCTGGTCGGCTACACCAGCGTCGCCCCGGAGGTCGTGCCCGGTGGGACCGGCGGGCTGTCGGTCGTCCTGCTGCGGGCGGTGCGGTAGCGGCGGCGTCCTCGCCGGACCTCAGCGGCCTGCGACCGCCGGCTCCTCCTCCCGCTCCAGTGGCGCGTTGTCCGGGTCGATCCGGCTGGGCCACCAGATCGGCGCGCCGATGTCGAGGTTGAGCGCGGTCACCAGCACCGAGCGGACCACCAGCGTGTCCAGCAGCACGCCGATGGCCACGGCGATGCCGACCTCGACGAAGGCGACCAGCGGCATGGTGACCAGGGCGAGGAAGGTGGCGGCGAGCACGAGGCCGGCCGAGGTGATCACCCCGCCGGTGGCGGCGAGCGCGGTCAGCGACGCCCGGCGGGTGCCGTGGGCGGGCGTCTCCTCCCGGACCCGGGTCATCAGGAAGATGTTGTAGTCGATGCCGAGCGCGACCAGGAAGACGAAGACGAACAACGGCACCGCCGGATCGGCGCCGGCGAACCCGAAGACGTAGTGGAACAGCAGCGCGCTCAGGCCCAGTGAGGCGCCGAAGGAGAGCACCACGGTCGCGATCAGCAGCAGCGGGCCGACCAGCGCCCGGAGCAGGAGCATCAGGACCAGCAGGACCACCAGCAGCACGGCGGGCATGACCACCTTGTTGTCGCGCTGGGCGGCGCGCTCCACGTCGTAGGTCACCGCGGCCGTCCCGCCGACCAGCGCGTCCGCCCCGTCGACGGCATGGACCGCGTCGCGGACCCGCTGCACCGTCTCGAAGGCGGCGGGCGTCGTCGGGTCGTCGGCCATCGTCGCGGAGACGAAGGCGACCCCGTCCTTGACCACCGGCTCGGTGGGCGAGGAGATGCCCTCGACCCCGTCGAGCGCCGCGCGCACCGGCGCGGCGTCCGCGGCCGAGTCGGCGCGGGAGAGCACCAGCACCGGGTTGGACCGGTCGGCCAGACCGTGCCGGGTGAGCACCTGCTGGCCGGTGATGGCCTCGAACTCCTGGGTGTAGGAGTCCTCCGCGGACAGGCCGTGGGCGTCGAGCCTGAGCACGCCGAGGCTGCAGGCGGCCAGCACCACGACGGTGCCGATCCAGACGACCCGGGGCCGCGCGCTGATGCCGCGGCCCAGTCGCGACCAGAATCCCGCCGCGCTCGGCTCCGCGCTGCCGTGGGCCGGCCTGATCGGCCAGAAGACCCAGCGCCCGCAGATGACCAGCAGGGCGGGCAGCAGGGTGAGCATCACCAGCAACCCCACGCCGATCCCGATGGCCGCGACCGGACCCAGGCCGGCGGTGGAGTTCATCTCGGCGAGGAGCAGGCAGAGCATGCCCAGGATCACCGTGCCCGCGCTGGCGACGATCGCGGGGCTGGCCCGGTGCAGCGCGAAGGCCATCGCCTCATGCCGGTCCTCGTGCCGGCGCAGCTCCTCGCGGTAGCGGGCGACCAGCAGCAGCGCGTAGTCGGTGCCGGCGCCGAAGACGAGCACGGTGAGGATGCCCTGGCTCTGCCCGTTCATGGTCAGGTCCGCGTGCTTGGCCAGGAAGTAGATCACCGCCTGCGCCGAGATCAGCGCGACGCCCGCGGAGATCACCGGCAGCAGCCAGAGCACCGGGCTGCGATAGGTGAGCAGCAGGATGATGATCACCACGATCATCGCCGTCAGCAGCAGCGACCCGTCGAGACCCTCGAACGCCTCGGCCTGGGTCGCCGCCTGGCCGCCGGCTCCGGCGATGTAGACGGTCACTCCGTCGATCGCCGCCTTGTCGCGCAGCTGCTCGGCGACGTCGGGCATCTCCTGCCAGCCGTTCTTGCCGAAGTCGAAGGTCACCAGCGTCTGCGCGGCCTTGCCGTCCTGCGACGGGATCGGGCCGATCACCTCGCCGACGACGCCGTCCATGGCCGCGAAGTCCCGCGTCTGCGCGGCCATCTCGGTGAGCTGCTGCTCGGTGAGTCCGTCCCGGTTCTCGTAGACCACCGTGGTCGGGATCGCGTCGGGGTCCTGGAACGGCTCGGCCATCTGCATCGCCCGGGTGGACTCCGCGCTGTCGGGCAGCCACGAGGACATCTCGTTGTTCTGCACGCTGCTGAGCTGGCCGGCGAATCCGGCGAGCGCGGCGACGGCGACCACCCAGAAGACCAGGACGAGCCACTTGGTGACGGGACCGGTCAGCCGGCCGGCGATCTGGCGGTGCATGGCCTCATCGAAGCAGAGCGCACCGACAGCCCGCCACGGGAGAGCGTCAGCCGGCGAGACCCTCGACGACCTCGGCGCCCGGCAGCGCGGGGAAGAGGTCGCCGGGCAGGAGCAGCTTGGAGCCGCGGATGCCGCTGCCGATGATGGCCCGGTCGATCTCCAGCACCCGCGCGTCGACGAGGACCCGCCAGCTCGCCGGCAGCCCGACCGGGGTGATCCCGCCGTACTCCATCGAGGACTCCTCCACGGCGCGCTCGTGGGCCAGGAAGGAGCACTTGCGCACGTCGAGGGTCCGCTTGACCAGGCCGTTGACGTCCGCCCGGGTGTCGGCGCGCACCACGCAGGCCGCGGTCCGCTCACCGCCGTCGCGGCGCCCGGTGACGATCACGCAGTTGGCGCCGGCGTCCATGGGCACCCGGTAGCGCTCCGACATCGCCGCGGTGTCGGCGTACGCCGGGTCGATCTCCACCAGCCCGACGCGGGACGCCTCCGGCCAGGCCCGCAGCGCCTCCGCCACGGGCCCGGCGACCAGGTCCAGCCGGTCCAGAGCGGGTACGACGGCGAGCTCGCCCAGCGCGTTCATCTCGGTCACGCCGCCCACCCTAGGTCTGGCGTTCGCCGGCACGACACCGGCCCGTCACCTCCGCCGGGCAGCGTCGGGGACATGAAGGTGATCGCGCACCGAGGCGCCAGCGGGCACCGGCCCGAGCACACCCTGGCGGCCTACGAGCTGGCCTTCCGGCTGGGCGCCGACTCCGTCGAGCTCGACCTGGTCGCCACTCGCGACGGCGTCGTCGTCTGCCGCCACGACGTCGAGCTCTCGGCCACCACCGACGTCGCGGAGCGTCCCGAGCTCGCCCATCTGCGCCGCCGGCTGGTCGTCGACGGAGTGATGACCGAGGGCTGGTTCGTCCACGACCTCACCCACGCCGAGCTGAGCACGCTGTGCTGCCGGGAGCGGTGGCCGCGCAAGCGACCGGCCAGCGCGGCGTACGACGGCCGGCACGCCGTGCCGACGCTGGCCGAGGTCCTCGATCTCGTCGCCCGGGAGAGCGGGCGGGCCGGCCGTCGCCTGGAGGTGCATGCCGAGCTGAAGTCACCGCGCCACCTGGCCGGCGCCGGGCTCTGGCTGCCCGAGCTGCTCGAGGGCGTCGCCGCGCCCGGCCTGACCTGGATGAGCTTCGACGCGGTCGCGCTGCGCCGGATGCGCGACGGACGACCCCGGGTGCGCCTCTTCGACGACGTGCCGACGAGCCTGGAGCTCGCCGCCACCGCGAGGTACGCCGCCGCGGTCGGCGTCCGCCGCAAGGCCGTGCTGCCGCGCGACGCGGACGGCCGGGTGGGCGCCCCGAGCGGGCTGGTCGCCAAGGCGCGCCGCCGCGGGCTCCCGGTCCTGGTGTGGACCCACCGCGCGGAGAACCGTCACCTGCCGGCCGACCTGCGGGTCGGCGAGGACCGGCACGCGCACGGACGGTCTCGGCGCGAGGCCGAGCTCCTCTGGGAGACCGGCATCGCCGGGCTGATCAGCGACTTCCCGGAGATCGCCGCCGCGGCCCGGGAGCACGGCGTGCTCCCGGAGGCGCGGTAGCCCTCAGTCCTCGGCGTACATCTCCTCGATCTCGGCCGCGTAGTTGCTGGTCACCACGCGGCGCTTGAGCTTGAGCGTCGGGGTGAGCTCGGCGGACTCGGCGGTCCACTCCTGGGGCAGCAGCTTCCACTTCTTGACCTGCTCGGGCCGCGAGAGCCGCTCGTTGGCGGCGTCGACGGCGGCCTGGGCCATGCCGAGGATCTGCGGCTTGGTGGCCAGGTCGGCCAGGTCGGTGAAGGCGATGCCGAGCTTCTCGGCCACCAGCGGGGCGATCTCGCCGTCGATGGTGAGGATCGCGACGACGTACGGCCGGCCGTCGCCGATCGCCATGGCGTGGCCGATGATCGGCGACTCCTTGAGGAGGTTCTCGATGTTCGACGGGGCGATGTTCTTGCCCGCCGAGGAGATGATCAGCTCCTTCTTGCGGTCTACGACCGCGAAGAAGCCGTCCTCGTCGAGGGTGCCGATGTCACCGGTGTGCACCCAGCCCTCGGCGTCGATGAGCGTGCGGGTGGCCTCCTCCTGGTGGAAGTAGCCGGGGGTGACGACCGGGCCGCGCACCAGGATCTCGCCGTCCTCGCCCAGGCGCACCTCCATGCCCGGGGTCGCGCGGCCGACCGTGCCGAGCTTGAAGGCCTGCGGGCCGTTGGCGGTGATCGCGCCGGTGGTCTCGGTCATGCCGTAGACGTCGAAGACCTTCAGCCCGAGGCCGGCCATGAACCTCGCGACCTCGATCGGCATCGGCGCGGCGGCCGAGCCGGCCCAGGTGACCTGGTCCAGGCCGAGCAGCAGCTTGAGGAAGCCGAGGATCGACTCGTCGGCCTGGCGGTAGGCCTCCTCGACCTCGGGGGTCATCGTGGCGCCGTACTCCTGCGCCTCGACCCAGGCGAGCCCGGCGGCCATGGAGTCCTGCACCAGCTTGACGTTCGCCGGGTCGGGGTCGGCGGCGAGCCGCGCGGAGATGCCGGTCTTGATCTTCTCCCAGACCCGCGGGACCCCGAAGAACGCGGTCGGGTGCACCTCGCCGAGCGCGCCGAGCAGCTCGGCCGGGTCGCCGATGGCGTACTGGTGGCTGCCGACCACCTGCGGGCCGTAGAGGCCCAGCACGCGCTCGGCGATGTGGGCCAGCGGCAGGTAGCTGATCTGCCGCTGCGGGCCGTCGAGACCGGCGGCCTCCAGGGTGCTGAGCGCCTCGTAGAGCACGTTGTGGTGGGTGAGCACCACGCCCTTGGGGTTGCCGGTGGTGCCGGAGGTGTAGAGGATCGTCGCCGGCGCGTCGGGGTCGAGCGCGCGGTGTCGCTCCTCCAGCTCGTCGGGGTTGTCGGTACGCCGGGCGCGGCCGGCCTCGAGCAGCTCCTCCCACGTCATCAGCCCGGGCTGCGGCTCGATCGTCACGACCGTCCCGGCGGAGCCCGCGGCGACGGCCTCGCCCCAGCGGGTCAGGTGGTCGCCGTTCTCCACGATCACCACGGCGGGCGTGGACTCGCCGGCGATGAAGGCCACCTGGTCGGCGGCGAGGGTGTTGTAGATCGACATCGGCGTGGCCGCGGCGTGGACCGCGCCCATATCGGCCACGAAGTGCGCGGTGCGGTTGCTCGACATGATCGCGACCCGGTCGCCCGGCTGGACGCCCAGGCTGATCAGGCCGGCCGCCGCGTCCAGCGCCTGCTCGCGGGTCTCGGCCCAGGTGAGGGTGCGCCAGCTCTCGCCCTCGGCGGCGCCGTGACGCTCGGAGTAGGCCGGCTCGTCGGCGCGGGCGGCGGCGGTCTCGGCGAGCGCGTCGATGAGGGTGCGGCCGCCGACCAGGCCCTCCATGCGGGCGCGCTCGGCGAGCACGTCGGTCTCGTTGGGGGCGATGGTCTCGGTCATGACAGGGCTCCTCGGGCGCGTTCGATGTGTCCTACGTCACTACTGGAACGGATCATGGCGTGTCCTGGTTCCGGATGCCAGATCCGAAGGGGTGGTGCCAGGTGGTGCGGGTGGCTACAGCCCGAGACTGCGGCCGATGATCTCCTTCTGGATCTCGGTCGTGCCGCCGTAGATGGTGGCGATGCGGCTGTCCAGGTAGGCGCGGGCGATGGGGTACTCCAGCATGTAGCCGTAGCCGCCGTGCAGCTGCACGCCCTGGTTGACCAGCTTGTTCTGCAGCTCGGTGGTCCACCACTTGGCCATCGCCGCGCCGACCGCGTCGAGCTTGCCGTCGATGTGCTTCATCACGCAGTCGTCGAGGAAGACCCGGGCGACCTTGGCCTCGGTCGCCATCTCCGCGACGAGGAAGCGGTTGTGCTGGAACTTGCCGATCGGCCTGCCGAACGCCTCGCGGGTCTTGGCGTACTCCAGGCACATCTCCACGACGGCCTCGCAGGCGGCGACCGCCTGGGCGGCGATGATCAGCCGCTCCTGGGGGAGGTTCTGCATCAGGTAGATGAAGCCCATGCCCTCCTCGCCGAGGAGGTTCTCCTTGGGCACGACCACGTCGGTGAAGGAGAGCTCGGCGGTGTCCTGGGCGTGCAGGCCGATCTTCTCCAGGTTGCGGCCGCGCTCGAAGCCCTCCATGCCCCGCTCGACGACCAGCAGGCTGATGCCCTGGTGGCCGGCGTCGGGGTCGGTCCGGGCGACCACGATCACCAGGTCGGCGTGGATGCCGTTGCTGATGAAGGTCTTGGAGCCGTTGAGGAGATAAGCGGGGCCCTTGTCTGTGTCGATTGACCGGGCCGTCGTCCGGATGCCCTGCAGGTCGCTGCCGGCGCCGGGCTCGGTCATCGCGATGGCGGTGATGGTCTCGCCGGTGACGCAGCCGGGCAGCCAGCGACGCTTCTGCTCGTCGTTGGCGATGGAGAGGAGGTACGGAACGATGATGTCGGTGTGCACGGAGAAGCCCGGGCCGTTCGCGCCGGCGCGGGCCTGCTCCTCGGAGACGATCACGTTGTAGCGGAAGTCCTCGACGCCCGGGCCGCCGTACTCCTCGGGGACGTCGAAGCAGAGCAGTCCCTGCTCGCCGGCCTTGAGCCACAGCTCGCGGGGGACGATGCCGTCCTTCTCCCACTGGTCGTGGAAGGGCTTCACCTCCTTGTCCATGAAGGCCCGGACCGTGGTCCGGAAGGCCTCGTGCTCAGGGGTGAAGATCTCGCGCATGGGGTGTCCGATCGGGCAGCGGAAGGGTGACGGGGACACTGTTACAGCATCACTGTCACGATTCAAGAGGTCCCGTCATCTTCACAGTGTCACTGTTACAGTCCCCGGGTGGGCGAGCGGCCGAGTGACCTGTTGACGGTGGACGAGCTGGCTGCCGAGACCGGCATGACCGTGCGCACGGCCCGCTACTACGCCGGGCTGGGGCTGCTGCCGCCGCCGGAGCGCCGCGGCCGGATGGCCTACTACTCCACCGGGCACAAGGCGCGTCTGGAGCTCATCCGGGCGCTGCAGGACCACGGCTTCACCCTCGCCGCGATCGAGCGGTACCTCTCCCGGCTGCCCGACGACGCCAGCGTCGAGGAGCTCGCGGTCCAGCGGGCGATGCTCACCTCCTGGGCGGCCAGGCCGGTCGAGGTGGTCGACCACGGGGAGCTGGAGGCACGGGCCGGGCGGAAGCTCGACGCCGCGCTGGTCGAGCGCCTGATCGCCTCCTCGGCGATCCGGCCGGCCGGCGACGGCCGCTACGAGCTGCTGCCCGCCTTCGACCTGAGCGTGCGCAGCCTCGACCTCAAGGTGCCCGTCGACTCGCTGGTCGCGGCCAGCGAGGCGATCAACCGGCACATGACCGCGCTGGCCGACGACCTGACCGGGATCCTCAAGGACCGCGTGCTGGCCCCCCGCCGCGGGCGTCAGCGCAGCAGCGCCGAGGACGCCGAGTTCGAGCGGACGATGGGCCAGCTGCGCCAGTTCACCCTCGAGGCGGTGGTCGTCGGCTTCCAGCAGGCGGCCAACGAGGTGATCAGTCGCTCGCTGGTGCGGGAGTAGTCCTCACTCCTGCGGCATGATCGCCCAGGCGACCACGTAGCCGATCAGCGCGCCGGGGAAGGCGAAGATCGCGGCGATCACCGCCAGGACGCGGACCAGAGTGGGGTCCAGGCCGGCGTACCGGGCGATGCCGCCGCAGACGCCGGCGATCATCTGGTCGTCGCGGCTGCGGGTCAGGCGCTTGACCGGACGGGGCTGGCCGTAGGGCTGTTGAGAGGGCTGCTCGTAGGGCTGCTGGGTCATCGCTCCTCCTCGGAGTCGTCCAGGGTCCGGGTCTCCTCGACGTCGTCGGAGAGGACCGCGGTGGGCTCGGTGTCGGTGGTCTCGGCCGTCTCGATCGGCTCGGCGGGCTCCGTCGCGGGTACGCGGGATCGGCTCCGGCTCCCGGCGAAGCTGGCCACCAGGCCGACCACGCCGGCGCCGATGAGGACCGCGGGTCCCCACAGGGCGAAGCCGGGGGCCTCCACGTCGGTCAGCTCGCCGACCAGCCAGATCGTCGCGATGCCGGTGAAGACGAGCCCGAAGACGAGATGGCCCACGCTGATGGGACGAGTGCTGATCGGGCGGGTGTTCTGGTTGCTCATCGGTGCTCCACGGTGATCTGGCCGACCCGGAGGTTCAGGTCGAGCTCGAGGGGTGCGAGGTCGTTGAGGGGGCGG
The DNA here is from genome assembly GCA_044464665.1 of Nocardioides sp. GTDB lineage: Bacteria > Actinomycetota > Actinomycetes > Propionibacteriales > Nocardioidaceae > Marmoricola. The sequence continues at coordinate 91,259 of JBIQLB010000005.1, forward strand.
CCGCTGACGCTGCGCTCCACCTCGTGGTCGATGCCGCCGCCGTCGTAACCGGGCACTCGTACGCCGCCGGCGATCTGCACGTGCGCGTCGATGTCCAGGTTGACGCTGCGCGGGACCAGCACCAGGATCTCGCCGGCGCCCAGCCGGAGGCTGATGTCGCGCCCCGCGAGCTGCTCGGGGTCGGCGAGCTCGGTGAGGTCCAGCTCGATCCGGCCGGTGCCGGCGCTGTAGCTGGGGGACACGGCCGCGGCCGTCGTCGGCGTCGCGGTGATCGTCCGGGCGTTCGGGTTGAAGCCGCCGACCACGGTGGTGACGCTCAGCGCGAAGGTCGAGACCGCGCCGATCAGGATCAGGCCACCGGGACGGCCGGTGAACGACCCGACCAGCAGCATCAGGCCGGTGATGCCGACGGCGAGCGCGGGGTAGGCGCCGGCCGGCACGTCGGTCGAGCCGGCGTCGACGATGCCCAGGATCCCCAGGCCGATCGCGATCAGCGCGAGGGTCGGCCAGAACCAGATGACACCGGTCCGCTTGGGGCGCGGCGGCAGCACCGGGGGTCGTGGGGGAGCCGGCGGCACGGGCGGCGGCGCCTGCCAGGCCGGCGCGGCGGGCGGGACGGGCGGCTGCTGGGCCAGGGTCTGCTGGATCGCGGGCCCGGTGGCGGGGGAGGTGGCCGGCGGGTACGCCGCCTGGTACGTCGGCGGGTACGGACCGGCGGGCGGCGGGCCGCCCTGGCCCTTCGGGCCCCGGGACTGGTCGCGGGCGATCAGCACCAGCGCGACCACGATCGCGATCGAGGCGAAGACCCAGCCGCCGCCGAACCCGCCGAAGGCGTCGCCGATGGCGAGCAGGAAGGCGATGCCGAGGATGCCCAGCAGGAGCAGCTTGCGCGGCTCCGCGGCCACGTTGATCGGCGCCTTCTCGTGGGTGTCGTCGGGGACGAGCAGCCAGACCGCGCCGTACACCAGCAGGCCGGCGCCACCGAAGAAGGTCAGCACCACGAACAGCACCCGCAGGATCGTCGGGTCCACGCCGAAGTGGCGGCCCAGGCCTCCGGCGACGCCGGCGACGTACTGGTCGGTGCTGCTGCGGCGCAGCCGGTCCAGGTCCCGGGCCTGCTGGCGGCGCTCGGCGCCGATCCAGTCGCCGCCGGGCTGCTGGCCTCCCTGGGGGCCGTCCTGGGGGCCGGTGGCGCCGCTGTCGGTGGTCGTCTCGTTCATGGCTCCATCGTGGTCCGCAGCCGGGTCCCACACCATCGGGGAGCACCCTGATTCCCGGTGGGTGGGGTTTCAGGGTTCGCACCTGATGTCCCCGATGTGCGCAGATGTCACGATGGGGGCCATGAGCTCCTCCTTCGACGTGCCGGGACCGCTGCCGGGCCCGCCGCCGAAGGCGTACCGGATCACCGAGGAGGGGTTCGTCGGGGGCGTCTGCGCCGGCCTGGCCGCGCACCTGCGCCTCCCGGTGCTCTGGGTGCGGGTGGCCTTCCTGGTGATGAGCGTGTTCGGCGGCTTCGGGCTGGTCCTGTACGCCGGGCTCTGGATGGTGCTGCCCTCGCAGCGCCACTTCGACGACGACGCCCCCGGGCTGGCCGCCGCCGGGAGGCAGGGCCGCCGCGGCCGGCGGATGCTGAGCCTGGCCGACTACGGCCCGCTGGTCGCGCTCGGCGCGATCGCGCTGGGCGTGGCCGCGCTGCTGGCGATCGCCACCGGCGGCTGGCTGACCTTCTGGCCGATGCTACTGGCCATCGCCGGCGTCGCGGTGCTGTGGCGGCAGGCCGACGAGGCGCAGCGCGAGCGCTGGGCCGACTCGACCGGCCGGATCAGCGCGGTCCGCGCGATCGTCGGGCTCGGCGGCTGGGCGTCCTACCTGCGGTTGATCTCGGGGCTGCTGCTGCTGGTCACCGCCATCACGCTCTTCTCCCTGGGCAGCGGCAACTGGGCGGCGGCGCGCAATGTCGGCATCGCCGCGACGCTGGGCATCATCGGCCTGGGCTTCATCGTCGGGCCGTGGCTCTTCCGGCTCTCCGCCGACCTCAGCGAGGAGCGCGCCGAGCGGGTCCGCTCCCAGGAGCGCGCGGACATGGCCGCGCACCTGCACGACTCCGTGCTGCAGACGCTCGCCCTGATCCAGCGCTCGGCCGATGACCCGGCCGCGGTCGCGCGGCTCGCGCGGGCCCAGGAGCGCGACCTGCGGGCCTGGCTCTTCAACGCCTCGGGCAGCGACCCGACCAGCCTGGAGACCACGCTGCGCACGCTGGCCGGCGAGCTGGAGGACCTGCACGGCGTGCCGGTCGAGGTGGTCTGCGTCGGGGACGTCGCGGTCAGCGAGCCGCTGCGCCCGCTGGTGCTGGCCACCCGCGAGGCGGTCGCCAACGCCGCCCGTCACTCCGGCGCGGCCAAGATCGACGTCTACGCCGAGGCACGCCCCGACGTCGTGGAGGTCTTCGTCCGCGACCGCGGCGTCGGCTTCGACCCCGAGGGGATCGCCGCCGACCGGCACGGCGTCCGTGACAGCATCGTGGACCGGATGCGCCGCCACGGCGGCACCGCCACCGTGCGGAGCACGCCGGGTCAGGGCACCGAGATCCGGCTGCACCAGAGCCTGGAGGGAACTGAGAGCCGATGAGACACACCGTGGTGATCGTCGACGACCACGCCATGTTCCGGACCGGCGTGCGCGCCGAGCTCGGTGACGCCGTCGAGGTCCTGGCCGAGGCTGCCGACGTCGACGAGGCGGTGACCGCGGTGTGCACGCACCGGCCCGAGGTGGTGCTGCTCGACGTGCACCTGCCCGGCGGGGGCGGCGGGGAGGTGATCCGGCGTACCGCCACGGCGGCGCCGGGCACGCGCTTCCTCGCGCTCAGCGTCTCCGACGCGGCCGAGGACGTCATCGGCACGATCCGGGCCGGCGCCCGTGGCTACGTCACCAAGTCGATCACCGGCGCCGAGCTGGTCGACGCCATCGACCGGATCGCCGCCGGCGACGCGGTCTTCTCCCCGCGCCTGGCCGGCTTCGTCCTCGACGCCTTCGCCGGCACGATCGAGGTGGCCGCGGTCGACGAGGACCTGGACCGGCTCACCGAGCGCGAGCGCGAGGTGATGCGGCTGATCGCGCGCGGCTACTCCTACCGCGAGGTCGCCGAGGAGCTCTTCATCTCGGTCAAGACCGTCGAGACGCACATGTCCGCGGTGCTGCGGAAGCTGCAGCTCTCCTCCCGCCACGAGCTCACCCGCTGGGCCTCCGAGCGCCGCCTGCTCTGAGCCGCTCGCAGACGGACGGAGTGAACTCGGCCATCGGCGACTCGCTCCCGCGGGACCGAGCCGCCCCGACAGGACTTCCCTCCGTCGTTCTGCGTCAATCAGGGAGGAGACTGGCCCAAGCGGGGCGCCAGCGGGGATGGCGCTGGCGCATCTCCCAGCCGAGGCTGAGCAGCGTGGGGCCACGGCCGCGGTACCACGCGGGCAGGCTGTCGAAGGCGCGCTGCAGGGTGATCCGCCCGCCGGCGTACCGCACCACCGCGACCAGCCAGGCGCCCGACTCCTCGCCGGCCTCGTCGCGGTGCAGCTGCATCAGCACGTTGTGCAGGCTCTGGGTCGCCGCGGGCGGCAGGCCACCGTACGCCGGGACGAGGAGGTCGCGGTCGGTGAGGACGGCGTACTCGAAGGGCGCCGGTTCGGTGATCCGGACCCAGCGGGCGAGCAGCACCGGCCGCTCGGGCAGGTCCCGATCGATCTCCCGGGTGTCGCGCATCTGCCGGTGCACCTGATCGCGCAGCCGCCTGCGGATCGAGCCCTGGACGGCCACCTGGGCGGTCCCGCGCGCCTGCGTGAGCAGTGGCGAGACGTCCTGTCCCCGGGCCGCCTCGACCAGCCGAGGGTCGGCGCCCAGCAACGGCAGCATCAGCCCGGTCAGGCGGTCGAAGGAGCTGGCGCCGCTGCCCTCCCAGCCGTCGCGTGAGTACCAGGCCAGGAAGCCCGCTGGGGACTCCCGCGTCGAGTGCGACACCGCGTCGGAGGAGGCCCAGTCGGGACAGCCCTCGAGGACGTCGCCGGGGGCCGGCGATCCCGCCACCCGTCCCCAGAGCACCGCCCGCCCGCCGCCGAAGCGCTGCATCGAGACCCACGAGTCACCCGAGCGGAAGGTGAGCACGTGCGCGTCCGCGTCGAGCTCGCTGGTGGCGCCGTCGGGGAGGAGTCCCTGGTCGGTCAGGACGGCCCACGACCACCACAGATCGTCGGCGGCGACGAGGTCCTCGGCCTCCATGCGTCCAGTCTGAAGGTCAGCCGGCCTCGCCGGCGAGCGACGCGTCGACCAGCCACTCGACCGGCGCGCGGTCGTCGGTCCAGACGCTGCCGCCGGAGAGACCCGGCTCTAGGCGGTCGGCGGTGGCCCGGGCGACCGGGACGAGGTCGTCGGGCAGGCCGGGAGCGACCTCCGCAAGCACCTCGGCGGGCGGGCGGCCGGTGCTGCCGGCCAGCATCGTGTTGGTCGGCTCCGACGGGTCCCGCCAGACGTTCGCCCGGCCGAACGCGGCCGCCATGGTGGCGGTCAGCGTGCGCTCCAGCGTCTGGGACCGCTCGGGGTGGCCGACGTTGATGATCACCAGCCCGCCGGGGTTGAGCCGGTCGCGGACCAGGTCGAAGAACTCGTGGGTGGCCAGGTAGAAGGGGATGTAGGGCTGCCGGTAGGCATCGACCATGATCGCGTCGTAGCGGCGCTCGGTGGCGGCCAGCCAGGGCCGTGCGTCGGCGGTGTGGGTGTGCAGGTTCGGGCCGCGCATGTCGAAGAGGTCGCGGCCGAGCTCGCTCACGTCCGGGTCCAGCTCGACCGCGTCGATCCGGGTCTGGGGGAAGTAGTGCCCCAGCGCGCGGGCCGTGGTGCCGGCGGCGTTGCCGAGGATGGCGACCGACTCCGGCGGCGACGTGGTCGCGGCCAGGCTCAGCACCAGCAGCTCGTCCCAGTAGTTGCCGGTCAGCCACTCGCCGGGGCTGTAGACCGAGTGCACCGCGTGACCCTCGTTGAGCTCCAGGGCGATCCGGCCGGAGTCGCTCCGCACCACCCGGGCGTACTGGTACTCGGTCTCCATCTCCGTGATCACCGAGGACGCGTCGGCCGCCTTCAGCGTGCCGGTCGGCAGCGCCACCAGGCCGAGGATCGCGACGGGCACGACGGCCGCGAGGACCCGTCGCCGGGAGAGCAGCGGGATCGCGGAGAGGGCGAGGGCCGCGGCGAAGATGAGGAAGGTACGCCGGGTGCCGACGACCGGGATCAGCAGCAGCGAGGCGAGGAACGTCCCGGTGAGCGAGCCGACCGTCGAGATGGCGTAGAGGCGGCCCGTCGTACGCCCGGTGCCCTCGAGGTCCTCGACGCTGAGCCGGACGGAGTAGGGCGAGACCATCCCGATGATGAGCAGCGGCAGGGCGACCAGCACGCCGACGCTGACCAGCGAGCCGAGGAAGGTGGCGACGCTGAGCTCCTCGACGGCGTCCACGGCCAGGCGCAGGAACGGTCCGCTGATGAAGGGGACCATCGCGACCAGGGCGGCCGCCGCGAGGACCAGCCTGGCCAGCCCGTGCGGATGCGGTGAGCGGTCGGCGATCCGTCCGCCGACGGTGTAGCCGATGGAGAGCGCGACCAGCACGATGGCGATGGTGTTGGCCCAGACGATGGTGCTGGCGCCGAACCAGGGGGCGAGCAGCCGTGCGGCCGCGATCTCGGTGCCGAGGCACACCGCGCCGGCGACGAAGACGAGCAGCTCCAGCGAGCGGTTCCGGGACACGCCGGAAACCTATCGGCGCGCTGGTTGGGGCCGACCCGGAGGTGGGCCCGGAGATGGGCCCGGGGGCTGACAGGACGGGCACCAGTAGACGACCCGCTCCTGCCCGGCCGGGCCGAGCTCCTCGCGGTGGACCGGGGTGCCGCAGCGCAGGCAGCCGCCGCGCCGGCCGTAGACCCACAGCTGCCGCCCGTGCCGTCGGTCGCCGGTGGTGACCCGCACCGGACGGTCGCGGTTGGCGAGCAGGACGGCGTGGGCGCGGTCGACCAACCGGGCCAGGTCGGGCACCTCGCCGACCGGGGTGCGTGGGTCGAGCCCGGCCAGGAAGCAGAGCTCGGAGCGGTAGACGTTGCCGAGTCCGGCGAGGTTGCGCTGGTCGAGCAGGGCCTCGCCGATCGGCCTGCCGCGGTCGGCGCCCAGCCGGGTCAGGGCCACCTCGGCGTCCCAGTCGGGGCCGAGCAGGTCGGGCCCGAGGTGGCCGACCAGGGTGTCCTCCGCTGTCGTCTCGACCAGGTCGAGCACCACGGAGAAGCCGATGGCCTCGTGCGCCTCGGTCCGCAGCACCGCGCGGGCGGTGTGGGCGGGCCGGCGCCAGCGCGCACCGGGGGCCTGCACGTCCCACCGGCCCTCCATCTTCAGGTGGCTGTGCAGGGTGAGTCCGCCCTCGAACCGGGTCAGCAGGTGCTTGCCGCGGGTCGCCGTCTCCAGCACCCGCTGTCCGGCGAGGTCGACCGTCGCCAGACTCGGCCAGCGCAGCTCGGTCCCGGTCAGGGTCTCGCCGGTCAGGGCGTCCAGCCGGCGAGCGGTCTGCCAGACGGTGTCGCCCTCAGGCACGACTGGTCCTAGGCACGGATGCGCACGCCCTTGGACGTCGCCACGAACCCCGCCGACTCCAGCGCCTGCCGCATCGCGGTGGCCTCTTGGGTGAGCACGCCGGCGCCGTCGACCTTCTCGATGGTCAGCCGGTCCAGGGCTCCCCGGCGGACGGCGGTCCCCAGGGAGTCGATCGCGGTGCCCAGGATCGTGTCGGCGTCCTCGGCATCCGGTGCGACGAAGGTCAGCAGCGTCCGGCCGCCGCGCTCGACGTACAGCGCGAGATCGCCGTCGACGAGGACGACCAGCGCGCCGGCCTTGCGACCCGGACGATGGCCGCCCTCGGGCTGGGCCGGCCAGGGCAGCGCGGCGCCGTACGGGTTGGCCGGATCGGTGGCGGCCAGCGTCAGCGCCTCCGGCTTCTCGCCCGGCGCTCGCTCCGTCGCCGCCTGCGCGCGCAGCCGGTCGATCGCGCCGCTGGTGCCGAACTGCGCGGCGCCGAGGCCCTCGACGAAGTAGCCGCGCCGGCTGCGGCCGGACTCCTCGAACCGGCTCAGCACGCGGTACGCCGCCGCGAAGCCGCCCGGGGTGCGCTCGCTCACCACCGCGCCCCGGGTGACCACGCCGTGCCGCTCCAGCAGCAGCTCGGCCGCGGCATGCGCCCGCCTGGTCGTGTCGGGCTCCGGCTCGGGCAGCAGGAACCAGCGACCGGCGGCCTCCGGGGGAGCGCTGACCCGGGGCAGGCCGCGACCCGCTCCGCCCACGCGTCCGCTGAGTCGTCCCCGTGGCGGTGGCCGGCGGGAGCGGTGCGCCGTGGTGCCCGAGCGGGTCAGCGCCCGCAGCGGCGCGAGGGTGTCGTTGCCCAGGTGGCCTGACCAGACCAGGCTCCACAGTGTGGTGGCGAGCGCCTTGTCGTCGGCCTCGACGCCGGCCGAGGCCAGCTGGGCGGTGAGCTGCCGCAGGAAGTAGGCACCGCCTCCGCCCAGCGCGTCGAGCACGGCGTGGCCCAGGTCGTCGATCACCTCGGCGTCGCGCTCGGGCAGGGTCAGCGGCGCGGCGTCGGCGAGGTGCAGGGAGACCCAGCCATCCTGGCCGGGCAGGGCGCCGTGCCCGGCCCAGAGCACCTCGCCGCTCGCGGTCAGCTCGTCGAGGTAGGCCGGTTGGTAGTCGGCCACCCGGGCGGGCAGCACCAGCGACTCCAGCGCGGAGGCCGGCACGGGCGCTCCGGCGAGCTGGTCCACGACGGCGAGGACGCCCTCGACGCCGCGCAGCCGCCCGCCGACCGCCTGCCACGCGGGCAGGAACCGGCCCAGCGCGGTCGCCGGCACCGGCTCGACCTCCTTGCGGAGCCTGGCCAGCGAGCGACGGCGGAGCCGCCGCAGCACCTCGGCGTCGCACCACTCGGCGCCCGAGCCGTGCGGCCGGAACTCGCCCTCCAGCACCCGCCCCTGCGCGGCCAGCCGGACCAGCGTCTGGTGCACGACGGCCACGCCCAGGCCGAGCCGCTCGGCCACCTCGAAGGCGGCGAAAGGCCCATGGGTGCGGGCATATCGGCCGATCAGGTCGCCCAGCGGATCGGCGACCGGCTCGGTGAAGGCCTCCGGCGTCCCCGGCGGGACCGGCACCCCGAGACCGTCGCGCAGCCGGGCGACGTCCTCGACCACGCACCAGCGCTCCTCGCCGGCGACCCGGACCTGGACGACGCGCCGCGCGGACGCCAGGCCGCTCAGCGCGTCGTCCGGCGCGATCACGGCGCGGGCGGCGAGCTCCCCGGTGGTCATCGGTCCGAGGATGCGCAGCAGGTCGACCAGGCCCTCGGCGTCCCGCGCCCGCCGGTCGAGGGCCAGCCGCTGCAGCTCGGCCTCCACCTCGGCGAGCACGTCGGCGTCGAGCAGCTCGCGCAGCTCGGTGGTGCCGAGCAGCTCGGCCAGCAGGCCCTGGTCCAGGGTGAGCGCGGCCACCTTGCGCTCGGCCAGGGGCGAGTCGCCTTCGTACATGAACGCCGCGACGTAGCCGAAGAGCAGCGACTGGGCGAAGGGCGAGGGCCGGGGCGTGGTCACGTCGAGCAGCTGGATCCGCCGCTCGGTGATGCGGCGCTGCAGCGCGACGAGCGCCGGGACGTCGTACACGTCCTGGAGCACCTCGCGCACCGCCTCCAGCACGACCGGGAACGAGGGGTACCGGGCGGCGACCTCCAGCAGCTGGGCGGCGCGCTGGCGCTGTTGCCACAGTGGCGAGCGGCGGCCGGGATCGCGGCGGGGCAGCAGCAGCGCGCGGGCGGCGCACTCCCGGAAGCGCGCGGCGAAGAGCGCCGATCCGCCGACCTCGGTGGTCACGATCTGCTCGACCTCGTCGGGCTCGAAGACGATCAGGTCGGCGCCCGGCGGGTCCTGGTCGGTCTCCGGGATGCGCAGCACGATGCCGTCGTCCGAAGCTATGGCCTGGGCAGCTGAGCTTCCGACGCCGTAGCGCTCGCGCAGCCGCGCGTTGATCGCCAGCGCCCAGGGCGAGTGCACGGGCGTGCCGTACGGCGAGTGCACCACGATCCGCCAGTCGCCGAGCTCGTCGCGGAACCGCTCCACCACGAGCTGCCGGTCGTGCGGCAGCGAGCCGGTGGCCTCGCGCTGCTCGGTGAGCAGCTCGACCAGGTTGCCCGCGGCCCAGGCGTCCAGGCCCGCGGCCTCGGCCCGGGCGAGCGCGCGGTCGCGCGGCAGGCCCGCGATCTCCCGGGTGAACGCGCCGATCGCCTCGCCCAGCTCGGCGGGCCGGCCGAGGGTGTCGCCGGTCCAGAACGGCAGCCGGCCGGGCTGCCCGGGCGCAGGGGAGACCAGGACCCGGTCGTGGGTGATGTCCTCGATCCGCCAGGTGCTGGTGCCGAGGGTGAACAGGTCGCCGACGCGCGACTCGTAGACCATCTCCTCGTCGAGCTCGCCGACCCGTCGGCCGCCGCGCGCGCTCTCCTCGCCGCCGACCAGGAAGACCCCGAAGAGCCCGCGGTCGGGGATGGTGCCGCCGCTGGTCACGGCCAGCCGCTGCGCGCCGGGTCGCGCGGCGATCGTGCCGGCGACGCGGTCCCAGACGACCCGCGGCCGCAGCTCGGCGAACTCCTCGCTGGGGTAGCGCCCGGCGAGCAGGTCCAGCGTGGCGTCGTACGCCGAGCGGGGCAGGCCGGTGAACGAGGCCGTGCGCCGGACCAGGTCGAAGAGCTCGTCGACCGGCCACGGATCCATCGCCGTCGCCGCGACGACCTGCTGGGCCAGCACGTCGAGCGGGTTGGCGGGGATGCGCAGCGCCTCGATGTCTCCGCCGCGCATCCGCTCCACGGCGACCGCCGTCGGCACCAGATCGCCTCGGTGCTTGGGGAAGAGCACCCCGCGCGAGACCTCGCCGACCTGGTGGCCGGCGCGACCGACCCGCTGCAGTGCCGAGGCCACGCTGGGCGGGCTCTCGATCTGGATCACCAGGTCGACCGCGCCCATGTCGATGCCGAGCTCCAGGCTGCTGGTGGCGACCACGCACGGCAGTCGTCCTCGCTTGAGGTCGTCCTCGATGATCGCCCGCTGCTCCTTGCTCACCGAGCCGTGGTGCGCTCGCGCGACGACCGGCGGGGCGCCTCGGGCCGAGCCGGACTGCGCCATCGTCTCCGCGGGCGTGCGGGTCGCCGGCTCGACCTCGATGCCGGCGCGGGCCTGGGCCAGCTCGTTGAGCCGGGCGGTGAGCCGCTCGGCCAGCCGGCGGGAGTTGGCGAAGACGATCGTGGAGCGGTGCCGCTCGACCAGGTCGAGGACCCGCTCCTCCACGTGCGGCCAGATCGAGCCGTGGCGGTCGGAGCCCTCCGGCGACGTCTCGTCGAGCGCGGTGAGGTCCTCGACGGGGACGACGACCGAGAGGTCCCAGCGCTTCTCCGAGGGAGGGGCGACCACCTCGACGGGCGCGGTGCCGCCGAGGAAGCGGGCCACCTCCTCGACCGGCCGGACGGTGGCGGAGAGCCCGATCCGCTGGGCCGGCTCCTCCAGCAGCGCGTCCAGCCGCTCCAGGGTCAGCGCCAGGTGGGCACCGCGCTTGCTGCCCGCGACGGCGTGGATCTCGTCGACGATCACGGTCTCCACGCCGCGCAGCGACTCCCGCGCCCGCGAGGTGAGCATCAGGAAGAGCGACTCCGGGGTGGTGATCAGGATGTCCGGCGGGCTGGTCTGCAGGCGCCGGCGGTCGGCGGGGGAGGTGTCGCCGGAGCGGATGCCCACGGCGACCTCGGGCAGCTCGATGCCGAGCCGCGCCGCGGTGTGCCGGATGCCGGCCAGGGGAGCGCGCAGGTTGCGCTCCACGTCCACGGCCAGCGCCTTGAGCGGGGAGACGTAGAGCACCCGGCAGCGGCGCTGGCGGTCGGCCGGCCGCGGCTCGGTGGCCAGCCGGTCGAGGGAGGAGAGGAACGCCGCCAGCGTCTTGCCCGAGCCGGTCGGCGCCACCACGAGCGTGTGCCGGCCCTGGGCGATCGAGGCCCAGGCGCCCTCCTGCGCGGTCGTCGGCGCGGCGAAGGCAGCCTCGAACCAGGCACGGGTCGCCGGTCCGAACTGCTGCATCGGACCATCATCGCCCAGCCCACCGACAGCGAGCCCGCCCGTCTGCGCCGGACGCGGAGCCGCGAGCGGCGTACCAATGTCATTGTGTGCGCATGGACCGGCGGCGGCGGTCCCGCGAGGAGCCCCGGAAGGGCTGGCGGGACGTGTGGGCGTGGAAGGACGAGAGCCGGCGGCACGCGATGGCCTTCTGGGCCGGAGTGGCCGCGATCGTCCTGCTCGTGGAGTACGCCCTCGCCGAGCTCTTCCTCGGTGGCACGCCCAGCGCCGAGGCCCAGCTGGCGCGGCTGGACACGATCGCGCCCGTCGAGGTCGTGGTGGACCAGGTCGCCGACCCGGGGGAGCTGGAGAAGCCGCTTGGGATGGGCTCGGCCAGGGCCGGGATCTCCCTGCGCGCGGTCGGCGAGGTCGACCGGGTGCACACCGAGGACGGCGAGCGCCGCGCGGCGGAGGGCAGCACGCTGCTGGCCTTCCGGGTGGGCGACTGGCCGTGCGAGATCAAGCCCTGCGAGAGCTGGGACAGCCTCGAGCCCCAGGTGCTCGTCGACGACGAGACCCGGGACCTCCCTGCTGGCGGCGACACCTTCGTGGTGGTGCTGCCGCCCGGCACCGAGCAGGTCGTCCTGAGCATCGACGCCGACGGCTTCCGCCAGTCGCTGCCGCTCGCCGGCGACGTTGAGCCGGACACCATCGCGCTGCTCGCCGATCGGGATCGGCCGGGCCGGATCTCCCTGGGGAGGTCGTTCGTCCTGGAGGAGCGGACCAGCGTGCCGCTCTCCGACGGCGCCGGCGGGCTCACCGACTTCTTCCGCCGCGACGTCCAGGTGGCGTACGCCGAGCGCAGGTTCTTCCTCGACGGCACGACGCCGGCCGGCCCCCGCGAGGTCTTCCTGGTGGTCGAGGCGACGTACGCCTATCAGGGCCGGGCCGGGAGGTACGTCTTCGCCCCCGACGACCTGGCCTTCGTGGCGCCCGACGGCACCCGGTACGCCGCCCGCGACCTCGATCCCACGGAGGAGAAGGTGCTCCTCGGCTTCGAGATCCCCGAGCGGCTGCGCGCGGGCAAGATCGTGTTCGGCGGCGTGCGCGAGCGGACCTCCTCGACCGGCGTTCCCTACACCTCGACGCTCGGCGAGTGGAGCGTGCCGGTCGATCTCGGGTGAGCGCTCAGGCCCCGCCCTCGACGGTCTCGCCCGCGACGGTCGGGGCGGCCGACTTCTCGACGTACCCCTGCAGGATCGCCTGCAGATCCATGCCGGTGGTGTTCTTCAGCAGCTCGATGGTCTCCACGATGTTGGTGGTCACCTGCTTGGGCAGCTGACCGGCGCCGTCGGTGGAGACGACCGTGAGCTTGTCGATGCCGGCCATCGGCGCGGCCACCTGGGCGGCGACCTGGGGCAGGATCTCCAGCAGCATCTGGAGCACGGCGGCGTCGTTGTAGTGCGCGAAGGCGTCGGCGCGCTTGTTCATCGCCTCGGCCTCGGCCTCACCGCGGGCCAGGATGGCGGCGGCCTCGGCCTCGCCCTCGGCCCGCAGCGCGTCGGCCTCGGCCACGCGGCGGGCCTTCTCCGCCTCACCGCGCTTGGCGCCCTCGATCGCCTCGGCCTCGGCCAGCGCCTCCCGGCGGGACTTCTCGCCGACGCCGGTGAGCCGGTCGCGCTCAGCCTCGGCCTCCGCCTTGGCGATCGCGGCGAGCTTGGCCGCGTCGGCGTCGAAGACCTGGGAGTTGCGACGGCCCTCGGCCTCGGTCTCCACGCGGTACCGCTCCGCGTCGGCGGGCTTGCGGACCTCGGTGTCGAGCTGGCGCTCCTTCAGCGCGGCCTGACGGACGGCGACCTTCTCCTGCTCGGCGAGGATCGCCTGGTCCCGGTCCGCCTGCGCCAGGGGACCGGCGGCCGCCGCCGTGGCCAGCGCGGCGTCGGTCTCGGCCTTGATCTCGGCCTCCTTCAGCGCCAGCTGGCGCTGGGCGACGGCGATCTCCTGCTCGGCCGCGAGGCGGGCCTGCTCGGCGGCCTGCCGGGCCTCGGCCTCCGCGATGGCGGCGATCTGGCCGACCTTGGCGGCCTCGGGACGGCCCAGGTCGGCGAGATAGGAGCCGTCGTCGGTGATGTCCTGGATCTGGAAGGTGTCGAGCACCAGGCCCTGCCCGGTCAGCGAGGTCTCGGACTCGTCGGCCACGCGCTGGGCGAAGGCGGCGCGGTCGCGGATGATCTGCTCCACCGAGAGCGAGCCCACGATCGAGCGCAGCGAGCCGGCGAGCGTCTCCTGGGTGAAGGTCTCGATCTCGCTCTGCTGGGAGAGGAACCGCTGGGCGGCCGCGCGGATCGAGTCCTCGTTGCCGCCGACCTTGACGATCGCCACGCCCTCGACGTTCAGCTTCACGCCCTGGCCGGAGACGGCGCCGCGGATCTGCACCATGATGCGGCGGGAGGAGAGATCCAGGACGTGCGCCTTCTGCACGAACGGCACCACGAAGACGCCGCCGCCCATGACGACCTTCTGGCCGGAGAGGTCGGTGGAGATCTCACCGGTCTCGGGGTTCTTGACGGCCTTGCCCTTGCGGCCGGTGACGATGTACGCCTCGTTCGGCCCGGCGACCTTGTAGCGCGTGGTGATCAGCGCGCCGAGCAGCACCAGCAGCGTGATGATGCCGACGACGGAGAGGAGAACGGGGTCCAGGGAGTCCATGAGTGCCTTTCAGCGCGGGAGGGATCAGGTACGGGGCTCGACCAGCACCGAGGTCGGCGAGAGCACGGCGGTGATGGTGACCGGCGTGCCGGCGGGCAGGCCGGTGGTGGCGCGGGCGTTGAGCTTGGTGATGTGACCCGAGGCCACGATGGAGATCTCGCCGAAGCCGTCCTCGGGGATCGCGCTCACCACGGTCGCGTCTCGGCCGGTGAGGTCGCCCGTGCGGACGTTGGACTCGTCGCCGCCCTTCTTCAGCTGCAGCGAGACCCAGCCGACGGCGGCGCCGATGACCAGTCCGGCCAGGAGCCCGATCAGCATCGACGCGGTGAGGTTGTCGGTGGTCTCCAGGGCGATGGCCCCGGCGAAGCCGAACGCGCCCAGGAAGCCGGCCAGCGCGGCGCCGGAGAACAGGTCGCCGCCGAAGTCCATGAGACCGTCGAGCAGGTCGCCGAGAACCAGCGAGACGACCAGCAGCACGATGCCGACGGCGCCGATGATCAAGAACGTGAGCACGGGGTCCCCCTAGGCTCGGCCGGGTTGGCCTCGCATCCTAGTCACAGCGCGGCGTTCCGGCTCCCCGTGCGCCGGGTCTAGGGTCGGTGGGCGTGGAGTCGATGATCCAGGCCTCGGACCTGCGCAAGTCGTTCCCGGACCGCGCCGGCGGGGTCGTGGAGGCCGTGCGCGGCATCGACGTCGAGGTACGCCGGGGCGAGGCGTTCGGCTTCCTCGGGCCCAACGGCGCCGGCAAGTCCTCGACCATGCGGATGGTGGCCGCGGTCTCCCCGGTCTCCGGCGGCACCCTGCGCATCCTCGGCATGGACCCCGCCGTCGACGGCCCGCGGATCCGCGCCCGCATCGGGGTCTGCCCGCAGGAGGACACCCTCGACACCGAGCTCGACGTCCGCGACAACCTCTACATCTACGGCCGCTACTTCGGCCTGCCCCGCGCGGAGGTCCGCCAGCGGGTGGAGGAGCTGCTGGACTTCGTCCAGCTCACCGAGAAGGCGAGCGCGAAGGTCGAGGACCTCTCCGGCGGGATGAAGCGGCGGCTGACGATCGCCCGGTCGCTGATCAACCGGCCCGACGTACTGCTGCTGGACGAGCCGACGACCGGCCTGGACCCGCAGGCACGCCACGTGGTCTGGGACCGGCTCTTCCGGCTCAAGCAGCAGGGCGTGACGCTGGTGCTGACCACCCACTACATGGACGAGGCCGAGCAGCTCTGCGATCGGCTGGTGGTCATGGACAAGGGCCTGATCGTGGCGGAGGGCTCGCCGCGCGAGCTGATCGAGCGGTACTCCACCCGCGAGGTGGCCGAGCTGCGGTTCGCCCCCGCCGATTGGCAGAGCGGTGAGCACGAGGCGGTGGCGGCGATGCAGGATCTCGCCGAGCGGGTCGAGGTGCTGCCCGACCGGCTGCTGCTCTACAGCGCCAACGGCGAGGAGGCGATCGCCAAGGTCCACGAGCGCGGCCTCGACCCGGTGATGTCGCTGGTCCGCCGCTCCACGCTGGAGGACGTCTTCCTCCGGCTCACCGGCAGGACGCTGGTGGACTGATGCCCGGCACCCGCTCGACCGCGCCCGACGGGCTGCTCTCCGGGGCGGCGCGGCTGACCGACTACTGGATGGTGCTCTACCGGCGCACCTGGCAGGGCAGCGCGATCTCCTCGTTCGTGGTGCCGCTGCTCTACGTCCTGGCGATGGGCGTCCTCCTCGGCGGCTTCGTCACCGGCGATCCCGACCGGCTCGAGGGCGCCGGCAGCTATCTCGCCTTCGTCGCGCCGGGGCTGGTCGCGGCCCAGACGATGACCACCGTCTTCGGCGAGACGACCTACCCGGTGATGGGCATGATCAAGTGGCAGCGGATCTACGACGGCATGCTGGCCAGCCCGCTCACCGTCGCTCAGATCGTGCTCAGCCACCTGGGATTCGTGGCGTTCCGGGTGGCGACCGTCTCCGCGGTCTTCCTGGCGGTGATGGCGCCCTTCGGCGTCTTCGCCTCGGTCGCGGGCGTGCTGGGCGCCTTCGTGGTTCAGATCCTGCTCGGCCTCGCCTTCGCCGCCCCGGTCTACGCGCTCAGCGCCTCGCTCAAGGACGAGAGCGGCTTCTCGCTGGTCTTCCGCTTCGGGATGATGCCGATGTTCCTCTTCTCCGGTGCGTTCTTCCCGGTCGCCAACCTCAGCGCCTTCTGGGAGTGGCTGGCCCGGCTGACGCCGCTGTGGCAGGGCGTGAACCTCACCCGGATGCTCACCGTCGACCGGATGGACTGGGGCCTGGCCGCGATCAACGCCGGCTACCTGCTGGTGCTCGCGCTGGGTGGCTGGTGGCTCGTCGTACGCCGGCTCGAGCGGAGGCTGCTCTCGTGATGACGACCGCGGCCAAGGGCTCCCTGGCCAAGACGATCGGCCGTCAGGCGGATGCCCCGCTGAGCACCGCCCAGGCGACGGGACTGCTCCTGCAGCGCAACTACATCGCCTATCGCTCGGCCTGGTGGGTCTTCGTCTCCGGCTTCTTCGAGCCGGTGCTCTACCTGTTCTCCATCGGCATCGGCGTCGGCAAGCTGGTCGACGGGTTCGAGCTCAACGGCCAGATGATCTCGTACGCCGCGTTCGTCGCGCCGGCGATGATGGCCGCCTCGGCGATGAACGGCGCGCTGCTCGACTCGACGTACAACTTCTTCTTCAAGCTCAAGTACAACAAGCTCTTCGACCAGATGCTGGCGACACCGCTGACCACCCGCGACGTCGCCCGGGGCGAGCTGTCCTGGTCGCTGCTGCGCGGTGGGACCTACTCGGCGGCGTTCCTCGTGGTGATGTGGGCGATGGGGCTGGTGCACTCGTGGTGGGCGCTGCTCGCCGTCCCGGCCGCGCTGCTGATCGGTGCGGCCTTCGGCGCGGCCTGCATGGCGCTGACGACGTACATGCGCTCCTGGCAGGACTTCGACTACGTCACCCTCGGCCAGCTGCCGCTCTTCCTCTTCTCCGCGACGTTCTTCCCGCTCAGCGCCTTCCCCGGCTGGCTGGCCGCGATCGTGGAGGCGACGCCGCTCTACCGCGGGGTCGTGCTGGTCCGCGAGCTGACCACCGGATCCCTGAGCTGGGCCTCCGGCGTCTCGGTCGTCTACCTGCTCGCGATGACCGCGCTGGGCCTGCTCGTCGTGGGCCGGCGGCTGGACCGGCTGCTGCTGAGCTGATCCGCCGTCGTGGCCGGTTGCCGGGGTTTTCTAGGATTCCGCGGGTGAGCATCGACCAGCGCGTCCCGCCGCGCCGCAACCAGGCCCTGACCAGCTTCGTGGGCTCGACCATCTTCCTGAGCCGCTGGCTCCAGGCGCCGCTCTACCTGGGGCTGATCGTGGCGCAGGGCGTCTACGTGGTGCTGTTCTGGAAGGAGCTGGTGCACCTCATCACCCACTTCAACGGGCTCGACGAGGAGAAGATCATGCTGGTCGTCCTCGGGCTGGTCGACGTGGTGATGATCGCCAACCTGCTGATCATGGTGATCATCGGCGGCTACGAGACCTTCGTCTCCCGGATCAACATGGCCGGGCACCCCGACGAGCCGGAGTGGCTCTCCCACGTCAACCCCAACGTGCTCAAGGTGAAGCTGGCGATGTCGATCATCGGCATCTCCTCGATCCACCTGCTCAAGACCTTCATCGAGGCCAACCGGATCGACCCGGAGGTGATGATGTGGCAGACGATCATCCACATGGCCTTCATCCTCTCCGCGATCGGCCTGGCGCTGATCGACAAGATGGGCTCCGGCGGCGTCTCGCCGGCCCCGGAGCACTGAGGTCGGACGAGGCCACGGACCGACGAGAGCCAGGGGGTCTGAGGGCTGCTGCCTGCTGAATCCGAACGATCGGGCTCTGTCGGTGACCTGAGGACAGCCGGATCGTTCGGATTCGGCGCGAGCGACCGGCCACCGCATGAAGGGGCTGACCGTCTGCGGCAGAATCGCGCCCGTGGAGATCGAGCCGGACACCAAGGACTGGACCTGGGTCCTGGAGCGGCCCTGCCCCGACTGCGGCTTCGACCCGGCGTCGGCCGAGCCCGAGCGGCTGGCCGAGCTGATCCACGACAACACCCGCTCCTGGTACGCCGTCCTCGACGGACCCGGCGCCGCCAGCAGGCCCGAGCCGGGCGTCTGGTCGCGGCTGGAGTACGCCTGCCACGTCCGCGACGTGCACCGGCTCTTCGCCGAGCGGCTGGGTCTGATGCTGGCCCAGGACGATCCCGCCTTCGCCAACTGGGACCAGGACGAGACCGCGGTCCGGGAGCGGTACGCCGAGCAGGACCCCGCGACGGTCTCCGTGGAACTGGTCGAGGCCGCTGCCGACGTCGCGGCGAGCTACGCCCGGGTGACCGGCGATCAGTGGCGGCGTACCGGTCGGCGCAGCAACGGCTCGGTCTTCACCGTCGCCTCGCTCGGCGCCTACCACCTGCACGACGTCGTCCACCACGTCTGGGACGTCGAGCGGATGCCGCGATGAGGCACACCGAGTTCTGGGCGCGCATGGAGCACGCCCTCGGCGCGAGCTATGCGGCGACGTGGGCCAGCCACCACGTCCTCGCCGAGCTCGGCGGGCGGACCGTGGACGAGGCGCTGGCGGCCGGCGAGGACCCCAAGGTCGTCTGGCGGGCCGTGTGGGCCGCCCTGGAGCTGCCGGCGCGCGAGCGGTGAGCGAGCAGCAGCGGGACCACGTCCAGCGCCGTACCGTCGCCACGCTGGTGGTCTCCCAGGCCGTCGGCGCCCTTGGCATCACCATCGGCGTCGCCACCGCCTCGATCCTGGCCCGCGACCTCTCCGGCTCCGACGAGCTCGCCGGCCTCGCGCAGACCAGCCAGGTCGTCGGCGCGGCGATCGCCTCCTGGCTGCTGGCCCGCGCGATGGCCCGCTCGGGACGGCGGATCGGCCTGGCGGCCGGCTATCTCGTGGGCGGCGCCGGCGCGCTCGTGGTCGTCCTCTCCGGCGTGGCCGGCTCGATGGCGCTGCTGCTGGCCGGCTCGGTGATGCTGGGCGCGACCAGCTCGGCCAACTACGCCGCGCGGTACGCCGCCGCGGACCTCGCCACCGACGAGACCCGCGGCCGCTCGCTCTCGATCGTGGTGTGGGCGACGACCCTCGGCGCGGTGCTCGGGCCCAACCTCACCGGCGTCTCGGCGACCCTGGCCGACCGGCTCGGGATCCCCGAGCTGACCGGCCCCTTCGCGCTGGGCGCCCTGGGCATGCTGGTGGCCGCGCTGGTCGTGTGGTGGCGGCTGCGGCCGGACCCGCTCTTCGTGGCGCGGGAGCTGGCGGCCGGCACGGCGGCCGAGCCGGCCGAGCCCCACGCCGTGGTCACCCCCGAGGAGCCCACGACGGTTCGCGGCGCGCTGCGCCGCCATCCGGTGCTCGTCGCCGCGATCGCCGGCATGGCAGCCGCCCACGCGGTGATGGTCTCGGTGATGGTGATGACGCCGCTGCACATGGAGCACGGCGGCGCGGAGCTGCGGGTCATCGGCATCGTGATCAGCGTGCACGTGCTCGGCATGTACGCCTTCTCGCCCCTGGTCGGCATCGCCGCGGACCGCTTCGGCCGGACCGCGGTGCTGGCCGCCGGCGGCGTGGTCCTGCTGGTCTCGCTGGTCCTCTGCGCCCGGGCGCCGGAGGGCAACTCGGTGGAGATCTTCGCCGGGCTCTTCCTGCTCGGGCTGGGCTGGTCCCTGGCCACCGTGGCGGCGGCGACGCTGGTCGCCGAGCACGCGCCGCTCGTCGTCCGGCCCCAGGTGCAGGGCACCGCGGATCTGACGATGAGCCTGGCGGCCGCCGTGGGGAGCGCGGCCTCGGGCGTGATCGTCCACGAGCACGGGTTCGCCGTGCTCGCGGGCTACTCCGGGGTGTTCGCGATCGGCGTCGTCGCGGCGGCGTGGTTCGCCCGCCGGGGCTGATCCTCCGCCTCGGAGGACGACGTCACCTTCTCCTTCACCGCGTGCCCGGCCTGCTCGGCGGTCTCCTTGACCGCGTGCGCGGCCTGCCCGGCCTTCTCCTGCGCGAGCTGCGCGGCCTGGCCCGCCTTCTCCTGGGCCAGGTGGTGGGCCTGGTCGGCCTTCTCCTGCACGCGCGGGTCGCGCCACACCCGTCGCGCCATCCCGGCGATCTCGTCGTACCGGCTGCGACCGGCCCGCGCGCCCAGCACGTAGCCGACTCCGAACCCGACGAGGAATGTCAGCTTCCTGGCCATTGCCCCTCCCGAACACTCGAGGATCTCGACTCCCCAGTGCCCCGCGGCAGCACCCGCATGCGCGTGACCCCAGCCGCGCTCGGCCGTTGTGCCGGTTGATCAACGCTCACCCGGCACGAAGGCAGGTCCTCCCATGCGTCTTCCGCGCATCCTCGCCCCGGTGTCGGCGCTGGCCCTCGTGGCCGGCGGCGCGGTCCTCGCCGCACCGCCCACCAGCGCCGCTCCGACCGCCCCCTTTCAGGAGTACGTCGCGCTCGGCGACTCCTGGTCGGCCGACGTGGTCATCGCGGACACCGACGGCCTGCCCGCCTCGGAGCACGCGCCGATCGACTGCGCCCAGTCGCATCGCAACTACCCCAAGCTGGTCGCCCAGACGCTCGGCGTGCCGACGTTCCGCGACGCCACCTGCGGCTCGGCGACCACCGACGACTTCTACAAGCCGCAGACCGGCCTGCCGCTGGGCGGGACCAACCCGGCCCAGTTCGACCGGCTCACGCCGACCACCGACCTGGTGACCGTCGGCATCGGCGGCAACGACGCGGGCTTCGCGGGCGCGGCCATCGGCTGCATCAACGCCCTGCCGTTCAACACCGGGATCTTCGCGGCGCTGCCCGCGCTGCCCTTCTCGATCCCGATGCTCGGCTCCTCGCTCCCGCTCGGCGGCTGCCACCAGCTGCACGTCAAGGACGGCCGGGACCACCTCGCCGAGCGGGTCGCCGCCTCGGAGTCCAAGCTGATCGCGGCGCTGCGCGAGATCCACCGGCGCTCGCCCCGGGCGCGGGTGCTTATGCTCAACTACCTCGACGCCATCCCGGCCAAGGGCTGCTACCCGATGGTGCCGGTCAGCAACGAGGACATGGCCTACCTGCACGGCATCTTCGCCCAGCTCAACGCGATGGTCGCCCGGGCGGCCGCGCGCGGCGGCGCCGAGCTGGTGGACGCGTTCGGCGCCTCGTCCGGGCACGACGTGTGCCAGATGCCGAACAAGCGGTACGTCGAGGGGCTCGGCATCGTCTCGGTCAACGGCCTCGCGGTCGCCGTGCCGGCTCATCCGAACTCGGCCGGAGCGGCCCAGCAGTACCGCTCGGTGATGGCCCAGCTCGCCAAGCCCGCTCCCGCCACGGTGAGCGCGATCGCGGCGGCGTCCGCCGGCACGAAGCTGCTCTACCCGCGCTGGTGCGCCAAGGCGACCGTCAAGGCCAAGAAGATGGTGCACAAGGCGCATGGCAAGAAGGCGAAGAAGAAGGCACGGGCCAAGGGCAAGAAGCTGGTGAAGCGGGCCTGCGTGCGGGTGTAGGCCCGGGCCGGTGCGGGTAGGGGGTCTGGGAAGCCACCGCCGATCTCGGGAGTCCCCATGTCCGTGCCCGCACGCCGTACCGGTCTGGCCCTGGTGGCCGCGGCCGCCCTCACCGCCTCGATGCTGGCGGCCGCGCCGTCGGACGCGCGGTCGTCCGGGCACCACCCCGGCAACGGTCACTCCGCCGGTCAGGGGAACCACGGCAAGCCGGCGCACAAGCACAAGGCCAAGCACAAGTCGCACAAGAACAAGGGCAAGCACCGCACCACGAAGGTGCAGATCCTGTCGTTCAACGACTTCCACGGCAACCTCGAGCCGCCGTCGGGCTCCTCGGGCCGGATCACCGTCGACCACCGGCTCGACCCGGCCACCGGCGCGCCGGTCGACGTCACCCAGGACGTCGGGGGAGTGGAGTACCTCGCCACCCACCTCGCCCAGGCGCGCAAGGGGCACCGCAACAGCCTCACCGTCGCGGCCGGCGACCTGATCGGCGCCTCTCCGCTGCTCTCGGCGGCCTTCCACGACGAGCCGACCATCGAGGCGATGAACGCCCTCCACCTCGACGCCAGCGCGGTCGGCAACCACGAGTTCGACGAGGGCTACCGCGAGCTGCAGCGGATGCAGCGCGGCGGGTGCATCGACGACGGCACGGGCGAGAACAACCAGGACTCCTGCCCGTCCGGCCGGTTCAAGGGGGCTCGGTTCGACTACCTGGCCGCCAACGTGAAGTACGCCGGCACGAGCCGCACCATCCTCCCGGCGTACACGGTCAAGAGGGTCGGCAAGGCCAAGATCGGGTTCATCGGCATGACCCTGAAGGACACCCCCTCGATCGTCACCGCCAGCGGCGTGGCCGGCCTGGACTTCGCCGACGAGGTGGCCACCGCCAACGCCCTCGTGCCGGTGCTGAAGCGGCAGGGCGTCAACGCGATCGTCGTCCTCATCCACCAGGGCGGCACCCCGTCGCCGCAGCAGTGGACCGACCCCAGCGGCAAGACCTGGAGCGTCAACCCGAACTACGACTACGCCTGCAGCAAGGGCGGATCGCTGGTCGCGGCCAGCTCGCCGATCCTGCCGATCGCGTCCCGGCTCTCCCCGGCCATCGACATGGTCATCTCCGGGCACACCCACCAGCCCTACGTCTGCGACGTCAAGGACCCCGCCGGCCACAGCCGGCTGCTGACCTCGGCGTCCTCCTTCGGGCGGCTCTTCACCGACACCACGCTCACCTACGACCTGCGCACCCGCGACATCGTGCGGGCCTCGGTCAAGGGCGCCAACCTGCCGGTGACCCGCGACGTCGCCAAGGACCCGGCCCAGACCTCGCTGATCGCGCGGTACAAGGAGCTGGTCCGGCCGATCGCGAGCAACGTGATCGGGAGCATCACCGCGGACGTCGTACGCACGCAGAACGCCGCGGGGGAGTCGCCGCTCGGCGACCTGATCGCCGACGCCCAGCTGGCCGACCCGTCGGTGGTGACCGGTGGGCAGACACCGGTGATCGCCTTCATGAACCCCGGCGGCATCCGGGCGGACCTGTCCTATGCCAATTCGCCGTACGGCGAGGAGCCCGGTGAGATCACCTTCGAGGAGGCCTTCACCGTCCAGCCGTTCAACAACTACCTGGTGTCGATGACGCTGACGGGGCAGCAGATCTACGACCTGCTCGCCCAGCAGGTGACCGGCCCCAACGCGGGCGCCCCGAAGATCCTCCAGGTCTCCGAGGGATTCCACTACACGCGGGGTCCCGGCGGCGCGGTCGACGGCTCGGTGACGCTGAACGGGACGCCGATCGACAAGGCGGCGAGCTACCGCATCGTGACCAACAACTTCCTGGCCGACGGCGGCGACGGCTTCCCGGCGTTCACGTTGGGCACCGAGCGGTACTTTGGAGGTCTGGACATCGATGCCTTCGCCAGCTATCTCACGGCGGTCTCGCCGTACACTCCGAGTGCGTTGGGGCGCATCGGTTCCTGATCGGTCGCTTCCGACCCCCACGATCGCGGCGCCGGCACCTTCGTCCCCTCCCCCCAGGCGGTGCCGGCGCCGTCTGGGCTCTTCGTGGCCCGTACGTCGCCCGCGACACGCCCGTCCCGCCTGGTTGGATCGAACACATGTTCGTACTACCGTGAACCACGCACAGGCAGGGATCGGCCGCCGTTCTCCACAGATCTTGCAGGCGTGGAGGCGAAGTGTCGGAGGTCGTCCCTAGCGTCGGGAACGACCGCAGAGCCGCGAGACGACAGGACGAGGACATGGCCGTAGCAGACCGCGAGAAGGCGCTGGACGTAGCGCTCGCCAACATCGAGAAGCAGTACGGCAAGGGCTCGGTGATGCGCCTGGGCGACGAGACCCGCGCGCCGCTCGAGGTGATCCCGACCGGGGCCATCTCCCTGGACGTCGCGCTGGGCCTCGGTGGCCTGCCACGCGGCCGCGTGGTCGAGATCTACGGCCCGGAGTCCTCCGGCAAGACCACCGTCGCGCTGCACGCGGTCGCCAGCGCGCAGGCGTCCGGCGGCCTGGTGGCCTTCATCGACGCCGAGCACGCGCTCGACCCGGAGTACGCCAAGGCGCTGGGCGTCGACACCGACGCGCTCCTGGTCTCCCAGCCCGACAGCGGCGAGCAGGCGCTGGAGATCGCCGACATGCTGATCCGCTCCGGCGCGCTGGACCTCATCGTCATCGACTCGGTCGCGGCGCTGGTGCCGCGGGCGGAGATCGAGGGCGAGATGGGCGACAGCCACGTCGGTCTGCAGGCTCGGCTGATGAGCCAGGCGCTGCGCAAGATGACCGGCGCGCTCAACAACGCCAACACCACGGCGATCTTCATCAACCAGCTGCGCGAGAAGATCGGCGTCATGTTCGGCTCCCCGGAGACCACCACCGGTGGCCGGGCGCTGAAGTTCTACTCCTCGGTGCGCCTCGACGTGCGCCGGATCGAGACCCTCAAGGACGGCACCGACATGGTCGGCAACCGCACCCGGGTCAAGGTCGTGAAGAACAAGGTGGCCCCGCCGTTCAAGCAGGCCGAGTTCGACATCATGTACGGCCAGGGCATCTCCCGCGAGGGTGGGCTCATCGACGTCGGCGTGGAGGCGGGGCTGATCCGCAAGGCCGGCGCCTGGTACACCTACGAGGGCGACCAGCTCGGCCAGGGCAAGGAGAACGCCCGGACCTTCCTCAAGGACAACCCCGACCTCGCCAACGAGATCGAGAAGCGGATCCTGGAGAAGCTCGGCGTGGGCCCGACCGTCGACCAGCCGGCCGAGGCGCCGGTGGACCCGGATGGCATCGACTTCTGAGGCCGACCTCGACCGGCTCCGCGCGATTCTCGAGACGGGTCCTCCGGGCCCGTCTCGAGACCAGCCGGAGCCCGAGCAGGACCCGGACGCCGACCCCGAGGCGGTCGCGCGCCGGATCCTGCTCGACCAGCTGACCGGGCGCGCCCGGAGTCGGCAGGAGCTGGCCGACAAGCTCGCCCAGCGCGGCGTGCCCGCGGAGATCGCCGAGCCGCTGCTGGACCGCTTCACCGAGGTGGGCCTCGTCGACGACGCCGCCTTCGCCCGGGACTGGGTCGAGCAGCGCCAGGCCGGCCGCGGCCTCGCTCGCCGTGCCCTGGCCCAGGAGCTGCGCCGCAAGGGCGTCGACGACGAGGTGGCCCAGGAGGCCCTCGACGGCATCGAGGGCGAGGAGGACGTCGCCCGCGACCTGGTCCGCCGCAAGCTCCGCGCCGTCCGCGGCCTCCCCGAGGACAAGGCCGTCCGCCGCCTCGTCGGCCTCCTCGCCCGCAAGGGCTACCCCGCCTCCCTCGCCTTCCGCGTCGTCCGCGAGGAGCTCGGCGCCGACCTCACCGACCCCGAGCTGCTCAGCTGAGGAAAGGGCGGGCGTCGTCGGGGAGGGTGCCGTGCGCCTCGGCGCGTCGGGCCCAGTCGGTGGACATCCGGGCGAAGCGCATCGGGTTGTAGATGTCCTCCTCGCGCGACCAGAGGCCGTTGCCGGCGTAGGTGACGATGGTGATGTTCGACTCCTCCAGCGCCGAGCCGTCGCCGGGGTCGGGCATCAGGTTGCGCAGCTCGCAGATCACCCGGCTGCTCGGCGCGTCCACGACGTACCAGGCCAGGGGGAAGCCGGTCATCACCCGGCCGGGGAAGGCGGTCATCGTCTTCACCGCCCACCGGCCGATCTCCGCGCGGCCGTGGAAGGTGCCGAAGGCGTGCTCGACGTACTCGGCGCCCTCGGTGAAGAGCGCGGGCAGCTCCTCCCAGGCTCCTCGGGCGCGGATGTCCTCGACCTTCTCCATGTGGGCGAGGAAGGCATGCTCGAGCTCGTCGGCGGTGAAGTCCGGCATGGCTGACATCCAACCAGGGCGGCGGACGAGTGTGGCGGTCCCGCGGCGGTTCGTGTCCACAATGGGCCATGCTCTTCGAGATCCTCCGTGCCGAGGTGCATCCCGGTGAGTCGTGGGCCCGGGCGGCGGACCGGATCGCCGCGGGCGAGGACCACGAGGGTCCCGTGCTGGCGGTGGACCTCTCCGGGGACCCGCTGGTCTTCCAGGTCGACCACGAGCACCGGTTCGCGGTCCGGCCGATGACCGAGGGCGACCTGGGCGACGTCTCCCGCTGGGTGAGCGCCCCGCACGTGGCGCGCTGGTGGGACGAGCACCGCAGCCCGGAGCAGGTCGCCGCGCACTACGGCCCGGCGCTGCGCGGGGAGGACCCGACCAGGCTCTGGGTGTGGGAGGTCAACGGCCGCTCGGTGGGCTTCTCCCAGGACTACCGGATCGGCGATCACCCCGACTACGCGGTGCTGTGCCGCCGGCCGGACGCGGTCGGGGTGGACTACCTCATCGGGGAGGAGCCGTTCACCGGGCGCGGGCTGGGCGCGAGCCTGCTGTGGGTCTTCCTGCGCGACATCGTCTGGCCGGCGTACCCGGAGGTCACGGAGATCTTCGCCGCGCCCGACCACCGCAACGGCCGGTCGCTGCGGCTGCTGGACAAGCTCGGCTTCGAGCAGGGACTCTGGTTCGACGAGCCGCAGTCCGACGGCAGCGTGTCCACGGTCATCGGCTGCTCGCTGGATGTGAAGCAGGTCATTGGCGGCTCGGTTACCGCCGGGTAGCCTTCGGCGCATGCCCGACGTCCTCGACCTCTACAAGAAGTCCTCGGCCATCCCCGTGGTGGGCCGACGCGTCTTCGACTTCGCGTTCTCCCAGATGGCGCCGTACTTCTGGAGCATTCGGCCGCGCTTCACCGTCATCGAGCCGAACCACGCCGAGGTGGTGATCCCCAAGCGCCGGGCCGTCCAGAACCACATCGGCACGGTGCACGCCATCGCCCTGTGCAACGGCCTGGAGGCGGCCATGGGCGTCCTCGCCGAGGCCACCATCCCCGCCGACAAGCGCTGGATCCCCAAGGGGATGACGGTCAGCTACACCGCGAAGGCCACCGGCGACGTCACCTGCATCGCCGAGACCGACCCCGAGCAGTGGACCGGCGACACCGGATCGTCCGGTGGCGACCTCCCCGTCCGCGTCCGCGGCGAGCTCGCCGACGGCACGGTCGTCATCGAAGGCACGATCAACCTGTGGGTGACCCCGAAGACCCGAACGAAGTGAGGGTCTGGGGGTCTAAGTCCGAGTGAGCTTGCGAACTCGGAACCGTCGAGAAGGCCCGAACGAAGTGAGGGGTGTCGACGTCTGAGGTCCGGGTGATCTGTGGGCTCGGGCCGCCCGAAGAAAGCCTGAGTCCTCAGGCCACACCGTTGTCGAAGATCCGCCAGGGACCCCCGGGCGACTCGCGGACCAGTCGATAGCCCCAGATCGTCTCGCCCTCCGGCATCGAGCCGTCGTCGTGGAGCCAGCGCCAGTCCAGGTCGAACCGCACCGGGACGCTGACCACCTCATCCTTCGCCGAGCGCTCCGACCACTCGGCCCGCTCCGGCATGGAGGCGCCGATCTCGACCCGGGACAAGCGGGCGACCTTCTGGCACCACGACGTCGCGAGGTGGGTGGCGGCCCTGGTCGTCAGCAGCTCCGCGGTGCCGCAGTCGTGCGCCTCCAGCGCCTCGACGTAAGACGCCACGACCTGCTCCGGTGTCGCGTCATCTGCTGGAACCGTCACCGCGTGAGTCTGCCGAGGCGGGAGCAGTAGCCAGAGCGCCCCGCCGGCCACGATCGCCGTCGCCACGGTGGCGCCGATCAGACGCGGGCGCTTCCTCATCCCCGCATCCTCCACCATCACAGGTAGCTGCTCACCCCCTGCCCGATCAGGATCAGGCCGAACACGGTGAACGCCGCCGTCGCGAAGATGGTGATCGCCTTCTCCGGCAGCTTCTTGCCGAGCACCGCGCCGATGCCGATGGCGAGCGCGTCCGCCGCGACCATGCCCAGCGTGGAGCCCAGCCAGGTGCCGAACCAGCCCTCCGTCGTCGCGAGCGTGATCGTGGCCAGCATCGTCTTGTCGCCCAGCTCGGCCAGGAAGAACGCCGTGCCGACGGCGAGCAGGGCGGCGCCAGTGGCGTTCTTGGCCTTCGACGCCTCCTCATCGGTGAGCTCGTCGCCTCGCAGGCAAGATCGCCACCGGTCGCGTCGTGGAGGCCGCCCTGACCGAGCTCACCGACCGCACCGCGACGCTGATCGCCGCGGTCGAGGTGACGGTCAGCGACAAGGAGTCGGAGAAGGACCCGAGCAAGGAGCCGGCAGTGAAGCGCAACCGCTACAGCGCCGACCTGGTGCTCGTCGACGGCACGTGGAAGCTGGAGAGTCTCGGCCAGGTGCCGGTGGGGCTCTCATGACGGCCTCGACGAGTCGCGCCCGCGTCGTCCAGATCGTCGCGCTGGCAATCGCGATCGTCCTGATCGGCGTCGCGCTGATGCTGGGCGTGCGGACACTGTCCCTGCGCAACGATCCCGCCCTGGACAACCGCGCCCTGATCGCCGAGAGCGTCGGGCGCGACGTGACGGCCGTCGTCTCGCGGGGGCTCGTGCAGGTGCTCAGCTACGACTGGCAGCAGCCCGACGCCACCCGCGCCGCGGCCGACCAGCTGCTCTCCGGGCAGGCGCGCAAGGAGTACGACACCCTCTTCGCCAGCCTCCAGGAGCGCGCCCCCGGCCAGAAGCTGGTCCTCACCTCCCAGGTGCAGGTAGCCGGCATCCAGCGGCTCACCACGGACTCGGCCACCCTGCTGGTCTTCGTCGACCAGTCCAGCACTCGGGCCAAGGACAAGGAGGCCTCCGTCTCCGCGGCCCAGCTGCGGGTGGAGGTCAAGCGCCGCGGCCCCTCCTGGGTGATCACCGGTCTGCAGCCGCTCTGAGCCCCGGCCGTCCTCCCAGCCTTGCGGCCGACGACGTGCCTGGTGGTGCCTCAGAGGTTCGCGGTCCGCCGTCGGCTCAGGACGCGTGGGGCTCGGTGGCGACCGGGGGTGGGAGGGCGCGGCCGATCTCGTAGGTGCGGGTCTCCAGGACGCTCAACTGCGCGTTGGCTTGCGCGAATCCCGCGACGACGATGGCATGCAGATCGTCGATGCGCTTGTCGCTGTGCTCTTTGACGGCATCGATGCGCTCGATCAGACGGGCTTCGCTCGCGCCGATGCTGGTAGCGATGAGCTCGTGGGTGCTCTGGTCGCGCTTGGCTGCCTTGGCGTCTGCCTCTTCGAACCTCTTGGCAATCTCTTCAAGCTTCTTGGCAATGCTCTTCTTGATGTCCCGCCCGATGCTGTACAGGAAGAGGAGCACGGCCAGCACAAGGCTGCCGATGCCGATCCACTGACTGTCCACGGTGATCACTCCTCGAGTGTGCCTGTCGTGACGACTGATGCCAACCAGTACGGCGAGAGTCGCCGTCACGGTGACGCTGTCAGTGAGGGAGGACGGCGGCCAGGGGGTCCGCGCGATCTGTGGACAACCGGTGAGGGGCGGGGCCTGTGGACGGCTCGTGGACGGCATCCGGCGGCGACTCGCCGCCTCGGGCCACGAGCCTGCAGCCGCTCCGGGGCCTACTTCTTCTGCTTCACCTTCGTCGCGGGGCTGGTGTACGTCGCGGTGACGTAGCCGGAGCGACGAGCGGTGACCGAGACCTTCACCGCCTTGCCCTTCGTGGCCAGCTTCTTCGTCTTGCCACGCTTCGTGTACGTCACCTTCTTCTTGATCTTGAAGCTGCTCGCGGTCGCGCCCACGACGGCCTTGCCGCCGACGTACCACTGGTAGCGGAAGGTCGTGCCGGAAGGGAAGCCGGACACGACCGCCGTCAGCCGCTTGCCGACCTTCGCCTTGCCGGAGGGCTTGAGCACCTTGGCGCGGGCAGGGAAGGAGCGGTCGTCCTGCACCTGGTCGCCGCCGCCCGGGTCACCGGGCCCACCCGCGACGGCATGGCCGAGCGCTACCGGCGCCGCCGGGTCGGTGAGGTCGAGCCCGAAGACATAGGCGCCTGAGCAGTTCGAGCTGAAGGCCGGGACCTCGCCGGCGGCGCACCCCGCGCCGACCCAGTAGAGCCGGTTGCCGACCTTGACCGGCGTGCTGGTGGCGCCGAGCTCCCGGTCGATCCACACCTTCTCGGTGAGCGTCTGGCCGTCCTCATCGACGCGCCGGTAGTGCATCGACACCGAGCCGTGGTCCAGCGAGTTGACCGAGTAGAGCAGCGCGAAGGTGCCGTCGCCCAGCGGTGTCAGGGTGGGCTGGCCGACCCAGGAGGTCGAGCCGGCGCTGGTCAGCCACTGCCGTGTGGCCGTCCCGCTGTCGAGATCGGCGGACAGGAGGTAGAGATCCGCGGCGATCGAGTCGTCGCCCGAGCCGCCGCCCATGTCACTGCCCCGATGCTCGGCCACGCCGGTGATCAGCGCTCGATCCGTGCCGACCCCGAGGCCGTTGATCGTGACGCCAGTGAAGTTCTCGCCGACGCCGCCGGGGATCGTGACGAGCTCGCTGACCTCCGTGTCGCCCTCGTCGTACGCCGGCGGGTCGGTGAAGTAGTCCGGAGCCACCGCCAGCTGGATCGCCCGCGGGTAGGCGTCGCCGTGGTCGACGAAGACGGCGTCGTTCCCACGGACGGCGATGTGCTGGTTCATCGAGTGGCTGGCGTAGACGGCCGTCGCGGTCTGCTCAGCCGTCATGGTGGTCGTGTCGACCAGATAGGTGACGTTGGACTCGTGGTGGAGGCCCCCGCCGTCCTGGAACATCTCCCGGGAGGTGTGCACCACCAGCCAGTGGTCCACCAGCGTCATCGAGGGAAGGCCCGCGGCATCTGGCTCGTAGAGACCGCTGGTGACCTCGTCGGCCGCCACGTCGGCGGTGCCCAGAAGGGTGAGGGACCGGTCGTACTTGAGGATCCTGACCACGATCTTGTCGAGTTGCTCGGAGGGGTTGGAACGACTCTGCAGCGCGTAGATGTGGTCGTCCGGGCCGTAGTAGAAGCCCGTGACGCGCCATTCGTCTGCAGTGTCGATCGCCGTCGAGTGATGGGAGAGCGTGGCGAGAGTTCCGCCGTCGTACGTCGTCGCCTCGAAGGTGTCGCTCTCGATGTCGGCGCGGAGCACCAGCAGGTTCCCGGTGGTGTCGGCGAAGGCCGCGTTGTCCGGGGCGTACTCCGGCCAGTTGCGGAAGGCGAAGGCGCCGTCGTAGCGATAGAAGAGCGCCGGCGTGTTCGAGGCGAAGCCGTAGCCCACGTGGGAGTTGTCGGCGTCGGCATCGACCGTCGCCAGCGCGAACGAGACCGGTGGCTCGTCGTCGGCGGAGGCCGCGGGAGCCGACAGGGTCGCCGCGACCAGGACGCCGGCGGCCAGGAGGGAGAGGCGCTTCACCGGCGCAGGCTACTGCCGAGAGCACCGGCCCGGGAAGCGCCGGAGGTTTGTGCCGCGCGCTGCCGGGCACAGGAAGAGGCGACCCCGACCGACGAGGAGCGTCATGAGGAGCACGGATCTGACCGCACGTGGCAAGCGGGCGGCGAGCACGGTGATCAACGGGCCGCTCAGCGCGCTCTCCTTCGGCGTCGGGCTCGCGATCGGCAGCGCTCGCGCCGTCGCCCGCCGGCTTGGTGGCCCTCCGCCGATGGCGCCCGAGAGCCCGTGGCGGAGCGCTCCCGCCCCGCCTGTGCCCACCCAGCGCGAGGAGCCGCCGGGCGCGCCGGGGGAGGCCTTCGCGACCGAGCCCACCGCGGTCTCGCGCGACTCCGCCCACGGCCGTGCCGACGACGCCCGGATCGACGAGTGGTACGCCGAGCACGACGCCGCCGACGTCGACGTGGAGACGCCGGTCGGCACGACGGCGGCCGATGTCGGCTACAACCCCGACACCGGTGAGACCGATCTCCAGCAGCCGGACACCGAGCCGCTGCTCGATCCCGGCACCGCCAAGGCGATCCGCAGCGAGGCCGAGACGATGCGGCGGGCCGCCGACCCCGAGCCCGACTGAGGCGAGTGGTGTGAGCCGCGCGGGCTCGGCCGCGTAACCTTGTGCGGTCATGACCGCAGCGCCCGAGACCACCCCTGAGCAGACCCAACAGCCCCGCACCTACGAGGTGCGGACGTATGGCTGTCAAATGAACGTGCACGATTCCGAGCGGCTCACCGGGCTGCTGGAGGACGCGGGCTATGTCGCCGCTCCCGAGGGCGACCACGCCGACGTGGTGGTCTTCAACACCTGCGCGGTGCGGGAGAACGCCGACAACAAGCTGTACGGCAACCTCGGCCACCTGGCGCCGGTCAAGGCCAAGCGCCCCGGCATGCAGATCGCCGTCGGCGGCTGCCTGGCCCAGAAGGACCGCGGCGAGATCACCCGCAAGGCGCCCTGGGTCGACGTCGTCTTCGGCACCCACAACATCGGCTCGCTGCCGGTGCTCCTGGAGCGCGCGCGGGTGGCCGAGGAGGCCCAGGTCGAGATCCTGGAGTCGCTCGAGGTCTTCCCCTCGACACTGCCGACCAAGCGCGAGTCGGCGTACGCCGCGTGGGTGTCGATCTCGGTCGGCTGCAACAACACCTGCACGTTCTGCATCGTCCCGTCGCTGCGTGGCAAGGAGAAGGACCGCCGGCCCGGCGAGATCCTGGCCGAGATCGAGGCGCTGGTCGCCGAGGGCGTCAGCGAGATCACCCTGCTCGGCCAGAACGTCAACACCTACGGCGTCGAGTTCGGCGACCGGCTGGCCTTCGGCAAGCTGCTGCGCGCCTGCGGCGACATCGAGGGTCTGGAGCGGGTCCGCTTCACCTCGCCGCACCCGGCGGCGTTCACCGACGACGTCATCGCCGCGATGGCCGAGACGCCCAACGTGATGCCGCAGCTGCACATGCCGCTGCAGTCCGGCTCGGACAAGGTGCTCAAGGACATGCGCCGCTCCTACCGCCAGGAGCGCTACCTCGACATCATCGCCAAGGTGCGCGCCGCGATCCCCGGGGCCGCCATCACCACCGACATCATCGTCGGCTTCCCCGGCGAGACCGAGGAGGACTTCCAGCAGACGTTGGAGGTCGTCCGGCAGGCGCGCTTCTCCGCGGCCTTCACCTTCCAGTACTCCAAGCGCCCCGGCACCCCGGCCGCGACCCTGCCCGACCAGATCGACCCGGCCGTCGTCACCGATCGCTACGAGCGGCTCGTCGAGCTGGTCAACGAGATATCCTGGGCCGAGAACCGCGCCTTCGAGGGCACGGTCGTCGAGTTGATGGTCGCCGAGGGCGAGGGCCGCAAGGACGCCGCCACCCACCGGCTCTCGGGTCGCGCTCCGGACAACCGGCTGGTGCACTTCACGCCGGTCGACGCCTCCGGCGAGACGGTGGCGATCCGCCCCGGTGACATGGTCGAGGTCGAGATCACCTACGGCGCGCCGCACCACCTGGTCGCCGACGGACCGGTGCGCTCGATCCGGCGTACCCGCTCGGGCGACGCCTGGGAGGCGCGCACCCAGGAGCCGCCTGCCGGCGTCTCCCTGGGCATGCCGACCATCGGGGTGCCGGCACCGCTGCCGGACGCCCCCGCCTGCCGCTGAGCGGCGTCAGGCGTCAGGCGATGTCGTCGTTCTTGCCGTCGAGCCCGTCCAGGACGTCCTTGGCCTTGTCGGCGCCGGCGTCGATCTTGTCCGTGTGCTTCCCGCCGGTCTTGTCGTCGATCAGGTCGGCGGCCTTGTCCAGGCCCTGGCCGATCTTCTCGCCCTGGCTGTCCACCAGGTCACCGAGCTTGTCCTTGGCGTCGTCGAGGAATCCCATGGTTGCCAGACTAGAGCCGTGACCTCCTCCTCGTCAGTCCCCATCGTCGCCGTCGTGGGCGCGACCGCGGCGGGGAAGAGCGACCTGGCGCTGGACCTGGCCGAGCGGCTGGGCGGCGAGGTGGTCAACACCGACGCGATGCAGGTCTACCGCGGCATGGACGTCGGTACGGCGAAGCTGCCGGTCGCCGAGCGGCGGGGCATCGCGCACCACCTGCTCGACCGGCTCGACGTGACCGAGACCGCGTCGGTGGCGGAGTTCCAGCACTGGGCGCGTGAGGTCATCGACGACTGCCGCTCACGCGGGGTGGTCCCGGTCCTCGTCGGCGGCTCGGCGCTCTACACCCGCGCGATCCTCGACGTCTTCGACTTCCCCGGCACCGACCCGGTGCTGCGCGGCGCGCTGGAGGAGGAGCTGGAGCGGGAGGGCGCCGAGCGGATGCACGAGCGGTTGGCCGCCCTCGACCCGGAGGCGGCGGCCCAGATCCTGCCCTCCAACAGCCGCCGGATCGTCCGGGCGCTGGAGGTGATCGCGCTGACCGGCGGCTTCAAGGCGGACCTGCCCGAGCACGTCTACCGGATCGCCGAGACCGTCCAGGTCGGCGTGGACATCGACCGCGAGGCGCTGGACCGGCGCATCGAGCTCCGGGTGGACCGGATGTGGGCCGACGGCCTCGTCGACGAGGTACGCCGCCTGGCCGGCCGCGGCCTGCGCGAGGGCCTCACCGCCAACCGGGCGATCGGCTACCGCCAGGTGCTCGCCTTCCTCGACGGCGAGATCACCGAGGAGGAGGCCCGCGAGCGGACCGTGGTGGCGACCCGCCGCTTCGCCCGCCGTCAGGACAGCTGGTTCCGCAAGGACCCGCGGATCGTCTGGGTGGCCCACGACGACCCGCACCGCCTCGATCGCGCGCTCGACGCCGTCGCGGCGGTCGGCTAGAGCCCCCTCAGGCGGCCAGTCCGAGCAGTGGTCCGCCCGGGAGCACGATCGCGGCGTCGCAGGCCGTGCACACCCAGGCGACTCCCTCCACCGGGAGGAAGATCGTCGTGGTGGCGCAGTCGGGGCAGTGGTGGGTCTCACCGTGCAGCATCAGCAGCTCGTCCATGTGACCAGCCTGCTCAGGGGGTCCGACACAAAGCCCCCGATCCGTCCGGTGTCGGCTGTCGGCGCCTGGTGGCAGGGTGAGGACATGGCGACCCAGTACTACACCGCGTCCAGCCTCGACGGCTTCATCGCCGACCCGGACAGCTCGCTGTCCTGGCTGCTCAGCCGCGACATCGATCCCGAGGGTCCGATGAGCTACGACGGGTTCATCGGCGACGTTGGCGCCATGGTGATGGGCGCGTCGACGTACCAGTGGGTGCTCGACAACCACGACGGCCCATGGCCCTACGAGATCCCCTGCTGGGTGCTCACCCATCGTGAGTTCCCCGAGCCGGCGGGCGATGTCCGGTTCACCCAGGAGCCGGTCGAGGAGGTGCACCGGCAGCTGGCCGAGGCGGCCGGGGAGCGCCACATCTGGCTGGTCGGCGGCGGCGATCTGGTCGGGCAGTTCCACGACGCCGGGCTGCTCGACGAGGTCTGGGTGCAGTATGCCCCGGTCATGCTCGGCGGCGGCGCCCCGCTGCTGCCTCGCCGCGTCGAGCTGGAGCTGGCCGAGCTCGCCCGCAACCGCGAGTTCGCCTGTGTCCGCTACGAGGTGGTGCGTGAGTGATCCTCAGTCGAGTAGGGCGGCGGGGGTGAGAGCGACCTCGAAGGGCAGCCGGGCGGTCCAGGTCTCCTCGCCGGTCACATCGGCGACCTCGTCGTAGGCGCCGTCGCGCAGCTCCCAGGCGAGCAGGCGTGGGCCGTCGGGGTCGATCACCCAGTACGACGGGCAGCCCGCGTCCTGGTAGCGGCTGTGCTTGAGCAGCAGGTCGAAGCGGCGGGTGCTGGGGGAGAGGATCTCGACCGCAAGCAGCGGCGGCGTGCGCTTGAGCCCGTGCGGAGTGATGTCGGTGGCACGGGTGACCAGCAGGTCCGGCTGCAGCACGGTGTCCTCGGCCAGCTCCACGTCGTACGGCGCCAGCCTCACCTTGAGGTCGGGCGGGCAGGCCATCCTGAGCAGCACGTGCAGCGTGCCGAGGATGCCCTGGTGGACGTCGGCAGGCGACGGGGTCACGATCAGCACCCCGTCGATGAGCTCGTAGCGGTGCCCGTCATCGGGCACACCCTCGAGATCGGCCACGGTCAGCGGCCGGCTCAGGGGCAGCTTCAGCGGTCGCTCGTTGGTGATGGTCATAGCAGTCATGGTGCCCCATCGGGTCGTCGGAATACATGGCCCGAGCGTGGGCGATCCCGCGGAGTGCCGCAAACGGCAATCCACAGGCCTACTGCTGCAGCGGCCGCCCGGTGAGATAGGCCAGGACGACGGCGGAGAGGCCGGCGGAGATCAGCACTCCGGTGCCGGTCTCGCTCAACAGCAGCGGGACGGTGGTGAGCAGCAGGATGTCGAAGCCGCGGAAGGCGCTGCCGTAGAGGTTGGTCGGCACGCCGCCGGCCGGGGTGGAGACCAGCGGCCGGCCGTAGTCCGGCGGCCGCCCGGTCACCCAGCGCACCGCGGAGGCGAGCGCGGCGAGACCGGTCGCCAGGCCGACGGAGATGCCCGTCCCGAGCGGCTCGTCGCCCAGCGCCGGCCAACAGGCCAGGCCGTACGCCGCCAGCAGCAGACCGGGCAGGAGGAGGGAGGCCCGCCGGGCGCTGGCCCCACTCCACGGCAGGTTCCGGGACATGCCCGGCGTGCGGCTCAGCACGCGCAGCCCGCTGAGCAAGGGAAGCCCGGCGAGGAAGCCGATCAGCGCTGCAACCAGCACGGTCGTCCGCCCCAGGCCGGCCGTTGCCGCCACGTAGGGCAGCACCACCGAGCCGGCGAGGACGACGACCGCTCCCGGCGTACGCCGCAGCCGGGACAGGTCCGCCCAGATCAGCGCGCCCAGTCCGGCCGGCCCGCCGCGTCGTGACCGGACCGAGCCCCGCCGGCGCGCCTGGTGGGCGAGCAGCACGTCGTAGAGCAGTGCGAGGTCGAGCGCGGCGAGCGCGCCGGAGAGGCTCGGGGCCAGGAGACCGCCCGGGGAGACGTCGCGGCGCCGCAGTCCGCCCAACGAGCGGGCGGCGAGCACCGCGGACCCCGTTGCCGCGAGACCGGCCACCACCAGCGTCACCCACCCGACCGGCCGGGACGGCATGGTCAGCAGCGGTCCTCGCCCGGTCGCCAAGAGGGCCAGCACGATCCAGAGCAGGCCGGCCAGCAGCCAGGTCAGTGGGCGCGTCCCGTTCCTGGCGGACACCCACCGCAGGCAGTTCGCCGTACGACGCCCACTCGGGCTGTCCTCGAGGCCGAACTGCCCGCGGCCGGGAGCGCCCTGGGACGCCGCCGCGAAGGCCGCTCCGGCGACGCCGAGGACAGCGGTCACCGCGGCCAGCCAGATCGACGCCGTGACGTCGTACCCGCCCAGGAGAGCGGCGCCGGCAGCGGGTAGGCCCGCGAGTGCGGCGAGCCCGAGGGCCATCGCCAGGCGGGGTCGCAGCAGCAGGGCCCGGTCGACCGGCGTGGTCACCAGCCAGCTCCCGACGGCGGGCGTGACGAAGACCGGGCCGAGCAGGCGGCAGATCACCAGCACCGCCACCACCATCGCCAGTCCCACGGCCCAGGGCAGCACCGACCGCGCCTCGCGGCAGTCGGAGGCGGTGCAGAGATCGGTGAGGACGTCGCCGACGTTGACCAGGACGCTGATCAGCATCGAGCCGAAGACCAGGGCGGCGAAGACGACGACGTACACGTCCTGGACGATCTCGCCGAGCGTCGCCGTCGCCCGCCCGCGCCGCCAGTGCCGGATGTCGCTGCGCAGGTCGGCGAGCTCGGCCCCGCTCAGGGCCGGCTCCCGATCTCGACCACCTCGTCGGCGACCGCCTCGACCAGCTCGGGATGGTGGCTGGCCATCAGGATCCCCAGGCCGGCGGCCTTCTCGCGGATCAGCCGCTCGGCCAGCCAGCGGACGCCCGCGGTGTCCAGCCGGGCCTCGGGCTCGTCGAGCACCAGCAGCCGGCACGGCCTGACGAAGGCGCTGGCCAGCCCCAGCCGCCGGCGCTGCCCGCTGGAGAGCGTGCCGGGCAGCTGCCCGGACTGGGCGACCAGCCCGATGTCGCGGAGCACCTCGTCGACCACCGCCTCGGCGTCGTCGACCCGGTGCGCCTTGGCGAAGAGGTCCAGGTGCTCGACCACGCTCAGGTCCGGGAAGAAGTCCAGGTCGTCGAGGACCGTCGCCATCGAGGCCCGTACGCCGGGCAGGCGCTCGTCCAACGGCCGCCCGTCCAGCTCCACCGTGCCCTCGGTGGGATCGTCGGCGCCGACCACGCAGCGCAGCACCGTCGACTTGCCGGAGCCGTTCGGCCCGACCAGGACCACCGCCCGGCCCGGCTCGACGTCCAGGTCGAGCGCCTCGACGACGGCGACCTCGCCGTACCGCTTGGTCAGCCCGCGCACACGCAACAGGGATCCCTCCACGCCAGCACCCTAGACTCGCCCGCGTGGACTACGCCTTCGTCAAGGGACACGGCACGGAGAACGACTTCGTGCTGCTCCCCGATGCCAACGGCCGGCTGGACCTGACCCCCGAGCAGGTCGTCCGGCTGTGCGACCGCCGCGCGGGCATCGGCGGGGACGGGGTGATCCGCGTGGTCCGCACCGACGCGACCGACGACCCGGCGGCGGTGGCGGCGCGGGGCGAGGCGCGCTGGTTCATGGACTACCGCAACTCCGACGGCTCTCTCAGCGAGATGTGCGGCAACGGCATCCGGGTGCTGGCGCTCTACCTGGCGACGCACGCGGACGTCGACCCGCGCGAGCCGCTGCCGATCGCGACCCGTGCCGGCCTGCGAACGATCGTCTTCGACGGCGACCAGATCACCGTGGACATGGGCACCCCCGAGCTCGGCGACGCGACCCAGGTCAGCGTCGGCGAGCGCACCTGGCCCGCCCGCAAGGTGAGCATGGGCAACCCGCACGCCGTCGCCTTCGTCGACGACCTCGTCGACGCGGGCCCCCTGCTGGACGCGCCCGGCCACGACGAGCGGGCCTTCCCCGACGGCGTCAACGTGGAGTTCGCGGTCCGCCGGGGCGAGCAGCACGTCGCGATGCGCGTCCACGAGCGCGGCTCGGGCGAGACCCGGTCGTGCGGCACGGGCGCCTGCGCGGTCGCGGTCGCGGCTGCCGACGCGGACCAGGCCGAGCCCGGTACGCCGTACACGGTCGACGTCCCCGGCGGCCGGCTGCAGATCGTCCGCACCGCCGAGGACCGGGTCCTGCTGACCGGACCGGCCGTCCTCGTCGCCGAGGGCGTCACCAGTCTCTGAGCGGCGTACGGACACGGTCCGGGCGACCTCTAGGATCCCGCCATGGACATCAACGGAGTCAGTGCAATCGTCACCGGCGGCGCGTCCGGCATCGGGGCCGCCGTCGCCCGCCAGCTCGCCGCCAAGGGCGCCAAGGTCGTCGTCGCGGACCTCAACGCGGAGAAGGGCGAGGCCCTCGCCCAGGAGATCGGCGGCGCCTTCGCGGCCGTCGACGTCACCAACACCGACCAGATCCAGGCGGCCGTCGAGAAGGCCCTCGAGCTCGGGCCCCTCAAGGTGCTCGTCAACTCCGCCGGCATCGGCTGGGCGCAGCGGACCATCGGCCGGGACGGGGAGTTCTCCTCCGCCCACGACCTGGAGGCCTTCACGAAGGTCATCGCGATCAACCTGATCGGCACCTTCGACGCGCTGCGGCTCGCCGCGACCGCGATGAGCCGGCAGGAGCCGGACGCCGACGGCCAGCGCGGCGCGATCGTCAACCTCGCCTCGGTGGCGGCCTTCGACGGCCAGATCGGCCAGGCGTCGTACTCCGCCTCCAAGGGCGGCGTGGTCGGCATGACCCTCCCGGTCGCCCGCGACCTCTCCGCTGCCGGCATCCGGGTCAACACCGTGGCTCCGGGTCTCATCGACACCCCGATCTACGGCGAGGGCGAGGCCTCCGAGCAGTTCAAGGCCCACCTCGGCCAGAGCGTGCTCTTCCCCAAGCGCCTCGGCGTCCCCGACGAGCTCGCCTCGATGGTCGTCGAGTGCGTCACCAACAGCTACATGAACGGCGAGACCATCCGCGTCGACGGCGGCATCCGGATGCCACCCAAGTGAGCTGAGCTCTCGACCGACGCCGCCGGATCCCCGGCGGCGTCGGCGTAGAGGTCCCGCCGGTAGGGGCGTCGTCGCGCAGCAGGCGTCACCTGCCGGTGGGACCTCTAAACCATTCGCGTACGCCGGGACGACCTGCCTACTCTTGAGGACGTATGACGAACGCACCTGAAGACTTCGACCTGAGCGACGCGCTGTCCGCCACCGACGAGTGGGAGGAGGACCGCGTCGACCCCAGCGGACCCGATCCAGAGGAGACCACCGGCGACCTCGACCTCGCGGCCCGGCATGCGCTGCGCCGTGTCGTCGGCCTGTCCACCGAGCTCGAGGACATCACCGAGGTCGAGTACCGCCAGCTCCGCCTGGAGCGGGTCGTGCTCGTCGGCGTGTGGACCGAGGGCACGGTCGAGGACGCGGAGAACTCCATGGCCGAGCTGGCGCTGCTCGCCGAGACCGCCGGCTCCCAGGTGCTCGACAACGTCTACCAGCGGCGCGACCGGCCCGATCCGGCCACCTACATCGGCCGAGGCAAGGTCGAGGGCGTTCGCGAGATCGTCCAGGCCACCGGCGCCGACACCGTCATCTGCGACGGCGAGCTGGCCCCCAGTCAGCTGCGCAACCTCGAGGACCGCATCGGCGTCAAGGTGGTCGACCGGACCGCGCTGATCCTCGACATCTTCGCCCAGCACGCGAAGTCCAAGGAGGGCCAGGCGCAGGTCGAGCTGGCCCAGCTCAACTACATGAAGCAGCGACTGCGTGGCTGGGGTGGCAACCTCTCCCGCCAGGCCGGCGGCCGGGTCGCCGGCGGCGCGGGCATCGGTGGCCGTGGTCCCGGTGAGACCAAGATCGAGACCGACCGGCGGCGGATCAACAACCGCATCGCCAAGCTGCGCCGCGAGCTGAGCCACATGCGGACCACGCGCGACACCAAGCGCTCCGAGCGCCGCCGCAACGCGATCCCCAGCGTGGCGATCGCCGGCTACACCAACGCGGGCAAGTCCTCGCTGCTCAACCGGATCACCGGCGCGGGCGTGCTGGTCGAGGACGCGCTCTTCGCCACGCTGGACCCGACCACGCGGCGTACGACGACCAACGACGGCCGCGTCTACACCCTCAGCGACACCGTCGGCTTCGTCCGGCACCTGCCCCACCAGCTGGTCGAGGCCTTCCGCAGCACCCTGGAGGAGGTGGCCGACGCCGACCTGATCGTGCATGTCGTCGACGGCTCCCACCCCGACCCCGAGGGCCAGCTCTCCGCCGTCCGCGAGGTGCTCGCCGAGATCGACGCGGCCGGCATACCCGAGCTGGTGGTGATCAACAAGGCCGACGTGGCCGACCCGATGGTGATCGCCCGGCTGCGCCAGCACGAGCCGCACTCGGTGGTCTGCTCGGCACGCACCGGCGAGGGCATCGACGCGGTGCGCGCGGCCATCGAGGCCGATCTGCCGCGCCCCGCGGTCGAGGTCGACGTGCTGGTGCCCTACGCCCGCGGCGACCTGGTCAGCCGGCTGCACGACCAGGGCGAGGTGGTCTCCGTCGAGCACACCGCCGAGGGCACCCGCGTCTCCGCCCGAGTGGGCGAGGCGCTGGCCGGCGAGCTGGCGGAGTACGCCGCCGGCTAGCGCACAGCGACGGAGTGAAGTCCGCGTCGGGACCCCGCTCCCCGCGAGAGGCGGCGCCTCCGTCCGGGCTTCACTCCGTCGGTCGGCCGCTACTCCGCGGCTGTCGCGGACTGGCCGCCCCGGGTACGCCGGCGCCGGCGGTTGCGCGAGCCCGACTTCGCGGCGCCCTCGGCCGGCTTCTCCTTCTCCGAGGAGCCACCCGAGCGGGTCCGGTTGCGGTCCCTGCCGTCGCGCTTGCCGGAGCCCTTGCCCGACCCACGGTCGTCCTTGCGCGGCTTGCGCTCGACCACAACGCTGCCCTCGGGCACGATCCGGCCCTTGGTGCCCGGGACGATGCCCTGGTCGTGGAGGAAGTGCTCGGAGCTGGAGTAGGTCTCGGCCGGGTCGTCGAACGGCAGGTCGAGCGCCTTGTTGATCATCTTCCAGCGGTGCAGGTCGGCCCAGTCCACGAACGTGATCGCGACGCCGCTGGCGCCGGCGCGACCGGTGCGGCCGATGCGGTGCACGTAGGTCTTCTCGTCCTCGGGACAGGTGTAGTTGACCACGTGGGTCACGCCGCTGACGTCGATGCCACGGGCGGCGACGTCGGTGGCGACGAGGACCTGCAGCTTGCCGTCGCGGAACTTGGTCAGCGCCTTCTCGCGCGCCGCCTGGGCCATGTCGCCGTGCAGCGGCGCGGACTTGAAGCCGCGCTCGGTCAGGTCGTCGGCGACCCGCTGCGCCTGCCGCTTGGTGCGGGTGAAGACGATCATCAGGTCGGCGCCCTCGGCCTGCAGCAGCCGGCCGAGCATCTCCGGCTTGTCCAGGTCGTGCGCCTGGTAGATGAACTGCGCCGTCGCGGGCACCGTGGCGTTCTCGTACGACGACTCCGCGCGGATGTTCATCGGGTGGCGCATGTGCGTGCGCGCCAGCGCGACGATCGCGGCCGGCATGGTCGC
The DNA here is from genome assembly GCA_044464665.1 of Nocardioides sp. GTDB lineage: Bacteria > Actinomycetota > Actinomycetes > Propionibacteriales > Nocardioidaceae > Marmoricola. The sequence goes on from JBIQLB010000005.1 coordinate 133,584, forward strand.
CGAGAACAGCATCGTCTGCCGGGTCTCCGGCGTCTTGGCCAGCAGCCGCTCGACGTCGGGCAGGAAGCCCAGGTCGAGCATCTCGTCGGCCTCGTCGAGGACCAGGCACTTGACGTGCGAGATGTCCAGGGCGCCGCGGTTCATCAGGTCGATGAGGCGGCCGGGCGTGCCGACGACCACGTCGACGCCGTCGGCCAGGGTGTCCAGCTGGGGCTCGTAGGCCACGCCGCCGTACACGGTCAGGACGCGGATGCCGCGGTCGGCGCCGGCGAGGGTGAGGTCGCCGGAGACCTGGAGCGCGAGCTCACGGGTCGGCGCGACGACCAGCGCCTGCGGCTTGCCGGGCGCGGCCAGGTCGGCGTAGTCGGGATCGTGCGTGGCGACGGTGCGCTGCAGGAGCGGGATGCCGAAGGCCAGCGTCTTGCCGGTGCCGGTGCGCGCCTGGCCGATCAGGTCGGTGCCCATGAGGGCGACGGAGAGGGTCATCTCCTGGATGGCGAAAGGGGTCACGATGCCGACGCGCTCGAGGGCGTCGGCGATCTCGGGGAGCACCCCGAGCTCTCGGAAGGTAGTCAGGAACTTGTCCGTTTCTGTGTGGGAACTGCAGTCTGTGGGAGCGGCCGCACGTCGGCTCGAAGGTCACGGGAGGGGCCAGCCACCGGAGTCCATGGTATCGGTACTCTCCCCACATGACCGAACCCGAGGGACTCGACGGGCCCGCAGCGGCCGATATTCCGGTCGCGTTCGCCGATCCTGGCTACCGGGCGGCGGTCATCGACCTGCTCGGCGCGGTCGCCTACGGCGAGATCGCGGCGTTCGAGCGGCTGGCCGAGGACGCCACGGCCGCGCCCGATCTGGCCGACAAGCTCGCCCTGGCCGGGATGGCCTCGGTGCAGTTCGGGCACGTCCAGCCGCTGCTGGACCGGATCGAGGCGCTCGGCTCGGAGCCGATGGAGGCGATGGGCCCCTTCGTGAAGCCGTTCGACTCCTTCCACCGCAAGACCGCGCCCAGCGACTGGCTGGAGGGCCTGATCAAGGCGTACGTCGGGGACGGGCTCGCCGCCGACTTCTACCGGGAGGTGGCCGCCTTCCTCGACGCCGACACCCGCCACCTGATCGTCACCTCGCTGGCCGACGCCGGGCACGCCGACTTCGTCGTGGGCCGCATCCGGCAGGCGATCGAGGACGACCCGAAGGTCGGCGGACGGCTGGCGCTGTGGGGCCGCCGCCTCATGGGCGAGGCGCTCTCCCAGGCGCAGCGGGTCGTCGCGGAGCGGGACTCCCTCGCCGCGCTCCTGGCCGGGGGAGTCGACCGCCCCGCGATGGACCTGGCCGCGCTCTCGCGGATGTTCGCGCGGCTGACGGAGAACCACGCGCAGCGGATGGCGGAGCTGGGGCTCGCGTCGTAGCGGCCGGCTTCACTGGCAACCAGTGAAGCCGGTGCTTCTCGCACGAGAATCCCGGGCGAGAAGCACCGGCTTCCTACGAGAGGCTCAGCGCTTGCTGCGGCCCGTGATGCCCGCGGCGACCATGACCAGCACGGCGGCGACGGCCACCTGCCAGATGTGCCGCCACCAGTCGATGCCCTTGGTGTCGACGTTGTCCCAGATCGCACCGTAGACCCAGGTGCCGATCAGCATGCCGCCGATGCCGCAGATGATCGTCAGCCAGAACGGGATGCTGTCGCGGTCGCCCGGCGCCACCAGCTTGCCGAGCAAGCCGATGATGATGCCGCCGATCAGCACGGTCAGGATGGTTCCCATGGATCGTCCTCCTTGGCGGGCGAGGGTCGCCCCCGCGCATCATGCCCCTACCGGGGAGGTTTGGAAACGACCCGCAGGCCGGCGCGCGAGGTCAGGAGCGGAAGCCGACCTGCCCGGTCACCGACGCGGTCACGTCGACGTAGGCCAGCTTGTCGACGGGTACGACGACCCGGCGGCCCTTGGCGTCGGAGAGCGTCAGCACGCCTCCCGAGGCGAGTGCCGCGGTGACCGCCTCCTCGACGCCGGCGGCGTCCAGCTCGCTGTCGATGGTCAGCTCGCGGGCGGCGTGGGTGACGCCGATCTTGACCTCCATGAAGAGGCTCCTCCTCGTATGACGGGTGACTAGTCGGTCGGTGCGGTCTCGTCGGTGCGTGGGTAGCCCCGGATGCCGCGCCAGGCGAGTCCGGCGACCAGGGCCGCCGCGTCCTCCTGGCTCAGGCCGCCGTCCTCACGGCCCTGCAGCCAGAACCGGGCGCTGACCTCGCCCATTCCCACCAGCGCGACGGCGAGCAGCCGCGACGCCTCGGCGGGCAGGCCGGTGTCGTCGCCGATCACCTCGGCGATCAGGCCGGCGCACTCGGTGGTGACCCGGTCGATGCGCTCGCGCACGGCGGGCTCGTTGGTGAGGTCGGACTCGAAGACCAGCCGGAACTCGCCCTCGGCGCCGGCGACGTAGGAGTAGAAGGCGCCCATCGCCGCCGCCACGCGCTGCTTGTTGTCCTCGGTGGAGGCCAGCGCCTCGCGGGTCCGGTCGATGATCGCGTCGGCGGCGTTGTCCAGCAGCGCGAGGTAGAGCTCGAGCTTGCCCGGGAAGTGCTGGTAGAGCACCGGCTTGGAGACCCCGGCCGCGTCGGCGATGTCGTCCATCGCCGCCGCGTGGTAGCCCTGTGCGACGAAGACCTCGAGGGCGGCGGTCAGCAGCTGGGCGCGCCGGGCGCGCCGGGGCAGCCGGATGCCGCGCGGTCGGTTGTCTCCCGGGGTGGTGCTCGAGGCCGAGGTCGTGCTCACGGCGTCACTGTACGGGCAGCGGCCCCCCGCTCGGCGCAGGCGTCGGCACGGAGGCGTCGCGCGGGCCGCGGAGCTCGGTCTAGACCGCGACCCCCGCAGAGTGTGTGCTCCCGACTCGGCGGCGGGATGATTTTCCTCGTCTCGGCTCTCGAATCGAGCCGTGGTGGGAACTCAGACAATTAGCGCCGGCCGCGTAGCCGGCGGCATCGATGGCTGCGAGCGCGCCTGCCCGTGGCCGGGGGGATGGCAATCATGAGCACAACTTCTCGGGGGCTTGTACGGCGCACCGCCGTCGCCCTTCTCGCGCTCGGCGCCCTGGTCATGTCGGCCGGCGTCGCCATGATGACGATCGCCTCGCCCGCGCAGGGCGCCGTCAAGGTCAACGTCTGCCACGCGACCGGGTCCGACAGCAACCCGTACGTCTTCATCAACGTCGCCGCTCCGGCGGTCATCAACGCCGGCCACCTGATGCACCGCAACACCCCCGTCCAGACGTGGAAGTCGCCGGGCATCTGGAACGGCGTCGAGCACAAGGCGGGCGACCCGAAGCGCGACTACATCTCCGACTTCACCGCTGGCGGCACGTCGTACGTGCTGGACGGCGTCGTGACCTCGGCCTTCTGCGGCGCGGCCGTCACGCCGGTGTTCGCCACCGCGACGCTGAACATCACCCAGCCCACCTGCCAGCAGCCGGACGGCACCTGGACCGCCTCCGCGAGCCACGCCACCTTCCCCGGCCCCTCCGCCGGCCTCGGCACGGCCGGTGGCTCCAAGTCGATCACCTTCACCGCCGACGCCGGCTACACCTTCGCCGGCGGCGCGACGACACTCACGCTGACCAGGACCTTCGATCCGACCCCGGCCGGGTGCGGCGTGCCCGTCGTCCCGGAGACCACGCCGGCGGCGCCGACGGCGACGCAGCCGTCCTGCGCCAACAACAACACCGCGGCGGTGCACACCACCGCCGACCCGGGCGTCTCGTGGTCGGTCAACCCGGCGGCGGCCCCCGGCGCCACCGTCACCGTGACGGCGACCCCGGCCAACGGCTACGCCTTCACGGCCGGCGCCCAGACGCAGTGGACGATCACGTTCGATCCCGCCGAGCTGAACTGCAACAACCCGGTCCTCACCACCGTCGTCCCGGCCCCGCCGACGTACACCGAGCCCAGCTGCGCCAACGGCAACGTGGCCTCGGTCGTCACGCCGCTGCCGCTGGCCCAGCAGACGCGCGTGGTCGACGTGGACGGCGTGCGCTACACCGTCACCGGTGACGAGGCTCCCGGCGGCACCGTGCAGACCGTGGCCACGGCCCTCCCGGGCTTCGCCATCGATCCTGCCGCCACGACCACCTGGGGTCACACGTTCCGCCTCGCGGAGTCGCCGTGTGCCAAGGTGGCCGGCCCGGGTCCCGTCACCGACATCTCCCACGGGGTCGTCGTGACGCCGACCGTGGTCCACGCGGGTCTGGTGACCCAGCAGGATCTGCGCGGCGAGCAGGGCATGGCGCTCGTCGGCACGGGTGCGATCCTGCTGCTGGCCGGCGGTCTCGGCCTGTTCCGGACGAGCGGTCGCCGCGCTCGGACCTGAGCCGCGCGGGGCATCCGCTCCGATCACGAGAAAGAGTCACGGTGTCTCGGGTGTCTCGCCGACGTACGACGCGGCGGACGAGGACGACCGTCCTGGCGGTCCTCCTCGTCGCCGCGTGCGCGATGCTGCCCTGGGCGCTGCCCGCCGTGCCCGACCTGTTCGCCCGCGCGGTGCCGGTCGCCCCCCAGGTGACGCCTGACCCGCCGGTCGCGCAGCCGGAGATGCCCGGCTCGCTGCTCTCGCCCCTGCCCCCGCGCGGCCCGCTGGCCGGCCGGCGGCTGGGCGCGGCCGGTGCGCCGCTGGAGGTCCGCGTCGCCCGGCTGGGTGTCCGCTCGACCGTGGTGCCGATCAGCGGCCAGTCCGGCGTGCTGCTGCCGCCCGCCGATCCGCAGACGCTCGGCTGGTGGCGCGAGGGCACCGAGGCGGGAGCCGAGAAGGGGACGGCCGTGGTCACCGGGCACACCGTGCACACCGGAGGCGGGGCGCTGGACCACCTCGGCCGGCTGCTGCCGGGCGATCGCGTGCGGGTGCGCACCGCGCGCGGCTGGATCGTCTACGAGGTCCGCTGGACCGAGGTGATCGGCACGGCCGAGCTCTCCGAGCGTGCGGAGAGCCTCTTCCGCCGCGACCGCTTCGGCCGGCTGCTGCTGGTCACCTGCGACGACTGGAACGGCTCGTTCTACGAGTCCAACGCGGTCGTGGCCGCCGTACCCGTCGAGGACCAGCCGTACGACGCCGACGCGGCCGTGATTCCAGATGGCGGGACCGACCCGGCTCCCGCGAGGCGGCCGGGGAACATGGGACGCGTTCGCAGCGTTGCACCGAGCGAAACCACTTGAACCGTGTCACGAGGAGTGCCGTGTCCCTGCCAGCCCTGGTCGAGCCCGCCGCCGAGCTGAGCGTCGACGAAGTCCGCCGCTACAGCCGGCACCTGATCATCCCCGACGTCGGCATGACCGGTCAGAAGCGGTTGAAGAACGCCAAGGTGCTGGTGATCGGCGCCGGCGGCCTGGGCAGCCCGGCGCTGCTCTACCTGGCCGCGGCCGGCGTCGGCACGCTCGGCATCGCCGAGTTCGACGAGGTCGACGAGTCCAACCTGCAGCGTCAGGTGATCCACGGGATGTCCGACGTGGGCAAGTCCAAGGCGCTCTCGGCCAAGGAGTCGATCGCCGAGGTCAACCCGCTGATCGAGGTCGTGCTCCACGAGGGCCGGCTCGACAACGACAACGTCATGGACGTCTTCCGCGGCTACGACCTCATCGTCGACGGCACCGACAACTTCGCCACCCGCTACATGGTCAACGACGCGGCGTACTTCCTCGGCATCCCCTACGTGTGGGGCTCGATCTACCGCTTCGACGGGCAGGCCAGCGTCTTCGCGCCGACGCTGGTGGACGACGCGCCGTGCTACCGCTGCCTCTACCCCGAGCCGCCTCCGCCGGGCATGGTCCCCTCCTGCGCCGAGGGCGGCGTGCTGGGCGTGCTGTGCGCGTCCATCGGCTCTATCCAGGTCAACGAGGCGATCAAGCTGCTCACCGGCATCGGCGATCCGCTGGTCGGCAAGCTGATGATCTACGACGCCCTGGAGATGGAGTACCGCAAGCTCAAGGTCCGCAAGGACCCGAGCTGCGCGCTCTGCGGCGACCACCCCACCGTCACCGGGCTGATCGACTACGAGACCTTCTGCGGCGCCGTCTCCGAGGAGGCCGCCGACGCCGCGGCCGACGCCACCATCTCGGTGGTCCAGCTCGAGCACATGCTCAAGGAGCGCGAGGAGGGGTCCCGCGACTTCGTCCTCATCGACGTGCGCGAGCCCAACGAGTACGAGATCAACCAGATCCCGGGCTCGGTGCTCATCCCCAAGGGCGAGTTCCTCAACGGCAACGCGCTGGAGCAGCTGCCGACGGTCGACTCGGGCACGCAGGTCGTCCTGCACTGCAAGTCCGGCGTGCGGTCGGCGGAGTGCCTCGCGGTGGTCAAGGGCGCCGGGTACGACGACGCGGTGCACGTGGGTGGCGGAGTGGTGGCCTGGGTCAACCAGATCGACCCCTCGCAGCCGGCGTACTGATTCTCACCCGTTCTTCGCCATTGTCCTGACAGGGGACCCTGCGACCGGGCAGGGTGGTGCTCCTATCGCTAGCAGGCTTCCCCCCGCGCTGCTCGCTCTGGTCGTGGCACTGACTGCCCTGGTGACTCTCGGGTCCGCCACCTCGGCCGAGGCGAGGCGTGCTGTCGACCGCATCGGCCCCGGCGTCCAGCTCGTGACCGCCGGGCGGACGTGCACGGCCGGATTCGTCTTCCGCGACGGGGGCCGGCTCTACCTCGGCTATGCCGCCTCGTGCGCCGCTCGTGGCGCCGTGCCGGCGAACCGGTGCTCGGCCCGCTCGCTGCGGCTGGGCACGGCGGTGCGCATCGTCGACCGCGGTCGCGAGGTCGGCACCGGCACGCTGGCCTACTCCTCCTTCCGGTCGCTGCGACTGGCCGGCGTGACCGACCCCGCGGCCTGTGCCGCCGGCGACTTCGCGCTGGTGCGGCTCCCCTCCGGCGCCCGTCGCGCCATCGATGCGACGGTGCCGCACTGGGGAGGTCCTACGGGCCTCGCCGGCCTGCCCACGCCCGGCGGCACCGTGTTCGGCCTGGGACGCAGTGGCGCCGCCCAGGCGCTGCCCGTCCCCAAGGCCGGCGATATCCGCGCCGTCGACGGCGACCTGGCCACGATCTTCACCCCGCTGCCCGGCACGCGCCGCGAGCGCGGTGGGGTCGTCCTCGACGACGCCGGCCGGGCTGTCGGGATGATCTCCTCGGTGCGGCCGTCCGGACACCAGGCCGTCGGCAGCCTGGCGGCGCAGGTCGCCTTCGCGCGCGGCCACGGCCTTCCCGGCCTGCGCGTGGTCCCCGGTGGCGCCTTCTCGGGTGGAGTCGCCATCCTGTAGTGGTGCAGCGTCTGGACCACGAGGAATACGTCGAGCGAGTGCTCAGCCTGGTCGAGCAGGTGCCCTGGGGTCGCGTCACGACGTACGGGCTCATCGCCGAGGCGATCGGTCAGGGCGGTCCCCGGCAGGTGGGCGCGGTGATGGCGTCGTACGGCGGCCCGGTGCCGTGGTGGCGGGTCGTCCGGGCCGACGGATCGCTGCCCGACTCGCACGGACCCGAGGCCCGGCAGGCCTATCTGGAGGAGGGCACGCCCCTCCGACCGAGCGGCGCCGTGGACATCCGTGCCGCCGTCTGGCTCCCTCCGGAGGAGTGAGGTGGGGCGGTGTCGGGGGCGGGTGATTGGGTAGCGCCATGCCCGGCCCGACGTACCGACTGCGCCGCCCCTCGGGGGCCGTGGCCGCGCCTGTCCTCGACGAGGACCAGCGGCGCGTGGTCGAGCACCGCGGCGGGCCGCTGCTGGTGCTGGCCGGACCCGGCACCGGCAAGACGACCACCCTGGTGGAGGCGGTCGTCGACCGGATCGAGCGACGCGGAGCGGCGCCCGACTCGGTGCTGGCGCTGACCTTCAGCCGCAAGGCGGCCGAGCAGCTGCGCGACCGGGTGACGGCCCGGCTCGGGCGCACCGTGACGGCGATGCCGTCGCAGACCTTCCACTCCTTCGCCTACGGACTGGTCCGCCGCTACGCCCCTCCCGAGCTGTACGCCGGGCGCCTCAGCCTGCTCTCGGCCGCCGAGCAGGACGTCCGGCTGCAGCGGCTGCTGACCGACGCCCCGGAGTCGGTGCGCTGGCCCGACGGCTTCCGCGCGGCGGTCGGCACCCGGGGCTTCGCGCGCGAGGTGGCCAACGCCCTGGCGCGCGCCCGCGAGCGGGGCCTGGACGCCGAGTCGCTGCGCGTGCTGGGGGAGCGCGAGGGCCGCCCCGAGCTGGTCGCCGCGGGGTGGTTCCTGGAGCAGTACCTCGACGTCCTCGACGCCGAGGCCGCGATCGACTACCCCGACCTGGTGACCCGGGCGGTCCTCGAGGCCGAGCTGCACCGCGACGAGCTGCGGGCGCGCTATCGCTGGGTCTTCGTGGACGAGTACCAAGACACCGACCCGAGCCAGGTGCGGCTGCTGCGCGCGCTCGCCGGCGACGGCGGCAACCTGGTCGTGGTCGGCGACCCGGACCAGTCGATCTACGGCTTCCGCGGCGCGCGAGTGCGCGGCATCCTCGACTTCCCCACGGAGTTCCGCACCCGGGAGGACGAGCCGGCCGAGGTCGTCGCGCTGCGCACGACCCGGCGCTTCGGCACCCGGATCGCGCTCGCGGCGAGCCGGGTCGCCTCCGCCATCGGGCTCTCGGGAGCGATCGACGCGGAGACCTTCCGGGCGTTCCGGCTGCCCGAGCCGGTGGCCGGTCTCGACCCGGGACGGGTGGAGGTGCGCACCTACGACACCGCGCGGGCCGAGACCGAGCACCTCGCCGATCTGCTCCGCCGGGCGCATCTGGAGGACGGCATCGGCTGGTCGCGGATGGCGGTCCTGGTCCGCTCCGGGCGGAGCAGCATCCCGGCGCTGCGCCGGTCGCTGGCGGGGGCCGGCGTTCCCGTCGAGGTCGCGGCCGACGAGCTGCCGCTGGTGCGCGAGCCCGCGGTCCAGCCGCTGCTCACCGCGCTCTCCTTCGCGGTCGGCGCTCCCGACGCGGCCGATGCCGCCGAGGGCCTGCTGCTCTCGCCGCTGGGCGGGCTCGACGCCATCGAGCTGCGCGCGCTCGCCCGAGACCTGAGGGCCCGGGAGAAGGCCGCGGCCGCCGAGGCGGGCCGGGCCCCGCGGCCCTCCGCGACGCTGCTCCACGAGGTCCTGGTCGGCGCGGAGGCAGCCCCGGAGAGCGACGCGACCGGGGCGACCAAGCTGGCCAGGCTGGCCGGCCTGCTGGCCCGCGCCCGCGAGCTGGCCCTGGCCGGAGGCACCGCCGAGGAGTCGCTGTGGCAGCTGTGGTCGGGCACCCGCTGGCCCGAGCGGCTGCGCCGCTCGATCGGTCTGGGCGGCTCCGCGGCGAGGCTGGCCCATCGTGACCTGGACGCCGTGGTCGCGCTCTTCGAGGCGGCGGCGCGGGCCGAGGAGCAGCAGGGGCACCGCAGCGTCCGGGAGTTCCTGGACCTGCTGGCCGCCCAGGAGCTCCCGGCGGACACCCTCGCCGAGCGCGGGGTCCGCGGCGAGTCGGTCCGGCTGCTGACCGCCCACCGCGCCAAGGGCCTGGAGTGGGACCTCGTCGTGGTCGCCCATGCCCAGGAAGAGACCTGGCCCGACCTGCGCCGCCGGTTCAGCCTGCTCGACGCCGACCGGCTCTCCACCGACGGGCTGCTGCCGCCGGTCTCCGCCGTCGAGATGCTGGCCGAGGAGCGACGGCTCTTCTACGTCGCGTGCACCCGTGCCCGGCGCCGCCTGGTGGTCACCGCCGTCGCCTCACCCGAGGATGACGGCGAGCAGCCGTCGCGGTTCCTGGCCGAGCTCGGCGTCGACGTGGTGCACCGCTCCGGCCGGCCGTCCCGCCCGCTCTCGCTGGCCGGCCTGGTGGCCGAGCTGCGGCGCACCGTCGCCGACCCCGCCACCTCCGAGCCGCTGCGGCAGGCGGCGGCGAGCAGGCTGGCCCGGCTCGCGGCCGAGACCACGCCGTCGGGACGAGCCCTGGTGCCGGCCGCCGATCCGGCGACGTGGTGGGGCACTCGTGCGGCGTCGTACTCCGAGCAGGCGCTGCGGCCGCAGGAGGCGCTCCCGATCTCGGCGAGCGACCTGCAGGAGATCGACCTCTGCGGGGCGCGGTGGTTCCTGGAGCGCGAGGCCGGCGGAGCCACCGAGACGACGAGCTCCCAGGGAGTCGGCCTGGTGGTGCACGCCCTGGCCGATCGCGTCGCGCGCGGTGAGCTGGAGGCCGATCCCGACGACCTGGGTGAGATCGTCGGGCTGGTCGACGCGGTCTGGGACCAGATCGCCTTCCGCACCCCGTGGGCCAAGGGGCGCGAGCACCGCGCGCTCGTCGAGGCGCTCGGCCGGTTCCTGCGCTGGCACCTCGCCGACCGCGGCCGGCGCCTGCTCGCCACCGAGCGGCGCTTCAGCACGCGGGTGGAGCTCGCCGACGGTGAGCTGGTCGAGCTGCGCGGCTTCGCCGACCGCGTCGAGGTGGACGGTGACGGCGGTCTGGTGATCGTCGACCTCAAGACCGGCAAGTACGCACCGAGCGGGCCGCAGGTCGCCGGCCACCTGCAGCTCGGCCTCTATCAGTACGCCGCCGCGCACGGCGCCTTCGCCGAGATCGCCGGCGACGCCCCCTGCAGTGGCGCCGAGCTGGTACAGCTGCGCGATGCCGGAGCCGAGGCGAAGGTGCAGCGTCAGGAGGCGGACGCTCCCGGCTGCGCCGAGATGGGCGAGCGGCTGGTCGAGGTCGCCCGGATGCTGCGCACCGAGCGGCTGGTGGCCACGGCCGGCGACCACTGCCGGACCTGCGCCTTCACGGTGATCTGCCCGGTCAAGGGCTCGGGGACGGTGTTCGACCGATGACGACCCTCCGCGACCCCCGTGACCTGCAGCGCCTGATGCGCACCGACTTCGTGGTCAGCGACCAGCAGTGGGCGGCGATCTCGGCGCCGCTGGAGCCTGCCGTGGTCATCGCCGGCGCCGGCTCGGGCAAGACCTCGCTGATGGCGGCCCGGGTCGTCTATCTCGTCGCCACCGGGCAGCTCGAGCCCGGTCAGGTGCTCGGCCTCACCTTCACCACCAAGGCCGCCGCCGAGCTGCGTCAGCGCATCCGCGGCGCGCTGCTGACCATCGGCGCGCTGGCAGACGTCGACGCGCTGGAGCCGACCGTGTCGACGTACAACGCCTACGCGTCCGCACTCCTCACCGAGCACGGCCTGCGGATCGGCCACGAGCCGGACACGCGAGTGCTCGCCGATGCCTCCCGCTACCAGCTCGCGGCGCGCGTGGTCGCCCGTCACCACGGCGAGATCGAGCAGCTCAGCGACCATCCCGAGACGGTGATCCAGTACGTCCTCTCCCTCGACAGCGCGATGAGCGAGCACCTGGTCGTCGACGACGACGTGCGGACCCTCGACACCGCCGAGCGCGAGCGGTTCGTCGCGGCCGTGGTCGAGGAGCAGGCCGGCAAGGGCCGCAAGACCTGGGTCGACGCCTGTGCCAAGGCGATCTCGGCCATCGATCGGCGCGCCGAGCTGCTCGGCCTGGTCGCGGACTACCGGGAGGCCAAGCGCCGCCACGGGCTGATGGACTTCTCCGACCAGATCGCCCTGGGTGCGCGGTTGGCGACCGAGCAGCCCGACGTCTCTCGGCTGGAGCGGGAGAAGTACGCCGTCGTGCTCCTCGACGAGTACCAGGACACCTCGGTCGCCCAGGCGCGCATGCTCGGCCTGCTCTTCTCCGGCGACGACCCCTCGTCGGGGCGGGGACACCCGGTGACGGCGGTCGGCGATCCGAACCAGGCGATCTACGGCTGGCGCGGCGCGTCGGTCTCCAACATCGTCCACTTCGGGGCCGACTTCCCGCGTGCCGACGGCTCGCCCGACGTGCCGACGTACCCCCTGACCGTCAACCGGCGATCCGACCGGCGGATCCTGGAGGTCGCCAACGCCCTGGCCGCTCCGCTGTACGCCGCCACGCCGGGCGTGCGGCCGCTGGAGCCCAAGCCGGACGCCGACGACGGCACGGTGAGCGCCATCGTCCACGAGCACACCGGCGGCGAGCTGGCCTGGTTGGCCGGCGAGGTCCGGGCCTGCCACGACGAGCGTGGCATCGCCTGGGGCGAGATCGGCGTGCTGGTCCGCGACAACGCCCATGCCGCCGACGTCTTCGACACCCTCAGCCGTGCCGACATCCCGGTCGAGATCGTCGGCCTCAACGGGCTGCTGCGCCTGCCCGAGGTGGCCGAGGTGGTCGCGACCCTGCGCCTGCTGCACGACGTGACCGCCAACGACGCGCTGCTGACCCTGCTCACCGGTCCTCGATGGGCCATCGGCCCGCGCGACCTCGCTCTGCTCGGGCGCCGGGCGGCGGTCCTGCGTGGGGCCGCCGATCGGGAGCGGCCCGCCGATGTCACCGAGGAGCTGGCGCGCGCGGTCGAGGGCAGCGATCCGACCGAGATCGCGGCGCTATGCGATGCCCTCGACGACCCCGGCGACGGGCCGTACTCCACCGAGGCGCGGGAGCGGTTCGCCCTGCTCTCCGCCGAGTTGCGTCAGCTCCGGGGGCATGTCGGCGAGCCGCTGCTCGACCTGGTGCGGCGGATCATCGACGTCTGCGGTGTCGACGTCGAGCTGGCGTCGGCGGTCAGCGACGCGGCGCCGGCCCGGCGCGACAACCTCGACCTCTTCGTCAAGGCCGTCGCCGAGTTCCAGGCCGTCGACGGCGACGTGACCCTGCCGGCTCTGGTCGCCTATCTGACCGCCGAGGACGAGCTCGGCACCGGCCTGGACGTCGCCACGCCCACCGAGGCCGACTCGGTCAAGCTGCTCACCGTCCACCGGGCCAAGGGCCTGGAGTGGGACGCGGTCTTCCTGGTCGGCGTGGGGGAGGGACGCTTCCCGACGACCACCTCGCGCACGCTGTGGACCAGCAGCCCCTCGGTGCTGCCCAACCCGCTGCGCGGAGACGCCCGCGACCTGGCGGTCCTGCGCGGCTACGACAAGGCGGGCCTGGACGAGTTCCGGGCCTCGTCCAAGGCGCTGGACGCGTCCGAGGAGCTGCGGCTGGGGTACGTCGCCTTCACCCGTGCCCGGCACGAGCTGCACGTCTCCTCCTACGTCTGGGGCTCGCGGCCCACGCCCTTCGGCCCCTCGCCGTTCCAGGCCACCGTGCGCGACTGCCTGCGCGACTGGGGTCTGGAGCCGGCGCAGTGGCTGGACCGGCCGCCGCCCAAGACGCCCAACCCGTTCGCGGCCGAGGGGATGGTCGCGGCCTGGCCGCCGGCCGGGCCGACCCGGGAGGCGGAGCTGCGCGTCGCCGCGGCCGCCGTGGTGCGGGAGGCGATGGCGTCGCGCGGCTCGGCTCCCGATCCCGACGACGACCTCGACCTCGCGGAGGCCGCGCTCGTCGCGGAGTGGGACGCCGAGCTGGACCGGCTGGTTGCGGAGGCACGCGCCGACACGACCGGCGTCATCGACGTCCACCTGCCCGGCAGCCTCTCGGCGACCGCGCTGGTCAGACTGCGGGAGGACCCCGAGGAGTTCCTCGCCGACCTGGCCCGCCCGATGCCGCGGCCCCCGGCGCCGCAGGCGGCCTTCGGCACCCGGTTCCATGCCTGGGTCGAGGCGCGGTTCGGTCAGCAGCAGATGCTCGATCCCGACGACCTGCCCGGCCGCGCCGACTCCGGGATCGAGGACGACCAGGACCTCGCCGAGGTGATCGCCCGCTTCGAGGCCGGCCCGTTCGCCGAGCGCGCGCCGTACGCCGTGGAGGCGCCCTTCGCCCTCGTCCTCTCCGGCCAGGTCGTCCGCGGCCGGATCGACGCCGTGTACGCCGAGGGCGACGGCCGCTGGCTGGTCGTGGACTGGAAGACCAGCCGCGCCCAGACCGCCGACCCGCTCCAGCTCGCGATCTACCGCCTCGCCTGGGCCGAGCTCCAGGGCGTCGACCCGTCCCAGGTCCGCGCCGCCTTCTGCTACGTCCGCTCCGGCGATCTCGTCGAGCCCGAGCTCCTCGACCGCCCGGCCCTCGAGGAGCTGCTCACGCTCGACTAAGCGCGGCGGCGAGGGCGATCTCGACCATGGCGCCGAAGGTCTGCTCGCGCTCGGCGG
>JBIQLB010000006.1:0-118616 GCA_044464665.1 Nocardioides sp.
AGAACATGGGCCAGTTCGAGCGGACGCTGATCATCGTCGACGAGGACGCCTACGTGCACTACGTCGAGGGCTGCACCGCGCCGATCTACTCCAGCGACTCGCTGCACTCCGCGGTCGTGGAGATCATCGTCAAGAAGGGCGGGCGCTGCCGCTACACGACCATCCAGAACTGGTCGAACAACGTCTACAACCTGGTGACCAAGCGGGCGGTCTGCGAGGCCGGAGCGACCATGGAGTGGGTCGACGGCAACATCGGCTCCAAGATCACCATGAAGTACCCCGCGGTCTACCTGATGGGCGAGCACGCCAAGGGCGAGACCCTCTCGATCGCCTTCGCGGGCGAGGGGCAGCACCAGGACGCCGGCGCCAAGATGGTGCACGCCGCTCCGCACACGTCATCGAGCATCCTGTCCAAGTCGGTGGCCCGAGGCGGTGGCCGTACGTCGTACCGCGGCCTGATCCAGGTCAACGAGGGCGCGCACGGCTCGAAGTCCAACGTGCTCTGCGACGCGCTGCTGGTCGACCAGATCAGCCGCTCGGACACCTACCCGTACGTCGACATCCGCGAGGACGACGTGTCGATGGGACACGAGGCGAGCGTCTCCAAGGTCTCCGACGACCAGCTCTTCTACCTGATGTCGCGCGGCATGGCCGAGGACGAGGCGATGGCGATGATCGTGCGCGGCTTCGTCGAGCCGATCGCCAAGGAGCTGCCGATGGAGTACGCCCTCGAGCTGAACCGGCTGATCGAGCTGCAGATGGAGGGCGCGGTCGGATGACCACCACTGTCGACCCCACGCTGGACAGCGTCCGCTCCGCCCTCGAACAGGAGCGAGCGCAGGACTCCGGCCCCATCGAGAGCCACCTCAACCCGCCGGGCTCCTACGACCTGGCCGACCACCCGGTCCCGACCGGTCGCGAGGAGGTGTGGCGCTTCACACCGCTCAAGCGGCTGCGCGGCATCCTCGACGGCGAGGCCTCCTCGGAGTGCCTGAAGTGGGAGACCACGGTCCCCGAGGGCGTGGCCGTATCCACGATCACCGCCGAGCAGGCCCGCGAGCTGGGCGAGGTGGCCCCCAACGAGCGGCCCTCGGCCCTCGCGGTCGCCAACGCCGGGGGAGCGACCCTGGTCGACGTGCCCGCGGAGCTCTCCAGCGACGAGCCGATCGTGATCCGCCTGACCGGCACCTCGGCCGACGACCTGGTCTGGGGGCACCTGCTCTTCCGGGTGGGCGCCCATGCCAAGGCGACGATCGTGCTGGTGCACACCGGCTCGGCGCGCTACAGCGCCACGACGACCTTCGCGGTCGGCGACGGCGCCCAGGTGAGCATCCTGACCCTGCAGGACTGGGACGACGACGCGGTCCACCTGGGTCGCGACGCGATCCGGGTCGGCCGGGACGCCTCGGTGCGGCACGCCTCGATCAGCTTCGGCGGCGACCTGGTGCGGATGCACGCCAACGTCGAGTACGACGGGCCCGGCGGCGAGGCCGAGCTGCTCGGCCTCTACTTCGCCGACGCCGGCCAGCACCTGGAGCACCGGCTCTTCGCCGACCACAACGCCCCGCGCACCAAGAGCCACGTGCTCTACAAGGGCGCGCTGCAGGGCCAGGGCGCGCACACCGTGTGGATCGGCAACGTGCTCATCCGCAAGGTCGCCGAGGGCATCGAGACCTACGAGGAGAACCGCAACCTGGTGCTCACCGACGGCTGCCAGGCCGACTCCGTGCCCAACCTGGAGATCGAGACCGGCGAGATCGAGGGCGCGGGCCACGCGTCGGCGACCGCCCGGTTCGACGACGAGCAGCTGTTCTACCTGCGCTCGCGCGGCGTCTCGGAGAAGGAGGCCCAGCGCCTGGTCGTGCACGGCTTCTTCAACGACCTGATCCGCCGGGTGGGCATCCCCTCGGTCGAGGAGCAGCTGCTCAAGACGGTCGAGGCCGAGCTGGCCAAGAACGTCCTCAAGGAGCTCGCATGACCTGGGAGCGTGCCTGCGCGGTCGCGGACGTGCCCGGCGACGAGGCCCTCGGGGTCACCGTCGGCGAGTACGCCGTCGCGGTCGCCCGCCACGAGGGCGAGGACGGCGAGGAGTTCTTCGCCCTCCAGGACCTCTGCTCCCATCAGGCCATCCCGCTCAGCGAGGGGGAGGTCTCCGACTGCACGGTCGAGTGCTGGCTGCACGGCTCCCGCTTCGACCTGCGCACCGGCAAGCCGATCGGTCCGCCGGCCACCGAGCCCGTCGCCACCTTCCCCCTGGAAGTGCGGGGCGACGACATCTACGTCGACACCACCACCACTCTGAACGGAGTCACCCCCACATGAGCACGCTGGAGATCAAGGACCTGCACGTCTCGGTCGACACCGAGGACGGTGCCAAGGAGATCCTCAAGGGGGTCACGCTGACCATCCGCGACGGCGAGACGCACGCGATCATGGGGCCCAACGGCTCGGGCAAGTCCACGCTGGCGTACTCCATCGCCGGCCACCCGAAGTACACCGTCACCGGCGGCTCGGTGACCCTGGACGGCGAGGACGTCCTGGCGATGAGCGTCGACGAGCGGGCGCGCGCCGGCCTCTTCCTGGCGATGCAGTACCCCGTCGAGGTGCCCGGCGTCTCGGTGGCGAACTTCCTGCGCACGGCCAAGACGGCGATCGACGGCGAGGCGCCCAAGCTGCGCACCTGGGTCAAGGACGTCAACACCGCGCTGGGCAACCTCAACCTGGACCCGACGTTCTCCCAGCGCTCGGTCAACGAGGGCTTCTCCGGCGGTGAGAAGAAGCGCCACGAGATCGCCCAGCTCGAGCTGCTCGACCCCAAGGTCGCGATCCTCGACGAGACCGACTCCGGCCTGGACATCGACGCGCTGAAGATCGTCTCCGAGGGCGTCAACCGCTTCAAGGGGGCCGGCGACAAGGGCGTCCTGCTGATCACCCACTACACGCGCATCCTGCGCTACATCAAGCCGGACTTCGTGCATGTCTTCGTCGACGGCCGGGTCGCCGAGCAGGGCGGCCCCGAGCTGGCCGACGAGCTGGAGGCCAGCGGCTACGAGAAGTACCTGACGGCCGCGGTCTGATGACCACCCTCTCGACGCCCTCGACGCTGGCCGGGCTGCTGCCCGGCCTGGAGGTGATCCGCGCGGACTTCCCGATCCTCGAGCGCACGCTCGCGGGCGGGCAGCCGCTGGTCTACCTCGACAGCGCCAACACCTCGCAGAAGCCCCAGGTGGTCATCGACACGATGGTCGACCACCTGGAGCATCACAACGCCAACATCGCCCGGGCCATGCACCAGCTCGGCGCGGAGGCGACCGAGGCCTTCGAGGGCGCCCGGGACAAGGTCGCGCGGTTCCTCGGCGCGCCCTCGCGCGACGAGGTGATCTTCACCAAGAACGCCTCCGAGGCGCTCAACCTGGTGGCCCGCAGCTTCCCGCTGGGCCCCGGCGACCGCGTGGTGATCACCGAGATGGAGCACCACTCCAACATCGTGCCGTGGCAGCTGGCCACGGAGCGCGCCGGCGCCGAGCTGCGCTGGTTCGGGCTCACCGACGACGGCCACCTCGACCTCTCGAACATCGACGAGCTGCTGGCGCCCGGCACCAAGGTGGTCGCGCTGACCTGGGTCTCCAACATGCTCGGGACGATCAACCCGGTCGCCGAGATCGCCCGCCGCGCCCACGAGGTCGGCGCGGTCGTGGTGATCGACGCCTCCCAGGCCGCGCCGCAGCTGCCGATCGACCTGCAGGCGATGGACCCCGCCGAGCGGCCCGACTTCCTGGCCTTCACCGGCCACAAGGTCACCGGCCCGACCGGCATCGGCGTGCTCTGGGGCCGCACCGAGGCGCTCGACGCGCTGCCGCCCTTCCTCGGCGGCGGCGAGATGATCGCGACCGTGTCCATGGAGAGGTCGACCTGGGCGCCGATCCCGCACAAGTTCGAGGCGGGCACCCCGCCCATCGCCGAGGCGATCGGCCTGGGCGCCGCGGTGGACTACATCTCCGAGATCGGCCTGGACGCCATCCACGCCCACGAGCGTGCGCTCACCGGCTACCTGCTCGAAGGGCTCGCCTCGGTCTCCGGGGTCAGCGTGCTCGGCCCGCTGGACGCCGCCGAGCGCGGGGGAGCGGTCAGCTTCGAGCTGGCCGGCGTGCACCCCCACGACGTGGCCCAGCTCCTGGACAGCCGCGGCATCGCCGTGCGCGCCGGGCACCACTGCGCCAAGCCGGCCCACCAGCGCTTCGGCGTGCAGAGCTCGACGCGTGCCTCGTCGTACCTCTACACGACGCCGACCGAGATCGACGCGCTGATCGACGGGCTGGAGCACACCAAGAACTACTTCAAGGTCGGGTGACGTTCACCAGTCATGGATCTCGACGCGCTCTACCAGGAGATCATCCTGGATCACTACCGCCACCCGCACCACGCGGGGCTGCGGGAGCCCTTCGGTGCCGAGGTGCACCACGTCAACCCGACCTGCGGTGACGAGATCACCCTGCGGGTGCGGCTCGGCCACGGGGTCGTCGAGGACGTCTCGTACGACGCCGAGGGGTGCTCGATCAGCCAGGCCGCGGCCTCGGTGATGGCCGACCTGGTCATCGGGCACCCGCTGGAGGAGGCGATGTCGACCCACGCCGCCTTCCTGGAGCTGATGCAGGGCAAGGGCACGGTCGTCCCGGACGAGGAGGTCCTCGAGGACGGCATCGCCTTCGCCGGGGTCGCCAAGTTCCCGGCCCGGGTCAAGTGCGCGCTGCTGTCCTGGATGGCCTTCAAGGACGCTGCCCTGCAGACCGCCGCGCTGGAGACCGCACCGGCCGGCGCCGCCGACGACACCGCGATCGAGGAGACACCGTGAGCACACCCGACCACAGCGACCTGCCCGACGTCCCGCTCACCGGCGGCGGCACGACGACCGTCGAGGACGTCACCGAGGCGATGAAGGACGTCGTCGACCCCGAGCTGGGCATCAACGTCGTCGACCTCGGCCTGGTCTACGACGTCCACCTCGACGAGTCCGCCAACTGCGTGCTCGACATGACGCTGACCTCCGCGGCCTGCCCGCTCACCGACGTCATCGAGGACCAGACCAACACCGCCCTGGAGGGCCTCGTCGGCGACGTCACCATCAACTGGGTCTGGATGCCGCCGTGGGGCCCGGACAAGATCACCGACGACGGCCGCGACCAGCTGCGGGCACTCGGCTTCAACGTCTGAGCGGTGACCACCGTCCTGGTGCCGCCCGCGCGCCTTCCGCGCTGGGTGGAGAACTTCGCGGGCCGGCACGGCGAGACCACGCTCGACGCGGGCGAAGGCCGGCTGGGGGGACGGGCCGCGGACGGCTCCACGTTCGCCGCCGAGCTGCCCTTCGGCCGTGAGTACGCCGGACCGGCCGACCTCGCCGCGTTCGCCGCCGAGTGCGTGCCGCCCGGCGACTGGGGCGTCCTGCTGGTCCGCAAGGGCGGCTTCGCGGTCGGCCGGCTGCACGGCGACCGGCTGGTGGCCAGCAAGGTCGGCAAGCGGCACGTGCAGGGACGGACCAAGGCCGGCGGCCAGAGCCAGCAGCGCTTCGCCCGCCGCCGCGACAACCAGGCCAAGGCGGCGTACGACGCCGCGGCCGGCCACGCCCGGGAGCTGCTGGGCGACGCGCCGCTGCTCGTCGTGGGCGGCGACCGCGAGGCCGTGCGGGCCGCTCTCGCCGGGCCGGAGGGCCTGGAGGAGCGGGTCCGCGGCTGGTTCCTGGACGCCGGCGACCCACGGCGTCATGTGCTCGAGCACGCGATCCTCGACGCGGGCTCTGTCAGGATGAGCGTCGTCAACGTCGACGCCTGACGCTGTCGGGGTCATCCAGGAGAAGAGCTCAGGAGAGAGCGATGTGGCAACCCGAGCCCTCCTGGAGCCGGCTGCCCTCGGGAGCCGGCGCCGCCACGGTCGGCGTCTGGCGTGCCGAGGCCTCCAGCGGACCGGCCGTGGTGAAGCGGCTGCAGGCGCCGCACCCCGGCGACGACGCGGGGCTGTCGGATCCCTCGCACGCGACGTACTGGCGGCGCGAGGCCGACGTGGCCCTGGATCCGTCCGTGCTGCTCGGACCGGGCCTCTGCCCGGCGGAGGTGCTGCGGGTCGAGGAGGACGACGAGGGCGTCACGATCTGGACGCGCGAGGTGGAGTCGAGCGGCCCGCTGCCGGCCCTCTTCGTGGCCCGCTGCCTCGGCCGGTTCGCGGGACGAGAGCCCGAGGAGCGGCCCTGGCTCGCCCGCCGGCTGCTCGGCGACCGGCTGGCGTACGCCGAGCGGCGCGACGGGTGGCCCACGCTCGCCCGCACCCCGCTGGCCGACGTGGCCGCGGTGCTGTGGCAGCGACGCGGCCACTGGCTCGACCTCTGCGCGACCGCACCGGCCGGACGGGTGCACGGCGACGCCGCGCCGCAGAACTTCCTCGCCGTGCGCGAGGACAGCGCCGTCGCGGTCGACTGGCAGGGCTTCGGCCGCGGGCCGCTGGGGCTGGACCTGGGCTACCTGTCGCTCTCGGCGCGCGAGGACTTCGGCGTGCTGCTGGCGGCGTACCTCGACGGCCTGGCCGAGGTCCGCGAGGCCGACCCGGCGCCGGTCGGCCAGGCGGCCCGGGTGATGGCCGTCTACACCGCGTTCTCCCGGGCCGAGTGGGCGCTGGCGCGGGTGGCCCCGGGCGAGGGCGCCCTGGCCGGCAAGTTCCGCCACCCCAGCGTCGCCCCGCACCTGCGGCTCGCCCAGCGCCAGCTCGGCCATGTCGAGGCCCTGCTCAGCCCCTGAGGTCGCGCCGGAGGAAGCCGAGCATCCCGGTGGCGCTGAGCACGACCGCGACCGTCAGCACGCCGGCGAACGCTCCCCAGTCCATCGGCTCCGCGGGGACGAGGGCGAGGTGACGGAACGGCGAGACGTCCTGGATCCAGTCCGGGATGCGCAGCAGGTCGCCGAAGAGGGTCACGAAGAACGAGAAGGCCACGCCCAGCCAGGCGAAGGACGCCCAGGCCGGCGCCCAGCCGTGCAGCAGCCGGCCGATCGCGCCGAGCACCAGGACGCCGGGCAGCACGGCGAGCACCGCGCCGGCGTACCGCCAGACGGCGTCGTGCTCGCCCGTGGTGAGGGCGAACCCGATCCCCAGTCCGAGCCCCGCGACCGCCACCACGGCGGCGGTGCCCAGCAGCGTGACGAGGAGGTGGCCGGCCAGCCAGGCCCGTCGGGGGAGGGCCGTGGCGACCAGCGGCTCCAGGCGGCCCTCGTCTTCCTCGGTGCGGGGACGCAGCGCGGAGGAGACGGCGAACGCCGAGGCGATGAGTCCCAGCAGCACGGCGGAGAAGGCGTAGAACGAGTCGACCATGGCATCGGGATCCGGGATGAAGACGTCGGTCAGCTCGGAGTCCCCGAACAACGACACCTCGTCCCCGATCGAGCCGTAGCCGAGCCCGCCGAGCGCCATGCCCACGCACCAGCCCACCAGCGCGCCGCGCTGCAGCCGCCAGGCGAGCCCGAGGCCGGAGCCGAGGCCCCGGGACGCCCGGGCGGGGCCGGGACGCGTCGCCAGGACCCCGGCTCCGACATCGCGGCGGTCGAACACCGCATAGGCGACCGCGGCGACGAGGCCCGCGCCCGCCAGGAGGAGCAGCGCCGGCCACCAGCGGTCGCCGGAGAAGCCGTGCATCGCCTGGTACCAGCCGATCGGGGAGAGCCAGGAGAGGCCGTTCTCGCCGAGGTCGCCGATCGCGCGGAGGGCGTAGGAGAGCCCGATCACCGCGCCGGTGATGCCGTACGCCGCCCGGGTGCTGGCCGTGAGCTGCGCGGCGACCAGCGCGACGGCGGCGAAGAGCCAGCCGCACAGGGCGGCGCCGATGCCCATGATCAGGGAGCCGGGAACCTCGAGGCCGTAGGCGATGAGACTGCCGGAGTTCACGAGCGCGGCGATCACGTTGGCGATGGCGGCGGTGAGGAGCGCCGCGGTCATCGGCGCGCGCCGGTCCACGACGCTCGACCGGATCAGCTCGTCACGGCCGGACTCCTCCTCGGCCCGGGTGTGGCGGACCACGATCAACATGCTGACCAGCCCCGCCACGATCGCCCCGAACGCGGTGCCCTGCCAGGCGACCTGCCCCCCGACGGTGTTGAGCGCGCGGGCAGGGCCGGCCATCGCGATGAAGGCGGGGTTCTGCGCCATCGACGCCGCGGCCGCGTCGAACTCGGCCTGGGTCGCGTAGAGACCGTCGATCGAGACGGCCTGGGCGAGATAGAGCAGCAGCATGCCGAGGCTGAACCAGAGGATCACCCAGCGATCACGGCGCAGGCAGTGCCGGGTGAGGATGCCGAGTCCGCTCACGAGGCGGCCTCACGATCGCTCTCCGCGCCGTCCTCTCGACCTGCCGCCTCCTGCTCGGCCAGCTCGTCGCCGTAGTGCCTCAGGAAGAGCTCCTCCAGGGTCGGCGGCTGGCTCGTCAGCGTCCGGATGCCGAAGCGCCCGAGATGGTCGAGCACCGCGCCGATCCGGTCGGTGTCGACCTGGCAGCTGATCCGGTGGTCCGTCACGACGAGATCGTGGAGGCCGGGCAGGTCCTCCAGGCCGGTGGCCCGCTCGGCGAGATCGGCCTGCACCGACGTCCGGGTGAGGTGCCGCAGGTCGGCCAGCGTGCCGGACTCGACCACCCGCCCGTTGCGCAGGATGCTGACCCGCTCGCAGAGGCGCTCTACCTCGGCCAGGATGTGGCTGGAGAGCAGCACGGTCCCGCCGTCGTCGGCGAATCGCTTGACCCAGGTGGAGAAGAGCGTCTCCTTGAGGGGATCGAGGCCGGAGGTCGGCTCGTCGAGCACCAGCAGGTCGACCCGGGAGGCGAGCGCCGCGATCAGCGCGACCTTCTGCCGGTTGCCCTTGGAGTAGGCCCTGGTCTTCTTGGTCGGGTCGAGCTCGAACTCCTCGATCAGCTGTCCGCGGAGACGGTCGTCGAGGCCACCGCGCAGGCGGGCCAGCAGATCGATCACCTCGCCGCCGGTGAGGTTGGGCCAGAGGCTGACCTCGCCGGGCACGTAGGCCAGCCGGCGGTGCAGCGCGGCCGCCTCGCGCCAGGGATCCCCGCCGAAGAGACGCACGTTGCCGGAGTCGGCCCGCAGCATGCCGAGGAGCACCCGGATGGTGGTCGACTTCCCGGACCCGTTGGGCCCCAGGTAGCCGTGGACCTCGCCCGGCCCGACTCGCAGATCGAGGCCGTCGAGGGCGCGGGTGCGTCCGAACGTCTTCGTCAGGCCGGTGATGTCGATGACGGGCTGGCTGGTCATGCGTCCTCCTCGCTCGCGGGCAAGAGAGCTCTTTCTGGCCGACCCACGGAGCCTACTCGCGGCGGGCCGGGCTCAGCCGGACTCAGACCCCAGCGCCGCCAGCACGCGCTCGACCGAGGAGCCCAGGCCCCAGCGCTCGGTGAGGGCGGCCAGGGCGTCGGGGTCACGTGGAGCCGCGGGCAGGGTGAGGTCGGGGCCGCCCAGATCCAGGTCGCGGCGGACCGCCACCACCTCGGGCGCGACGGCGAGGTAGCCGAGCGCGGCGGTGATCTTGGCGCGCGGGCCGGGCGCCATGTCGGAGGAGGGGTCCTGGGCCGCGGCCATGATCCCGGTGAGATCGCCGTACTTCAGCAGCAGGCTGGCCGCGGTCTTCTCACCGACCCCGGAGACGCCGGGCAGACCGTCGGAGGAGTCGCCGCGCAGGGTCGCGAAGTCGGCGTACTGGCCGGGAAGCACGGCGTACTTGCCGACGACGACCTCGTCGGTGACCCGCTCGTGCCGGCCGACCCCGCGCGCGGTGTAGAGCACCCGCACGCCCGAGGCGTCGTCGACGAGCTGGAAGAGATCGCGGTCGCCGGTGACGATGTCGACCGGCATGCCGGCGCCCGTCGCGAGCGTGCCGATGACGTCGTCGGCCTCCATGTGCTCCGCGCCGACCACGGCGATGCCCAGCGCGGCGAGCACGTCGCGGATCACCGGCACCTGCACCTCCAGCGGGTCGGGCACCTCCTCGACGTCGGGGGCGTCGCCGGGCGTGACGTGCTCCACCCGATGCGCCTTGTACGTCGGGATGAGGTCGACGCGCCACTGGGGGCGCCAGTCGTCGTCCCAGCAGCAGGCCAGGTGGGTCGGCCGGTAGTCGCCGACCAGGCGGGCGATGAAGTCCAGCAGGCCGCGCACGGCGTTGACCGGCGTGCCGTCCGGCGCGCGCATCGAGTCCGGCACCCCGAAGAACGCCCGGAAGTAGAGACTGGCGGTGTCCAGCAGCATCAGCCGGGGCGTGCTCGTCATGGCTGCAGTCTGGCATCCGAGCGGGGGCCGCATGCTCTACGCTCCGCAGGGTGGAGAAGATCGACCGGCAGATCCTGGCCCTGCTCAGCGCCGACGGCCGGACGTCCTACACCGACCTCGGCAAGGCGACCGGGCTCTCGACCTCGGCCGTCCACCAGCGCGTCAAGCGGCTGGAGGAGCGCGGCCTGATCACCGGGTACGCCGCGCGCCTGGACCATGCCAAAGCCGGCCGGCCCCTGGCGGCGTTCGTCTCGATCACGCCGCTGGACCCCTCGGCGCCCGACGACTACCCCGAGCGGCTCGCGGGCTTCCCGGAGATCGAGAGCTGCTGGTCAGTCGCAGGGGAGGAGTCCTACATCCTCCAGGTGCGGGTGCCCACGCCGGCCGACCTCGAGGACCTGCTCGGCCGGATCCGGGGCGAGGGACAGGTCTCCACCCGGACCACGATCGTGCTCTCGACGTACTTCGAGGGCCGCGCGCTCGACCCGCGCTGAGCCCCGCCGGCTCAGACGGTGCCGTGCTCGGCCCACCAGGCGCGGCCGGCCTCGGGCAGCGTGTGGATCGGGTCGTAGTACTCGTAGAGCCGCTCCAGCGCCTCCGCGTCGTCGCCCTCCAGCGAGGTCCGGTAGTTCTTGGTCCAGTAGGAGATGCCGCGCTCGGTGTCGTACGACGCGACCTGGTGCACCCAGCGCTTCCCGACGTACGGCACGTCGCAGACGATCCGCGGCGTGGCGAACCCGGGCAGGTAGCCCATGATCTGGTGCTGCAGGCGCTGGGCCTCGGCCACCGAGATCCGCCAGTGCTCGCTGGCCGGGATCATGTCGCAGAGGTAGAAGTAGTACGGCATCACCTGGGCCTCGTCGAGGAGCCGGAAGCAGAGGTCCAGCAGCGCGTGCGGGTCGGTGTTGACGCCGTCGAGCAGGACGCCCTGGTTGCGCACGTCGCGCACGCCGGCCTCCAGCATCGCCTTGGACGCCGACGCGACCAGCGGGGTCACCGAGTTGGCGTGGTTGACGTGGGTGTGGATCGCCAGCGAGACCCCGCGGTCCCGGGCCAGCCGGGCGACGCGCTCCACCCCGGCACGCACGTCGTCCTGCAGCCAGTGCTGCGGCAGGCCCATCAGCGCCTTCGTGGCCAGCCGGATGTCGCGGATGCTCTCGATCTCCAGCAGCGCGGTCAAGAACGCCTCCAGCCGGGCGATCGGCATGTTGGCCACATCGCCGCCGGAGACCACCACGTCACGGACCTGGGGGCTGCGGCGCAGGTAGTCCAGCATCGCGTCCAGCCGGTCCACCGGCTTCTGCGCGAAGGAGAGCTTGACGACCTGCGGCGTCGAGTTGCCGACCAGGTCCATCCGGGTGCAGTGCCCGCAGTACTGCGGACAGGTGGGCAGCAGCTCGGCCAGCACCTTGGTCGGGTAGCGGTGGGTCAGCCCCTCGGCGGCCCACATGTCGTGCTCGTGCAGCGAGTCGCGGCTGGCATGCGGGTGCGAGGGCCAGTCGGTCCGCCGGTCGGAGAGGACCGGGATCATGTAGCGGCGTACCGGGTCGGCGTAGAAGGCGTCGGTCAGCGACCCGGGGCCGGACGGCACCGTCGTGGGCGCCATCGTGTTGAGCATCTGCGGCGGGACCAGCATCGACATGGTCGCCCGCTCGGCCTGGTCGCGCTCCAGGTCGGCGTAGAACGCCTCGTCGACCAGGTCGCCGAGGAGCTCCCGGAGCTGGCGGACGTTCTTGACGCAGTGGGCGCGCTGCCACTGGGCGCTGGCCCAGTCCTCCGCGCTGACGCCGGCCCAGCCGGGGAAGCGGCGCCAGTCCGGCTCGACGAGCTCGGTGCGGGCGTAGCGATAGGGCTGCTCGGGGCGCACGGGCGGGGCGGCCTGGTGATCGACGGCGAGCTGAGTCATGGCGGAGACCTCGCCCCCTTCTGTCGGCTCGGTTGTTGTGTTACCTGCGTCTCATTTGCGAGAGTAGGAGAAATCATCCGGCATTGCCAGTTCAACACCGTAAATTCTTCGGCACCACACCGATCTGAGCAGAGGAGATGCGCATGACGGCCCCTTCCGTCGCAAGCGATCCGGCGGGCCTCCACCGGGTCCTGGACGCGGGATCCGTCCTGCCGCAGGCCGCCGAGCGCCTCGACACCCGCCGCGAGCTCTGGCCCGACGAGGTGCGGATCCGGGTCGAGCGGCTCAACCTGGACGCCGCCTCCTTCCGCCAGCTGCGCGAGCAGCACGGCTCCGGGGAGGCGGTCCGCCGGGCGGTGCTCGACATCGTGGCGAGCCGGGGCAAGATGCAGAACCCGGTCACCGGCTCCGGCGGCATGCTCATCGGCACCGTCGAGGAGGCCGGCCCCGCCTCACCGCTCGGTCTGAGCGCGGGGGACCGGGTGGCCACGCTGGTCTCGCTGACCCTCACGCCGCTGGTGATCGCCGACGGCCTGGCCGACTGGGACGGCGAGAGCGAGCAGGTCCCGGCCGACGGCTACGCGATCCTCTTCGCCCGCAGCATCGCCGCGCGGTTGCCCGAGAACCTTCCCGACCGGCTGAGCCTGGCCGTCCTCGACGTCTGCGGTGCGCCGGCCCTGACCCGGCGGGTGGTCGCCGGCTACGAGCGTCCGGTCGTCGCGGTCGTCGGCGGCGCCGGCAAGTCCGGGTCGCTCAGCCTCGCCGCCGCCCGCGAGGCCGGGGCGGCCCGGGTCATCGGCGTCGTGCCGAACGAGGCCGAGCGCGACCGGCTGACGGCGGCCGGCTTGGCCGACGCCGTCGTGCTCGCCGATGCCCGCGACCCGATCGCGCTGCGCGACGCGGTCGCCTCGGCCGGGGGACCGGCCGACGTCACCGTCGTCTGCGTGGACGTGCCGGGCTGCGAGGGCGGCGCGATCCTCTCCACCCGCGACGGCGGGACGGTGGTCTTCTTCTCGATGGCGACGTCCTTCGCGGCGGCCGCGCTGGGCGCCGAAGGGGTCGCGGCCGACCTCACCATGCTGATCGGCAACGGCTACGTCCCCGGCCACGCGGAGTACGCCGTGGGCCTGGTCGAGCGCCATGCCGGCGTACGAGCGCTCTTCGAGGACCGGGTGGAGGAGGCATGAGAGGCAAGCTCGACCTCGACCCGGCTGCCGTCCGCACCGCCCGGCGGCTGGCCAAGCGCGTCGGCACGCCGATCGTCCGGCTGGCGCGGGAGCACACCACGGTCTCGGTCGAGCGCGCCACCTTACGGCTGGCCGGTCTCTCCGGCGCCGACGGCGAGGGCACGCCCTGGGCCAACCGGCTGCTCGACGCGGTCCGCGCCGACGTGGGCCTGGAGCACGGAGTCGCCCTGCCGGTCTGGGACGCCCTGCTGCGCGGCGAGGGCGAGGACCTCGCCACGCTGGCACAGAAGGCGGCGGCCGGGTCGGTGGCCTTCCGCGTCCCCGAGGGGCGCGAGGCGACGAGGGCCGGGGCCGCCGCGCGCCGGGCCGTCCAGCGCGGCGTACGCCGGATCGACCAGCGCCGCCGCGAGCGCGAGCGGCTCATCGCCCGCATCGGCGACGCGCCCCGGACGCCCTGGATCTACCTGATCGTGGCGACCGGCGACATCTACGAGGACATCCCGCAGGCCCAGGCCGCCGCCCGGGCGGGCGCCGACGTCATCGCGGTGATCCGCTCGACCGGGCAGTCCCTGCTCGACTTCGTGCCCGAGGGCGCGACCCGCGAGGGCTTCGCCGGCACGTACGCCACCCAGGAGAACTTCCGGCTGATGCGCGCCGCGCTCGACGAGACCAGCCGCGAGCTCGGCCGCTACGTCCGGCTGACCAACTACGCCTCCGGCCTGTGCATGCCGGAGATCGCCACGCTGGCCGGCCTGGAGCGGCTGGACATGATGCTCAACGACTCGATGTACGGGATCCTCTTCCGCGACATCAACCCTGTGCGCACCTTCGTCGACCAGCGCTTCAGCCGCCAGGTCCACGCCCGGGCCGGGATCATCATCAACACCGGCGAGGACAACTACCTGACCACCGCCGATGCCGTCGAGGCCGCGCACACGGTCACCACCAGCCAGCTGCTCAACGAGTGCTTCGCCAAGGAGGCGGGCCTGGAGGACTGGCAGCTCGGCCTGGGCCACGCCTTCGAGATCGATCCGGCCATCGCGGACTCCTTCCGGCTGGAGCTGGCGCACGCGCTGCTGGCCCGCGAGCTGTTCCCGAAGGCGCCGCTGAAGTGGATGCCACCGACCCGGCACATGACCGGCGACGTCTTCCGCGGTCAGCTCCTCGACGGCTTCTTCAACCTGGCCGGGGCGCTGACCGGGCAGGGCATCCTGCTGGTCGGGATGATGACCGAGGCGGTGGTCACGCCGTGGCTCTCCGACCGCGACCTCGCCCTGCAGAACGTCCACTACGTGCTCGACGCCGCCGGGCGGCTGCACGAGGACTTCCACCCTCGCCCCGACGGCGTCATCGTGCAGCGCGCGCACCAGGTTCTGGGCGAGAGCGTCGAGCTGCTGGAGCGGATCCTGGAGCACGAGGACGGCCTGCTCGGGGCCATCGCCGACGGCACCTTCGGCCTGATGCGCCGGCCCGCCGACGCCGGCCGGGGTGGTGACGGCGTGGCCCGCAAGGCGCCGGGCTACGTCAATCCCGCCATCGAGCTGCTGGAGGAGGGGGCATGAGCGTCGTTCGGCCGTACGGCGACACCACCGGCGACGGGATGGTGCAGCTCTCCTTCACCCTGCCGATGGCGCACAGCAAGCTGGCGGAGGGTGCCGCGGCCCAGCTGGCCCAGAAGATGGGGCTGGACCCGGCGATGGTCGTCCATGCCCGTCCGATCGGCGAGGGCTTCACGTTCTTCGTGGTCTACGGCAAGGTCCACCACCTGGTCGCCCTCGACCAGGTCACCGTCGTGGAGCGCGACTATCCGCTGCTGACGCCCAAGGAGGTCAACGTCGCGGTCAAGCGCGGGCTGCGGCGCCGGCTGGTCGTCCTCGGCGCCTGCATCGGCACCGACGCGCACACCGTCGGCATCGACGCGATCCTCAACATCAAGGGCTTCGCGGGGGAGAAGGGCCTGGAGTACTACCGCGAGCTCAAGGTGGTCAACCTCGGCGCGCAGGTCTCGGTGCCGCAGCTCGTCGAGAGCGCCCTGGCCGAGCGGGCCGACGCGGTCCTGGTCTCCCAGGTCGTCACCCAGCGCGACGCGCACCTGCTCAACGCGCGCGAGATGTCCGCGGCCTTCCGCGAGGCGTTCCCGCCCGCACGCCGGCCCGTCCTGGTCCTCGGCGGTCCCCGCTTCGAGGAGTCGATGGCGAGCGAGCTGGGCGTGGACCGGATCTTCGGCCGCGGCACCACGCCCGCCGACGTGGCCAGCTATCTCGTCCACCGGATCGTCGCTCCACCCTCGACCGAGCAGGAGTCCTGATGTCCCGCACCGCCGCCTGCGTCCCGGGGACGCGCGTCGTCCACCGGCGCTACGTGCCCTACTCCCACGCTCACTACGCCGGGCATCTCGTCGACGGCGCCTACAGCCTCGGGCTCTTCGGGGACGCCGCGACCGAGCTGTGCGTCACCACCGACGAGGACGAGGGGCTCTTCGCCTCCTACGACGAGGTGCGGTTCCTCGCCCCGGTCCGGGCCGGCGACCTCCTGGAGATCACCGCCGAGCTCGTCGAGGTGGGCCGTCGCTCGCGCCGGATGACCTTCGCGGCGTACGTCGTGGGCCGCGGCGACGGCGACGCCGGCAGCTCCGCCGCGCGCCTGCTGGAGGAGCCGCTGCTCGCCACCACGGCGACCGGCACCTGCGTCGTGCCGGCCGGCTGAGCGACCGCTCCGGCGTGTCCCGTCACGACACGCCGCCGCTCCGGAATTTGTTCATTCCCGGTCCATCTCGGCGTCACCGCGCTGACCTGCGAATTCGCCGCTGCCTCGCGCATCGTCGCAGGTCAGCGGGCGGTTGACAGGCGGGCCCGAGTCCGGTGTTGTTTGCTCTCGTTCCTCCAGGCGAATCGTCTTCGATCCACGTCCACGACAACGAGAAGATCCCCACCGACCGCCGCGGTGCGGGCAGATCTCGCGGCGAGTCGACGGACCGGGCCGAAAGACGGGAGAACACGGGGGGAGCGCGGGTCCAGTAGACAACGGTCGTCGCGGTGGCAGCCAGCCGCCGGGCGGGCGGTCCGAAGGGCCCGTCCCTCCCCCCGCCGCCAGAGGCCCCGTCCCGGGAGGGGACGGGCGCCCGCTCGGACCTCGTGCCTAGAATCGCTCCTCGTGTCCCGGCGGCCCGGGCCACTCGAACGGGGAGGAGCAGCGGCATGGCGCATGCGCGGCTTCTGATGGTGATCCCGACCTACAACGAGGTCGCCAACCTCGAGGGCGTCGTCGCCCGCCTGCATGCCACGGTCCCCGACGCGGACGTCCTGGTCGTCGACGACGGCTCGCCGGACGGCACCGGCGAGCTGGCCGACCGGCTGGCGGCGACCGACCCGCGGATCCAGGTGCTGCACCGGCGGCTCAAGGAGGGTCTCGGCGCGGCGTACATCGCGGGCTTCCGGCTGGCCCTGGAGCAGGGATACGACGTCATCGGGGAGATGGACGCCGACGGCTCCCACCAGCCCGAGCAGCTGCCCCGGCTGCTGGCCGAGCTCGACCGCGGCGCCGACCTGGTCATCGGCTCGCGCTGGATCCCCGGCGGGAGCGTGCTCAACTGGCCCTGGCACCGCCGGGCCCTCTCGGTCGGCGGCAATCTCTACACCCGGCTGCTGCTGGGGATGCAGGTCCGCGACGCCACGGCCGGCTTCCGGCTCTTCCGCGCCTCGATGCTGCGCCGCATCGACCTGGACAGCGTGCAGTCGGTCGGCTACGTCTTCCAGGTCGACCTCGCCTACCGGACCATCCGCGCCGGCGGCCGCGTCGTCGAGGTGCCCATCGACTTCGTCGAGCGCGTCCGCGGCGAGTCGAAGATGACCGTCGACGTGGCCCGGGAGTCCCTGGTCCGCATCACCCGCTGGGGCGTGGGAGAGCGCATGGCCCGCCGCAAGGGCGCCGGGCGACCAGGCGCTGGCTAGGTTGGGCGCATGGCGGACGCGCGTGAAGGGGTGCTGCGGGGCGACGAGACGGCCTCGCTGAGGGCCTTCCTCGACGCCCACCGAGACCTCTTCCGGCGCCGGGCCGCCGGTCTCGACGCCGAGGCGCTCTCCCGCACCCTGCCGCCCTCGACGATGACGCTGGGCGGGATGGTCAAGCACCTGGCGCTGGTCGAGGACCACTGGTTCTCCGTCGTCCTCCACGGCCGCGAGAGCGCCGAGGCGTGGCGCGAGGTGGACTGGCGGGCCGACGACGACTGGGACTGGCACAGCGCCGCCGACGACACCCCCGAGCAGCTCTGGGCGCTCTTCGAGGAGGCCGTGGCCGCCTCGGACCGCTCGGTGGACGAGGCACTGGCCAACGGCGGTCTGGACACGCCCTCGGCGCGCACCAGCCGGCACCACGCCTCGGCCGGGGAGGCCTTCAGCCTGCGCTGGATCCTGCTGCACATGATCGAGGAGTACGCCCAGCACAACGGGCACGCCGACCTGATCCGCGAGTCGATCGACGGGGCGCGGGGATGAGCCGCGGGCGACGCCTTCCGTGGGCGCTGGTCCTCGCGGCCTTCGTGGCCGTGCCGATCCTGGAGATCTACGTGATCATCCAGGTCGGCCAGGTCATCGGGCCGTGGTGGACGATCGCGCTGCTGATCGCCGACAGCATCCTGGGCACCTGGCTGGTCAAGCGAGAGGGCTCCCGCGCCTGGCGGGCGCTCTCCACGGCGCTCTCCGAGGGCCGCATGCCGGCCCGCGAGCTCGCCGACGGCGTGCTCATCCTGGTCGGCGGCACGCTCATGCTCGCGCCGGGATTCGTCTCCGACATCCTCGGGATGCTCTGCATCCTGCCGTTCACCCGGCCGATCGGCCGGGCTCTGCTGGCGGCGTTCATCGGCCGCCGCCTGGTGGTCGCGACCGGCTACCGCACGACGTACGCCGGGCAGGGCGACGTGGTCGCCGGAGAGGTCGTGGACGAGCCCGTCAGGGACCCGCGCACCGACCCGCCCGGAGACCGCTGAGCCTCAGGCGCGAGCGCGCTTCTTCTTGGCCGGCCGGTGCAGGTGGGCGGGGCCGATCTCGCCGCCGCGCAGCAGCTCCAGGCGCTCGGTGAGGATGTCCTCCAGCTCGCTGATCGAGCGGCGCTCCAGCAGCATGTCCCAGTGCGTGCGGGCGGGCTTCTCCGCCTTGCGCTCCGGCTCGGCGCCGTCCACGCTCAGCGCCTCGGCGCCACAGCGCGGGCACTCCCACGTCGCCGGCACCTCGGCCTCGACCGACATGGTGATCTCGAAGCTGTGTCCTTGCGCGCAGGCGTAGCCGACCTGCTGGCGGGCCGCGAACTCGATGCCGCGCTCGTCCTCGAAGCTCTGGCCACCCAGTCGGGCGCCTCGCAGAGTCCGGTCTCCCATGAGTTCCTCCCAAAGCCGTCGGGCTCGACCCGGACGGGTCGATCCCTCATGCGTACAACCTCGGCGGCGGCCAGGCAAGGCCGACAGGCGCCAAGGCGCGTTCTCCTAGCCAACGAACTCATCGGCCCGCGGATTCCCCAGATGAGGGTGAGCGCCGTCTCAGACGACGGAGGGGGCCACATTGCCCGCCTCGGCGATGCCCCGGCGCGGGTCGACCCGCCACAGCAGCAGCCCGCCGACCACGAAGAAGACGATCAGCGCGAAGATCGCCGGCCGGTAGGAGTCGGTCCACTGGTGGACCAGGCCGAAGACCAGCGTGCCCAGCCAGCTCGTGCCCCGCTCGGCGGCCTGGTAGAGGCTGAAGTACTCCGCCTCCTTGCCGCGGGGGATGAGCAGGCTGAAGAAGGATCGGGAGAGGGCCTGGGTGCCGCCCATGACCAGGCCGATGCCGACGGCCAGGGCCAAGAAGAGCGGCAGCTTCTTCTCCGGCAGGAAGTAGCCGACGGTGACCACGCCCATCCAGATCACCAGGCCGGCCAGGATGATGCGCCGGGAGCCGTAGCTCTCGGCCAGCTTGCCGAAGAGCAGCGCGCCCCCGAAGGCGACGAACTGCACCAGCAGGATCGTGGCGATGAGCACCGAGGTGCCGAAGCCGAGCTGCTTCTCGCCGTACACCGAGGCCGAGGCGATGACCGTCTGGATGCCGTCGTTGTAGAAGAGGTACGCCAGCAGGAAGGTCAGCGTCACCGGGTAGTTGCGCATGTCGCGCAGCGTGACGGCGAGCTGGCCGAAGCTCTGCCTCACCAGGCTGCCCTTCTCGGGCACCTTGCCCACCGGCGCCCGGTCCTTGATGCCGAGATAGGGGACCAGCGTGAAGCCGGCCCACCACGCCGCCGCGGAGAGCATGCTGATCCGGACCGCCATCTCGGTGGACAGGCCGATGCTGTCGTGCAGGGTGACCACCGCGAGGTTCACCGCGAGCAGCAGGCCGCCGCCGAGGTAGCCCAGCGCCCAGCCGCGCGAGGAGACCCGGTCGCGCTCCTCTTCGGTGGAGATGTCGACCAGGATCGCGTCGTAGACCACCAGCGAGGCGCCCAGCATGATGTTGGCGCCGAGGATGAGCACGGCGCCGAGCTGCCAGTTGGTGCCGGCGACGAAGAACATGCCGGCCGCGAACGCCGAGCCGGCCCAGGCGTAGCGGGCCATCAGCACCCGCTTGTGCGGGCTCCGGTCGGCGTGCGCGCCGACGACCGGCAGGATCAGCGCGGACAGGATCGTGGCGATCGTGACCATGTAGAAGACCAGCGAGCCGGGGGAGACGCTGAGCCCGAGCACATGCAGGTCGGTGACGCACTTCTGGTCGTCGTCGCTGACGAAGCCGCAGGCCGAGCGCTCGGCGACCGAGGTGAGGTACGGCGCGAAGAGCACCGTGGCGACGGTCGTGACGTACGCCGAGTTCGCCCAGTCGTACCAGTACCAGGCGCGCTGCTCCTGGCGGCGCTCCAGCGACGAGAAGTCGCCCAGGCCGGTCGTGGTCATCGCCCGTCTCCCATCAGTTGTCCCTCCATTGGTCACGCGCGGTGAGGACGTCCTTGAGCACGTCGGTCCGGTCGGTGATCAGGCCGTCGACGCCGAGATCGAGGAGCTCGACCATCTCAGCCGGCTCGTCGACAGTCCAGACATGGACGTGGACTCCCGCGGCGTGCGCCCGGCGTACCAGGCCGCGGGTGACCACCAGGAGCCGGCCGCGGCGGTGCGGGACCTGCAGCGCGGCGACGCGGCTGCGGGTGACCGCCCGGGCGAGCCGGGAGGCCGGCAGGGTCAGGAACGCGGCCACCTCCGGGGGCGCGGCTGAGGTGGCGACCCGGCCCGCGGTGAGCCGCCGGAAGGCGTCCAAGCGGCGCTGGGAGAAGGAGCCGACCAGGATCCGGTCGTGGGCCCCGGTGCGCTCGATCAGGTCGGCGAGCGCGGGCACGGCGGCGGCCGACTTCAGGTCGATGTTGAAGCGCACGTCCGGCCACTCCTCGAGCAGCTCGGCCATCGAGGGCACCAGGTGCTCGCCGCCGATGCGGGCCAGCGCCAGGTCGGCGGCGGTGAGCTCGCCGATCACGCCGGTCGACCCGGTCACCCGGTCCAGCACGTCGTCGTGGAAGGCCACCAGCCGCCCGTCGCTGGTCGCGTGCACGTCGGTCTCCAGGTAGCCGTAGCCCAGCGCCACCGCGTGCCGGAAGGCATGCAGGGTGTTCTCCAGGCCGACCAGGTCGGGGTGGAGCGCCCCGCCCCGATGGGCCATCGCGACGACGCTGCCCGGCCGGTCGAGGACGGCGTCGAGGTAGGCCCACCCCGTGCGCGGCCTGGGCACCTGCCCGGACCCGTCCGCTCCCGCCCCAGAGGTCACCCGAGCAGTACACACCACCGGGCCGGCCGCCGGGCGCCGGACGCGCGGCGAGTTGCCACGGCCGCCGACGCGTGCGGGAGTACCGTCGGAGACGTGGAGATGACCTGCCCCAAGTGCCAGGAGACGATGACCGAGAGGTCGTACGCCGACGTCACGGTGCAGGGCTGTCCCGGCTGCGGCGGCATCTTCCTCGACCGCGCCGACCTCGGCGCCCTCGTCGAGGCCGAGAACGACTGGCACGCGCACCAGTCGGCCAACACCGCCGCGCTGCCGCGGATCACCGAGTCGATGACCGCGCCGCCGGTGGTCTCCAAGCGCAGCCGCGCCTTCGTCGAGGCGCTCTTCCGCTCCTGAGGCTCCGGGGCCTACAGGTCCCGGAACGTCTCGATCCGCGCGCCCAGCTCGTTGAGGCGCTCGGCCAGATCCTCGTAGCCGCGCTGGATCACGTAGACCGACCGGAGCACCGAGGTGCCCTTGGAGGCGAGCATCGCCAGCAGGATCACCACGGCGGGACGCAGCGCCGGGGGACAGACGATCTCCGCGCCCGACCAGTGCGTGGGGCCGTCGATGAGCACCCGGTGCGGGTCGAGCAGGGTGACCCGGCCGCCGAGCCGGTTGAGCTCGGTGAGGTAGATCGCGCGGTTCTCGTAGACCCAGTCGTGCAGCATCGTCTGGCCGTGCGCGGTCGCCGCGATCACCGCGAAGAAGGGCAGGTTGTCGATGTTGAGGCCCGGGAAGGGCATCGGGTGGATCTTGTCGGCGGGCGCCCGCAGCTCGCAGACCTCGGTGCGCAGGTCGGCCAGGCGGGTCCGGCCGTTGGCGGCGACGTACTCCTCGGAGACGGCGCACCGGAAGCCCATCTCCTCCAGCAGCGCCAGCTCGATCTCCAGGAACTCGATCGGCACCCGGCGGATCTCGATCTCCGAGCCGGTGACGATCGCCGCGGCCAGCAGCGACATGGCCTCGATCGGGTCCTCGCTGGGGGAGTACTCCACGTCCACGTCGATGTGTGGGCGGCCGGTGACGGTCAGCGTCGTGGTGCCGATGCCCTCGATGCCGACGCCGAGGGACTGCAGGAAGAAGCAGAGGTCCTGGACCATGTAGTTCGGGCTGGCGTTGCGGATCACCGTCACGCCGTCGTGCAGCGCCGCCGCCATCAGGACGTTCTCGGTCACCGTGTCGCCGCGCTCGGTCAGCACGATCGGGCGTCGCGGCGAGGCCTCGGCGCCGACGGTGGCCTGGTAGCTGCCCTCGCTGGCCTTGACCTCCAGGCCGAAGGGACGCAGCGCCGCGAGGTGCGGCTGGACCGTGCGGGTGCCCAGGTCGCAGCCGCCGGCGTAGGGCAGGTCGAAGGCCCGGCTGCGGTGGAGCAGCGGGCCCAGGAACATGATGATCGAGCGGGTACGCCGGGCCGCCTCGACATCGATCCCCGCCAGGTCGAGCTCGGCCGGCGGGATGATCTCCAGGTCGGTGCCGTCGCCGGTCCAGCGGGTGCGCACGCCGAGGGAGGCCAGCACCTCGAGGATGCGGTTGACCTCCTCGATGCGGGCCACGCGGCGCAGGGTCGTGCGGCCGCGGTTGAGCAGCGAGGCGCACAGCAGCGCGACGCCGGCGTTCTTGGAGGTCTTCACCTCGATGGAGCCGGTCAGCCGGGTGGGTCCGGTGACCCGCAGGTGGACCGGGCCGCCGATGCTGACCAGCTCGCGATCCAGCGCCTCGCCGACGCGGGCGAGCATGTCCATGGAGACGTTCTGGTGGCCGCGCTCCATGCGGTTGACCGCGCTCTGGCTGGTGCCGAGCACGTCGGCGAGCTGCTGCTGGGTCCAGCCCCGGTGGCTGCGGGCGCTGCGGATCAGCGAGCCGATCTGGGAGAGGTGGTCGTCCATCGGGCCCGACGATATCTCACATATGAGATAGAGCCCGCATCCGCGGCGGCGTCGGAGCGGCCTGGCAGGATCGGGGCCATGCGCGTCGCCACGATCCACGGACCCAGGGACATCCGGCTGGAGGACCGGCCGAGACCTGAGCTGACCGCCCCGACGGACGCGATCGTCCGGGTCACCGCCTCCTGCATCTGCGGCTCCGACCTGTGGCCCTATCGCGGGGAGAACGACATCACTCCCGGCGACCCCATGGGCCACGAGGTCGTCGGTGTCGTCGAGGAGGTCGGCGGCGAGGTCCGCTCCTTCGCGCCGGGCGACTTCGTGATCGTGCCGTTCTGCCACTGCGACAACACCTGCGTCCACTGCCGCAACGGCGTCCAGTCGGCCTGCGTCAACATGTCCGGCACCTTCGGCGGCCAGGGCGAGCACGTCCTGGTCAACCAGGCCGAGGGGAGCCTGGTCGCCACGCCCGGCGTACCCGACGAGAGCCTGGTGCCCTCGCTGCTGAGCCTGGCCGACGTCTTCCCGACCGGCTGGCACTGCGCGGTCTCGGCCCGGGTCTCGCCGGGCGACACCGTCGTCGTCGTCGGCGACGGCGCGGTGGGCCTCTGCGGCGTGCTGGCGGCCGTGGAGATGGGCGCGGAGCGGGTGATCGCGATGTCGCGGCACGAGCCCCAGCAGGAGATCGCCCGGAGGTTCGGCGCCACGCACGTCGTGGCCGAGCGCGGACGCGAGGGCGCCGCGATGGTCAAGGAGATCACCGGCGGCGTGGGCGCGGATGCCGTGCTGGAGTGCGTGGGCACCGACGACTCCATGGGCACGGCGCTCGCGGTGGCCCGCCCCGGTGCGACGGTCGGCTTCGTCGGCGTGCCGCACGGCGTGACGCTCCCGGTGCGCCGGATGTTCGTGAAGAACGTCGGGGTGGCCGGCGGCATCGCGCCGGTCCGCCGCTATCTCCCCGAGCTGCTCGACCTGGTGCTCTCCGGCGCGGTCGAGCCGGGGCTGGTCTTCGACGCCACGCTGCCGCTGGACGACGTCGCCGAGGGCTACCGCCTGATGGACCGGCGCGAGTCGGTGAAGGTGCTGTTGCGGCCATGAGCGAGCCCTCGCTGCAGGAGCGGTACTTCCCGGAGATGACCTGCTTCGGCTGCGGCCCGGCCAACGAGCGCGGGCTCCGGCTGAAGAGCTACGTCTCGGGTGACGCGGTGGTCGCGGAGTTCCTGCCCTGGCCCGAGCACGACAACGGCCTGGGCTATCTCAACGGCGGGATCATCGCCACGCTGCTGGACTGCCACAGCGCGGCGGTGGTGACCCATGCGGCGTACGAGCGGGGCTGGCCGGCACTCCCGGGCGCGGACCTGCCCTACGTCACCGGCGGCCTGGACGTGCGCTATCTGCGGCCCGCGCCACTGCGGGAGGCGGTCGGGCTGGTGGCCGAGGTGATCAGCGCCGAGGAGCCCGAGATCGTCGCGCACGTGCGCCTGGAGTGGGACGGCAAGCCGCGCGCCGAGGCGACCGCGGTCTGGAAGCGCTGGCGCCCGCGCTGAGCCCGCGTCAGGAGACGCGGCCGGTGATCAGCGGCAGGTCGGCGAAGGTCGCGATGCCCGGCGCCGCGGCGACGACCCGGGGCACGGCGTTGACCACCGGCATCGCGGTGTAGATCATCCCGAGCCCCATGTAGCCCGGCTCGTCCCAGTCCTCCGGCGGCAGCACCCGCAGGACGGTGCGCATGTTGGGCATGCCGTCCACCCGGACGACGTGACCGTGGGCCAGCTTGAACGGCGGGTCCACGTGGTGGCCCATCGTCCACTGGAAGCCCACGTTGACCACGGCACGATCGCCGACCCAGCCGCGGTGGTAGCCCTGGACTGCGCCCACCGTGCCGGCCGGGATCTCCATGAAGCCCAGGTCGCTGTCGCCGGTCGCGGCGGTGAAGGTGGCGTCGAAGGTCAGCCGGTCGAGGGTGATCCCGAGGACGTCGGCCATCATCGCGGCCGACTCCGCGAAGACCTCGGACTCCCGGCGTACCGACTCCTCCAGACCCGGGGTCGCCGGGTCCTGCGCGAACCCCATGGCCTCCTGCGTGCCCTTGGACTCGTACGTCGAGCAGTCCACCGACTCGGTGATGGTGATCGAGTCGACCCGCTCGCAGGCGGCGCTGGTGACCAGCCCGAGGAGGTTGGTCAGGCCCGGGTGGGCGCCTGAGCCGAAGATGGTGGCCCCGCCGCGCAGCGCCGCCTGCTCCACGCGGTCGCGGTCGGCACCGAGCTTGGTGCCGTTGATCCAGCCGGCGCTGGTGCACACGTTGATCCCGGCCTCGAGCAGCCGGACCAGCACCTCGGTGTCCGACCACAGCGGGTTGTAGACGCAGGCGTCGGGCCTCAACGCGATGAGGGCGTCGACATCGTCCGTGGCCCGGACGCCGGTGGGCCGGGGGAGTCCGGCGAGCTCGGCGGCGTCGGCTCCGATCTTGTCGGCGCCGTGGGCGTAGACGCCGACGAGCTCCATGTCGGGGCGCTCGGCGATCGCGTGCAGCGAGCGGCGGCCGATGTTGCCCGTGGTCCACTGGATCACGCGAAGGGGAGCGGTCATGGCGGCACACTAGAACGTGTTCCAGTCCGTGTCACCCACCCGGCACGGGGGAGTACGGTCGAGGACATGGCTCCCCAGGCAACCGACCTCGCCCAGCTCGCCGACCGGCTCCGCGCCCTGCACGTCCCGGGCGATCCCGTCGTCCTGCCGACGGTGTGGGACGCCTGGTCGGCCAAGGTCGCGGCCGAGGCCGGGTTCGCCGGCCTGACCGTCGGCAGCCACCCGGTGGCCGACTCGATCGGCCGCTCCGACGGCGAGGGGATGAGCTTCCACGAGGTGACCGCGCGCGTCGCCGAGATCACCGCGGCGGTGGACCTGCCGGTGTCGGTGGACATCGAGTCCGGCTACGGCCTGAACGCCGCCACGCTGGTCGGCGGGCTGCTCGACGCCGGCGCGGTCGGCCTCAACATCGAGGACACCGTCCACTCCGAGGGCGGCCGGATGCGCTCGCCGCACGAGCACGCCGAGGTGGTCGCCGCGCTGCGCCAGGCCGCCGACGCCGCCGGGATCCACGTCGTGCTCAACGCGCGCACCGACGTGTTCAAGAACCAGGTCGGCGAGCCCGAGGGGCGCGTCGACGACGCCGTCCACCGCCTCGACCTGTGCGCTGACGCCGGCGCCGACTCGCTCTACCCGGTGGGATTCCACGACGAGCGCACGCTGGGCCTGCTCACCGAGGCGCTGCCGCGACCGGTCAACGCGATCGCTCGGCCCGACGCCGACGACCCCGCGATGTACGCGCGGGCCGGCGCCGGGCGGATCAGCTTCGGGCCGACCTGGCAGATGGCGCTGGCCAAGACCTCCGCGGAGTGGCTGGCGCGCTGGCGCTGAGGGATCAGCGCCCGGTCACCATCCGGGCCAGGCCCAGCAGCGAGGAGCCGACCACGTCGCCCATGCTGAAGTGGTCGTCCCACAGCGTGATCCGTCCGTCGTGGACCTCGAAGGTCCCGCAGACCCAGAACGACGAGCGCCAGCGTCCCTTCGACAGGTGGTCGGTGCGCTCGGTCAGCACGATCGGCCCGTCGGCGGCCAGGTGGTGCATGTCGACCCGGAAGCCGATGCGCCGTCGCTCCATGTCGCGCAGCATGCCCACGACCCGGCGGCCGCGCATGGTCGGCATCCTGGTGTTGCGCCAGACCACGTCGTCGGCCAGCAGGGCGATGGCCTCCTCGGCGCGGCGCTCGGCCAGCAGGTCCAGGAACCGGCGTACGACCTCGCCCTCGGTGCTCATGGCAGGAGCCTAGGGCGCTGGTCCGGGCCGGTCACCCTGGCCGCCGACGGCCCGCATGCCCCAGAATCGCCACGTGCGAGCCGTCACCTGTACCCAGACCGTGCTGGAGGTCGCCGACCTCCCCGACCCCGTGCCCGCCAAGGGCCAGCTCGTCCTCGACGTCACCCGCTGCGGCATCTGCGGCTCCGACCTGCACTCGCGGCTGCACGCCGACGAGCTGGCCGACGTCG
The DNA here is from genome assembly GCA_044464665.1 of Nocardioides sp. GTDB lineage: Bacteria > Actinomycetota > Actinomycetes > Propionibacteriales > Nocardioidaceae > Marmoricola. The sequence continues at coordinate 27,100 of JBIQLB010000006.1, forward strand.
CCGCCGAGATCGGCTACGACGGCCTGATGCGCTCGGGACAGAGCGTGGTCATGGGCCACGAGTTCTCCGGTGTCGTGGTCGACCGCGGCCCGGGCGCCCGTACGCCGCTCGGCACGGCCGTCGTCTCCTTCCCACTGGTCCGGCGCGGCCGCGAGGTGCACACCACCGGCCTCTCCGCGCTGGCGCCCGGCGGGTACGCCGAGAAGGTGCTCGTCGAGGACTCGCTGACCCTGGCGATCCCCAACGGACTGCCGCCGGACCTGGCCGCGCTCACCGAGCCGATGGCGGTCGGCCTGCACGCCGTACGCCGCGGCGAGGTTGGCAAGGGCGACGTGGCGATCGTCATCGGCTGCGGCCCGGTCGGCCTCGCGGTGATCTCCATGCTCAAGGCCCAGGGGGTGCGCACCGTCGTGGCGAGCGACTTCTCCGCGGGACGCCGGGCACTGGCGAGCGCGTGCGGCGCCGACGTCGTCGTGGACCCGGCGGCCGAGTCGCCGTACTCCGCGGCGTCGCCCCACGGGGAGAGCCACGGGCACCTCTCGACGGCCGGCGAGGTCTTCGAGCTGGCCGTCGGCAGCATGGAGAAGCTGCGCCGGCTGCCGGCGTGGCATCACGTCTACCGGACCGCCGAGCGCCTGGGCGCGGCCGACATCAGGCGGCCGGTGGTCTTCGAGTGCGTCGGCGTTCCGGGCGTGCTCGAGGAGATCCTCACCAGCGCGCCGATCCACACCCGCGTCGTGGTCGTCGGCGTCTGCATGGAGCCCGACCGGATCCGCCCGTCGATGGCGATCAACAAGGAGATCGAGCTGCGCTTCGTGCTCGGCTACACGCCGTTGGAGTTCCGCGACGCCCTGCACCTGCTCGCCGACGGCAAGGTCGACCCGCGCCCGCTGGTCACCGGCACGGTCGGCCTGGGCGGCGTCGCGAGCGCCTTCGACGCCCTGGCCGATCCCGAGGTGCACGCCAAGATCCTCATCGACCCGGCCAGCGCCGCGGTGGAGCCCGTGGCGCCCTGAGCGGCAAACTGGTCTGACGTTTCTCCTCAGCGAGCCGCGCACCGGACCGATAGGAGGGCACCCCCTTCCGAAAGGCTCTCGACCACCGGGTTCTGCTACGGCACCGACCCCGAGCTCGACGGCTGCACGTTCGTCGCGGCCAGCCCCTCGCCGATCGACGGCGCGGCGGCCCAGCAGTTCACCACCACGCTGGCCGATCTGGAGCGCGGCACGACGTACTACTACCAGGTCGTCGTGACCAACTCCGCGGGCACCAACCGCGGCGAGGTGAAGAGCTTCACCACGCCGGACGGCGAGGGCGGCGGTCCCTCGACGAGCCCGCAGACGATCACGTTCCCGGCGCTGTCGACCGTGACGGCCGGCGACCCGGCCCAGACGATGAGCGCCACGGCGACCAGCGGCCTCACCGTCACCTACACCAGCCAGACCTCCTCGATCTGCACCGTGAGCGGCTCCACGGTCACCCCGATCGCGGCCGGCACCTGCACGGTCGCGGCCGATCAGGCCGGCGACAGCGAGTACGACCCCGCCCCGCAGCAGACGCGCTCCTTCCTGGTGAGCCCGCGCGCCCAGACGATCACCTTCCCGGCGCTCTCCGACATGACCACGACCACGCCGGCCCAGGCGATGAGCGCCACGGCGACCAGCGGCCTCACCGTCACCTACACCAGCCAGACCCCGTCGGTCTGCACGGTGAGCGGCGCGACCGTCGTGCCGGTCTCCAGCGGCGCCTGCACGATCCTCGCCGACCAGGCCGGTGACGCTGCGTACGCCGCCGCGCCGCAGGCGAGCCGGTCCATCGACATCGACAAGACCGCGCAGAGCGTCACCCTCGACCCGGTCGACGACATCAAGCTCAACGAGGGCCCCGCCGAGGTGACGGCCACCCCGTCGCGCAGCGTGCCGGTCACGCTGACGACGCTGACCACGTCGGTCTGCACCGCCGGTGTCGACGGCGAGATCAACCTGGTCAGCGCCGGGACCTGCACCATCCGGGCCAGCGTCGAGGCCGACGAGCTCTACCTCGCCGCGCAGGACGAGGTCAGCTTCGAGGTCGTGCCGCCGTTCGTGGTCGAGGAGCCCGAGCCGGTGCAGAGCCCGAAGAACGGCCCGGTCAGCATCAGCGTGGGCGCCTCCGGCGGCGTCGGACCGTACACCTGGGAGGTCGCCGAGGGCAGCTCCCTTCCGGACGGCCTGGAGCTCGACGAGACCACCGGCGAGATCACCGGCACGCCGACCACGCCGGGGGAGTACGAGATCCTCATCGCGGTCACCGACGGTGGCGGGGAGACGATCGTGCGCACGCTGCGCCTGGTCGTGCTCGCCGCGGCCACGGCGCCCAGCGGCAACCGGATCGTCGTCGCCGGCGAGCGCGTCTGGCTGCCGGACAGCGTCGACCCGGACGAGACCTGGACCTACACCGTGCCGGCGTCGTTCGTCCCGGACGGCACCTCGCCCGGCCGGCGCTGGTACCGGGTCTCCGCCCAGACCAGCGGCATCGTGGACGTGCCCCTGCACGTGACCGGCATCAAGGGCACCGCGACCGGCACGTTCCGGGTCAAGGTGCACCCGCCGGCGGTGACCGGCGGCCAGTACGGCCCGCGGGCGCGACTGAGCTCGGCCCTCACCTGGACGGCCGTTCCCGGCGCCGGTGTGCGCGGCTACCGCGTGCACGTCGACGGGCGCCTGGTCGGGCGGACCACCGCCACCCGCCTCTCGCTCGGCAAGCCGCTGGGCCCGCGCAGCCGGGTCGAGGTCGTCACCGAGGGCAACAGCGAGCTGCTCTCCACGACGTACCGGCTGAAGTACAAGGCGCCCAAGAAGGTCGCCAACGTGGCCGTGGGCGCGACCGTCTACTTCGACACCGCCTCGTCCACGCTGGACAAGGGCGACCGCGCGATCCTCAAGCGGATCGCCAAGACGGTGCGAAAGACCAAGCTGCGGCACGTCCAAGTCACCGGCTTCACCGACAGCCAGGACAGCCACGCCTCGAACCAGGCGCTCTCCGAGCGCCGGGCCGACGCGGTGCGGGCCTTCCTGAAGTCGCGGCTGCGCGGCGTGAAGCTCAGCTGGTCGGGCCGCTCGGAGAACACCCCGGCCGCCTCCAACGCCACCGCCGCCGGCATGGCGAAGAACCGCCGGGTGGAGATCAAGGTCTGGTGACCGACGCACGGGCCGGGCTTCCTCGATCGATCAGGATCGGAGAAGCCCGGCCCGTCGTCGCGCCGCTAGCCTGGCGCTCATGACGCCTCCTGCCGGAACCTCCTCCGGGCCCCATCCCGCCGACAGCCACGACCTCATCCGGGTGCACGGAGCCCGGGTCAACAACCTCAAGGACGTCAGCGTCGAGATCCCCAAGCGACGGCTGACCGCCTTCACCGGTGTCTCGGGGTCGGGCAAGAGCTCGCTGGTCTTCGGCACGATCGCCGCCGAGTCGCAGCGACTGATCAACGAGACCTACAGCGCGTTCGTCCAGGGCTTCATGCCGTCGATGGCGCGCCCCGAGGTCGACGTACTGGACGGGATCACCACCGCGATCCTGGTGGACCAGGAGCGGATGGGCTCCAACCCGCGCTCGACGGTGGGCACCGCCACGGACGCCAACGCGATGCTGCGGATCCTCTTCAGCCGCCTGGGCCAGCCGCACATCGGGCCGCCGCAGGCGTTCTCCTTCAACGTGCCCTCGATCAGCGGCGCCGGCGCGGTCACCATCGAGAAGGCCGGGCAGAAGATCAAGGAGCGCCGCAGCTTCAGCATCCTCGGCGGCATGTGCCCGCGCTGCGAGGGCATGGGGTCGGTCAGCGACTTCGACCTGACCGCCCTGTACGACGAGGAGAAGTCCCTCAACGAAGGGGCTCTGACGATCCCCGGCTACTCGATGGAGGGCTGGTACGGCCGGATCTTCCGTGGCTGCGGCTTCTTCGACCCGGACAAGCCGATCAAGAAGTTCACCAAGAAGCAGCTGCAGGATCTCCTCTACAAGGAGCCGACCAGGATCAAGGTCGAGGGCGTCAACGTCACCTACGAGGGCCTGATCCCGAAGATCCAGAAGTCCATGCTCTCCAAGGACGTCGAGGCGATGCAGCCGCACATCCGGGCCTTCGTGGAGCGGGCGATCACGTTCGCGACCTGTCCCGAGTGCGACGGCACCCGGCTCAGCCCCGAGGCGCGGTCCTCCAAGGTCGACGGCAAGAACATCGCCGACGCCTGCTCGATGCAGATCAGCGACCTGGCCGACTGGGTCCGCGGGCTGGACGAGCCGAGCGTGGCGCCACTGCTCAAGGGGCTGCAGCACCTGCTCGACTCCTTCGCCGAGATCGGGCTCGGCTACCTCTCCCTGGACCGGCCGGCGGGGACGCTGTCCGGGGGAGAGGCCCAGCGGACCAAGATGATCCGGCACCTCGGGTCCTCGCTCACCGACGTGACCTACGTCTTCGACGAGCCCACGATCGGCCTGCATCCCCACGACATCGAGCGGATGAACAAGCTGCTGCTGCAGCTGCGCGACAAGGGCAACACCGTGCTGGTGGTGGAGCACAAGCCGGAGACCATCGCCATCGCCGACCACGTCGTCGACATCGGTCCCGGCGCGGGCACCGGTGGCGGCACGATCTGCTTCGAGGGCACCGTCGAGAGGCTGCGGGGGAGCGACACCGTCACCGGCCGGCACCTCGACGACCGGGCCACACTGAAGGAGTCCGTGCGCTCGGCCACCGGGGCGCTCGAGATCAGGGGAGCCTCGGAGAACAACCTGCGCGATGTCGACGTGGACATCCCGCTCGGCGTGCTCTGCGTGCTCACCGGGGTCGCGGGCTCCGGCAAGAGCTCGCTGATCCGCGGCTCGGTCGAGGGGCGCGAGGGCGTCGTCGTGGTGGACCAGAGCGCGATCAAGGGATCGCGGCGCAGCAACCCGGCGACGTACACCGGACTGCTGGAGCCGATCCGCAAGGCCTTCGCCAAGGCCAACGGCGTCAAGCCCGCGCTGTTCAGCTCCAACTCCGAGGGCGCCTGCCCGACGTGCAACGGCGCCGGAGTGATCTACACCGACCTCGGCCCGATGGCGACCATGGAGTCGACCTGCGAGGTCTGCGAGGGCCGGCGGTTCTCCGCGGACGTGCTGGAGTACCACTTCGGGGGCCCTGAGAACGGCAAGGACATCAGCGAGGTGCTGGAGATGCCGGTGAGCGAGGCGCTGGAGTTCTTCGCCTCGGGTGAGGCCGCGCTGCCGGCCGCGCACAAGATCCTGGAGCGGCTCGCGGACGTGGGTCTTGGTTATGTCAGCCTGGGCCAGCCGTTGACCACCCTGTCGGGAGGGGAGCGGCAGCGCCTCAAGCTGGCCACGCAGATGGGGGGCGGCAGCAGTGCTGTCTATGTGCTCGACGAGCCCACCACCGGCCTGCACCTGGCCGACGTGGAGCAGCTGCTCGGCCTGCTGGACCGGCTCGTCGACGGCGGCAAGTCGGTGATCGTCATCGAGCACCACCAGGCCGTGATGGCCCACGCCGACTGGATCATCGACCTCGGTCCCGGCGCGGGACACGACGGCGGCCAGGTCGTCTTCGAGGGCAGCCCGGCCGACCTCGTCGCCGCGAGGTCGACGCTCACCGGCCAGCACCTGGCGGAGTACGTCGGCGCCTGAGGAGGCTCGTGACCATCGAGGTCTCCGCCGGCGACGTCGTCGCGTTCCGGCTCCGTGCCCACCACCTCGACCAGCGGCTGTCGCCGGACGGCCTGCTCGAGGCCGCCGGCGCCTGCGCGGTGCAGGACAGTCCGCCGGGCTCGACCCTGCTGGCGTTGCATGCTCGGGTGGCCGGGCTGACCACGTCGGCGTGGGACGAGGTCGTCGGGACGGAGCGGAGCCTGCTGCGGACGTGGTGCATGCGCGGGTCGCCGTACTGCTTCCCGACGACCGACGCGCCGGTCTTCACCACCGGCGTGCTGCCGCCGACCGAGACCGCGCTGCGCCAGCTCCTCCTCGGCGTCGGGCCGGCGCTTGACGAGCTCGGCCTGAGCCTGTCGAAGGTCGTCGACCTGTGCCGGGCCGAGCTGGCCGGCGTGCTGGCGGGGCGGCGGCCGGCCATCGAGGAGCTGGGCGCGGCCCTGGCCCCGCTCGTGGCCCGTCATCTGACACCGGCACAGCGCCGGGCGTGGGAGGCGGAGGGTCCCTATGCGGCGGGGCAGTCGCTGGGCGAGGGTGTCGTGCACTTCTGCGTCCGGGTGCTCACGCTGGAGGGCGTCGTCTGCTTCGCGCCGCGTGAGGGCGGCAAGGCGCCGTTCGTCCTCGTCGCGGAGTGGCTCGGGAGTCCGCTGCCGGCTCTCGACCGGGAGGCCGCGCGTGCCGAGCTGCTGCGCCGCTATCTGCGCTGCTACGGCCCGTCGACGCGTGCCGGCTTCGCCTCCTGGCTCGGCGTGCGCGCCGGCGACGTCGACCCGTGGTGGTGCCTGGTCGAGGACGAGCTGACCCGGGTGGGGTTCCGCGGAGCCTCCTGGCTCCTCACCGAGGATTTGCCGGCGTTGCGCTCACCGGTGGCCGTGCGGGGCGTCCGGCTGCTGCCACCGGGCGATCCCTACACCCAGATGCGCGACCGCGAGACAATCGTCGATCCCGCCCGTCACCGGCAGGTCTGGAAGAGCACGGGCGCGCCGGGCACGGTGCTCGTCGACGGCGCGATCGCCGGCACCTGGCGCCCGCGCAAGAGCGGCCGGAGACTCACCCTGACGGTCACCAGACTTCAGCCGCTGTCGGCCCGCCAGGAGAGGGCGCTGCGAGACGAGGCGGCGCTCATCGGCCCGCTGCGCGGAGCCTCGTCCGTCGAGGTCGTGTAACGCGCCGGCATGGAAGGGGTGACGGCCTCACCCGACCGCTGGAGGAACCATGGACACGCCCCCGCGCACCGACTCGTGGACCGACGACCACGCCCGACTGGTCGCGGAGACCGCTCCGCCGGCCCCGGCGCCGACCGACGCCGAGGTGGAGCGGATCTGGAACCTCGTGGCCGGCGAGGTCACGGCTCCCGTCGTCCGGCGCCGTTCGCGCCGCCGGATCGTCATCGGCGCGGGCGTCGCGGCGATCGTGCTGGGCAGCTCGGGGTTCGCCGCCGCGCAGATGCTGAGTGCGCGCACGGGGGAGCAGGTCACCGACGCGGAGACGATCAGCCTCAGCGGGCCCGGCGAGTACGTCGACCCGCGCGGCGCCGACATCGAGCAGGTGATCGACGAGGTGCTCGCCGACATCCCGTTCCCGTCGGCCGAGGCGCGCGACATCGCCGTGGCCGACCAGGTCGAGGACGCCCGCCGGTCCGCCGCCGGCATGCGTCAGGCGCAGGCGAAGGGCCGGTCCGACTGGCGCGAGATCTGGATCACCGGTGGCATGCGCGCCGAGGGCGCGCGAGCGGCCGTCTGTGCCTGGGCGAACGTCTGGGCCGCCGCGACGCGCGCCGGCGATGCCGAGGGACGGGCTGACGCGGTGGAGATGCTCCAGGCGGCGCCGTCCTGGCCGGCGGTGACCGATGTGGACGACGAGCAGGTCTACACGCCGACCACGCAGCAGGTGACCGGCGAGGACGGGGTGACCCGGGAGGAGTCGTTCCTGGACCAGACGCCCTTCGCATGGCTGCCCGTCGTGGCGAAGGCGGCCGAGGGGCGGGATCTCCAGGCGCTCGGCCGGACCCTGAAGAACGAGACGCGCTGCGTTCCCGCGCTGATGCCCGACCTGCCGTCCGCCGTACCCGCTCCGTTCCGGGTGCGCCGATGAGCCGTTCCCTGAGCGCGGAGGAGTTCGAGGAGCTGCTCTATCGCGCGACCGCCCACCATCTCGTCGTCTACATGCGCCGCCGGGGCGCCACCGACCCCGAGAACGACGTCGCCGAGGTCTACGCGATCGCCTGGCGCCGGCGTGCCGAGCTGCCCGCGCCCATGCTGCGTCGCGCCTGGCTCTTCGGCATCGCCGCCAAGCTGCTCCTGGCCGGCCACCGCCGCGAGGCCCGGGCCCGCACGGCCGCCGCCGAGCTCGCTCAGCGCCCACCCGCACCAGCACCCACCGACGACTCCGCCGCCGCGGTCGTCGCCGCCGCCATGGAGCGCCTGACACCGGGGGACCGGGAGATCCTGCGCCTGGTCGAGTGGGAGCGGCTGACCCCGGCCGAGCTCGCGACCTTCCTCGGCGTCCGCCCCGGCACCGCCCGCGTCCGCCTCCACCGCGCCCGCATGGCCCTGGCCCGCGACCCCGCCGTCCGCGCCCTCGTCGAGCCATCCCCGAACGAGATGGCTGCCGCGAGGCCCGTTCTGGAGCCAGAACGTTCAGTTCTGGAGCCAGAGCATTCAGAATGAGGCTTCCATCCCGAGGACCGACCCACGGAGGCTGACGCGATGCGGAGACTGACCTTCGGCATGAACGTGAGCCTGGACGGCTACATCGCGGCGCCCGGCGACGACATCGGCTGGAGCGTGCCCAGCGACGAGCTGTTCCAGTGGTGGTCCGACCGGGTGGGCACGACGGGCGTGGCGCTGTACGGGCGCAAGCTGTGGGAGACGATGAGCTCCCACTGGCCGACCGCCGACCAGCAGCTCGGCGTCACGCCGGCAGAGGTCGAGTTCGCGCACCGCTGGCGGGACATGCCGAAGGTGGTGTTCTCCTCGACGCTCGGCGCGGTCGAGGGCAACGCCCGCCTGGTCACCGGCGACGCGGTCGCCGAGATCACCCGGCTCAAGGCCGAGGACGGCGGGCCCATGGACATCGGCGGCGCCACGCTGGCCGCGGCCGCCATGCACGCCGGGCTCATCGACGAGTACGTCCTGGCCACCGCGCCGGTCCTGGTCGGCGGCGGCACGCCGTTCTTCACCGCCCTGGACAACTGGGTCGACCTGAACCTCGTGGAGACCCGCACGTTCCCCGGCGGCATCGTCCTGACCAGGTACGAGACCAGGCGCTGAGCGGGGCTTCCCCGTGTGCCCAGTTCGCCGATAAGTGACACATCGGCGGGGCGTGAAAGTGCGGTCGGCCGGTGATCGAACTCCCGCTCGGGCATGACCAGGTAGCGAGGGCCGGACGCGACAGGGGCGGTCTCGCTGGATTGGCGGCGACGGTCCCACTCATCCCGATCGGGGAGCGTGCCGAGCAACTCCGTTGGGGTGACGCTGAGCGCGTTGGCGATGAGCGTCAAGTCTCGGACGGTCCAGTCGGTGCGCCCCGTCATCTTGTGGCTGATGGTGGAGTGCGCGAGGCCGGTCGCGGTGGCTAGACCTCGTTGCGACATCTGCGCTCTATGCAGGAGCGTCGCGACGTTCTCGGCGATGGTGGCGGCTTCCCGCTCGTAGTTCGTCCTCACGCGATCAATGGTGTCGCATCGGAGTGTCCTGGTCACGGTCCTTGCTTTAGTGGTCATAAATCGCTATCAATGGTCAGGAAGTGATTTCGGTCAACTGAAGGGTGCAGAAGCATGTTGGTGGTCGCGGGTGAGTTCAGGGCGGTGGCTGAGGAGCGGGTCGAGCCTCGGGCTGGTCAGTCGTTCGAGCCGTTCACGAAGCGGACGGTGAAGTTGCTGGTGGGCAACGGCGGCACGTTCGTGGAAGAGGTTGTGCTGTCGAGCCGGGAGTTGGAGGCGGACTTCGTCGCTCCGGCAGCGGGGGCGCTGGTGGCGTTCGAGTGCTCGGTGACGACGCGGGTCCACAACGGTCGGGCGTACAAGACGCTGAAGGCGTGGCGGCTGCTGCCGACTGAGGTCGCGGAGTTCCTGCTGACCCCGGCCGGGGCCTGAGCCGTGCTGGTCGCGGACTCCACGGTCGTCGGCTCGGTCCTGGCGCGGTGTGGGTGCGGATGGGCGTACGTGGCGTCGGCGGACGTGCCGGACGAGCGCGTGGAAGCCGTGCTGATCGAGCACGGCGCAACGTGCGCCGGGGCGCTGTGAGGGGGTGGGTGCGGTGGCTGGTCTTGTCCTCGCTGTGCTCCGGCTTGCTTCTCGTTTGCTGGGGCTCGTCGGCAGCAGCCGCGCCGCCCGCTGGCTCAGTGTCGGTGCCGCTGTCGTGGTCCTCTGTCTTGCTGGAGGACGAGCCTTCGGAGCCACCGGAGCCGGAGCCGTCACCAACTTCGGAAGCTACCGAGCCCTCGGCGGGTTCTGGGCCGGGCTCGGGCCCGGAGTCCTCGCCGTCGGCGGAGCTGTCGCCCTCGGAGCCGTCGCTTACGGAGTCGGAGTGCTGGCCGAGCGTGTCGGACGCCGATGCGTCGGCTGGTACGTCGCCAGGCTGCGCGCTGGTGGTGGTGCCCTCAAGGCCGGTGACGGTGTTCCTGGCCGGTGCAGCGGGCCTGATCGTGTTTCTGCTGGCCGTGATCGCGGTCCAGTTGTTCGGACGGTGACTGATGACTGAGTTGTACGTCGCGGTCGCGTCCCCGGTTCTGTTCGCGCTCGGTGTCATCGCCTTGTGGCGATTCGCGCGCGGGCTGGCGGGGTGAGAGCAGTGCTGATGAACGACGCGTTGACCGTCGTCTGCGGACTGTTCGGCCTCGGTGTCCTGGTCGGATTCGTCGCCGCGATCGTGCGGTGACCGAGTGCAAGGGAGGTGATTGGAATGGCTGCTGGTGATCTGTCGGGTCCCATCGTTTCCGCGGTGGGCGACATCAAGACCGAGTCCGCCGCTGTGGCGGCGGCTGCGCTCGCGCTCGGTGCCGTGCTCTACGGCACGAAGCGTCTGTGGGGCTTCTTCAAGGGCATCCGCTGAGCCGGTCCGGTCCGGCACCGAGTCCATGTTCGCTGGGCTCGGTGCCGGGTCGAATCTGGCTCAACGGAAGGGGAATCGTCATGTCGCGGTATGAGGCTGGGGTCCTGGTCGTGCTGGTAGTCGGCGCTGCTGGTGCCTGGGGTCTGGCACTGGCTGGGCTGCTTGGGCTGGTTTGAGCGATGGGGGCTCTGGTGCTGGGTCGGCGCGCGGCGCTGGTGGCGGTGGTGGCGCTGGTGGCGCTGCTGCTGCCCTGGTCGGCGTCGCTCGCCGGTGCCACGATCGCGCCGCCGGAGCCGAAGCCGGTGGTGATTCCGGACAAGGTGATTGACCCGGGTGGTACGGAGATTCAGACCAAGGGGAAGCCGACGATCACGGGCCCGGCCACGGTACCGAAGCCGGGTGGTCGGCCGCCGGTTTTGTCGGTGCGTGGTGGTCTCGGTGCGGCGATGAATTTGCTGTTCTTCGGTCAGGCTGCGTACGACCTGACGTGCAACCAACTTGGTGTTGTCTTCCATGATCCGGGGGGCTGTGACGAGGGCGAGCAGGTCATCCTCGACGGGCTCGGGTTCGGCTCGGACGGTGACGTACGGCCAGGGACGGCCGAGATCACCTACCAGCGGCCCGGGGTCGGGTCTGTGCCCTCCTACCAGCCGGGCGATGTCGTCAACTACACCCAGAGCACGTACTACAAGACGATGGGGTCGGTTGTCTCTTGTTACGGGCCGGGAGGCATGGCCGCGACGTTCTGGTATGTCGTCTATTGGGATGCTTACACCAGCGTCAGGTCGATGCCGGGTGCCTGCGGCGGGACGGCGACCACCTCGACGTCACCGTGGGACGTCGGCGGCACGCTCTTGGGGTACGGGGTGTCCGGCGGGCAGACCGCGAACGCGCTCTGCGGTGGCGTTTGCTCCTCGGCCTCGAAGATCGACTGGTACACCGGCATGGTCTCGTCCTCGACGGGGGCTGCGACCGGGACTGGGACGCTGCTCTATACCTGGTATCCGCCGGACGCGGAGCCCTGGACGGTGACTTACAAGCGGCACTGCGTGACGCCGAGCGGATCGACCTTCGTCTCGGAGGGCTCCACGTCCTTCACGCCGACGCCGAACCAGCCGATGCCTGGTGCCGATGCGCCTGCCTGCTGGGAAGTCACGCCCGGGTCGCACCAGACCGACCTCGAAGTCCTCGGCGGACGCGACACGATCGAGAACCCGGAGGTCACGGTCCACATGCCGACCTACACCGACACAGCGAAGACCAAGTACCCGCTGTGCACATCGGGCGCGCCGTCGTCGGGCTGCTGGCTCGACCTTCAGCGCGATGGCAAGTCCTGCTTCGGTCCGGACACCTACTGCGCCGGATGGACGCAGAACAAAGTCCGGTGGAAGATGACCTGCGAGTGGGGCCCGTACGAGGTCTCACTGGCCACCTGCGAGGCCGAGTACGCGACGAAGTTCGACACCAAGAGCCAGCCAGAACCGGGCGCGCAGCCGACACCCGGACCGGGGCCGGGTACGGGCACGATCCCCGGCACGGGCACGAACCCGGAGACGGCACCGGAGACCGGCACGAATCCGAATTTGCCGGAGAACGAGTCGGCGAACTGCTGGGGCAGCGGCTGGTCGTGGAACCCGGTCTCGTGGGTCTACGTCCCGATCAAGTGCGCTCTACGGTGGGCGTTCGTGCCGTCGGGCACGGCCGTCGAGGGGTTCGTGACCGGCGTCCGGACGCGCTGGATGGAATCGACGCCGGGCCAGTGGGTGGGGGCCGTGACGGCGGCGCTTCCCTCGGCATCGGAGTCTGGGTGCGCGGGCCCGCTGGTGGAGTTCGACGTGATGGACAGTCACGTGTCGTTCCGACCGCTCAACGCTTGTGCCGGTGCTGCTGCTGCGACGGCTGCGGTCGCCAAGACTCTGGCGTCGGTTGGTGTGGTGTGGTTCGGCGGGCTGGCAGCGATCCGGATCCTGGGGGCTGGCCTGGGTTGGAACCCGGGCCTCGGCAAGGGGGGCGACGCATGATCGTCTCGCTGTTCCTCGAGCTGATCGGCGCGGTGATCGACGGGATGCTCGGGCTGATCCCTGATGTCGATGTGCCTTCGTGGCTCTCGGACCGCAACGCGCTGCTTACGACCGCGTTGGGCTGGGTCTCCGGTCTGGGGGCGTGGTTCCCGTTCGGGCTCGCGGGGGCGGTGATCGGCACTCTGTTCGTGCTGATCGTGGTCTCGTTCGGCATCAAGGTCATCAGGATCGCGCTGTCCTACGCGACGCTCGGGGGAGGGTCGGCCGGATGATCGTCCTCGCTGTCGTCGTGTTGGTCGTGGTGGTGCTGGTGGTCCGGTCCCGCCGTACCCGGCGGGAGACCCTGGCCGGTCTCGCGGCCGCTAGGCCGACGTTCCAGGTCGGGCCGCCTGTGCGTTCGATGCTCCGACGAGAGGACCACCGGCTGTGATCAAGCTGCTGCGCAACGTCGAGAAGCGGGCCCGGCGTCGGGCCTATGGCATTTCCGCGTACGTCGGGGCCAACGGCGGCGGGAAGACCGCCTGCATGGTGTGGGACTGCCTGCCGTCGCTGGAGGCGGGACGGCCTGTGCTTTCCACGGTGCGGATTCTCGACTACGAGAACCCGCGCGAGTGTGACGACCTGGACTGCATGGAGAACGCTGATCGGCTCGACCACTTCCGGATGCGCCCTACTGCTGAGGGCCGAGAGGCCGCGAAGCGCAACGCCAAGAGGCTGTTCTTCGAAGGCGATCACGCTGTGTTGGAGCCGGTCGAGATGGAGTCCCTCGGGGTGCACGGTGCCGCCCATCCTGGCTGGATTCCCTGGACCTCCTGGGAGCAGCTCCTCCGGATGGACTTTGGGGAGGTCCTGGCTGACGAGATGACCGGTATCGCGGAGTCGCGTAGCGCCTCGACGCTGCCGACCGTGGTGATCAACCACTTCCAGCAGTTGCGGCGCGCCGACATCCCGTTCCGGTACACCTGCCCGGCCTGGGAGCGTGCGGACAAGTCGCTGCGCCAGCCGACTCAGACAGTGACGGTGTGTCGGGGGATGCGCACCAAGCAAGCGCCCGACCTCGGAGACCAGACCAGGGTCTGGCGCTCGCGCCGGCTGTTCCGCTGGTCCACCTACGACGCGATGGCCCTGACCGACATGACCGAAGGCAAGCGGGCCGATCTGCGTGTCGAGGTAGGAGATTGGCACTGGGGTCCTGGTAGCCCGGCCTGGGCGGCCTACGACACCTTCGCGCCTGTCTTGAGCGTTGGCGTCGTCACCGAGACCGGACGTTGCCACCGCTGTGGCGGCACCCGGCGAGCACCGGCGTGCAGCTGCGACGGGCACGCCGCCGGACCGCGGGCCGGACGCGCGGCCGCGGGCCCCGCGGAGCGGGTGCGGACGCACGGCCGGACCGAGAGCCGGGGCATGCCCTCGCCCCGGCATCTGGGCCCGGTCGAGGCCGATACCGGCTGATCACAGACTCCCTGCCGGTCGCTCACGCGACGGGTGACCGGCAGGGCTCCATCGGACAAGGCGAGACCCGCCTGCCACGCGACGGCTGACGGGTCTCTCGCAACGGCTCACGGCTCTTAGGAGTGATGGTTGCTAGGGCTCACCCTACCCGCGCCCGATGAGGTTGCTGGCGACGTAGAGGTCTCGCGGTACCTCGACGGCTTCGGCCGGTTCCCACGCGCCGAGTTGGTCGACGCGGCTGTTGCGATGTGGCCCAGGGAGACCTACCCCGACCGTCACGTCCAGGTCCGAGTAGGGGACCGCGCGCTAGACGCTAACCAGCGCCGCCGATGCGAGCACTGGCAGCAGACTGGCGAGGTCCGGCCGTGGCTGGGGGAGTACCAGGGGGCCGTCGCGGTCGAGCGGCAGCAGACCGAAGGGCCTCGGTTCATGGTCGAGGTTGCGCCGGGCCTGGTCCGGTTCCGGCGCTCTGATCCGGCGCGCCGCCAGCGATCGCTCGAGCGCGCGGAGCGGGACCGAGCGGCTCGGGTGGCGCAGATAGTCGAGCGTGCCCGCCAGGGCCTTGATCCGGAGCCGGAGGGCGGCGTCCGACGCGTCCGGGTCTGGTCGGCCAAGAGCAGGTCGTTGATGACCGCTCGGCTCGCTGAGTTCGACTACACGCCCTTCTTGGACGGCGATGCGGTCCCGGCGATGATCACGCTGACGCTGCCCGGAGACTGGCTCACCGTCGCGCCCTCGGCGCTGGTCGCTCGGCGGCTCGTGGATGCCTGGCGCAAACGCTTCGAGCGCGACTGGGGCGTTCCGCTCGTGGGGATCTGGAAGCGGGAATTTCAGAGACGGGGAGCGCCGCACTGGCACATCCTGATGGTCCCGCCGACCGGTACGCTCGACGGCGGCGAGACCTTCGCGGCGTGGCTGTCACGGTCGTGGTCGGAGGTCGTCGGCCACCCGGATCCGGAGGAGCGGGCGCTGCACCGGCTGGCCGGGACCGGGATCGACTACGCGCAGGGCGCGCGGGCGCTGGACCCGCGGCGGCTCGGGGCCTACTTCGCCAAGCACGGCCTGGCCGCTGTCAAGGAGTACCAGAACGAAGCACCGTGGGCCTGGGTCCACGAGCCGGGCTGCGAAGACGGCTCGTGCGACGGCTGCGCTGATGAGGGCATCGGGCGATTCTGGGGCTACTGGCGGCTCGGCCGGCGGATCGCGGGGGTCGAGGTCGCAGAGGACCGCTACGCCGCCGGACGCCGCACAGCACGCCGCTGGGCAGACGCCAACCGGTACCAAGTCAAGGTCTATCGGTGGCGGAAAACCACCGTGGTTGACAGGGAAACCGGGGAAATCGGCTGGCGCTGGCGACGCCGCGCAACCAAGGTTTGGGTCCGCCGCATGACCGGCCCGGCCGGATACCTCGTCGTCAACGACGGTCCCGGATTCGCCGAGCAGCTAGCACGCGCCGCGCACCTCGCCGTGATCCCTCGGTCCGGATGCGGTCCGGTCGGATTCCTGCCGTGACTCCGCTCGAGCGGAGTCCAACAAGGGGAGATTTCGGACTATCTGCCGAAGGCGGGCGCTGGGGAGTCGCGGCAGCGGCAGGACGAGGATCGCGCCCCGGTGCAGGTGACCTCTGGCCGGGGTCCGGCAGCGTCGGTTTCGCGCTGTAGGTCCTGGGGAAGTCGCTGCCCGCCCGATTTGTCCGTTAGGCCGGGATGCCATCGCCCCGTCGATGCCCTCTCGACCCGCTGCGACGGTCGGCCCGGCCGGGCTTGTCATTTGTGCCATAACTCGCCGCGCAGACTCGCGCCGCGCTCAACGATCAGTCGCCGGAGGTCCCTGGTCGTCGCTCGCGCAGTCGAGCGAGACGATCGAGGAATCTGCTCGGGGAGGGTCGCGGCGCGGACGTGGCGGTGGTGGTCTGGTCGGCGTCTTGTGGAGCGGGCGTGATCGCGTTCTTGTGGGCTGCGTCGAACGCGGCTTTGGTGAGCCCGGCCTGGTGGCCTGCTTCCCATCCCCGGTGATAGCCGGAGCGGTAGGCGTTCTCTGAGGCCTCGGCTCGGCCTTGCTCTAGGCCTGCTCGGTGGCCTTGGCGTCTACCGGCGTCGTTGGCTCCCCAGGCGACCAGGATCAGCAGAAGGACGACGAGAACGGCGATGGTGACCGCGACGGCTTCGGCCTGCTCTGACATGTGAACAAGTCTTGTCGATTCTCAGGCCTGACAGGACCATTTTGACGACAAGTGTTGTTGTCGTGTCGGATCATCGTGTCCATGAGTCGAGAGGCGGCGGAGGCCGGATCGCACGCGCGCGTGCGGGTCCGGTGGGCTCGCCGGAGGCTCGACGGCTGGGGTCGCGGTCCACAAGACGTGCTGGAAGAGCTGCGCGCCGTGGTGTACGCGACGACGGCGCTAGAGGCGGCCGCGGTGCTCTACGTGACGGCAGCGCGTGATCGTGGCTGCTCCTGGGCCCAGATCGGCTCTGCGCTGGGCGTCTCGAGGCAAGCGGCACGACAGCGCTACGCCGGGGCGCTGCGTCGTCGCCAGGCACGTCGTGGGGACTGGCTGCTCGACGCGCTGGCCGACAGCGGCCAACTTCGGGTGCAGGATCGGCGCGGGGTCTGGGAAGGGCATGCGGTGCGGGTGGACGGCAAGGCGATCCGGCCGTGCCCACGGACGGAAGAGCAGGGCCAGTAGCCAGGCCAGAACGCCGATAAGTGACATTATGTCAATATGAAGAGATGAGGGCCCTCCCCGGCCTTCTGGCTACGTTGGTGGGCATGGCACGGGTAGCGGTCATCGGCGGGCACGGGAAGACGGGGCGGGCGGTGTGCGGGGCGCTTCCGGATGCGGTCGCGCTGGGGCGGGCCGACTGGCCGGACCTGGCCGGCGCGCTGACCGGCTGTGACGCCGTCTATCTCATCGCACCGAATCTGCATCCCGACGAGCCGGCGTACGTCGCCGAGGCGCTGGACGCGATGACCAGCGCCGGCTGCCCGCGGGTCGTCTATCACTCGGTGGCGTCGCCGTATGTCCCGGAGATGCCACACCACCTCGGCAAGGCAAGATCCGAGGATCTCGTGCGGCGCTCGGGGCTGGCCTGGACGATCCTGCAGCCGGGTGCGTACCTGCAGAACCTCGACCTCACCGGCGACGCGGTCCGGGTGCCGTACCGCGTGGACGCCCCGTTCGGGTTCCTCGACCTGGCCGACCTGGCGTCGGTGGCTGCGGTGGTGCTGTCCGAGGACGGCCACGTCGGCGCGACGTACGAGCTGGCGTCGCGCCGGGCGACCACCGCCGAGCTGGCCGCCGAGGCCGGGCTGCCCGCCGAGCGGATCGACGACCCGGGCCGGCATCCCTGGCTCAGCGCGATGTTCCGCTACTACGACCAGTACGGCCTCCCCGCCGGCACCCGGGTCCTGCAGTCCCTGCTGGGCCGGGCATCGAGCTCCCGGAGCTCCCCTCAGTGACGACGGTAGATCTCGCGGCGGTGCCCGACGGCGAGCACCAGGACGAGAAGAACCCGATCGCGGATCTCGTAGACGATGCGGTAGTCGCCGGTGCGGACTCGCCACTCCCCCTCGCCGCCGGCCAGCTTGACGGCTCCCGCCGGTCGCGGCTCGTCGGCGAGGAGCTCGATCGCCGCTTGGACCCGTCGCTGCGCCCGCGGGTCGAGCTTGCGGAGCTGTCGGACGGCCGCGGGCGCCAGCTCGACCGAGTAGGCGGGTCGGCTCATGCCAGCCCGAGGTCGGCCTTCACCTGATCCCACGGGATCGCCTCGGCACCTCCGTCGAGCTCGTCCCGCGACGCGGCGGCGGCCCGGATGTCCGCCATGTCCTCCGCCAGCTCCAGCAGCTGCTCGAGGTCGTCGGCGTCGATGACGGCGGCCACCCGCCTCCCCCGGCGGGTCAGGAACACCGGACGGTGGCCCACGCGGGCCTCGTCGACCACGTCGGCCAGACGCGCCCGGGCCTCGCTCACAGTCATCTCGCTCACGCGCCCACGGTACGCCGGGAGTGCGCAGATGTACAAGGGCGCTGAAATCGCGCTCACGCCCAGGGGTCGACCAGGCGCAGCCGCTGCTTCACCTCATCGGGAAGCCACCGGACGGTGACAGCACTCATGCAACGGTGATGTCACTGTCGCACTCAGCGCACCTTCTTCGCGGCGGACCGGACCGCCACCGGCGCGTAGCCGGGCCGGGTGGCCGTGACGACGACGTAGACCTTCTTGCCGCGCATCTTCCTGGTCAGCTTCAGCGACGCCTTGGCGCCCTTCTTCGCCTTGACCGCCTTGCCGCCGAGGTACCAGCGATAGGCGAGGGTGACGCCGCTCCCCCAGGACCCGGGCTTGACCGTGAGCCTCTTGCCGATCTTGGCGGTCCCGGCGGCCTTGGGCTTCGGCTTCACCGGAAGCGTCCCGAGGCCGACGACGACCGGCGAGGATGTCGTCGTCGCCGAGGTCCAGCCCGGCACCGATCCGGTCATCCGGACCGAGAGGCGGTGGCCGGCATCGCCCGGCTTCGGCTGGTACGTCGGGCGCGTAGCGCCGGTGATCTCGGCGCCGTCGCGCAGCCACTGATAGGCGAACGAGATGTCCGGCGTCGTCGACCACGCTCCCGGCGCGACCGAGGCGATGCCGCCGACCCGGGCGCCGAGCACCGCGGGGCTGCCGGCGACGACCGCGCCCTTGGTCAGCAGGAAGGAGGTCCCGATCGGCTCGCCGTCGGTCCGCGGGTCGTCGGGAAGCCAGGACATGACCCGGTACGTGCCGGTGCCCAGCCCGTCGGGCTTGAACCGCTGCCACGGGAAGTCCTTCGGCGTGCCGTCGGCGTTGTGGAAGGACGACGCCGGCGCGCAGTACGCCGGATAGTCCGGTGGCGGCCCGCCGCCGGTGAACTCGAGGTCGACGCAGATGTCGCCGGTCCAGGAGCCCCACTCCGACCGTCCGCCGAGTACGGTCGGCTCCAGCTCAGGCACCTGGTCCACCGCGAAGTCCAGCGGATCGACGTCGGAGAGGATCACGCCCCGGTAGCGGTCCTGGGTCGCCGGCACGACGCCGACCCGCAGCCTGATCAGCGTCTGGCTCAGGCCCTGCCGGATGATGAGCGGCACCTCGCGGACCCCGACCCTCGACGGATACGGGATGCCGCTCAACACGAGCTTCCAGATGTGATCGGAGGGATCCTCGTACGCCCTGGCGACGAACGACCCGTCGCCGAAGACGTCGACCGCGCTCTGCTGCACCCCGGTGGCGGGGTCGATGAGCCCGAAGCCCGTGCCCGGGAAGTCCCCGCCGTCGTCGAGTCGCGCGACGACGTAGTTGGCGTACGACGTGGTGCCGACCGGCACCTCGACCTGCGTGATGCCCTGCTCGACGCTGACCGAGCCGCGGGCGCCCGCGTTGTCCCCCTCCGTCGGCGGCGTCGCCGAGGGCCGGATCGGGTCGTCGATCGCGAACGAGCGGGTCAGCGTGGTCCCCTGACTCCCCGTGATCGTCACGGTGACCGGCTGGCTCAGGTCGGTGTCGTTGTCGATCGCCTGTCGCAGTCGGAGCGCGGAGAAGTCGCTGGTGCGCACGGTCTCGCAGCTGGCCGGCGCCGTCTGGAGGCACTCCAGCGTCTTGGTCGAGGTGGGTCCCGGCGTGCCGTCGAGCGTGCCCGGCCACCGCACCTCGACCTGGTAGCTGTCGCTCATCGTCGGCGAGGCGAGCTTGGCGTCGACCTCGAGCTCGTCGTACCCGTTGTCGAGCAGCGCCAGGTCGACCACCTGGATGGGCGGCGCGCCGACGGTGAACCGCACCGATCCGTTGGTCGTCGGGCTGCCCGGGGCCTTGCGCGTCATCGCCACGCGCGCTTCGTAGACGCCGGTCCGGGTCGGCACGAAGCTGGGACCGTACGTCGCCGCGCCGGTCATGGTCACCGGGGACCACTGCTCGCTGACCTCGTCCTTGCGCCACAGCGTCCAGGCGTAGTCGTAGTCGGTCTGCGCGGCGTCGAAGTCGAAGCTGCCGCTCGCGTCGACGGGGTTCGGCCGGAAGAACACCGTGCGGTGGGTGAACATCGCTCCCCCGGCACTCGGCCGCGGACCCACCGCCAGCCAGGACGACGGCGGCTTGATGCCGATCCGGACCTTCTTCCCGGTGCCCGGCTCGACCATCTCGATCGTGTCCTGCCGTACGCCGGTGACATTCGTGCCCGACGGCGTGGAGACGATGAAGCCGCCCTTGGATCGGGGCGCGCGACTGGCCACGTGCTGCTTGCCGTCGGTGCCGGTGTAGCCGAAGGAGAGGACCGGGTAGGCGTTGCCGCGCGTGGACTCCTTGGCGATCAGCCAGTCCTGGTTGAAGTGCAGGTCGACCGTCCGGCCCGGCTGCTGGACGGTGATCGAGTCCACCGGTTGCGGCGTGCCCACCGAGGTGCCGTTGACCTCCGCCCTGGTGAAGCTGAAGTCGGTGACGATCTGCTCGTCGGGGCTGACGGCGCGGTAGGAGTCCGCGATCGCGGTGCGCCCGTCGTCGATCGTGGTCCAGTCGGCGACCTTGCCGACCAGCCTGGTGATGAACTCCTCGGACTGGTAGAGCTCGCTGCCGGCGATGTCCAGGGGGTCTGCTGCCGAGCGCGCCTTGTCGGCCTCGCTGAGGATCTGCGTGCCGATCGACTCGTTCTCGACCAGCATCCAGATGCTGACCGCGATCATCACCGCGGCGAAGATCACGATGCCGACCACCGCCGCGGCGCTCGCGGCGGCCACGCCGCCCAGGATCGCCGGAGCCGCAGCCCCGAGCTTGGCGGCGAAGATGGCGGTCGCGGCATAGGTCCCCGTGATGGCCCCGACCGTGGCGGCGAGCGTGGCGGAGCTGCCGACCACCGCCGCCGCGATGCCCGCGGCCCCGAGCGCGACGGCCAATCCGGCTCCGGCCGTCAGCCCGACGGCCAGCCCCCGGATCGACTCCTGATAGGTCGCGTTGGTCAGCAGCCCGAGCGAGGTGCTGCTCGCGGTCTTGTAGGCGCCCCACGCCTTGAACTCGGCGACGCTCGGCTTCGGCGGCAGGAAGCCGAAGAGCGTCTCGAGCGCCGAGTGCGGTCGGCTGCAGTCCTTGACCACGGCGGCCGGCTTCCGGACCGGGTCGGTCACACCTGCTGGCGCCGCCGGCGGGCTGTAGCCGCAGGGATTGGCCTCGAAGGCGCGGTACTCCGCGGCCGTGGCGCTGGTCAGGGCGATGTCGTCGGCCCGGACCTGCTGACGCAGGAAGGCCAGTGCGCGAGTCTCGTTCTCGCTCAACGAGACGCCGTCGTGGGCCTTCTTCATGATGCCCAGCAGGCGGGTGACGACGTAGGAGCGCAGCTGCGGCCGGGCGTACTGCTCGACCCGGGCGTCGTCCGGCACGTCGTACACGGCGCGGACGTACGCGATGCCCTCCTCCACCATCCAGCCCAGTGCCGCGGCGGCGCCGGCCTGCTTGAACAGGCCGGCCACGTCGGACATGCCCAAGACGTTGATCGGCGTGCTGCCACCACCGATATTGCCGATGCAGAGCGTGCCGCTGACCGTGCTGGCGCTGCTCGGCTCGGTGGAGTGGCAGCCCGAGGAGATCTCGCTCTGCACCGTCTGGGTGGTGACGGTGAAGGAGTAGGTGACCGGGTCGATCACGATGACGTTGTTCTGCTCCGGCGGCGAGATCAGCGGCACCGTGACCGTCACCGGCTCGTCATCGACCGGCACCGGCTGGCCGTTCGCCGTGCCCATGCCGATCAGCAGCATCAGCGTCGTGGCCGCGGCTACGGCGCCGAGCAGGCGACCCGGCCGGGTCGACGAGGGGCGGAGGACCCGACGCGACATGGAGTCACTCTGTCACCGGATAAGCGGAGCGTCTAGTCCGGTAGTCGCGGGCTCAGGACGTGGAGCCGTACTTCCCGCGGTAGAAGAGCAGCGGGCCGGGGAGCCCCTGACTTCCGGCAGGCTCGGCGTCGCTGCCGTCGCCGAAGCCGAGGTCCTTGACCCGGCCGATGACGACGTAATGGTCGCCGGCCTCGTGGACGGCGTGGATGGTGCAGTCGACGTAGCCGAGCACGCCGTCGAGCAGAGGAGCGCCGGTGGAGGCCGGACGCCAGCCGACGCCGTCGTACTTCTCGGCGCCCTTGGTGGCCATGCCGTTGGAGACGTCGGCCTGCCCGTCGGCCAGGATGTTGACGCAGAAGAAGCCGGCGCGCTGCATGTGCGGCCAGGCGCGCGAGGTCTTGGCCGGGCAGAACATCACCAGCGGCGGCTCCAGCGAGACGCTGGAGAAGGACTGGCAGGTCATCCCGACCGGGCCCTCGCTGGTGATCGAGGTGACCACCGTGACGCCGCTGCAGAAGAGTCCCAGCACGTCGCGGAACCGGCGAGCGCGGGCCGCGGCCTCGGGGTCGTCCGGGATCGGGGTGTGCTCCCCCAGTCGCAGCTCGAAGTCCAGGCCGTTGCCGAGCCAGGAATCGATCAGCTCGCGACTGGGCCAGGTCTCGCGGGCGTCCTCGCGCATGCCGTCGGGGATCTGGTGGGCGAAGTCGTCAGGCACACCTCGATCATGCCGCGCCATCAGCGCCTCTTCCCCACCGGTCTCGTACACAGGACTCAGGCTCCCCCGCCGAAGTCGTGGCCCCAGTACGACACCGCGGTGCTCTCGCGCGCCACCCAGCGGTCGTCGTCGACCGTCAGGCCGTCGGTGCCGAACTCCACGTCGAAGCCGCCGGGCGACTTGACGTAGAAGGAGACCATCTCGTCGTTCATGTGCCGGCCCAGCGTCGCCGAGAGCGGCGCCTTGTGCTTGCGCACCCGCTCCAGCGCGCGGCCGACGTCGTCGAGCTCGGTCACCTCGAGCATCACGTGGACGCACTTGGCCGGGTTGGGCATCGGCAGGAACGCCAGGCTGTGGTGGCGCGGGTTCACGCCCAGGAAGCGCAGCCACACCTTGCTGCCGGGCTCCTTGCCGACGAACTCCCCCGGCATGCTCATCGAGTCGCGCAGCCGGAAGCCGAGCACCTCGGTGTAGAAGCGCAGCGCCTCCACGTCGTCGGTCACCGGGATGACGATGTGGCCCATGCCCTGGTCACCGGTCACGAACGTCGCGCCGTACGGCGAGACGACCGGCCGGGACTCGTAGGTGATCCCGTGGAACAGCTCGAAGACGTTGTCGAACGGGTCGGTGAAGCGGATCAGCTCCTGCACCCGCCGCTCGGCCAGCTCGTCGGGCATGCCCTCCTCGAAGACGACGCCGCCCTCCTTGAGGTGCACCCGGGCGGCCTGCAGGGCCTGGTGGTCGGCGACCTCCCAGCCGGTGGCGGAGAGCTCGTCCCGCTCCCCCGGGAAGACCACGACACGCGCCGAGACCTGGTCGATGCGGTAGTAGAGGTGGTCCGGGTTCGGGCCGCGCGCGGCCGCCAGGCCGAGAACCTTCTCGGCGAACGTGCGCCAGGCCTCCAGGTCGGTGCTGGAGACCCGGATGTAGCCCATGGACTTGATGTCGATCATCAGGCACTCCCCCTCTCCACATGCCGCTCCAGGAACGAGACGGCCACCTCACGGAACTCCTCGGCCGCCTCGATCTGCGCCCAGTGCCCGCACCGCGGGAACACGTGCAGCTGGGCCTTGGGGATCAGCTTGAGCGCGGCGATGGCGCCGTCGAGCGGGTTCACCCGGTCCTCACGACCCCAGGTCAGCAGGGTGTGGTGGCGCAGCCGGTGCGCCTCGCGCCACAGCATGCCGTCCTCGGCGGTCTCGGGGTTCCAGAACGACATGCCCATCGAGCGCACGGCCTCCTGCGCGCCCGGAGCCGTCGCGTCGGCGAACCGCTCCTCGACCAGCGCGTCGGTGACCAGCGACTGGTTGACGACCATCGTCGAGATGAACGCCTTGAGCGCCTCGCGGGTGGGGTTCGCGCTGAACTCCATCAGCCGCTGCACGCCCTCGGTCGGGTCGGCGTGGAAGAGGTTGAGCGAGAGACCGCCCGGGCCCATCAGCACCAGCCGGCCGACCCGGTCGGGGTGGGTCAGCGCCAGCCGCATCGCGGTGCCGCCACCGAGGCTGTTGCCCAGGATGTGCACCTTGTCGATGCCGAGCTCGTCGAGCAGCCTCACCACGTAGTCGGCGGCGAAGCGGTAGTAGTTCCCGACGACCGGCGGCTTGTCCGAGGCGCCGAAGCCCGGCTGGTCGATCAGGATGGTGCGGAAGTGCTCGGCGAAGCCGGGCAGGGCCGGACCGAAGTTCGACCAGGAGGACGCGCCCGGACCGCCGCCGTGCAGCATGACCAGCGGCAGCCGGCCCTCCCGCTCGGCTCCGGCCTCGTAGTAGGCCAGCGTGAGGTCGCCCGCCTTGGCGGAGCGCTGCACGTCCTGCTTCTGCATCAGTACATCCCCGGGTCGATCTTGTGGCCGAACTCGTGCGCGCCGAACATCTGCAGGGCCCGCTCCACGTCGTTGGCCGCGTGCACCCGGCCGGCGTGGGCGTCACGCCAGGCGCGCTGCAGGTAGGTGCCCTCGGCCAGCGCGCGGCCGCCGGAGGCCTCGAAGAGCGCGTCGATCGCGTCGATCGCCCGCTGGGTGCCGAGCACCTGGTCGCGACGGACCTTCAGCCGCAGGCCGAGCGGGATCTGCTCGCCCTTGGCGACCAGCGCCATCTCCTCGCGGATGTTGTTCATGGCCAGGGCCCACGCGGCGTCGATGTCGCTGGCGGCGCGCGCGATGCGGACCGCGGCGAACGGGTCGAGCGACGCCTTCTCCCCCAGGTACGCCGCGCGCACGCGCTTCTGCTGCATCTCCACGTGCTCGGCGTACACGCCGTAGCCCATGCCGATGATCGGGGTGCAGATCGTCGTGGTGAAGATCGAGTGGAAGGGCAGCTTGTACAGGTCCGAGGTGTTCTGCTCCTGCCCCGGGCCGTAGCAGCGGCCGGTGTCGCTCATCGAGAGCGTGAAGGCCTCGGGGATGAAGGTCTCCTCCACGACGATGTCGTTGGAGCCGGTGCCGCGCAGGCCGACGGTGTGCCACACGTCGATGATCTGGTACTTCTCCCGCGGGACCATGAAGGTCTTGAAGTCGACCACGTTGCCCTCGGCGTTGAAGACCAGGCCGCCCAGGAGCACCCAGGTGGCGTGGTCGCAGCCCGAGGAGAAGCTCCACTTGCCGCTCAGCGTGTAGCCGCCCTCGGTGATGACGGCCTTGCCGGTGGGCGCGTACGACGAGCTCAGCCGCACGCCCGTGTCGCTCCCCCACACCGCCTGCTGGGCCTCGTCGGCGAAGAGCGCGACCTGCCACGGGTGGACGCCCAGGACGCTGGAGACCCAGCCGGTGGAGCCGCAGGCGCCGGCGATGTCGCGGACCGCGGTGTAGAAGTCGACCGGGTCGGCCTCCAGGCCGTCGAACCGGCGGGGCTGCAGCATCCGGAAGAAGCCGGTCGCCTCGATCTCCTTGATCGACGCCTCAGGCACCACGCGGAGCCGCTCGGTCTCGTCCGCACGCTCACGGAGGGCGGGCAGAAGGTCGCGGATCCCGTCGAGTACTGCCTGGGTCATCGGTTTCTCCTCGTCATGTCGACCTGGGAGGGTCTGTCCCGACAATACTAGAACACGTTCTAGTGGAGTGTCGAGAACGCCGCCCCGGATCGGCACTGGTCCGTACCGGTCGGGCCGGACTCGGCCATTCCCGCCCGCGACACACCGGCGGGACCTACCATCGACTGCGGCGATTGTGGGCAATCGGGAGGGTGGCCTTGGACGTCAGCGGGTCGATGCATGCCGCCGGCCGCCGGGTGGAGCCACGCCGGGCCGCCGTGGCGGCGGCCATCGTGGCGCTTGCCGGGCTCGGCACGGCGCCGCTGCGTACCGTAGCGCCCTCGGTCGCCGCGCTGATCGCGCCCCTGGCCACCCTGATCTCCTGCGCCTGCTGCATCGCCACCGCGATGCGCACCGGCGGCACCCAGCGGCGTACCTGGGCCTCGCTGGCGATCAGCAGCGTGATGTGGTCCACCGCCTACCTGCTCTGGGTGGCCACCGACACCGACATCTCCACGCCCGGCCTGTCCGTGGCCGACGTCATCTACCTCCTCGGCATCCTGCCCATGCTGGTCGCGCTGATCGGCCTGGGCGGCGACGCCTGGGAGACCGGCGCCCGGCGCCGGATGCTCCTGGACCTGCTCATCCTGCTCGTGGCGGCGATCCTGATCAGCCAGCTGGCCGCGTGGCGCGAGATCGTGGAGAGCACCTCGAGCGCATGGGACCTGGGCCTCTTCCTGGCCTATCCGATCGTCGACGTGGTCCTGGCGAGCGTGGCCGCGATCCTGCTGCTGCGGACCTCGGGACCCTTCCGCTGGGATCTCGCGCTGGCCGCGGCGGCCTTCACCACCCTGGCGATCAGCTCCACCAGGTACGCCCTGTGGGTGGTCCGCGGCATGCCCGAGGGCGACACCGGGATGAGCATCGCCTTCGTGATCGCGCCGCTGCTGCTGGCGCTGGCCGCGCTGGCGACCCCCGACGAGCGTCAACAGCCCTCGACCGTACGCCGTACGACGACCGGCACCGTCCCGGCCGTCGTACCGGACCTGGTCGCCTTCGCCGCGGCACTGACCTGCGTGCTCTACGGACTGCGGAGCCCGGCCGAGTGGTTGCTGGCCGCCGCGCTCATGGTGCTCACCGTGCTGCGCCAGATCGTGCTGCGCACCGACAACCACCAGCTCCGCTCGGAGCTGGAGTTCCGGGTGCACGAGCGCACCAGCGAGCTGCGCAGCCTCGCCGAGCGGCACCGCCGCGTCTTGGACTCGGTCGCCGACGGCATTCTCGGCACCGACCCGACCGGGATGATCCAGGTGGTCAACCCCGCGGCCAGCCGGATCCTCGGCTGGACGCCGGCCGAGCTCACCGGCCAGGGCATGTGCACCCACGTCTGCGCCAACGACCACACCGCCTGCCCACTGCATGCCGCTCTGGAGAACCCGGGCGCAGACACGGCGTCGCCGGCGACCTTCACCTTCGCCCGGCGCGACGGCAGCTCGCTGGTCGTCGAGGCCACCATCGCGCCGATGACCCAGGCCGACGGGCCCGCCGGCATCGTGCTCACCTTCCGCGACATCACCGACCGCGAGCTGGTCGAGCGGATGAAGCGCGAGTTCGTCAGCGCGGTCAGCCACGAGTTGCGCACTCCCCTGACCGCGATCCACGGCTCCCTGGAGATGCTCGTCGACGGCGAGGCGGGATCGCTGCCTGAGCCCGCCAACGAGCTGGCCCGCGTGGCGGTGCGCGGCAGCGAGCGGCTGGGCCGCCTGGTCAACGACATCATCGACATCGAGCGCCTGGAGACCGGCCGGATGCGCGTGGACATCGGCGTCCACGAGATCGCTCCCATCGTGGCGACCACGATCCGGCTGATGCAGCCCGTCGCCGACGCCCGCGACATCCAGCTCTCGGTGGGCGTGGTCGACGGCATGGTCTGGTGCGACCCGGACCGGGTCAACCAGGTGCTGGTGAACCTCATCGACAACGCGCTGAAGTTCACCCCGACCGGGCGGCGCATCGAGGTGCGCGCGCGGCGTACCGAGAGCACCGTGATGATCGAGGTGCACGATCAGGGTCGCGGCATCCCGGCCGACCAGGTCGACCTGGTCTTCCGCCCCTTCCACCAGGTCGACGCCTCCGACGGCGACGCGCTCGGCGGCACCGGCCTCGGCCTGGCGATCACCCGGGCGATCGTCGACCAGCACGGCGGCGACATCTGGGTGGAGAGCACCCTGGGCGTCGGCTCGGTCTTCTGCTTCACCCTCCCCGCGGCCCACCCGTGAGCGGGCCGCGGCGCCTCAGCCCTGCTCGGCCTTGAGCTGCAGGGCGATGTCGATGAGCTGGTCCTCCTGGCCGCCGATGAGCTTGCGGCGGCCGGCCTCGGCGAGGATGCGGGCGCCCGAGACGCCGTACCGCTCGGCGGCGTTGCCGGCGTGCTTGAGGAAGCTGGAGTAGACCCCGGCGTACCCCATCATCATCGTCATCCGGTCCAGGCGGCACTCCTCGGGCATCGCCGGGCGGACGACGTCCTCGGAGGCGTCGATGATGGACAGGAAGTCCACGCCGGTCTTCCAGCCGAGCTTGTCGCACACGCCGACGAAGGCGTCCAGCGGCGTGTTGCCGGCGCCCGCGCCGAAGCGGCGTACCGAGCCGTCGATCTGCGTAGCGCCGGCACGGACCGCCATGACGGTGTTGCCGCAGCCCAGGTCGAGGTTCTCGTGGCCGTGGAAGCCCACCGTGGCCTCATTGCCGATCTCGGCGACCACCGCGGCGACACGGTCCGAGACGCCCTCGAGGATGAGCGCGCCGGCGGAGTCCACGACGTAGACGCACTGGCAGCCGGCGTCGACCATGATCCGGGCCTGCCTGGCCAGGACCTCGGGCGGCTGGGTGTGGCTCATCATCAGGAAGCCGACCGTCTCCAGGCCCAGCTCGCGGGCGAGGCCGAAGTGCTGCTCGGAGACGTCGGCCTCGGTGCAGTGGGTGGCGATGCGGCAGATCGAGCCGCCGTTGCCCTGCGCCTCGCGGATGTCGTCCTTGGTGCCGACGCCGGGGAGCATCAGGAACGCGATCTTGGCGTTCTTGGCCGTCTCCGCGGCGATCTTGATCAGCTCCTGCTCCGGGGTCTTGGAGAACCCGTAGTTGAAGCTGGACCCGCCCAGGCCGTCGCCGTGGGTCACCTCCAGGACCGGCACGCCCGAGGCATCCAGCGCCGCGATGATCGAGCGCACCTCCTCGGCGGTGAACTGGTGCCGCTTGTGGTGCGAGCCGTCGCGCAGACAGGTGTCGGTCAGCCGGATGTCCAGGTCGCCGGCCGGGTCGGTGTCCCGCCAGGTCCGGCTCAGCCGGTTCAGCTCGGGTGCTCCAGCAATGCTCATGAGTTCAGTGCCTTCCGTGCCATGCCCTCACCCGCGCGGGTGGCGGCAGCGGTCATGATGTCCAGGTTGCCGGAGTACGGCGGGAGGAAGTCGCCCGCTCCCTCGACCTCCACGAAGATGCTCACCTTGATCGAGCCGCGGGTCGCCTCGCTCGGGTCGTCGAACTGCGGCTCCTGCAGCAGCCGGTAGCCCGGCACGTAGTCCTGCACGGCGGCCACCATCCGGTGCACCGACTCCGCGATCGCGTCGCGGTCGGCGTCGGGGCCGACCGCGCAGAAGATCGTGTCGCGCATGATCATCGGCGGCTCGGCGGGGTTGAGGATGATGATCGCCTTGCCCTGCTCGGCCCCGCCGATCGTCTCCACGCCGGCCGCGGTGGTCCGGGTGAACTCGTCGATGTTCTGCCGCGTGCCGGGTCCCGCGCTCAGCGAGGCCACGGAGGCGACGATCTCGGCGTACGACACCGGGGTGACGCGGGAGACCGCGGCGACCATCGGGATCGTGGCCTGCCCGCCGCAGGTGATCATGTTGACGTTGTCCGCGCCGGCGTGCTCGTCGCCGTTGACCGCCGGGATGCACGCCGGGCCGACCGCCGCGGGGGTCAGGTCGACGGCGAGGATGCCGGCCTCGTGGTAGCGCGGGGCGTACTCGCGGTGCACGTAGGCGCTGGTCGCCTCGAAGATCAGGTCGGGCAGCTCGTCCTGCTTGAGCAGCCAGTCCACGCCCTCGTGGCTGGCCTCGAGCCCCTTGTCGCGGGCGCGCTCCAGGCCCGGCGACTCCGGGTCGACGCCGATCATCCAGCGAGGCTCGATCACCTCGCTGCGCAGCAGCTTGTACATCAGGTCGGTGCCGATGTTGCCCGGGCCGACGATGGCCGCGGTCAGCTTGTTGGTCATGTGCTCCCCTACTCCTTGAGACTCACGCTTCAAACTTCACGCTGAGCGGGTCGAACCCGCTGATCGACGCCACCACGCGGTCGCCCGGCGCGAACGGCACGAAGGGCCCCAGCGCCCCGGACAGGATCAGGTGCCCGGCGCGCAGCGGGTCGCCGAAGCGCCACGCCTGCACCGCCAGCCACCGCAGCGCCTCCAGCGGGTCGCCCAGGCACGCGGCGCCGTTGCCCGAGGAGCGCTCCTCGCCGTTGATGCTCAGCGACATCACCACCTCGCGCGGCTCCAGCTCGCTCAGCGGCCGGCCCTGGTCGCCGACGACGTAGAGCCCGCTCGAGGCGTTGTCGGCCACGGTGTCGGTGAACTCGATGTCCCAGTCGCCGATCCGCGAGTCCACGATCTCCAGCGCGGGCAGCGCCACCTCGACGGCGTCGCGCACCAGCGCGAGGGTGATCTCGGACTCCTCGGCCGGCGCGATGTCGCGGGCCAGCCGGAAGGCCACCTCCGCCTCGACCCGCGGCTGCACCAGCGTGCGCATCGAGATGGGATCGTCATGGCTCACGTCCATGTCGCTGAGCAGGTAGCCGAAGTCGGGCTGGTCGACCCCCAGCTGCCGCTGCACCGCCTCGGACGTCGCGCCGATCTTGCGGCCCACGACGGTGACCCCGCCGGCCAGCCGGCGCTGCACCAGCCCCTGCTGCACGGCGTACGCCGCGGGCAGGTCGTCGGTGCCGATCAGGTCGCGGACCGCCGCGCACGGAACCCGGGTCTCCTGGGCCTCGACGAGCCGCTCGACAGCGGCTGCGATGGCATCCTGAGTCTTCACAGGAACGATAGTAGAACCTGTTACAGTTTCTCGCCATGAAGGCCGGTGACGAAGTGAGCAACGACGCGATCGGCGATGCCGTGTTCGACGTGGTCGTCGTGGGCGCCGGCGCGGCCGGCATGTCGGCGGCACTGGCCGCCGCGAAGCAGGGCCTCTCCACCGTGCTGGTCGAGAAGAGCGGCTACTTCGGCGGCTCGACCGCCCGCTCCGGCGGTGGCGTCTGGATCCCCGGCAACTACGCGCTGCGCGCGGCCGGCCAGGTCGACCCCGACGACATCGAGACCTCCAAGCGCTACCTCGACGCGATCGTCGGCGACGTGGTGCCCAAGGTCCGCCGCGACACCTACCTCGACCGCGGCCCCGAGGTGATGGACTTCATCCGCGAGCACACCCCGGTGCGGTTCACCTGGGTCCCCGAGTACGCCGACTACCTGCCCGAGCAGCCCGGTGGCCGGCCCCGCGGCCGCAGCGTCGAGCCGATCCCGATCGACGCGCGCTTCCTCGGCGCGGAGCTGGACCGGCTGCACCCGCCGTACACCAAGGCCCCGGCCAACCTGATCGTCACGCAGGCGGACTTCCGCAAGATCAGCCTCGGCATGCGCACCATCCGCGGCCCGCTGACGATGGCCAAGGTCATGCTCAAGCGGATGCTGGCGATGCTGCTGCGCCGCCGGATGTACGCCATGGGCAACGCGATCGCCATCGGCCTGCGGCAGGGACTCGTCGACGCCGGCGTGCCGGTGCTCTACGACACCGCGCTCACCGACCTGGTGGTCGCCGACGGCCGGGTCACCGGCATCACCGTCGAGCACGACGGCGCGCTGCGCACGATCACCGCGCGGCGCGGCGTGATCCTCGGCAGCGGCGGCTTCGAGCAGAGCCAGGAGCTGCGCGAGGAGTACCTCCCGCACCCGACCGAGATCGGCTGGAGCACCGGCGCCGCCTCCAACACCGGCGCGGCCCACCGCGCGGTCATCGCCGCCGGCGCGGCGATGGACCTCATGGACGACGCGTGGTGGGGGCCGACCATCCCGCTCCCCCGCGGCCCGTGGTTCTGCCTGGCCGAGCGCAACCTGCCCGGCTCGATCATCGTCAACGCCGCCGGCAAGCGGTTCATGAACGAGGCGCTGCCCTACGTCGAGGCGACGCACGCGATCTACGAGGGCGAGGCCACCGGCGTCTCGCACGTGCCGGCCTGGATGGTCATCGACCAGCGCTACCGCAACCGCTACCTCTTCGCGGGACTCTCTCCGCGCCAGCCCTTCCCCGGCCGCTGGTACAAGCACGGCGTGGTGAAGAAGGCCGCCACCCTCGCCGAGCTCGCCCAGCAGATCGAGGTGCCGGCCGAGGCCCTGGAGGCGACCGTCGAGCGCTTCAACGGCTTCGCGCGCAGCGGCGTCGACGAGGACTTCCACCGCGGCGAGAGCGCCTACGACCAGTACTACTCCGACCCCACGGTCAAGCCGAACTGCTCGCTGCAGACTATCGACCAGGCGCCGTTCTACGCCGTGAAGATCGTCCCCGGCGACCTCGGCACCAAGGGCGGGCCGGTCACCGACGAGCACGCCCGGGTGCTGCGTCCCGACGGCTCGGCCATCCCCGGTCTGTACGCCGCCGGCAACGCCTCCGCGGCCGTCATGGGCCACACCTACCCCGGTCCGGGAGGCACGATCGGGCCGGCCCTGGTCTTCGGGTACCTTGCCGCCGAGGACATCGCGCAGAGTGCCGCGACTCCGGTCAGCGCGAAGGAAGAGGAGGCCTCCTGATGCCCATCGATCCAGACGTCGCCGTCGGCGCTCAGCTGCCGGACCGGACGTTCTCGTGGAACGCCAGCGACGTGCTGCTCTACCACCTGGGCATCGGCGCCGGCTCCAAGCCCGGCGACAACCTCGACGCCGCCGCGCTGCGCTGGACCCTGGACGACGAGCACCTGCAGGTGCTGCCCAGCTTCGCCATCGTGGCGCCGACCTTCCACGAGACCGACCCGCCGCCGCTGGACCTGCCCGGCTGCGACATCAACCTCGCCCAGGTGGTCCACGGCGCCCAGGAGATCCGGGTCAACGGTCCCCTGCCGACCTCCGGCTCGGCGACGCTCTCCACCCGGATCAGCGACGTGTGGGACAAGGGCAAGGCCGCCGTCATCTGGCAGGAGGGCGTCGCGACCGGCGCCGACGGCACCGAGCTGTGGACCGTCCGCTCGTCGATCTTCGTGCGCGGCGAGGGCGGCTGGGGCGGCCCGCGCGGCGACGCGACCGCCGTCGTCGTGCCCGACCGCAAGCCGGACGCCGACACCAGCTACGACGTGACCCCGCAGCAGGCGCTGCTCTACCGGCTCTGCGGCGACCGCAACCCGCTGCACGCCGACCCCGAGTTCGCCAAGGGCGCGGGCTTCCCGGCGCCGATCCTGCACGGCCTGTGCTCCTACGGCATCGTGCTGCGCACCGTCACCGAGGACCTGCTCGGCGGCGACGCCGCCCGGGTCGGTGGCTTCAGCGCCCGCTTCGCCGGCGTGGTCTTCCCCGGCGAGACGATCCGCGTGCAGGCCTGGGACGAGCCCGCGGGCATCGTGGTCTCGGCGACGATCGCCAGCTACCGCGAGGAGCGCGACGGCGCCCCCGTGCTGGCCGACTGCGTGCTGACGCCCGCCTGAGCGGGTCGCGCTACAGCGCCACGCCGAGGGCCGCGTCCACCAGGGCGCGGATCCGCTCGCCGGCCTCCGGGTCGGAGGCGTCCTCGGAGGCGGCCCACTCGTCCAGAAGGCTCAGGGCGGCGGGCGCGTCGAGGTCGGTGGCCAGCGCCTCGGTGACCGCGCCGACGACCGGACCCGCGGGGGCACCCGCGCCGCGGCCGACGGCCTCGCGCCAGGTCGCCAGGCGCGTCTCGGCCTCGGCCAGCCCGTCGGCGGTCCACTCCCAGTCGCTGCGGTAGTGGTGGGCCAGCAGCGCCAACCGGATCGCCATCGGGTCCACGCCACGCTCGCGCAGCCGGGAGACCAGCTCGAGGTTGCCCTTGGACTTCGACATCTTCTCGCCGTCCAGGCCGACCATCCCGGCATGGACGTAGGCCCGGGCGAAGCGGTGCCCGGGGTCGGCGACCTGGGCCTCCGAGGCGCTCATCTCGTGGTGCGGGAAGGCCAGGTCGCTGCCGCCCCCCTGGACCTCGAAGTCCGCACCGAGGTGGGCACGCGCGATCGCCGAGCACTCGATGTGCCAGCCGGGCCGGCCACGGCCCAGCGCGGAGTCCCAGGCCGGGTCGTCGGGCCGCTCGCCCTGCCAGAGCAGGCAGTCCAGCGGGTCCTGCTTGCCGGGACGGTCGGGGTCGCCGCCGCGCTCGGCGAAGATCGCGGCCATCTCCGCGGCGTCCAGCCCGGAGACCGCGCCGAAGGTGGGATCGGCCTTGACCGAGAAGTAGAGGTCCTCCTCCACCTCGTAGACCGCGCCGGCCTCCCGCAGGGCCTGCACCATGTCCACGACGAGCGGGATCGACTCGACCGCGCCGACGTACTCGTCGGGCGGGAGCACCCGCAGCGCCGTCATGTCGGTGCGGAACAGCTCGGTCTCGCGCTCGGCGAGCGCCACCCAGTCCTGGCCGGTGGCCACCGCGCGCTCCAGCAGCGGGTCATCGACGTCGGTGACGTTCTGCACGTAGCGCACCTGATGGCCGGCTGTCCGCCAGGCCCGGTTGAGCAGGTCGAAGGCGACGTACGTCGCGGCATGGCCCATGTGCGTGGCGTCGTACGGCGTGATCCCGCAGACGTACATCCGGGCGGTGCCGCTCGGCGGGACCAGCTCGACCAGCTCGCCGGTGGCGGTGTCGTGGACCCTCACCCGAGGACCCGGCTCGCTCCGCTCCGTCGCCGCGGGGACGGGAACCGAGGGCCAGGCACGCATGCGAGCAGCCTACTGACCCGGTCCGGTCAGAACGCCGGCCAGGGCAGGGAGGGCCAGTCCGTGGACGGCACCGGGAAGCGACCGCGCTCCAGCAGCCGCTCGGCGCGGACCCGCAGGGCCAGCAGCTCGTCCGGGGTGAGCAGCGGGGTCAGGGCCAGCCCGGTCTCGCCGTCCAGGGCGTCGAGCAGGCGCCCCAGCCCGAAGACCTCGTCCTCGGCGATCTCCTCGCCCGCCCAGCCCCACAGCACCGTGCGCAGCTTGTCCTCGACGTGGAAGCACACGCCGTGGTCCACGCCGTAGCGGTGGCCGTCGGGCATCGCGAGCACGTGCCCGCCCTTGCGGTCGGTGTTGTTGGCGACGACGTCGAAGAGCGCCATCCGCCGCAGCGCCGGCCCGTCCTCGTGGACCAGGGTCACCGGCCGGTCGTCCTGGTCGTAGGCGTCCACGACGTGCCGGTAGCCCGCCGGGACGCGGCCGGACGGCACGATGTCCACCGGATGCTGCCGCGGGTCGGGCTCGCACCACTCCTGGACCATGCCGAGGCCGGAGGGTCCCTCGCGCAGGAGCGTCCGCGGGACCAGCCGCCAGCCGAGCGCCTCGGAGACGAGGTACGCCGCGCGCTCGCGGGCCGCGAGGGTGCCGTCCTCGAAGTCCCACAGCGGCCGCTCCCCCGCCACCGGCTTGTAGACCGCGCGCAGGTCGAGCTCGGGCGGTCCGACGCGGACCAGGAAGGTCTGGTTGGAGGCCGGCATGATCCGGCCGAGGACCTCGACGTCCCCGTGGACGAGCTGGTCGACGGCGCCGGGGTCAGGCACTGCGCCGGAACCCGTTGGCCCGCGGGCAGAGATGACCGTCCGGGTCGACGGGTCCCCCGCAGAACTGGCACTGCGGCCGTCCGGCCGAGACCACGGTGGCGCCGCGCGAGGCGAAGCCGCGGGCCTGGGCGGGCGTGAGCCGCACCAGCAGCAGCTCGGCCGGCTCCGGCTCCTCGATGTCGAGCTCGACCAGGTCGTCCTCGTCGGCCTCGAGCGGGACGACGACCTCGATCACCGGGAAGACCTCGATGACCACGCGGCGGTCCTCGGAGTCCCACGAGAGGGTGATCGTGCCGGCCCGGAACTCCTCGACGATGGGCTGCTCCAGCGGGCCGGCGTCGATCTCGTCGGCCGGTGTGCGCCACGGCACGCCGGAGGCCTCCTCGCTGCCGGCCATCTCCTCGAGCACCTCGTCGAGCAGCTGGTCCACGCGCTCGACCAGGATCTGGACCTGCTGCTTCTCCAGGGCGACGCTGATCACCCGCGTCCCGGAGCGAGCCTGCAGGAAGAACGTCCGCTGTCCCGGCTCGCCCACGGTCCCGGCGACGAAGCGCTCGGGCGGGTCGAAGCGGTGTACGACGGGAGGCATACGGCAGAGCCTACGGGCCGGAGGGAGAGGTGACCGTGGGGCCGGCGCCTCCGCCGATCCGCTCGCCGGGCTCCTCCTGCTGCCGGGCGAGGTGGGACAGGTCGCCGGCGGTGCTGTTCATGGCGAGGACGTAGGCGCGCCCCTCGGCGTACCGGACGATCGAGAGGCTGGCGGGATCGACGACGATCCGCTGGAAGTGGTCCAGCTCCATCGCCAGCGCGTCGGCCAGGATCGACTTGATGACGTCGCCGTGCGAGACGGCCAGCCAGACCGCGGACTCCCCCGCGCTGTCGGCGACCCGGCGGTCCCACTCCCGGACCGCCGCGACAGCCCGCGCGGACATGGCCGACATCGACTCACCGCCGGGGAACCGCACCTGCGAGGGGCGGGCCTGCACGGTGCGCCACAGCTCCTCCTTGACCAGCTCCTTGATCGGCCGGCCGGTCCACTCGCCGTAGTCGCACTCGGTGATGCCGTCCTCGACCTCGGCGCTCAGCCCGGTGCCGGCGAGCAGCAGCCCGGCGGTCTCCTGGCAGCGCTCCAACGGGCTGCTCACCGCCGCGGCGAGCGTCAGGCTCCGCAGCCGCAGCGCCGTCGCCTCGGCCTGCGCCCTGCCGGCCTCGTCGAGCACGACGCCCGGCGTCCGGCCGGCCAGCAAGCCGGTGGCGTTGGCCTCGGTGCGGCCGTGGCGGGCCAGGATCAGGGTCGGCACGAGGGCGAGCCTACGCATCCCGGCGACGACCTCGTCCTAGCGTGGGTCCCGTGATCGTCGACAACGCCCTCTACCGGTCCGGTCGGCGGGTGCCCAGCACGCTGGCGCCGGACGATCTCGCCGGGGTGCGCGCGACGGCCACCGAGCCCGGGGACTTCGTCTGGGTCGGCCTCTTCGAGCCCACCGAGGCCGAGCTGGGCGCCGTGGCCGAGATCTACGGCCTCCACCCGCTGGCGGTCGAGGACGCGCTGCGCGCCCACCAGCGGCCGAAGCTGGAGCGCTACGACGACTCGCTC
The DNA here is from genome assembly GCA_044464665.1 of Nocardioides sp. Taxonomy (GTDB): domain Bacteria; phylum Actinomycetota; class Actinomycetes; order Propionibacteriales; family Nocardioidaceae; genus Marmoricola. The sequence continues at coordinate 64,210 of JBIQLB010000006.1, forward strand.
TTCCTGGTCCTCAAGACGCTCTGGTACGTCGACGCGCAGGATGCCGTGGAGACCGGCGAGATCAGCCTCTTCGCCGGCGAGAGCTTCGTCATCTCCGTGCGGCACGGCCAGGGCAGCGCGCTGCACGAGGCCCGGCTCTCCCTGGAGAGCGCCCAGAAGGTCCTGCAGCACGGGCCGTCCGCCGTCGTCTACCAGGTGTGCGACCTGGTCGTGGACCAGTACGCCGTGGTGGCCGATGCGGTGATCGAGGACGTGGACGAGGTCGAGGCGTCGGTGTTCAGCAACCGTCGCACCCGCGACGCCGAGCGGATCTACGTGCTCAAGCGCGAGCTGGCCGAGATGCGACGCGCCGTGCTGCCGCTGCGCGACCCGGTCAACCGCTTCGCGCAGGGCGCCGCGCGAGGCATCGACATCGCGGGCGCGCCGTACTTCCGCGACGTGGCCGACCACCTCAACCGCGTCGCCGACACCATCGACGGCCTCGACGACCTGCTCAGCAGCGCCTTCGACGCCCACCTCGCGCAGATCAGCGTCCAGCAGAACGACGACATGAGGAAGATCTCCGCCGCCGTGGGCCTGGTCGCAGCGCCGACCCTCATCGCCGGGATCTACGGCATGAACTTCACCCACATGCCCGAGCTGCACTGGATGCTCGGCTACCCGCTCTCCCTGCTGCTGATGCTGGGCAGCTCGCTGGCGATCTGGATCATCGCCCGCCGCTCCGGCTGGCTGTAGGGATCAGGAGCTGAGCACGCCCGTCGAGAGCAGCACCATGACGACGACGCCGAGCCCGATCCGGTAGATCACGAACGGCGCGTACGACCGGGTGGTGACGTAGCGCAGCAGCCAGGCGATGGCGGCGTACCCGACGACGAAGGAGATCACCGTCGCCAGCACGGTCGGGCCCCACCCGTAGCTGTTCTCGCCGTGCGGGATCGAGGGCAGCTCGAAGAGGCCGGCGCCGACCACGGCCGGGATCGCCAGCAGGAAGGCGAACCTCGTCGCGGTCTCCCGGTCCAGGTTGAGCAGCCGGCCCGCGGAGATCGTCGCGCCGGAGCGGGACACCCCGGGGATCAGCGCCAGTGCCTGGGCCAGACCCATCAGCACGCCGTCGCGCAGGCCGAGGCTGCGCTGGTTGCGGTCGACCCGGCCCACCCGGTCGGCGATCCCGAGCACGATGCCGAAGACGATGAGCATCGTCGCCACCAGCCACAGGTTGCGGGCCTCGGACTCGATCCGGTCCTTGAAGAGCACGCCCAGCACCACGATCGGGATGGAGCCGATGATGACGTACCAGCCCATCCGCGCGTCGAGCTGGCCGCGGTAGTCCGGCATGACCAGCGACCGCAGCCACGCGGTGGCGATCCGCCAGATGTCGCGGCGGAAGTAGAGCAGCACGGCCAGCTCGGTGCCGATCTGGATGACCGCGGTGAACGCCGCGCCCGGGTCTCCCCAGCCGGCCAGCTCGGGGAAGATGCGCAGGTGCGCGCTGCTGGAGATCGGCAGGAACTCGGTGAGGCCCTGGAGGACCCCGAGGAGCACAGCCTGCAGGTAGTCGGCGGCGTCGGTCACGGGGAGACAGCCTACGGCGAGCCGGATCCGTCTCCCGGGAGGCCGGTGGCTACGGTGTGGCCATGCAACAGCGTCACCTGGGGAGCTCCGGTCTGAAGGTCTCCCGGCTGGGCCTGGGCACGATGACGTGGGGCCGTGACACCGACCAGCACGAGGCGCGCGACCAGCTGGCGGCCTTCGTCGCGGCGGGCGGGACGCTGCTGGACACCGCGGCTGGCTACGGCAACGGCGACTCCGAGCGGGTCATCGGCTCGCTGCTGGGCGACGTCGTGGCGCGCGAGGAGATCGTCCTGGCGACCAAGGCCGGCATCGGGCGGCTGCGCGGCGAGCGCGAGACCAACGTCTCGCGGGGCTTCCTGATCCGCTCGCTCGACGAGTCGCTGCGCCGGCTGCAGGTCGACCACGTGGATCTCTGGCAGGTGCACACCTGGGTCGACGACACCCCGCTGGAGGAGACGCTCGGCGCGCTGGACTACGCGGTGAGCACCGGGCGCGCGGCGTACGTCGGCATCTCGAACTACAACGGCTGGCAGAGCGCCAAGGCCGCGACGTGGCAGGCCGCGGTGCCCGGCCGCGCGGTCCTGAGCGCCAACCAGATCGAGTACTCCCTGCTGGCCCGGGAGGCCGAGCGCGAGACGATCCCGGCCGCGCAGGCGCTCGGACTCGGCATCCTGCCGTGGTCGCCGCTGGGCCGCGGCGTCCTCACCGGCAAGTACCGCGGCGGCACGCCCGCCGACTCCCGCGCCGCGTCCCCGCACTTCGCCTCCTTCGTCGGCCGGCACCTCGGCGAGCGCTCCTCGCGGATCGTCGAGGCCGTCGTCCGGGCCGGCGAGGGCCTGGGCTGGTCGCCGCTGGAGGTGGCGCTGGCCTGGGTCCGCGACCGCCCCGGCGTCACCGCCCCGATCATCGGCGCGCGCACCGCCGACCAGCTCAAGGCCTCCCTCCTGGTCGAGGAGTGCACGCTCCCCGAGGAGATCGTCACCGCCCTCGACGACGTCTCGGGGGCCCCGTGAGCCGGCTGACGGCGCCACGGCGCAAGGCGCTGCGGCCGGGGGTGGAGTACGAGTTCGACCGGATCACGCTCTCGCGCGAGCACTCCAAGAGCGCGGTGACCCGGATGCTGGTCGAGCGGGCCGAGCACGGCGGCTGGGAGCTGGACCGGGTGCGGATCACCGCCGACGGCACCCGCCGCGTCATCCTGCGCCGCAAGATCATCCGGCAGCGGCTCGACTGGCTGCCGGTCTGAGCCGCTACCTGTCGAGCTCGTCGAGGAAGCGGTCGAAGACCCGTGCGCCGAACCTCAGCGCGTCGACCGGCACCCGCTCGTCCACGCCGTGGAAGAGCCCGGTGAAGTCCAGGTCGGCCGGGAGCCGCAGCGGCGCGAAGCCGAAGCAGCGCATCCCCAGCGAGGACCAGTGTTTGGCGTCGGTCCCCCCGCTCATCAGGTACGGCGCCACGATCGCGTCCGGGTCCTCGGCCAGCAGCGCCGCCGTGATCGCGTCGGCCACCGGACCGTCGTACGAGGTCTCCAGGGCGCCCATGTGCACGTCCCGGCCGATCTCGACCTCCGGCCCTGCCAGCGCGGCCAAGGTGTCCCAGAACTCGTCCTCGTAGCCGGGCAGGAAGCGCCCGTCGACGCGCGCGCTGGCGCTGCCCGGCACGACGTTCACCTTGTAGCCGGCGTCCAGCATCGTCGGGTTGGCGGTGTTGCGGATCACCGCGCCGAGCATGCGCGCCGCCGGCCCGAACTCCTCGACCAGCGACTCGGCGTTGTCCGGTGTCGCGGTGGTGCCGGCCAGCTCGGCGACCGCCGCGAGGAGCACCTCCATGGTCGGCGTCAGCCGCACCGGCCAGTCGTGCTGACCGATCCGCGCGACAGCGCCCGCCAGCCGCGCGACCGGGTTGTCGGGGTGACGCATCGAGCCGTGGCCGGCGTGGCCGCGGGCGGTCATCCGCAGCCAGGCCATGCCCTTCTCGGCCGTCTCGATGAGATAGATCCGCCGGCCACGGACCGTCGCGCTGAAGCCGCCCACCTCGCCGATCGCGGTGGTGCAGCCCTCGAAGAGCTCGGGCCGATGCTCGACCAGGTGCTGCGCGCCGAGGATCCCGCCGGCCTCCTCGTCGGCGGTGAAGCAGAGCACGTAGGGCCGCTCCGGCACCCGGCCGGCGCGCACCCGCTCGCGCACGGTCGCCAGCAGCATGGCGTCGAAGTCCTTCATGTCGACCGCGCCGCGTCCCCACACCATGCCGTCGGCGATCTCGCCGGAGAACGGGTGCACGCTCCAGTCGGCGGCGTCGGCCGGGACCACGTCGAGGTGCCCGTGCAGCAGCACCGGCTCGCCGCGGTCCCCGCCCCAGCGCGCGACCAGGGAGGTGCGCCCGGGCCGCGACTCGATCAGCTCGGACTCGATGCCGACCTCGTCCAGCAGCCCGGCGACGTGCTCGGCCGCGACGCGCTCCCCCGGCCCGGTGTCGTCACCGGTGTTGGTGGTGTCGATCCGGATCAGGTCGCGGCAGATGTCCACGACCTCGTCGCGCTCGGGCTCCATGGGCCCATCCTGCCGTGCCCCCGGGCCGATGCCCGAACGGGCGGGCGCTCAGACGAGCTGACGCCGGCGGCTCATCGAGGCGATCGTGCTCACGCTGGCCCACATCACGCCACCCGGCCCGGTGGCGCCCACCTGGATCGTCTCGCGGCGCGGACGTGGCTCGCTGGCGTCCCACGGGCCCGAGCGCCGCCAGACCTCCTCGAAGACCTGGATCTCGCGGATCGCGTCCCGGCCGGAGGCCCGGACCTTGGCCTCGCACCACTGCCGCGCGAGGTGGGCGTCGGGCAGCCGCCGCTCGTAGGTGATCTCCTCGACGCCGTCGGCGTCGGCGACCTCCACGACCACCCGGCCGAGCGCGGATCGCCGCAGCTCGGTCGGGAATGCGGAGACATCGTTCACCCCACGAGAGTAAGTCGGTGACCCTGGGAATCCGGCTCGCCGCGACACCCCGGTCTAGCCCGTCGGGGCCGGTCGCCGGACCGGTGCCGGAGTAGCGTTCGGGCACGTGGGACAGGGTGTGGCCTTCTGGGCGTTCTCGGCTCAGGAGGCGCTCACATCCGTGGAGGCGACACCGGACGGGCTCAGCTCGGCGCAGGCCGACCAGCGGCGGGCGTCGTACGGCGCGAACGAGGTGGCCGGGACCGAGCGCACCGGCCTCCTGCGCGAGCTGCTGAGCCAGTTCAGCCAGCCGACCGTGCTGATCCTGCTCGTCGCCACGGTCCTGGCGATGCTGCTCGGCGACGTCCTCGACGCCTCGATCATCCTGGCGATCGTCGTGCTCAGCGGGCTGCTGGGCTGGTGGCAGGAGCACCAGGCCTCGCGGGCCGTCGCCGGGCTGCTGGCCCGGGTGACGATGCGCAGCGAGGTGCTGCGCGACGGCGAGGTCCGCTCGATCGACCCGGTCGGCGTGGTCCCCGGCGACATCGTGGTGCTCAACGCCGGTGACGTGGTGCCGGCCGACTGCCGCGTCCTGACCGCCGAGGCGCTCCAGGTCGACGAGGCCGCGCTCACCGGCGAGGCCTACCCGCGTCACAAGACGCCGGAGCCGGTCGCCGGCGGCGCGGCCCTGGGCGAGCGGCGCGGCGCGCTCTTCCGCGGCAGCCATGTGGTCAGCGGCGAGGGCACGGCCGTGGTGATCGAGACCGGCGCGCGCACCGAGCTCGGCCGCCTCGCGGGCACCCTGCGCACCCGCAAGGGCCGGACCGGCTTCGAGGAGGGCTCGGCCCGCTTCGGCCTGCTGCTCGCCCGGGTCACCGCCGGCCTGACCGCGATCATCCTGGTGGTCAACCTGGTGCTCGGCCGGCCGGTGGTGGAGTCGGTGCTCTTCTCCCTGGCCCTCGCGCTCGGTGTGACGCCGCAGATGCTGCCCGCCATCGTCGCGGTCAGCCTCTCGGTGGGCGCTCGTCGTCTCGCCGCCGCCTCGGTGCTGGTACGCCGCCTCGACGCGATCGAGGACCTCGGCAGCATGGAGCTGCTCTGCACCGACAAGACCGGGACGCTCACCGTCGGCGAGGTCTCCCTGACCGCCACCCTCGACCCCGACGGCGCCCACTCCGACCAGGTCGCCGCCTGGGCCGTCGTCAACGCGGGGCTGCAGACCGGCTTCACCAACCCGCTCGATCTCGCGGTGCTGCGCGGGCGCCGGGCCGAAGCGGGCTGGAGCCGGCTGGCCGAGCTGCCCTTCGACTTCGAGCGCAAGCGGCTCTCGGTCCTCGCCGACTCCCCCGACGGGCGCTGGCTGGTCACCAAGGGCGCCGTCGAGCCGGTCCTGTCGGTGTGCGCGCTGACCGACGAGCGGCGCGCGGAGCTCCGGGCGAGGTTCGAGTCGCTCAGCGCCGACGGCCACCGCGTGCTCGGCCTGGCGGCACGCCGCGCCGACGCCGAGAGCGACGTGGAGGAGCGCGACCTCGACTTCGCCGGGTTCCTGGTCTTCGACGACCCGGTCAAGGAGGGGCTGCCCGAGACCGTGGAGATGCTCGCCACGCTCGGCGTACGGCTCTGCATGCTGACCGGCGACAACCGGCTGGTCGCCCGGCACGTCTGCACCCAGCTGGGCGTGGCCGAGCCGACGGTGCTGACCGGCGCCGAGGTCGACGCCCTGGACGACGACCAGCTGGCCGCGGCGGTCGGTGGCGTCACGGCGTTCGCGGAGCTGACCCCGCTGCACAAGGAGCGCGTCCTCCAGGCCGCGCGGCACGGCGGCACCGGCGTGGGCTATCTGGGCGACGGCATCAACGACACCGGCCCGCTGCGGATGGCCGACGTGGGCATCTCCGTGGACAGCGCCGTCGACGTGGCCAAGGCCGCCGCCGCGCTGGTGCTGCTGGACAAGGACCTGCGCGTCGTCGTGGACGGCATCCGGCTCGGGCGGCAGACCTTCGCCAACACGGTGAAGTACGTCAACACCACCATCAGCGCGAACTTCGGCAACACCTTGAGCATGGCGATCGCCTCGATGTTCCTGCCCTTCCTGCCGCTCCTCCCCCGCCAGGTGCTGCTGCTGAACTTCCTCTCCGACCTGCCCAGCGTCGCCCTGGCCGGCGACCGGGTCGACCCCGAGGACCTGGACCGGCCGCGCCGCTGGGACATGCGCCAGGTGGCGGGGTTCATGGTGGTCTTCGGGCTGCTCAGCTCGGTCTTCGACATGCTCGCCTTCGCCGTGCTGCTGTGGGGCTTCGACGCCGACGCCACGCTCTTCCGCACCGGCTGGTTCATCGGCTCGGCGATCACCGAGATCGCCGTGCTCTTCGTGCTGCGCACCCGGCGCACCGTCCTGCGCAGCCGTCCCGGCCAAGCCCTGGTGTGGTCCTCGGTCGTCGTCGCCCTGGTCACCCTGGGCCTGCCGTGGGTCCCCGGCATGGCCGAGGCCTTCGCCCTCGACCGCCCCGACCTCGCCGTCGTCTCCGCCCTCCTCGCCCTCGTCGCGGCGTACGTCGTCACGGCCGAGCTGGTCAAGCGCTGGTGGTACGCCCGGATGCGTCGGAACGGCCGGATTATTTAGTCGGTTTTGCGGCTTTTCTGCGATTTTCTGCCCTAATGTCTGGCTATCTGCGGCGGCTCGGGACGATCCGCCCCCTATCGAAGGATCCCCCGTGATATCCCCCACCGCCACTCAGGCGCGCCCGGCTCGCCGGCGCGGACTCTGCCGGACGGTCGCGGTCGCCATCGCCGCGCTCGGCAGCACCATGCTCACGACCGCCGGCGCCCACGCCGACTCCCCGACCCTGGACGTCACCTCGACCACCACGACGAGCGTCCGACCCAACGCCACGACCACGCTCGCGGGCATGGGCCTCACCGACTCCAACCCGGCAGACACCCTGCAGGTGACCATCTCCACCGACGTCGGCACCCTCACCATGCCCAGCACCTCAGGCCTCACCCTCGCCTTCGGCAACCACTGGTCCGGCGACCCGTCGATCACCTTCACCGGATCGCCCGCCGACAGCGACTCAGCCCTCGCCGCGGTCCAGCTGGTCAGCGGCAACAACACCGGCAAGACCGCCAAGATCGCGATCACGGCGCTGGTCAGCGCACCGGGCTACGTCTACTCCCCCGCCAACGAGCACTTCTACAAGTACGTCGCCTCCAGCGGCATCACCTGGTCGAATGCCCGGACGGCCGCCCATGGGCTCAGCTTCCAGGGACAGACCGGCTACCTGGCCACCATCCCGAACAACACCGTGAATGACCTCATCTCGAGCAAGATCCAGGGCGCCCAGAACGTCTGGTTCGGCGGCATGGCCATCAACACCGCCGGCCAGCCCGTCCAACGGACCTGGCAGTGGGCCGACGGCCCGCTCGCGGGACGGCCGCTCTCCTACTGCTCGAACCTCAGCGGAGCCTGCGACTTCGTCAACGACACCGGGCTCTACCACAGCTGGGCCGCCGTCGAGCCGAACAACTCCGGCGGAACGGAGAGCGCGGCGGTGACCAACTGGCAAGGCAGCGTCGGCAAGTGGAACGACCTCAGCCCGAGCACGACCTCGCAGATCGCCGGGTACGTCGCGGAGTTCGGTGACGACCCCATCGGCGGCAGCTACACCGGCGTCGTGCGGAAGTCCTCCTCCGTGGCGATCCAAGACGTACCCGGCGCACCGACCGGCGTCGCCGCCACCCGCGGCAACGGCGGCGCGACCGTCGTCTTCACCGCGCCCGCCGGCAACGGCAGCACCGTCAGCGGCTACACGGTCACCGCCACTCCGGCCGGCGGCGGCACGGCCATCACCCAGGCATGCGCCACCAGCCCCTGCGCCGTCACCGGACTGACCAACGGCACCACCTACACCGTGACCGTGCACGCGACCAACGGCGTCGGCGACGGCCCGGAGTCGGCCTCGACGACGGTCACCCCCGCCACCGTGCCCGGCGCTCCCACCGACGTCACGGCCACCCGCGGCGCCGGCAGCGCCAATGTCGCGTTCACCGCACCCGGCAACGGCGGAGCGGCGATCACCGGCTACACAGTGACCGCCACTCCGGCCGGCGGCGGCACGGCCATCACCCAGGCATGCGCCACCAGCCCCTGCGCCGTCACCGGACTGACCAACGGCACCACCTACACCTTCACCGTGCACGCCACCAACACAGTCGGCGACTCGACCGAGTCTGATCCTTCGAACGCCGTCACCCCGGCGACGGCGCCCAGCGCTCCGGGCGACGTCGACGTCACGCACGGAGACGGCAGCCTGGTCGTCACCTTCACCGCGCCCTCCGGCAACGGCAGCGACATCACCGGGTACACCGTGACCGCCACTCCCGTCGGCGGCGGCACCCCGCTCGTCCAGACATGCAGCGCCAGCCCCTGCGCCATCAGTGGGCTCACCAACGGGACGACGTACGACGTGACGGTGCAGGCGACCAACGAGGTCGGCGCCAGCACGAGCTCCTCCGCCGTCCAGGCGACCCCGGCGACCAAGCCCGGCGCACCGGCGGACCTGGACGTCGCCCGCGGCGACGGCCAGCTCGGCCTCAGCTTCGAGCCGCCCTCCTCCGACGGTGGCACGGCCATCATCGGCTACGAGGTCAGCCTCGACGGCGGTCAGACCTGGCAACTGCTGAGCACGACGGGCACCTCCCCGCTCGCCGCCACGATCACGGGTCTGGCCAACGGCACCCGGTACGACGTCGCCGTCCGTGCCATGAACGCCGAGGGTCCCTCGACGCCGGTCTCGGCGGGCCAGCACACTCCGGCGGCCGCACCGGGCGCGCCGACCGGCGTCACGGCCGTCGCCGTCGCCGGCGGGGCGACCGTCAGCTTCACCCCTCCGGCCGACAACGGCTCCGCGATCACCGGCTACACCGTGCTGATCTCTGGCGGGTCGAGCGTCCAGTGTGCCGCCAGCCCCTGCGCGGTCACCGGACTGACCAACGGCACGAGCTACACCTTCCAGGTGGTCGCCACCAACGATGTCGGCGACTCCGCGGCCTCCGCAGTCTCCGGCTCGGTCACGCCCGTGACGCTGCCCGGCGCCCCGACCGGTCTGACACTCGGCTCGCAGGACGGCTCCGCGTCGGTGTCCTTCACCGCCCCGGCCTCCGACGGCGGCACGGCCATCCTCGGCTACGAGGTCTCGATCGACGGCGGCGCGTGGAGTCCGCTGACCACGACCGGCACCGGAACCCTGGTCTCCGTGCTGACCGGCCTGACCAACGGCACATCGGCCACCGTCCGCGTCCGCGCCGTCAACGCCGTCGGCTCCGGCGACGCCTCCGACTCCGCTGACGTCACCCCCGCCGGTCCGCCGAGCCCACCTCGGTCGGTGACCACCAGCGTGCGCGGGACCTCGGCGACCGTCACCTGGCAGGCCCCGGCCACCGACGGCGGAGCCCCGATCACCGGGTACGTCGTGACGGCGCGTCCCGGTGGGTTGACCTGCACCACCACGGGCGCGACCTCCTGCGTCATCACCGGGCTGGCGCCCGGCGCGACGTACACCTTCGAGGTCGCGGCGATGAACACGCGCAGCGGCTCCTCGGGCACCGGCACCGGCACGGCGGCGGACGACGCGAGGGCCACAGTCATCGCCAAGCCGGACATCCCGCTCGGCGTCACCGGCCGTAGCAAGGACCGCAGCCTGACCGTGACCTGGTCCGCACCGGCGAACCCCGGCACCAGCCCGGTCACCAGATACCAGATCAGCCTCGACGGTGGCCGCACCTGGACCACGGTCGCTCCCACCGGCAGCACACGGCTCTCGGCGACGATCACACCGGTCCGCAAGGGCAAGAGCTACCCGGTGCAGGTCCGCGCGCTCAACGGAGCCGGCGCCGGCGCGGCCTCCTCGACCGTGACGGTCCAGGTCGATCAGTGGTTCGAGGACGCGCTGCCGGCAGTGAAGCGACGCAAGCAGGTGGCGGTGCCCAAGGATCCGAACAGCTACCGCGGCAGGCTCCGGCACACCGTCGCGACGCTGCGCACCCGCTCCGGCGCTCCGGCCTACCCGGCCAAGAGGCTGGCCGGGCGTCAGCTCCAGGCCGGTGAGGCGGTCTCGTTCACCAGTGCCCCGATGTTCGCCTTCAACCAGTCACGGCTCACCACCGCCGGCCGGAAGCAGCTGAAGTCGATCGTCAAGAGCCTGCGCTACGCCAAGGCGGTCACCTGTGAGGGGTACGCCGACTACGGTGGTCCGCTGTCCAACGAGCGGCGGCTCGCCCGCGAACGCGCGCACGTCGTCTGTGCGACTCTCCGGTCCTACGGCGCCCGCGTGAAGGTCCGCACCAAGGGCTACGGCAGCAGCCGTCCGGTCCTCATCGGCGGCACGCCGGAGCAGCGGTCCGCCAACCGCCGGGTGGTGGTGCTGGTCACCCGAGGCTGAGCCCGCCCGGAGACGACAGGACCCCTGACTCGCCATGAGTCAGGGGTCCTGCTCTGTGTTGGTCCAGCCCTGTGTCCGAGGGGGGACTTGAACCCCCACGCCCTAATACGGGCACTAGCACCTCAAGCTAGCGCGTCTGCCAATTCCGCCACCCGGACGAGCGCGGTAACCCTAGCAAAGCAGCGGCCCCGATCCGAAACCGGGAGGGGCCGGTCAAGGCAGCTCCGCGACGAGGACGCTCACCGGCTCACCACCCGGCGGGCAGCGGCCTGCCCTCGGCGTACCCGGCGGCGGACTGCAGGCCCACCACGGCCCGGTCGGCGAACTCCTCCATCGTCCGCGCCCCGGCGTACGTGCACGCCGAGCGGACCCCCGAGCAGATCTCGTCGATCAGGTCCTCGACGCCCGGCCGGGCCGGGTCGAGGAACATCCGCGAGGACGAGATGCCCTCCTCGTAGAGACCCTTACGCGCCCGCTCGAACGCGTCGTCGCTGCTGGTCCGGTTGGCGACGGCTCGGGCCGAGGCCATGCCGAAGCTCTCCTTGTAGGCGCGGCCGTCCGCGCTGCGCTGCAGGTCGCCGGGCGACTCGTAGGTGCCGGCGAACCACGAGCCGATCATCACCTGCGAGGCCCCGGCCGCCAGCGCGAGCGCCACGTCGCGCGGGTGCCGCACGCCGCCGTCGGCCCAGACGTGCTTGCCGTGCTCGGCCGCCGCTCGCGCGCACTCCAGGACCGCGCTGAACTGCGGCCCGCCCACCCCGGTCATCATCCGGGTCGTGCACATCGCGCCCGGCCCGACGCCCACCTTGACGATGTCGGCGCCGGCCTCGACCAGGTCGTGCACACCCTGCGCCGAGACCACGTTGCCCGCCACGACCGGCACCGACGGATCGGCGCCGCGGACGGCGGCCAGAGCGTCGAGCATCCGCTCCTGATGGCCGTGCGCGGTGTCCACCACCAGCGCGTCGACCCCGATCTCCAGCAGGGCCCGCGCCTTGCCGGCCACGTCGCCGTTGACGCCGATCGCCGCGGCGATCCGCAGCTGGCCCGCGTCGTCGAGCGCAGGCCGATAGATCGTCGAGCGCAGCGCGCCGGTGCGGGTGAGCACGCCGGCCAGCCGCCCGTCCACGCCCACGACCGGAGCGAGCCGGTGCCGCGTGCCGGCCAGCACCTCGAAGGCCTCACGCGGCCCGACCTCGTCGGGCAGGGTGACCATCTCGGTGGTCATCACCTGGCCGACCTGGGTGAACCGGTCCACGCCCAGGCAGTCGGCCTCGGTGACGATCCCGACGGGCACGCCGTCGTCGACGACGATCGCCGCGAGGTGGGCCCGCTTGGGCAGCAGCGCCAGGGCGTCGCTCACCGTCTCGTGCGGGGTCAGCGTGATCGGCGTCTCGAAGACCGGGTGCCGCGACTTCACCCACGCCACCACCTCGCCGACGATGTCCAGCGGGATGTCCTGCGGCAGGACCACCAGCCCGCCGCGACGGGCGACGGTCTCGGCCATCCGCCGGCCGGCGACCGCGGTCATGTTGGCCACCACCAGCGGCAGCGTCGTGCCGGTCCCGTCGGCGGAGGTCAGGTCCACGTCGTACCGCGAGGCGACCGCCGAGCGCTGCGGCACCATGAAGACGTCGTCGTAGGTGAGGTCGTGGCCCGGCAGCAGGTCGTTGAGGAATCGCACCGGCCGAATCTATCCGGCGGCGCCTCGCGGGGCGGCGGCTACTTCAGCTCGGCGGAGCTGAGGCCCAGGATCCGGCGAGCCACGATCAGCTGCTGGATCTGCTGGGTGCCCTCGAAGATGTCCAGGATCTTGGAGTCCCGGGCCCACTTCTCCAGCAGCTCGGCCTCGGAGTAGCCCAGCGTCCCGGCCAGCTCGACGCAGCGCAGCGTGACGTCGCTGCCCATGCGGCCGGCCTTGGCCTTGGCCATCGAGGCCTCCATGGAGTTCGGCTTGCGGTTGTCGGCCATCCAGGCCGCCTGCAGGGTGAGCAGGTACGCCGCCTCCCAGTCCGCCTCGAGCTGGAGGTACGTCGCCGCGGCCGCGTGCTGGCTGAAGGCCGGGCGGCTGTAGTCGATCTCGACGCCGGCCTCCTTGAGCACGTCGCGGGTCAGGTCCAGCGACGCCCGCGCGCAGCCGAGCGCCATCGAGGCGACCAGCGGCCGGGTGTTGTCGAAGGTCGCCATCGCGCCGGCGAAGCCCTGCTTGACGTCGACCTCGGGCGAGCCGAGGAGGTTCTCGGCCGGCACACGGCAGTCGGTGAAGGTGATCACCGCGGTGTCGGAGGCGCGGATGCCGAGCTTGTGCTCCAGCCGCTCCACCTTGATCCCCGGCATGTCCTTGGTGACCACGAACGACTTGATCGCCGCCTTGCCCAGGGACTTGTCCAGCGTCGCCCAGACGACCACGCTGTCGGCGCGCTCGCCGGAGGTGACGAAGATCTTCTCCCCGTTGAGGATGTACTCGTCGCCGTCCTTGACCGCGGTCGTCGTGATCGCCGCCGAGTCCGAGCCGAACGACGGCTCGGTGATCGCCATGGCGGCCCAGGTGCCCTTGAACCGCTCCAGCTGCTCGTCGTTGGCCACCGAGGCGATGGCCGAGTTGCCCAGGCCCTGACGGGGCATGGTGAGCAGCAGGCCGACATCGCCCCAGCACATCTCCAGCACGGAGAGCACCGAGGCCAGGTTGGCGCCGTTCTTGTTGCTCTGGTCCTTGTCCTTGTCGTCGCGGCGTACGCCGGCCGCGCCGGCCCCCTCCGACTGGCCGGAGTCCGACAGCCCGTCGATCATCGCGGCGAGCATGTCGAGCTCCTTGGGGTACTCGTGCTCGGCCGCGTCGTACTTGCGGGAGATGGGCCGCAGCATGTTCATCGCGACCTGGTGGGCCTGGTCGATGAGCGCGCGGTGCTTCTTGGGTGTCTCGAGACTGATCATCGCTGTGTCCGTCCTCAGACGAGGACTGCTCCTTCCATGAGGCCGATCGCTCGCAGGTCGCGGTACCACCGCTCCACCGGGTGCTCCTTGACGAACCCGTGACCGCCGAGCAGCTGGACGCCGTCGAGGCCGATGCGCATGCCGCGCTCGGCGCACAGCCGGCGGGCAAGAGCGATCTCACGGGTCGCGTCCTTGCCCTGCGCGACCCGGCTGGCGGCCTTGTAGGTCACCAGGCGCATGCCCTGCAGCTCGATGGCGATGTCGGCGACCATGAAGGCGACCGACTGGCGGTGCGCGATCGGCTCGCCGAACGCCTCCCGCTCCTTGACGTACGGCGTGACGTAGTCGAGCACGGCCTGCGCGGTGCCGACGGCCAGCGCGCACCAGGCGAGGCGGGAGTACTGCACGCAGTCGGCGTACGCCTGCTCGTCGCCCAGCAGCGCGATGTCGTCGACGGCGACGTCCTCCAGCACGAGCTTGCTCAGCGCGGCGGCGCGCACGCCCATCGAGGTGTCGGAGACCAGGCTGACGCCGGGGGTCTTGCTCTCCACCAGGAAGAGCCGGGGCTTGCCGTCGAGCTGCGCGCCGACGACGAAGAGCTCGGCGTCGGCGCCACGGACGACCGCCGCCTTGGTGCCGTTGAGCACGAAGCCGCCGCCCTTGCGCGTGGCCGTGGTCGCCGGGCTGAGCGGGTCGAAGAGCGCGGCCGGCTCGGCGAGGGCGAGCGCGGCGGCGGGCACCTCGTCACCGGCGAAGGCCGGGAGGTACGTCGATTGCTGCTCGTCGGTCCCCCACAGCGAGAGCGCCGTGGCCACCGCGCCGGGGGCGATCGCCGCGACGGCGAGGCCCATGTCGCCGTGGGCCAGGGCCTCGTGGACCAGGACGCCGGCCACGGCCGAGCGCTCGGCCGCGATGCCGCCCAGCTCCTCGGCGACGCCGAGGATCGGCAGGCCGATCTCGAGGGAGGCCTTGAGCACGTCCTCGGGCGCCTGACAGGTCTCGTTGGCGTCGGCCGCCGCGGGACGCAGCACCTCGGCGGCGTACTCCTTGACCACGTCGACGAGCATCTGCTCGTCCTCGGTCGGGGTCAGGTCGAACATTCCCGGGCGCGAGGCGGCCGGCACGCGCTGGCCACCGCCCTTCTTGCCCGAGCGCTGGAAGGTGCGCCCCACGGTGCCGAGCGTCTTGAACCCCGCGCTGGTGACGCGGTAGACGGTCTGCTCGCTGGTCTTGCGGATGCCGAGGCGGTCCACCAGGTCGCTCTGCGCGAGCCGGTTGAGCCCGGCCACCAGGATGCCGATCGGATCGCGTCGCTCGTTCTCACTGAGGCCGTGCTTGCCGCCGGGCGACAGCACGCTCTTCACGGGGTCGAATGCCATGACCAAGAGTGTAACTATGAGTTACAGATACCGCCATCATCAGGTTTCGTGGCGCGCGTCACGCTACCCCGGAATCTGCCCGGAAGCCGGCCCCGGAGCGGCGGCTGGCTAGGGTGACGGCCATGTCCGACGTCCTTCCCTCCGGTGGCACGGTCCGGCCCATGACGCGGTGGGGCGAGGATGTCATGCACCGCCCGGCGCGGCAGGTCACCGAGTTCGGCGAGGAGCTGCGCACCCTGGTCGCCGACATGGTCGCCACGATGTACGCCGCGGAGGGCGTCGGCCTGGCCGCCTGCCAGATCGGCGTCGACCTGGCCGTCTTCGTCTTCGACTGCCCCGACGCCGACCACGTCACCCATCGCGGCATCGTCTGCAACCCGGTGCTGGAGCTGCCCGAGGGCCGCGACCGCCGCCTCGACGACGGCGAGGAGGGCTGCCTCTCCTTCCCCGGCGCCTTCGTCGCCTGCGCCCGGCCCGACGTCGCCCGGGTCACCGGTGTCGGCGTGGACGGCGAGCCCGTCTCGTACGAGGGCACCGGCCTCCTCGCCCGCTGCCTGCAGCACGAGACCGACCACACCAACGGCATGGTCTTCGGCGACCGCCTCTCCACCCGCCTCTACAAGCGGCTGCGCAAGCAGATGGAGTCCGCTGCCGAGGACTACCCGCCCGGCTGGCCCGCCTGACTCCTCACCACTCCAGGGGCGCTCCGACTGCTATACGTTGAGGAGCGTGTCACCGCGTGCCCGGCTGCGGGCGCCGAGTCCGACCGGATGCCTCGTGGCGATGGTGTTCTGGTGGTACTCGCTGACCCCGACGCTGATCCCGAGATCGGTGGGCTCGCAGGTGGTCGTCAGCGGGGTCTGTCTCGCGATCGGCTACGGGGTCGGCACGGCCGTCGAGTCCTCGCTGCGCCGGCTCGGCGTCGCCGAGCGGCTGCCCCGCGTGCGGCTCGTCCGGCCGGGCGATCGCGGCGGCATGGCTGGTCGTCGGCTGTCTCGGCGGCGTCATGTGGCGCCGGTGGCAGGGCGACCAGCGCCGGATCATGGGATTCGGCACGGTCGACGTCTCCGACGCGGTGGTGGCGGTGGCCGGCTCCCTCGTCCTGGCGGCTCTGCTCGTCCTGCTGGCCCGGGCCGTCCGCCGAGGCGTGGGCGTCCTGCGCCGGTGGCTCGACCGGCGGACGCCGGAGCGGCCGGCCACGACCCCGACGTTCGCCGTCGCTCTCGTGGTGGCCGTCGGGCTGATCGGCGTGCTCGCGTTCCAGGCGATCACGGCGGCCGTGCGCTCGACGTACGACGCGGAGAACGACACCACCACCCCCGGCCTGGTCGCTCCCACCTCCCCCACGCTGTCCGGCAGCCCGGAGTCGCTGGTGCCGTGGGAGACGCTGGGACGCACCGGACGCGACTTCGTGGCCGGCGCCAGCACGGTCGAGCAGCTGCGCGCGTTCGGCGGCACGGACGCCGTCGTCGAGCCCGTCCGCGCCTACGTCGGCCTGCGGTCGGCTCCGACGATGCGGGAGCGGACCGAGCTGGCGGTGCGCGAGCTCGAGCGGGCCGGCGGTTTCGAGCGGAAGGTGCTCGTCGTCTGGGTCCCCACCGGGTCCGGCTGGGTCGTCGAGGAGGCCGCCAAAGCGGTCGAGCAGATGCACCGCGGCGACACCGCGATCGTCGCGACGCAGTACTCGTTCCTGCCCAGCCTCTTCGCCGTCTTCATGAAGCCCGGGATCGGCATCGAGGCCGGGACCGAGCTGATCAACGCGGTGCTCGCGCGGTGGTCGACGCTGCCACCGGACCGGCGGCCGACCCTGCTGCTCTTCGCCAAGAGCCTCGGCACCGGCGGCCTGGAGGCGCCCTTCGCAGCGGTGGACGCCGCCTCCTCGGTCGCGAACATGGCGGCGCGGGTCGACGGCGCGCTGATCGTGGGCGCCAAGCACGCCAACCCGATCCACCGGCAGGTGACCGCCGAGCGCGAGCCCGGCTCGCCGGTCTGGCAGCCCGTCTACGACGACGGCCGTGCCGTCAGGTTCGTGACCCGCGACCCGCGGCAGCCGGCGCTCGCGGCGAGCGAGGGCCCCCGGATCGTGTACCTCCAGCACCCCTCCGACCCGGTGACGTTCTGGGGGCTCGACGCGCTGTGGCGTCCCCCGGAGTGGATGGACCGGCCGCGCGGCTTCGACGTGCCCGGCGCCGCCCGCTGGTTCCCGATCGTCTCGTCGGTCCAGTCGGTGGCCGACCTGATCGATCAGCTCGCGCCGCCGCCGGGCTTCGGCCACGTCTTCTCCACCGACTACGTCAACGGCTGGGCCCAGGTGCTCCCGCCCGAGGGCTGGACCGACGCCGACACCGATCGGCTCAACGCCTTCCTCGACACCGAGAACGCCGACGACTCCGAGCCGTAGACCTCAGAGTCGCCGCTGGGCGGCTCGCTTCTGAGTGACATAGCAGGCGACGGCGGCGGCCGCGGCGACGTTGAGGCTGTCGACACCGGGGGCCATGGGGATGATCGCGCGGCGGTCGGCGGCGCGCTCCCAGCGCGGGGAGAGGCCGTGGCCCTCGGAGCCGAGCACCAGGGCGAGGCGGTCGGCGCCGGCGACCGCCTCCTCGACGGGGGTGGCGTCCTCGGCGAGGGTCAGGGCGACGGTGGTGAAGCCGCGCGCGGAGAGATCGAGCAGGGCGTCGTGCCAGTCCGGCAGGCGGGTCCACGGCGTCGCGAAGACGGCGCCCATGCCGACCTTGATCGAGCGGCGGTAGAGCGGGTCGGCGCACCGCGGCGCGAGCAGCACCGCGTCGAAGCCGAACGCCGCGCCGCAGCGGAAGATCGCGCCGACGTTGGTGTGGTCGACGACGTCCTCGAGCACCAGCACCGACCGGGCGCCGTCGAGGACCGCGTCCAGGTCCGGCAGCGGCCGGCGCTCCAGGGAGGCCAGCGCGCCGCGATGCACGTGGAATCCGGTGACCTGCTCGGCCAGCGCCTCGCTGACGACGTACACCGGCGCCTCCCCGACGAGCACGTCGGCGAGCCCGTCGAGCCAGCGCGGCGCCATCAGGAAGGAGCGCGGCCGGTAGCCCGCGGCCACGGCCCGCCGTACGACCTTCTCCCCCTCGGCGAGGAAGAGACCGTGTGAGGCCTCCAGCGACTGCCGCATCTGCACGTCGCGCAGGTCGCGGTAGTCCGCCAGCCGCGGATCGCCGGGGTCGGTGATCTCGACCAGGTTCACGCCCTGTCTCCGGTCGAGTCGGGGAAGGCCACGCCCACCACCTCGCCGACCACGATGATCGCCGGCGGAGTGACCGCCTCGGCGGCCAAGGAGGACGTCAGCCCGCCCAGCGTGGTCACCACCGTCCGCTCGGTCGGCATGGTGCCGTCGCACACCACCGCGACCGGCGTCGCGGCGGAGCGACCGCCCGCCAGCAGGGCCGCGGCGATCGCGGGAGCGTTCTGCACCGCCATCATCAGCACGACCGTCCCGCGCAGCCGGCCCAGCGCCTCCCAGTCGACCAGCGAGCCCGGGTCGTCCGGCGGCAGGTGGCCGGAGACCACGGTGAACTCGTGCGCGACCCCGCGATGGGTGACCGGGATCCCGGCGATCGCCGGCACCGCCACCGGGCTGGTGAGGCCTGGGATGACGGTGACCGGCACACCCGCCTCGCGGCAGGCGATCACCTCCTCGTAGCCCCGGCCGAAGACGAAGTTGTCGCCGCCCTTGAAGCGCACCACCCGCTGGCCGGCGAGCGCCCGCTCGACGATGATCCGGTTGATCTCCGCCTGCTGGGCCGACCGTCCGCGCGGCAGCTTGGCCACGTCGACCAGCTCGGTGTCGGCCGGCAGCTGGTCGAGCAGCTCGCGAGGAGCCAGGCGGTCGGCGACCACCACGTCGGCGTCCATCAGCGCCTTGCGGCCGGCCACGCTGATCAGCTCCGGGTCGCCCGGGCCGCCGCCGACCAGCACCACGCCCGGCACCCGGTCGCGTCGATGGGGCGCGGCGATCGTGCCGTCTCGCAGCGCCGCGACCACGTCGTCGCGCACGGCCACCGAACGACGCGGGTCGCGCTCGGCGAGCACCGCGACGGTCAGGCCGTCGTGCCGGGCGACCGCCGGGGTCCAGGCCGTCGCGGCGACCGCGTCGTCGCTGCGCACGCAGAAGATCCGCTGCCGCTCCGCCTCGGCGGTGATCGCCGCGTTGGTCAGCAGGTCGTCGGTCGCCACCACGACGTACCAGGCGCCGTCGAGGTCCGTGGGCTCCCAGCGCCGCTGGTGCCAGGTGATCTCGCCGGCGGTCGCCAGCCCCTCCAGGGACGGCCGCACCTCGGGACTCACCAGCACCACGCGGGCGCCGGCCGCCAGCAGCCCGGGCACCCGCCGCTGGGCGACGTGACCGCCGCCGACGACCACGACCCGGCGCCCGTGGAGGCGCAGGCCGGCGGGGTACGGCGGGATCTCGGTGCTCGCGGAGGGGCTCACCGCCACATTGTCGCCGCCCCGCGTGGACGGACGGCCCGGGACGCTCACTCCCCGGACGCGAGGTTGGCGGTAGGTTCCCCTCATGAGCATCGAGCGTCCCGTCCACCCCGACCCGTACACGCTGCTGCCGTCCGTCCCGTCCTTCACGGTCACCAGCGCCGACGTGACCGACGGACAACCCCTCAAGGACGACCAGGTGGCCGCTCTCGGCAACGCCTCGCCGCAGCTCTCCTGGAGCGACGTGCCCGAGGGGACCAAGAGCTTCACCGTCACCTGCTTCGACCCCGACGCGCCGACCCCGAGCGGCTTCTGGCACTGGGTGCTGGTCGACCTGCCGGCCGACTGCCGCTCGCTGGACGCCGGCGCCGGGGCCGAGGGCGCCGCGCTGCCGGGCAACGCCTTCATGTGCCGCAATGACGGCGGTCCCAAGGCGTTCATGGGCGCCGCTCCCCCGCAGGGTGACCAGGTGCACCGCTACTACTTCGTGGTGCACGCGGTGAGGGAGGACTCCCTCGGCGTGGACTCCGACGCCTCGGCCGCGGTGGTCAGCTTCAACCTCGCCTTCAAGACCCTGGGCCGGGCGATCGTCCACGGCACCTACCAGCACTGAGCGGTGAGCCCCCTGGACTGGCACGACGACGTCCTGGGCGCGCCGTACCGGTCGGCCACCATCACCCTGCGCCCCGACGCCGAGGGCGAGGCGGTGGCGACGCTGGTACGCCGCGCCGCGACGGCACCGGGTCGCGAGGCCCCTCGCCGGGCCGTGCTGCACGTGCACGGCTTCGCCGACTACTTCTTCCAGACGGCCGCCGCCGACCAGTGGATCGAGCACGGCTACGACTTCTACGCCCTCGACCTGCGCAAGTACGGCCGGTCGCTGCGACCACACCAGACCGCCAACTACGTCGACGACCTGCGCGCGTACGACGAGGAGATCGACCGTGCCTGGTCCGAGGTCGTCGCCGAGCACGACCACGTGGTGCTCAGCGCCCACTCGACCGGCGGGCTGACCCTCCCGCTGTGGGCGCACCGCCGGCGCGGCAGCATCCCGCAGCTGCGCGGCATGGTGCTCAACTCGCCCTGGCTGGACATGCACGGCGACACGCTCACCCGGCTGGTCGCCATGCCGGTCCTGCACCGGATCGGCGCCCGTCAGCCGCTGCGGGAGATCCCACGCAAGGTGGACGGCCTCTACGCCCGCAGCCTGCACCGCGACCACGAGGGCGAGTGGGACTTCGACCTGGCCTGGAAGCCGCTGCGCTCCTGGCCCGTGTACGCCGGCTGGATCCGCGCGATCCGCACCGGGCACGCGCGCGTGGCCCGCGGCCTGGAGGTGCCCGCGCCGATCCTGGTGCTCTCCTCCACCCGCTCCTCGCTGCCGTCGTCGATCGAGGACCCCGACCTCTTCCGCACCGACGTCGTCCTCGACGTCGAGCAGATCCGCCGCCGTGCCCCACTGCTGGGCCGTCACGTCACCCTGGCCCAGATCGAGGGCGCGACCCACGACGTGACGCTCTCCCCCGAGCCGGTCCGATCCCAGGTCTTCGCCGAGATCGACCGCTTCCTCGGTGCATATGTGACCGACGCGTACTAGGTTCGGCTTCCATGAACCCCGTCACCGGACTCTCCGTCGCCCGCATCGCCATCGGCGTGGCCGCCGTCGCCAACCCCGAGCTGACCTCCACGCTCTTCCGCCTCGACGGGCCCGCCAACCGTCAGCTGCCCTACATGACCCGCATGTTCGGCGCCCGCGAGATCGCCCTGGGCGCCATCACCCTGGTCTCCAAGGGCGCCGCCCGGCGCAAGCTGATCGCGCTGGGCATCGCCGTCGACGGCAGCGACGCCTACGCCGGGTACGACGCCATGCGCACCGGCGCCGTCGACGAGCGGACCGGCATGTTCCTCGCCGGCCCCGCGATCGCGGCGATGGCGGCCGGCGCGATCGGCATGGTCACCACCAAGCGCTGAGCCGAGGGCCGGCCTCAGCTCACGAACGCGACGATCGCCACGACGCCGACGATCACGATCACCGCGCGCAGCACGGTCGGCGAGAGCCTCCGGCCGATGGAGGCGCCGAGGAGACCGCCGATCACCGCGCCGACGGCCACGGTCAGGGCCGCCCACCAGTCCACGTCCGCCACGACGACGAAGATCAGCGCCGCGACGGCGTTCACCAGCCCGGCCAGCACGTTCTTGATCGCGTTGTGCCGCTGGACATGGTCCTCGACGCCGATGCCGAAGAGCGCCATCAGCAGCACGCCCTGGGCCGCGCCGAAGTAGCCGCCGTACACGCTGGTCGCGAACACGCCGGGCCACATCCACCACGCGCCGCGCTCCGGCAGCCCGCCACGGTGCGCGTGACGTCCGGCGACCCAGCGCTGGAGCCGCGGCCCGAGCACGACCAGGATCACGCCGAGCGCGATCAGCGCGGGCACCACCGCCTCGAAGGCCGAGGCGGGCAGCGAGAGCAGCAGCGCGGCGCCCAGTGCGCCGCCGAGGATCGAGGCCGGCACCAGCCAGCGCAGCCGGGCCCGCTGGCCGCGCAGCTCGCGCCGGTAGCCCCAGGCGCCGGTGAAGGAGCCCGGCACCAGCCCGAGGGTGTTGGTGACGTTGGCCGTCACCGGCGGGAGCCCGACGGCCACCAGGATCGGGAAGGACACCAGGGTGCCCGACCCGACGACGGTGTTGATCATGCCGGCCCACACTCCCCCCAGGAGGACGATGCCGACCTCCCAGAGCGAGTCGATCATCGCGGGCTCAGGCCGTCGGCTCCGGCGGCTCCGGCTGAGGCGGCGCCTGGCCGGTGAGGTCGCTGCCGGCGTCGGCCGCGGCCGCGATCGCCTCCTGCACCTCGGCATGGGTGTCGGAGAGCGAGGTGTCCTCCGGCTTCTCCGGCTCGCTGGAGCCCATGTCCACGCGAACCTTCGGGCCGCCGCTGTGCTGCGGGATGCCGGCCACCTCGTGCACCGCCGAGCCGAGACCCTCCAGCGCCCGGGTGATCTCGCTGGGGATGACCCAGACCTTGTTGGCGTCGCCGTCGGCGATCTTCGGCAGCATCTGGAGGTACTGGTAGGCCAGCAGCGCCTGGTCGGGGGCGCCGTCGTGGATCGACTGGAAGACGGTGAGGATCGCCTGCCCCTCACCCTGTGCCTTGAGGATCGCGGCCTCCCGCTCGCCCTGCGCGTTGAGGATCAGCGACTCCCGGTAGCCCTCCGCGTTGAGGATCGCGGACTGCTTGTTGCCCTCGGCGGTGAGGATGGCCGACTGCCGCTCGCCCTCCGCAGTCAGGATCAGCGCGCGCTTGTCGCGGTCGGCGCGCATCTGCTTCTCCATCGCATCCTTGATCGACGGCGGCGGGTCGATGCCCTTGATCTCCACCCGTCCGACGCGGACGCCCCAGCGGCCGGTCGCCTCGTCGAGCACGCCGGAGAGCCCGCGGTTGATGTCCTCACGCGAGGTCAGCGTCTGCTCCAGGTCCATGCCGCCGACGATGTTGCGCAGCGTGGTCATGGTGAGCTGCTCGATCGCGGAGATGTAGTTGGCGATCTCGTACGTCGCCGCGACCGGGTCGGTGACCTGGAAGTAGATGACCGTGTCGATGGAGACCACCAGGTTGTCCTCGGTGATCACCGGCTGTGGCGGGAAGGAGACGACCTGCTCGCGCATGTCGATGACGTAGCGCACCCGGTCGATGAAGGGCGTCACCACGTTGAGGCCGGGCGAGAGCGTCGTGCGGTACTTGCCGAACCGCTCGACGATGCCGGCCCGCGCCTGCGGGATGATCCGGATCGTCTTCGCGAGCACGAGGATCGCGAAGAGCGTCAGCAGCACGAAGAACACCAGCAGGAACATGGGCGCCTCTCGGTCGGGAGCTCAGGGCTCGAGTTGGTGGGCGCGCAGGACGTACGCCGTCGCGCCCTTGATCGACACCACGTCGACGACGGCCCCCACCTCGATCGTGTCGTCCTCGTCGAAGGGCCGGGCGGTCCACACGTCGCCGCCGATCTTGACCCGGCCGGCGGCGTGGTGTCCCAGCGGCTCCAGCACGACGGCGCGCTGGCCGATGAGCGCCTCGGCGCCGATCTTCAGGTCGGGTCCGGCGTGCAGCCGCCGGACCAGGCCGGGCCGGATCAGGGCCAGCAGCCCCACCGCCACCGCGAGGGCCACGACGATCTGCAGCGCCACCGGGGCGCCGGTCAGCGCGACCAGCATGCCCGCCAGCGCGCCACCGGCCAGCATGATCAGGACGAGGTCCAGGCTGAGCAGCTCCAGCACGCCGAGGAGCACGGCGAGACCGAGCCATCCGAAGGCCAGGTGGTCGCTGAGCCAGTCCATGCCGCGACCCTATCCAACCCCTCCGACGCTCCCGATCAGCCCGCCCGGGTCCGTCGCCGCGCGGCGTACCGGCCGTCCTCGACGGTCAGCTGGAGGCGCATCCCGAACGTCGCGGAGAGGTTCTCGGCGCTCATCACGCTCTCCAGCGGGCCGGCGGCCACGACGCGGCCGGCGCGCAGCATCAGCGCGTGGGTGAAGCCGGGCGGGATCTCCTCGACGTGGTGGGAGACCAGGACGATCGCGGGCGAGGCCTCGTCGTAGGCGAGCACGCTCAGCGTGGAGACCAGGTCCTCGCGGCCGCCGAGGTCCAGCCCCGCGGCCGGCTCGTCGAGGATGAGCAGCTCCGGGTCGGTCATCAGCGCCCGGGCGATCTGCACCCGCTTGCGCTCCCCCTCGCTGAGAGTGCCGAAGGTGCGCTCGGCCAGCTTGCCGGCGCCGACCTCGACGAGCAGGTCCTGGGCCCGGTCGTGGTCCAGCTCGTCGTACTGCTCGCGCCAGCGCCCGACCACGCCGTAGGAGGCGGAGACGACGACGTCGCGCACCATCTCCTCGCGCGGGATCCGCTCGGCGACCGCGGCGCTGGTCCAGCCGATGCGGGGGCGCAGCTCGAAGACGTCGACGGAGCCAAGACGCTCGCCGAGCACCGTCACGGTGCCGCTGGTCGGGTGGACCTGCGCCGAGCAGAGCTGGACCATCGTGGTCTTGCCGGCCCCGTTGGCGCCGAGCACCACCCAGCGATCGCCCTCGTCCACCCGCCAGGTGACGCCGTCGAGCAGGGTCGCGGAGCCGCGGCGGACGGTCGCGTCCACGAGGTCGAGTACGGCGGCCATGGGTCCTTCGCATCGGGAGCGGGTGGTGACTGCGACCAACCTAGCGTGGACCCGGCGGCGGTCCGGGGCGGCTTCCTGGACAGGCTTTCCAGTCAGGCTTTCTAGAATCTGCCCGATGTCCTCTCACCGGCTCCCGCGCAGCGTGCTCCTGGCCAGCTGGCTGCAGGCGACCCTGCGCGGCACGGTGGCGCCCGACGACGCGGCGGACGCGGTCCGCGGCGACGACCCGGCCCATCTGGTCGTGGGCGTCGACGAGCAGCCGATGCCGCTCTCCCTGCTCCCCGCCGCGCTGCGCGGTCGCGGGACGATCGCGGTGGGCGTCGCGCTGCCGGCTCCCGGTGACCCGGCCGGGCTCGCCGGGCCTCCCGCCTTCAACCTCGACGTGATCGAGGCCGGCGAGGCGGTCGTGGTGGAGACCGAGGAGGGCGGGCTCGGCCTGGTCCCCGAGCTCGACGCCCGGACCGTCGTCTGGCGGGCGACCTCCGCCGTCGTCCCGCCGCCCCTCGATCCCGCCGAGACCGGCCGCGGGCTGCGCGGCACGCTGGTCGAGGTGACCGAGGAGCTGGCCCGGCTCGACGTCGCGTCCTGGCAGCCGGAGATCCCCGACCTGCTGCTCAACCGCCACGAGCCGCGGACCTCCGAGCTGCCGCCGGGCCTGAGCTCGCGGCGGATCGACATCATCGAGCGGGCCGCGCTCTGCCTGGAGATCGTCCACCTCGCCGCCCAGGACGAGGGCGGCTCGGTGTCGGCGTACGAGATGAGCGCGCGCCGCGCGAGCCTCGGCCGTCTCGACCGGGCGGCCCGGCACGCGCTGATGGCCGCCTGCTCCGATAGCCTCGGCCCGAGATGAACGATCACATCGGCGAGGGGCCGGCGCCCAAGACGCTCCTGATCACGCTCACCGGCAAGGACCGTCCGGGTGTGACCTCCGTGGTGTTCGCCACCCTGGCACGGTTCGGCGTCGAGGTCATCGACATCGAGCAGATCCTGCTCCGCCGCCGGCTGATCCTCGGTGTGCTGGTCAGCGCGCCGAACGGCTGGAAGGCGCTGCGCGACGCGATCGAGCACGCCGCCGAGGAGCTCGACATGCAGGTCGAGGTCGAGCGCGGCTCCGGCGACAACCGCCGCCGGCCCGAGGGCCGCAGCCACGTCACCGTGCTCGGCAGCCCGCTGCGCTCGGGGGCCGTCGCCGCGATCACCGGGCGCATCGCCGACACCGGCGCCAACATCGACCGCATCGAGCGCATGGCCCGCTACCCGGTCACCGCGATCGACCTCCACGTCTCGGGTGTCGCGCCGGAGAAGCTGCGCGCCCTGCTGGCCGAGGAGGCCTCCGTCCAGGGCGTCGACGTCGCGGTCCAGAACGCCGACCTGCTCCGCCGGGGCATGCGCCTGATCGTGATGGACGTCGACTCCACCCTGATCCAGGGCGAGGTGATCGAGATGATCGCGGCGTACGCCGGGTGCGAGGCCGAGGTCGCGCGGGTCACCGAGGCCGCGATGCGTGGCGAGGTGGACTTCGCGGAGAGCCTGCGCGAGCGGGTGGCGCTGCTGGAGGGCGTCGACGCGGCCGTGCTCGACCAGGTGTACGCCGACCTGGTGCTCGCGCCCGGCGCCCGCACGACGGTGCGCACGCTCAAGCGGCTCGGCTACCGGTTCGCCCTGGTGTCCGGCGGCTTCTCCCAGATCACCGACCGGCTCGCCGCCGACCTCGGCATCCACTTCGCCGCGGCCAACGAGCTGGAGATCGTGGACGGCCGGCTGACCGGGCGCGTCGTCGGCCCGATCGTCGATCGCGCGGGCAAGGCCGCGGCGCTGCGGCGGTTCGCCGCCGAGGTGGGGGTCTCCGAGGCCGCGACCATCGCCATCGGCGACGGCGCCAACGACCTGGACATGCTCAACGCCGCGGGTCTCGGGATCGCCTTCAACGCCAAGCCGCTGGTGCGCAACGCCGCCGACACGGCGGTCAACGTGCCCTACATCGACACGATCATGTATCTCCTCGGGATCAGCCGCGAGGAGATCGAGGCCGCCGACGCCGCGGCCGGCATCGTCACCCCCGCCCCGCCGCTGGGCTAGAGACCAGCTCTTCCCTGGACGCACACCGACGGAGTGAAGTCCGCCACCGGGCGCCGCTCCACGCGGGATGCGGCGCCACCGACTCGACTTCCCTCCGTCCGTCCGCTCTAGGACTCAGCCCTGCCGACGTGGAAGTCGAGGAGGCGGGCCCGGCCCTCCTCCAGCTCGGCCCACGGCTGCTCGGTGCCGAGGATCGTCACCGCCGCGGTGGGCAGCCCGCCGCTGATCCCCTCGAAGAGCCCGGGGTCCGCGCCGCCGTCCTCCAGGAGGCTCACCAGATAGCTCACGGTCGGGTTGTGGCCGACGTACAGCACGACCTCGGCCGCCGCGGGCGCCGACCGGAGGTACTCCAGCGCCGCCTCGGGACCGGCGGAGTAGAGGCCGTCCTCGATGACCGCCTCGGCCTCTCCCCAGCCGGCTCCCTCGGCCATGCGCACCCACGTCTCGCAGGTACGTCGTGCCGAGGAGACCAGCATGTGCTCGGGACGCAGGCCGCGCTCCGCCAGCCAGGCCCCCAGCCAGGCGCCCGCCTCCCCCGCGTCCGACGCTCCCGTCGGCGTCAGCGCGCGCTCGTGGTCGGACTCCGCGAACGACACCGCCCGCGCGTGCCGGACCACCACGATGATCCGGCTCCAGTCCTTGACGTTCGACGTCATCTCCGGTTCCCTCCCGCACAGGGCCATGTCCCCCGGCCCTCCCTCGCCCAGTCTGGCATCAGCACCGTCGCCTTTCGGTGCCCGTCCTCAGGAGTCGCCGATGAGTCAGGACGAGCCACGGTTCCGCTACTCGGCCTTCGGGCCCGGCGGCGAGCGCCTCACGCCCGACCCCGAGGAGGACATCGAGATCCCCGTCGGCGACACGATCCGGCTGATGTTCGACGACGACGTGGAGATCCCGCTGTGGTCGGACTATCACGGGCTGCTCTTCACCGAGGTCGAGGAACTGGTCGACGAGCTCCGGGTCTCATCGGAGCTCGCGGCGGACATCGAGCGCTGGGGGCTGCGCAGCCAGTACCGAAGACACCCCGTCGCCGAGCGTGACATCGAGGGCCGGGCGCTGGTGGACCGGCTCAACGAGGAGCGTGGGCACCTCTACACCTTCGTCTACCGACCGGTCGTCCACGAGGGCCACCGGCGAGGCAAGGTGCCGGAGTAGCCGGGCTCAGCCAGCGGCCGCCTTGCGGGAGGCGCGCTTGGCGGGAGCCTTGGCCGGTACCTTGGCCGCCGCCTTCGCGGGGGCCTTGGCCTTCTTGTCGGCGCCCTTGGGGCGGATCAGGAGCTGGCCGTTGCCGGGGTCCTGGACCTCGAGGTAGACCAGCTTGGCGACCAGGTCGCTGAGCTTGGCGGCGCCGTAGGCGCGGGGGTCGAAGTCGGGCTTGGCGCGGGTCAGGTGACTGCCGAGCGTGCCCAGCGGGGTCCAGCCGTCGTCGCGGGCGGCCTGGTTGAGCGTCTTGGTCACCAGGCTCTGCAGCTTGCCGTCCAGCGGCAGGGGGCCGGAGCTCTCGGAGTCGTCGGCCTCGACCTCGTCGGCATCGGGCTCCTCGACCAGGTCCAGGTAGATGAACTGGTGGCAGGCCCGCACGAACGACTGCGGTGTCTTGCGCTCCCCCAGGCCCAGCACCAGGCTCACCGTCTCCCGCATCCGCGTGGCCAGCCGGGTGAAGTCCGCGTCGCTGGAGACGATCGCGAAGCCGTCCAGGTGCCCGGTGTAGAGGAGGTCCATCGCGTCGATGATCATCGCCGAGTCGGTGGAGTTCTTGCCCTTGGTGTTGGCGAACTGCTGGATCGGCGTGATCGCGTGGTTGAGCAGGTGGCTCTTCCAGCCGTTGAGGTTGTTGGTGGTCCAGTCGCCGTAGGCGCGACGTACCGTCGTGTTGCCGTGCTTGGCCAGCTCGGCCAGGACGCGCTCGACCCGCGTGGGCGAGGTGTTGTCGGCGTCGATCAGCACCGCGAGGCGGAGGTCTCGGTCGTCGGTCATAGCCGACAGCCTCTCACCACGGAGGGATCAGGCCCCCATCGCGTGGTAGCCGCCGTCGACGTGCACGATCTCGCCGGTCGTGGCCGGGAAGAAGTCCGAGAGCAGCGCCACGACCGCCTTGGCGGTGGGGATCTGGTCGGCGTTGTCCCAGCCGAGCGGCGAGCGCGAGTCCCAGTTGGACTCCAGGTCCTCGAAGCCCGGGATCGCCTTGGCAGCCAGCGTCTTCAGGGGCCCGGCGCTCACCAGGTTGACCCGGACCCCCCGCGGGCCCAGGTCGCGGGCCAGGTAGCGCGAGCAGGACTCCAGCCCCGCCTTGGCCACGCCCATCCAGTCGTACGCCGGCCAGGCGACCGAGGCGTCGAAGGTCAAGCCGACGATCGAGCCGCCCTCGCTCATCAGCGGCAGGCAGGCCTCGCTCAAGGACGCCAGCGAGTACGCCGAGACCTGCACCGCCTGCGCGACGTCGGGCCACGGACCGCCGAGGAACCTGCCGCCCAGGAGCGTCTCGGGGTTGCCGTAGGCGATGGAGTGGACCACGCCGTCCAGGCCGTCCACGTGCTCGCCGATCAGCTCGGGCAGCCGTGCCAGATGCTCCTCGTCGGTGACGTCGAGCTCCAGCACCGGCGGCTCGACGGGCAGCCGGCCGGCGATCCGGCGGGTGATGCCCAGCGCGCGGCCGAAGTTGGAGATCAGCACCGTGGCGCCCTGCTCCTGGGCCACCTTGGCCACCGCGAACCCGATCGAGGAGTCCATGGTGACTCCGGCCACCAGGATCCGCTTGCCGTCCAGGATTCCCATGTCTCGTCCCCTCTGCCTCAGTGCCCCATGCCCAGGCCGCCGTCGACCGGGATGACCGCGCCGGTGACGTAGGCCCCCTGGTCCGAGGCCAGCCAGGTGACGGCACCGGCCACCTCGGCGGCCGCGCCCATCCGGCCCAGCGGGATCTGGGAGCGGTAGGCCTGCTGCTGCTCCTCGGGGAGCACAGCGGTCATGTCGGTCTCGATGAAGCCCGGCGCCACCACGTTGGCGGTGATCGAGCGGCTGCCCAGCTCGCGGGCCAGCGAGCGGGCCATGCCGACCAGCCCGGACTTCGACGCGGCGTAGTTGACCTGGCCGGGCGAGCCGAGCAGGCCGACCACGCTGGAGATCAGCACGATCCGGCCGCGCTTGAGCCGCAGCATCCCCTTCGCGGCGCGGCGTACGACGCGGTAGGTGCCGGTGAGGTTGGTGTCGATGACCGACTCCCAGTCCTCGTCGCTCATCCGCAGCAGCAGGGTGTCGCGGGTGATGCCGGCGTTGGCGACCAGCACCTCGACGGGGCCCTGGTGCTCCTCGACCGCGGCGAAGGCGGCGTCGACGGACGCGGCGTCGGTGACCTCGCAGGGCACCGCGAAGGCGCCCTCGGGGGCGTCGCCGTTGCGGCTGGTGACCGCGACCTGGTCGCCGAGCGCGATGAACGCCTCGGCGATCGACCGACCGATCCCTCGGTTGCCGCCGGTGACGAGGACTGATCTGCTCACCGGTCAGACGCTAGGGATTACCCCCGGGTAGAGAAAATCGGCGGAGCCGAGGCGTGTCCTCAGTCGTCCTCGAGGCGGAAGCCCACCTTGAGACCGACCTGGAAGTGCTCCACCGAGCCGTCCTTGACCTGGCCGCGGACCTGGGTCACCTCGAACCAGTCGATGTGCCGCAGCGTCTTGGCGGCACGCTCGATCCCGTTGCGGATGGCCTGGTCCATGCCGTCGGGGGACGTGCCGACGATCTCGGTGACGCGGTAGGTGCGGTTCGACATGCCGTCAAGCATGCCACCCCGGCCGTCTCGGCGCCGACGCACGCCCTGGGGAGGCCCCGAACGCCGACGTAGACTCCGCCATATGGGCATCCGAGGTTCGCGACGCGATGCCGAGCCGGTGGTGCGGATCACCTCCGCACCGGAGAGCCCGGCAAGCGAGCTCGACCACCGCGAGCGCCGCTACGTCATCTCCATGACGATCCGCACCCTCTGCTTCGTGGGCGCGGTCATCAGCGTGCGGATCCCGTGGCTGTGCGTCCTCCTGCTGCTGGGCTCGCTGATCCTCCCGTACGTCGCCGTGGTGATGGCCAACAGCGCCAGCCCGCGCCCCTCCGACGAGCCCATCGAGGGCCCCGGCGACCCCGGCCAGCGGCATCGCGAGCTCGGCGGTGACTGAGCACGAGGCTCCCGAGCAGGAGAAGGCCCAGGAGAAGGCACTGTGCTCCGCCAAGGGCTGCACCGCCCCCGCGCTGTGGGAGCTGCGCTGGAACAACCCCAAGCTGCACACACCCGAGCGCCGCAAGGTCTGGCTGGCCTGCGAGGAGCACCGCACCAGCCTGGGCGACTTCCTCGCCGCCCGCCGCTTCCTGCGCGAGGTCGAGCCGCACCCGGGCTCGTAGCCCTAGACTGCGCGCCGTGCCGCTCCTCCTCCGCGACACGGTCGCCACCGCCATCGCCGCGGACCTGAGTCAGGGCCGCAACGTGCTGCTCGACGGCGATCCAGGGGCTGGCAAGAGCACCGTGGTCGCGGCGGTCGCGAGTCGGCTCGGCAGCCCCGTGCGCACCCTCGACGGCCTCGATCGATCCCAGGTCGCCACCTTCGTCCGATTCCCCGCCGAGCTGCGCGACGAGTCAGCGGTGCTCCTGGTCGACGACGCCGACCGGCTCGATCCCGCGTTCGCCGTGCTCGTCGCCCAGACCGCCCGCGTCGGAGTCCCGGTGCTGTGCACCATCCGCGCGGAGCACCGTCTCGCGCCACACCTCGTCGACGAGGTACGCCGGACACGGTGGGCTCGACACCTGCTCGACCCGCTCGAGGACGACGCCGTCCTGGCCCTCGCCGAGCAGACGCTGGGCGACGGCCTCGCGGCGCCCTCCGCTGCCTGGCTCCTCGAGCGCGCCGACGGCAATCCCGGGGCCGTGGTCTCGCTCGTCCGGGCGGCCCGGCCGATGCCCACCGAGGCGGGCGTCGACCTCGGGACGCCGCCGGTGCCGCGGTGGATCGGCCAGCGCCTGGCCGAGGCGATGGAGGGCCTGGACGGAGCTGCCCACCATGCCCTGGAACTGGTGGCCACGGCGGGTCGACTGCCGTTGACGGTGCTGGACCAGCGCCCGATGCGAGCGCTCGCCGGCCGGGGGCTGGTCGTGGTCGAGGCGGTCGGCGTACGCCCCGCCCGACACCTCATCGGCGACGCCGTCGTGGCCGGACTGCCGGCAGCGCGTCGAGCCGAGCTCCTCACCGAGGCCGCAGCACTGCTCGCGAGCCTCGACCTCGACACGGACAACCCGTGGTCGGCCGAGCGGGTGCTGCTGCGTGCCCGTACCGGTGGAGCGATCGAGCCCGCGGAGGCCGTCCATTGCGCCCGCACCCTGCTGACACAGCACCGGTACGCCGAGGCCACGGTCGTTCTCGGGGACGCGGGCGACGCAGGCGACCCGGAGCTGAGCATGCTGCGGGGCGCTGCCGCGTCCGGTCTGGGCGACTTGGAGGAGGCCGACCGGCTGCTGAGTGCGGCCGAGGAGCGGGCACCGGCCGAGCTGCTCGCGGAGGTCGGACGCGAGCTCGGGCTGCTCCACGCCGTACGCCGTGCCGAGCCCACCGAGGCGATCCGCCGGGTCGGCCGGGTCGCCGACCGTCTGGGGCCGTCGCTGCGCACCGCGTTGGACGCCGACCTCATCAAGTGGCACCTCATGGCGGGAGCGACCCCTCCCCAGCTCCAGGGCGCAGCCGAGGCGAGCGACGCGGCCGGGCGGCTGGGGGTGCACGTCATCGCGGCGATGATCGCCTCGCTGGACGGCACCGCGGAGGAGGCCGCGCACCAGGTCGCGGCCGGTCTGGAGCTCGCCGACCAGGCGACTCAGCCGGCCTTCGCCGCCGATCTCCTCCGCCTCTCCCGGTTCCTGGCCCTCACCTTCGCCGGCGATCTGGCCGACGCCGAGCGGATGGCAACGGCTGCGAGGAGCGATGCCCTTCGCTCGGGTCATCCCTCACTGGGCATGTGGGAGTACGCCGCCGCGGAGCTCAGCCTTCACCGCGGTCGTCTCACGTGGGGCGCCACGCTCGCCGGACGAGCGGCCCGGCACCTGCGGTGGCACGACTTCACCGGCCTCCGCCCCTCGGCCGTCGCGCTCACCGCGGCGCTCGCCGCCCGCGCCGGCCGCGCGACCGAGGCCGCGCGCTTCCTCGCGAGCCTGGGGTCTGATGCCGCGGACGACATCAAGGTCGGTCTCCACATCGTGCGCGTCGAGGCGGAGGCACTGCACGCGGACGGTCGGCCGCGGGAGGCGGCGGCGGTCCTGGACGAGGCTGCGCGGCGCGCGTTCGAACAGGCACATCGGCACCTCGGCATCTTGGCCGCGGACGAGGCCTGGATGCTCTGCCCGCGCGAAGAGTCCGCCGAGCTCATCGAGCGCCACGACAACGGCAGCGCCCTGTGGGCCCTGCTGCGCAGACGCATTCTCGGCTGGGCGAGCGAGGACCCGGAGAGCCTGCGCGGGTGCGCGGCCGACCTCCTGGCCCGCGGGCTCGTCGGCCGCGCCGGCCACTGCTACGAGCTCGCCGCGACGCACTATGAGCGGGCCGGGATGAGCCGGGAGAGCAGCGAGTGCCGCGGGCTGGCCTCGATCGTGCTGGCCGCGCACGGCGCCCAGGCGTGGCCCGGAACCGTCGAGGTGGACCTGCTCACGCCCCGCGAGCTGTCCGTGGCGCGCCTGGCCGCGGCCCGGGTCCGCAGCCGCGAGATCGCCGAGCGGCTCGGCATGTCGGTGCGCACGGTCGACAACCACCTGGGGCGCGCGTTCCGCAAGCTGGGCGTGAATGGACGCCCGCAGCTGGCCTCACTCTTCGAGCGCCTCGGCGAGGTCGTCCCGGCCGCTGACGCCCAGCTTGCGGTAGACCGCGGCGAGATGGTTGTCGACGGTCCGCACTGAGATCTCCAACGCGGCCGCTATCTCCCGGCTCCGCTCCCGGGCGGCCGCCCGCTCTGCTACGGCCCGCTCGGCCGGAGTCAGGGCGTCCGAGCTCGCCGGCACCCCCGGCCAGGCGCCGACCCCGTGCTCCCTCTCGATCTCGGTCGCGCGACGGCGGTGACGCCTGGCTTCCTCCGCGCCGCGTAGTCCCGCGCTCGCGATCCGGGCGGCGTGCCGCAGCGCGTCGACGGCCCGCCCGGGCTGCACCAGCTCGACCAGGCTCTCCGCGGTCCGCGCCAGCGCGGACACGTCACCGGCCAGGAGCGCGGCGGCGCGGTCGGCACAGGTCGCGAGCAGCAGCGAGTGGCCGCGGAAGGACTCCACCCGCTCACGAATCTCCTCGTCGGGCCGCAGCATGAACGCCTCGTCCGCGAGGTACGCCGCGGTGTAGAGCTCACCGCCGTCCTGCGCGATCCGGCTCGCCTCCGCGACCACAGCGGCCGCGCCGACGCGGTCCCGCTCCCGCAACAGCCGCTCGGCCCGAACCCGGGCCACGCCCCCGGCCACCCGCGGGAGGGCCATGTCCTCGGCAGCGATGGCGGCGACCACGCCCTCAGCCTCGCCCAGGCGCCCGTGACGGGCGGCAGCCGTCGCATAGAGGGCAGCGGCCGGCGCGTGCAGACCGAGTGGATCGGACTCGGCCAGATGACGTCGCATCTGCTCGGCCCAGAAGAACGCCAGCTCGACACGGTGGGCATGCATGGCCATCTTGGCCTGGTTGTAGGCCCAGAGCCCGACGGTGGGCAGGGCGTGCTCGAACGCCACCTGGTACCGGACCTGCGCGATGAGGTACCCCTCGCGCAGGCCACCGTCGTAGACCAGCGAGAGGAAGTAGGCCAGGACCTCCAGCTCCTCATCCAGCGCGAGCGGTCTCGCCAGATGCGCCGCGCGGGCGGCCGGAGCGAGTCGCCGCGCCCGCTCGGCCTCGCCGTCCAGGGCCGCGCCGAGAGCCGCCGTCACCAAGTCGCCGCCGCGGGCCACCTGCATCCCGTTGCCGAGTAGCAGCCGCCGGCGTGCGAGGGCGTCGATGAGCGAGGAGGACGCGGCCTCCCCGAGGCGCGGCAGGACGCCGCGGACCCTGTCCTCGAGGGCCCGGTCCTCGGCGATCTGGCCGCGCAGGGCGTGGATCCATCCGCGGGCGACCGCGACGAGGACCTCGGGATCGTCACTGTGCGAGGCCCCGTCCAGGAGCGTGAGGGCGGCGGCGCGCTCTCCGACGCCCAACAGGGCCTCCGCCCGCTGGACGAGCACGTCCGGCTCGGTCCTCCCCCCGGTGAGCCATCGGCACTCCTGGTAGCGCCGCGACGCCACCAGCCAGCCCGCCGTCGAGGCCACCGCGGCGGCCCCTGTCCGGATCCCCGCCAGCACCTCGAGCCGCTGCCGCGCATCCTCGCCGAGTGGGAGGCCCAGGGCGTCGGCGGCGACCTGACGCACGCCGAGCTCACCGAGGTCGTGCAGGACCAGGTCGGAGACCAGCGGTCCGGCCGGCTCCACCACATCGTCGGCGACCGCGATCAGGTTCCGGCCGTGCAGCTCCGCCGTCAGGTCCGGCCCGATCGCCGTCACCGGGACTCCGCCGGCGACGACCGCGATGTCCAGGACCGCAGCCGTCGGCTCGGTCAGGCCGGCAGCGTCGTGGCCGGCCAGCGTCAGCAGCTCGGCATCAGGCGCGAAGGAGGTCACCCGGACACCGGCGTCGCCGTGCACCAACGCACCATGCCGTTCGGCCTGCCGCAGCAGGGCCGCCGCGAGCCCCGGGTTGCCGGACGCGCGTCGCAGCAGCTGGACCGCGCTGGCCACCTCCAGCGGACCACCCGCCACCGCTGCCGCGACGCCGAGGACGGCCGCGTCTGCGAGCGGCTCCAGCGCCATGGTGCGGGTCAGCAGCGTGGTCAACGGAGCGGGCACCAGCCCCGGGTCACGGACCGACGCGAGGACGGGCACGCCGGATCGGATCGACTGGGCGAGCAGCACGACCGAGGCTCGGTCGAGTCGGTCGACGTCATCGACCACCAGGGCCGATCCCCGCCTCCGGAGATCCGCGGGCACGTCGACGTAGACGGCCGCGGCGTCCGAGCCGTCGTTGCCGACCTCGGCCAGCACCCGGGCGAACGGCACGAACGGCACCCCTTCGACCGTCTCCCCGCCGTGCACGACTGATACGCCGAGCCGGGCGCCCACCGTCTCCAGGAGATGGCTGCGACCGATGCCCTCGGCTCCGCACACCAGAACCGAGCGGCCCTCGGCCAGGAGCGCCGACAGGCTCCCGGCGACCTCGTCCCTCATCGGGCTACCCGCGAACGCGCGCCCGCTTGAGCACGGTGGCGCCGGCGTACTCGCTCGTTCCCGAGTACTCGGCGGCGAAGGTGTGGCGTCCGCTCCCGAGACGCCGCAGGACGAGCGTGGCCCGGCCCTTGCGCACCTTCACGACCGCGCGCCGCTTGCCGTCCACCATGATGCGGACCCTACCGGCGACGGCCTTCGTCCTCGTGCCGGGAAGGACCAGCCGGACCGAGATCCGCGCGGCGGCCCGCTGCGGCCGCACGACCAGGCGCAGCGCCGACCTACCCCTGATCCGCGACCCGGCCGAGGCGACCTCCGCCCCCGCGAGTCCCGGGTAGCCGGTGGTCGCCGTGACCCGGACCGAGATCGTACGACGGCCGTCCGTCCCGACCGGCCGATACGTCGCCGCCGTGGCTCCCGCGATCGCGCGGCCGTCCCGCAGCCACTGATAGCCCAGTGCGTAGCCGGCACCCCAGCCGGCGACCGCGCGCAGCGTCTCTCCCACCACGGGCACGCCGCGGACCGTGACGAGACCCGGAGGCGCCGGCGGTAGAGCGAGATCGACATCGCGCCTCCCGGTGCCGTTGCTCAGGTACCGCACTCCGGGCGTGTCGTACCAGTCGCCACCCATGGGGTTGGTGGGCGGCACGAGCCCGGTGTCGGGGAAGACCGTGCCCCGAGAGTCGTCGACCACGACCGAGAAGTGGCCTTCCCCCGTGTTGCGGAAGAGGTAGCGGCCCTCGCCGTCGGTGGTCGCCGTCGCGTGGTCGACCCACACCTTGTCCACGTAGTGCCAGCGCAGCAGCGTGACCGGGACGCCCGGCACACCGGCGCCGGCCGCCGAGAGCACCCGCCCGCCGACATGCTGGCTCTCCAGAACGAGATCGGCGAGCGCCGTGGGACCGTCGAACCCGAAGGCCGTCGCCTCCCAGTAGCGTGTGCTGCCACCCAGGTAGGTCATGAGGTAGGTCGGCAGGGCCGCCGAGACCGTATGCGGGATCTCGTCGTCGTACAGCGGCAGCGAGTACGTGCCGTCGGCTCCGGCGACGGTCGAGTACAGCTCCCATGGCCCGCTCGGATCGGCGAGGCTCTTCAGCCACACCCAGGCGCCCGCCGCCGGGTCGCCCTCCAGGGTGAGCACCCGACCGGTGACCGTCCGCGGCGGCAGGGGCAGCGCGAAGTCGCGGACGAGCTGCTGACCGTCTGCGATGTCGAAGGCACCCGGAGCGCCCGGCCCGACCGGCGGGGTGGTCGAGCCGTTCGGGAAGTGCTGGTGGACGGTGAAGGTGTAGGTCCCGGGCGCGAGGTCGGTGAACCGGAACTCTCCGTCCTCGTCGGTCCAGCCGTCGTCATCGCCTCCACTGGGGATGCCGAAGCTCCATGCGCCTCCCGACCAACGCACCAGCTCGATCCGCGCACCCGACTGAGGAACGCCGTCGATGGAGAGGACTCCGCCGACCTGGGCGGTGCCGGCCGCCGCCCACACGGGAGGGCCGGCAAGAGCGGTCAGCAGGAGGCCGGCCACCGCTGCCAGGGTGGCCAGCCAGCGGGCGGACCGAGTAGACATCTCTCTCACGGGTCAGCCGATCAGGTCGTCGCAGTCGGCGATGCCGTCGGGATAGGCCATCCTGATCGCCCCCTCGGCGCCGACGCCGTCGCGCGCCACGATCGCTATCTGACAGTGGGCCGCCGCCGCGGAGGAGTCGCCGGCGGAGAAGGTGACCACGAGGACCCCCGCGTCGATGTCGAAGGACGCCGCCCCGGTGAGGGACTTCGTCAGCTGCTCACCCAGGACCTCGAGCGTCCGGTCGTTCCCGAGCGTCTCGGCGGGCGTATCGCTCTCGACACTCGCCGTAGCGGGCGCGGTGGGGGTGGCTGCCGTGTCGTCGTCGTTCCCGCCACATGCAGCCAGCACGCCGGCCAGCGCCATCGCGGCCATAGCCGTCGTCCGTCGTCCCATCGATTCCTCCTGCTCGGGTTGGCACGGATCCTGCCCGCGGACCTCCCGTCGTCCCCTGAGTAGGAACTGCTCAGGAGCCCACCTCCGCAGCCCTGCTTTGATCGGCGCCCCGATCAGGAGGAGGGCACGATGATGTCTGGCAACCACCCGCTCCGCGCAGGAGCAGCAGCGGCCATCTTGGCGGCGGCCGTCGCGCTCACAGGCTGCGGCGCGGAGTCAAGCGCCGAGCGCGCCGTCGAGAAGGCCACCGGGGCCGACGTGGACATCGACAAGGACGGCGAGGAGGTCACCGTCACGACCGAGGACGGCGAGTTCAGCACGTCCGCCAGCCTGCCGGAGGGCTTCCCCACCGACATCCCGATCATCGACGGTGTCGTCCAGCAGGGCGTCAGGTCGGACCAGGACGGTCAGCAGGGCTACCTGGTGAGCGTGCGGTCCGATGCCGACGCGAAGACCGCCGGGGACGCGGTGCGCGCGGACCTGCTGGGCGCGGGCTTCGAGAAGGCCGCGGAGACCAGCGCCGCCGGATATCTGAGCATGTCCTTCGAGCGCGCGGACTGGCAGGTCACCGCGCAGGTCATCGACGGTGACGAGGTCCAGGTGAGCTATCTGGTGGTCACGCGCGAGTGACCGCTCAGCGGCGGACCTTGGCGGTCGTCTTCGATGTCGTCGCGGCGTCGGCGTACCCCGCCTTGCGACCGGTCACCCGGACGGTGATCCGCTTGCCGTGGTCCTTGGCCTTCACCTGGTAGGTCCTGGCCTTCCCACGGGCGGCCGGCTTGCCACCGGCGTACCAGCGATAGGTCAGGCTCGCCCCGGCCGGCCACCGTCCCGGCACCGCGGTGAGCTTCTTGCCGATGCGGGCCTTGCCCTTGATGCGCGGCGCGGGTCCGGTCAGCACGCCGGGAGCGATCGTCCTCGCCGCGCTGATCACGGTCAGCGGCAGATGACCGTCCTTGCTGCCGGTGACCTCCACCCTCAGGGAGGCACTCGCGTCGGCAGCGACCGAGACATAGGCGGGCCCGGTCGCGCCGGGGATCGGCACGCCGTTGCGCAGCCAGCGATGACTCAGCGCGGCCCCCGGTGTCCAGGTCCCCGGCAGGGCCGTCAGCCGGATGCCGACGCGAGCCGTTCCGGCGATCGACGGCGGTGCGGCATTGCTCACCAGCGGCTGCAGGGCACGAGTGAGCAGCCGCCAGGGACCGTCGCCGCGGATTCCGGGGACCACCAGGCGCTGTCCGGCGACCACGGGATTGCGATAGGTGCTGTCCTCGGTCCCGGTGGCCGCCAGCAGCTCGCCCGTCGTGCCGTCGAACGCCTGGACCCTGTCGGTCGCTCCCTGGAAGACCGCGGAGACGAAGAGCGTGGCCCCGTGGAGCGCGCCGCCCGCGATCGACTGCGCCGCCTGTCCGGGCGCCGCGATCGCGGTCTGGCTGGTCATGTCCCCGCGGGTCACCTCGGCGAAGGAGAGCCCGATGGAGCGGCTGAAGAAGAAAGCATCGGAACCACGACCGAGAACGCGGGTCACGTCGGCAGTCGACCAGCCTGCGGGCACAGCGGCCGCGCCGGAGCTGCGGTAGACCTGGTACTGCTGGCTGACCCCGGCGTTGTGGAAATAGAGCTCCCCGTTCCACCAGGCAACCGGCCGCAGGGAGCTGTGGTCGGCGCCGGGACTGAGGTCGATCACCTCGGCGGTGCCACCGGGCGTGCCGTCTGAGGTCCACAGCTCTCGCCCATGGCCAGTGCCGCCGTCTGCGACGAAGAA
Source organism: Nocardioides sp. (assembly GCA_044464665.1). Lineage (GTDB taxonomy): Bacteria > Actinomycetota > Actinomycetes > Propionibacteriales > Nocardioidaceae > Marmoricola. Next base: position 104,136 of record JBIQLB010000006.1, read on the forward strand.
GGCGCGATCGGCGTCGGCAAGGACCCGGTGGTCGTTGACCGGGTATCGCGGATAGGTGAGCCACTCGATGCCGCCGGAGAACTGCCTCACCAGCGTCGTCCCCGCGGCCGTGCCGTCGGTGACCGCCAGGTGCTTGATCCCGCCGGAGAGACCGACGAAGAAGACCCGGTCGCCCACGGGCACCGGCACGCCGTCGAAGTCGGCCGACACCGCGTGGCCGAGATCGACCACCCGGCCGGTGCCCTGCGCGGTGCCGTCGGTGACCCACAGGTCCCGGCCGCTCCCGTCGTATGCCTGCCAATAGAGACGGTCGCCGGCGACCGACAGGTGTCGCGGCTCGCCGCTCTCGGCGCCGGGCCTGGTGTCTCGGAACAGAGTCGTCCCCGCAGCGGTGCCGTCGGTCCGCCACAGCTCGGCGCCGTTCACGCCGTCGTCGGCGACGAAGTAGAGGTGGCTGCCCAGGATCGCGGACTCACCGCCGGCGAAGCCGGCGTCGGGCCCGGGGTTGATGTCCTTGACCATGCCGGTGCCGCCCGGCGTCAGATCGCTGCTCCACAGCTCCTGTCCCTCGTCGTCGGTCGACGCGGCCAGGAGGACGCGGTCGCCCAGGACGTCCACGATCCACGGTTCGTCGCCGACGACCGGCCCGTCCTGGAGCACCAGCCTCTTCTCTCCCACGGCGGCGCAGTCGGTGCTGTCCAGGCAGATCAGGCCGTGGGCAGGCCCGGGCGGGAGCAGCGCGAACGCGGTGGCGGCGGTCGTGAGCACGGTCAGGCGGCGACGGAGAGCGGAGGGCATGCCGCGGACGCTAGAGAGCGGGTCCGGCGGTCGCCCTGAGTAGGAACTGCTCACCCGCCGCCGCGGATCAGCCGCCGATCGCCGACATGGGGCGGGTGGGCTGGAGGAAGGACGGGTCGTCGATGCCGTGGCCGGCGCGCTTGCCGGCCATGGCGCGGACCCACAGGGAGGCCAGCTCGGCGTCGTCGGCGCCCGCGCGCAGCGGGGTGCGCAGGTCGGACTCGGTGCGGGCGAAGAGGCAGTCGCGCACCTGGCCGTCGGCGGTGAGCCGGACCCGGTCGCAGCTGCCGCAGAAGGGCCTGGTGACCGAGGCGATCACGCCGACGGTGGCGGGCCCGCCGTTGACCGCGAACTCCTCCGCCGGCGCGCTCCCCCGGCCGTCCACCGGCTCCAGGAGGTACGCCGCGCGCAAGGCCTCGAGGATCTCCTCGGCGGTGACCATCTCCTCGCGGGACCACTGGTGCTGGGCGTCGAGCGGCATCTGCTCGATGAAGCGCAGCCGGTAGCCGCGGGCCAGGCACCAGTCGAGCAGCTCGACGGCCTGGTCGTCGTTGACCCCGCGCATGAGGACCGCGTTGACCTTGACCGGCGCCAGGCCGGCCGCCTCGGCCGCCGCGAGCCCGGCGACCACGTCGTCGAGGCGGTCGCGGCGGGTGATCCGGGCGAAGGTCTCGGGCCGCACGGTGTCCAGGCTGACGTTGACCCGGTCGAGCCCGGCCTGGGCCAGCCCGGCCGCGGACTTGTCCAGGCCCAGCCCGTTGGTGGTCAGCGAGACCTCGGGAGCCGGGTCGAGGCGCTTGACCTGGTCGACGATGCCGACGAGTCCGCGCCGCAGCAGGGGCTCGCCGCCGGTGAACCTCACCTCGCGGATCCCGAGCCGCTCGACGCCGATCCGCACCAGGCGGACCACCTCGTCGTCGCTCAGCACGTCCGGTCCGGGCAGCCAGTCCAGCCCCTCGGCGGGCATGCAGTAGGTGCAGCGGAGGTTGCAGCGGTCGGTCAGCGAGACCCTCAGGTCGGTCGCCACGCGGCCGTACCGATCCTGCAGAGCGTCCATGATCAGCCAGTCTAGGCCGGTCCCGGTCGGCGGGCCGAACGGCCGGTACGGCGGGGTCGGTAGCCTCGCCGCGTGAGGTTCCTGTTCAGCCGCCGCTGGGTGCTCTTCGCCGTGGCCGTCGCGGCGCTGGCGTGGGGCGCGAGCCTGCTCGGCCAGTGGCAGTTCCACCGCCTGGACGACCGTCGCGCCGAGAACGCCCTGGTCCGGCGCAACCTCGAGAAGCCGCCCGTCCCGGTGGCCGATCTCCTCGCCGTCGGCCGGCCCGTCACCGCCGGGGACGAGTGGCGCAAGGTGACCGTGCACGGCGCCTGGGACGACGAGCACACGATCGTGGTGAAGTACCGGACCCGCAACGGCACCGCGGGCGTGGATGTTGTCACACCGCTGGTCACCGACTCCGGGGCCGGCGTCCTCGTCGACCGGGGCTGGATGGCCACCCAGAACTCCGGCGGCGAGCGCCCGGACACGCCCGCGGTCACTGACGGCGAGGTCACCGTGACCGGCTACGTCCGCGTCGACGGCACCGGCGGCTCGACCGTCGTCACCGACGGCCAGGTCCGGGCGATCTCCAGCGTGGCGATCGGCCGCGAGGTGCCCTACGACCTCTACGGCGGCTTCCTCGAGCTGCAGGCCGAGAGCCCGCCGCCGGACCAGGCGCTGACGCCCGGCGACCTGCCCGACGACACCAGCGAGGGCCCGCACTTCTTCTACGGGCTGCAGTGGTGGTTCTTCGGCGTCCTGGCCGTCGCCGGCTTCTGCTACCTCGTGTACGACGAGTGGCGCCGCTCCCGCCGCGAGGAGGAACCCTCAGAGGCTCTGGAGCATGCCGCCGTCGACGGGGAGCATCACGCCGTTCACGAATGAGCTGGCCGGGCTGAGCAGGAAGGCCGCCGCCGCGCCGAACTCGCGCGGCTCCCCGTAGCGGCCCAGCGGAATCCCCGCGACGGCCCGGGCCCGAGCCGCCTCGGCGTCACCGGTCGCCTCGTCCAGCTCGGCCACCCGGTCGGTGGCGATCCGGCCGGGCAGCAGCGCGTTGACCCGGATGCCGCGCCCGCCCAGCTCCCCCGCCAGGGTCTTGGCGACCATCGCCAGTCCGGGCCGCAGGCCGTTGGAGATCGCGAGGTCGGCCACGGGCGCGCGCACCGAGGTGGAGAGCACCAGGGCGATCGAGCCGCCGGAGCCCATCGAGGCCGCCGCCACCCGGGCGAGTCGTACGGCGCCCAGGAAGACCGACTCGAACGCCGAGGTCCAGGCCTCGTCCGGCGTGTCGAGCACCGATCCGCCCGGCGGGCCGCCCACGGAGACCAGCACGCCGTCCAGGCGGCCCCACGCCTCGACGGTCGCGCCGACGAGCCGCTCGGCGGCGGCCGGGTCGGCGTTGTCGGCGACCACGCCGATCGCCCGCTCCTGCCCCGCCCGCGCGTTCAGCGCGGCGACCGTCTCGTCGAGGCTGTCCCGATGGCGCCCCGACACGACCACCCGGGCGCCGCCGGCGACGAGCGCCTCGGCCGTGGCCCGGCCGAGGCCACGGGAGGCGCCGGTGAGGAGGTAGGCGCGGTCGCTGAGGTCGAAGTCCATGGCCTCAGGCTAGACACGAGGTAGACCAGTCGGCGATCACTTGACGAGCGCTCTAGACGGACAGACACACGCGGATGTGACAATCCATGCGAATCGGTGGCAAAGGTCACCACCTGTGCCCCACAATGTCCGAATGGACGCACGCCTGGTGGAGCTGCACAAGAACATCGATCTCGCGGTGCTGGGCCGTCGCCTGCGCGGGGCCCGCGAGGCGGCCGGTCTGACCCAGACCCAGCTGGCCGAGAGCGACGCGTCCACGGCGTACATCTCCCGCATCGAGTCCGGCCAGCGCCGGCCCGACCTGCGCCTGCTGCAGCGCCTGGCCGAGCGGGTCGGCAGCACGCCCGAGGAGCTGCTCGACGGCGTCACCCGCGACCGCCGGGCCCAGCTCCGGCTGGAGCTGGACTACGCCGAGCTCTCCCTGGCCTCCGGCGACGCCGCCGAGGCCCTGACCAAGGCCACCGCGATCCTGGAGGGCCTTCCCGAGATCGACCAGTCCGAGCTGTCCCGCGCGGCGAAGTACGTCCGCGCCTTCGCCCTGGAGGCGAGCGGCGACCTGGACGCGGCGATCATGGCCCTGGAGGACCTCGTCGCCGAGCCCACCCCGGACAGCCGCTGGATGCGCGGCCTGATCGGGCTCTCCCGCTGCTACCGCGAGTCCGGTGACCTCGGCATGGCCATCGACGTCGGCGACCGCGCGGCGGAGACGATCGAGCGGTTCGGCCTGGGCGGCAGCAGCGAGGCGATGCAGCTGACCCTCACCGTCGCCGCGGCGTACTTCGAGCGTGGCGACACCAGCCACGCCATCCGGCTCTGCAAGCGCACCATCGCGCGGGCCGAGGCGCTCGACTCCGCCACCGCGCGCGGCTCCGCCTACTGGAACGCCAGCGCGATGGCCGCCCGCCAGGGATCGGTCCGCGACGCGCTGGCTCTGGCCCGCCGCGCGGTCGCGCTCTTCGAGCAGGACGCCGACAACCGCTACCTGGCCCGCCTGCGGATCGAGCTGGGCAACATGCTCCTGCGGCAGAGCCCCCCGGAGGCCGCCGAGGCGAAGGACACGCTGGAGCACGCGGCTCGGGAGCTGGAGTGGTCCAGCTCGAACCCCATGGACAAGGCCAACAACCAGCTGGCGCTGGGCCGGGCCAACCTGCTGCTCGGTGACACCGACGCGGCGGTCGAGCAGGTCTCGGCAAGCCTGGAGATCACCCGCGAGCAGGCGCCGCTGGCGGCGGCCGAGGCGCTGGTGCTGCAGGGCGAGATCACCCTCGGTCGCGGCGACGCCGCCGGGGCCACCCGCGCCTACCGCGAGGCGATCCTGGTCCTCAGCGGCGCCGGCGCCGACCGGCGCGCCGCGGAACTGTGGTTCGAGCTCGGCGGACTGCTCGAGGAGGTCGGCGACACCGAGGCGGCACTGGACGCCTTCCGGCGTGCCGCGGCCTCGACGGGCCTCACGCCACGGGTCGGCACGCAGGCGGCCGTGGCAGGGCACGCAACACTCACGCCGGCACGCTGAGCGCGCCGCACGTCACCGATCGCTGAGGTCCCTCAGGACTCAGCGACCACATCGGGAGCCGGTCAGGCTCAGCAGCACCACACGGTGCGAGCCTGCGGGGCCTCGTCACCCTGAGCGGGGGCAGAGGCTGCACCCACCACGACGCTCGTCGCCATCGCCAGAGCCACCAGGACGACCTTCGCTGCGCGCATCTTCATCTCCGTTGTGTGTCGGGTTGTCGCGTTTCGCGACGTCTTTTGCCAATTGTAGGTAAGATCGAGGCAAGTTTGATCTACTAGACCTGTCAACCGCTAGCCCTGATCACAGGGAAGTAACGTTTCCGGCCAATTTTCGGGGGTGCCAGACGTGACCAGCCTGAGAGAGTTCCTCCTGGCCCGGATCTACGAAGACGAGGTCCGAGCCCAGCAGGAGGTGAGCCGTCTGACGGCTCGCGCCTGCTCGTCGAAGCCCACTGTTGAGGGCGATCAGCCGATGAGCAACCCCTGGCGCACCCTGTCCGGCTGCGTCTCCAAGCGGCTGATCATCGCCGCGCACCGCGACGTCGGACCCGGTGTCGACCGTCTGGCCGGGCCGGACCAGACCACTCGCCCCCACGCGTGTGCCACCTGCGGCCGGTACGACGAGTACGCCATCGACTGGCCCTGCTACACCCTCCGCGCCCTGGCGCTGGACTGGGTCGACCACCCGGACTACCGGCTGGAGTGGCGTCCCGAGCGACTCGAGGCGGCAAGGATGGCCTCGCTGTGATCCCCGTGCTCATCTCCGGCCCCCGAGCGACGCCGCCTGCTCCCCCGGCTCAGCGGCGTCCTTCCCGGTTCCGTGACACCGAGTCGGCCGACCGGGAGGCCAACGCCGCGGCCTGAGGGGCTCGGGCGCGGACCACCCCCCGGACCGCAGAGCCCCTCAGGCCGATGTCGGCACGCTCAGGAACTGGGTGGCATAGAGGTCGGCGTACAGGCCACCCTCGGCCAGCAGCTCGTCGTGGGTGCCGCGCTGGACGATCCGGCCCCCGTCGACGACCAGGATCTCGTCGGCGTTCCGCACCGTGGAGAGCCGGTGGGCGATGACCAGCGCGGTCCGTCCCCCCAGCGCCTCGTCCAGCGCGCGCTGGACCGCCTGCTCGGACTCGGAGTCCAGGTGGGCCGTCGCCTCGTCGAGCACCACGATCGGCGGCGCCTTGAGCAGCAGCCGGGCGATCGCCAGGCGCTGGCGCTCGCCGCCGGAGAGCCGGTAGCCGCGGTCACCGACGACGGTGTCCAGGCCGTCGGGCAGCTGGCGGACCAGTCCCGCGATCTGGGCCGACTCCAGCGCCGTCCAGATCTCCTCGTCGGCGGCCGCCGGGCGGGCGTAGCGGAGGTTCTCCCGGATGGTGTCGTGGAACATGTGCGCGTCCTGGGTGACGTAGCCGACCGCGTCCTCCAGCGACTGCAGGCTCAGCTCGCGTACGTCGTGCAGGTGGCCGGCGTCGCCGATGCGGACCGCGCCGGCCGTCACGTCGTACAGCCGCGCCACCAAGTGGGTGATCGTGGTCTTGCCGGCCCCCGAGGGACCGACCAGCGCGATCATCTGGCCCGGCTCGGCGGTGAAGCTGATGTCGGTGAGCACCTGGTCGTGGTCGCGCCGCTCCTGGCGGGCGACCCGCTCCAGACTGGCCAGCGAGACGTCCTCGGCCCGCGGGTAGGTGAAGTCGACGCGGTCGAAGACGAGTCGGCTGGCCGTGGGCGACAGGTCGATGGCGTCCGGGCGCTCTGGCACCGTCGAGGGCAGGTCCAGCACCTCGAAGACCCGGTCGAAGCTGACCAGGGCGGTCATCACGTCCACGCGCACGTTGGAGAGCCCCTGCAGCGGGCCCAGCAGCCGGAGCAGCAGGGTGGCGAGCGCGGTCAGCGTGCCGATGGTGAGCGCGCCGCTGAGCACCAGGTGCCCGCCGATCCCCCACACCAGCGCCGTGGCGAGGGCCGGGACGAGCATCATCGTGGCGGCGAAGATCCGGGTGACCAGGGCGATGCGCACGCCGAGATCGCGGACCGTGCCGGCCTTGGCGGCGTACCGCTCGTCCTCGTCCTCGCGCCGGCCGAAGAGCTTGAGCAGCAGGGCGCCGCCGATGTTGAAGCGCTCGGTCATCAGGTTGCCCAGGTCGGCGTTGGCGTCCATCTGCTGGCGGGTCAGGCCGCTGAGCCGGGCGCCGACCCAACGGGAGGCGACCAGCAGCAGCGGGAAGAGCGCCAGGCAGGCCAGGGTCACCTGCCAGCTGAGCAGGAACATCGAGACGCCGACGACGACCACCGAGATCGTGTTGGCGACCGTGCTGGACAGCGTCGAGGTGAAGGCGCGCTGGGCGCCGATGACGTCGTTGTTGAGCCGGGAGACCAGCGCGCCGGTCTGGGTGCGGGTGAAGAACGCCAGGGAGAGCCGCTGCACGTGGCCGAAGACCTTGGTGCGCAGGGCCAGGATGAGGTTCTCGCCGATCCGTGAGGAGAGGTAGCCGCTCGCGACGCCGAGCAGCGCGTCGACGACGGCGACTCCAGCCATCGCGAGCGCCAGCCAGGTGATCAGCATGGCGTCACGGCCGACGATGCCGTCGTCGAGCAGGTGCTTGACCAGCAGCGGGTTGACGACGACGAGGGCGGCGTCGATCACCACGACGACCAGGAAGATCCCGATCAGCGCCTTCTGCGGCCGGGCGAACCCGAGCACGCGCCGGAGGGTACGCCGGGTGAGACGCTGGTCGACGACCGAGCGGTCGGAGCGCACCGACCTCATCGCGGCGCCGTAGGGATGCAGCCCACTCATCGCTCACCCCCTCGTCGTCGGTTCTCTCTCAGCCACCCATCCAACACCGTGACCGCCCGCGGTGTTCCCACCCGCCGCGGGATCAGGCCAGCTCGACGAGCTCGGCGTAGTCCGCGGACCACAGGTCCTCGACGCCGTCGGGCAGGATCAGCACCCGGTCCGGCTCCAGCGCGTGCACGGCGCCCTCGTCATGGGTGACCAGCACGATCGCGCCGGCGTACGACCTGATCGCGGCCAGCACCTCCTCGCGCGAGGCGGGGTCGAGGTTGTTGGTGGGCTCGTCGAGCAGCAGCACGTTGGCCGAGGAGACCACCAGGATCGCCAGCGCCAGCCGGGTCTTCTCGCCGCCGGAGAGCACGCCGGCGGGCTTCATGGCGTCGTCGCCGGAGAAGAGGAAGGAGCCCAGCACCGAGCGGGCCTCGGTGTCGCTGAGGTCGGGGGCCGCGGTCCGGAGGTTCTCCAGGACGGTGCGCTCGGTGTCCAGGGTCTCGTGCTCCTGGGCGTAGTAGCCGAGCTTGAGCCCGTGGCCGGGCACGACCTGGCCGGTGTCCGCACGGTCCACGCCGGCGAGGATGCGCAGCAGGGTGGTCTTCCCCGCGCCGTTGAGCCCGAGGATCACCACCCGCGAGCCGCGGTCGATGGCCAGGTCGACGTCGGTGAAGACCTCCAGCGAGCCGTAGGACTTCGACAGCTCGGCCGCGGTGAGCGGCGTCTTGCCGCAGGGCGCGGGCGTGGGGAATGTGATCTTCGCGACCCGGTCGGCCCGCCGCTCCCCCTCGACGCCCTCCAGGAGCCGCTCGGCGCGGCGCATCATGTTCTGCGCCGCCTGGGCCTTGGTCGCCTTGGCGCGCATCTTGTTGGCCTGCTCCAGCAGCGTGCTGGCCTTGCGCTCGGCGTTCTGGCGCTCGCGCTTGCGGCGCCGCTCGTCGGTCTCGCGCTGGGTGAGGTACGCCGTCCAGCCCATGTTGTAGACGTCCACCTCGGCCCGGTTGGCGTCCAGGTGAAGGACCTTGTTGACGCAGGCCTCCAGCAGGCCCACGTCGTGGCTGATGACCACCAGGCCGCCCTTGTAGGTGCGCAGGAACTCGCGCAGCCAGACGATGGAGTCGGCGTCGAGGTGGTTGGTCGGCTCGTCGAGCAGCAGCACCTCGGCGTCGGAGAAGAGGATCCGGGCCAGCTCGACGCGTCGCCGCTGACCGCCCGAGAGGGTCCGCAGCGGCTGGCCGAGCAGCCGCTCCTCGATGCCCAGGCTCGCGGCGATCTGCGCGGCCTCCGCCTCGGCGGAGTAGCCGCCGGCGGCGTGCAGGGCGGCGTCCGCGGCGGCGTACCGGCGCATCGCGCGCTCGGCCACGTCCGGATCGGCGTCGCCCATCTCCGTCTCCGCGGCGCGGAGCCGGCGGACCACCTCGTCCAGGCCGCGCGCGGAGAGGATCCTGTCGCGGGCCAGGATCTCCAGGTCGCCGGTGCGCGGGTCCTGGGGCAGGTAGCCGACCGTGCCGGTCGTCTGCACCGAGCCCCCGGCGGGCAGGCTCTCGCCGGCGAGGATCTTGGTCATCGTGGTCTTGCCGGCACCGTTGCGGCCCACCAGCCCGATGCGGTCCCCGGGCCCGACTCGGAAGCTGACATCGGCCATCAGGAGGCGGGCTCCGGCGCGGACCTCGAGGCGGTGGGCGGTGATCACAAGGGGTCTAGTCTACGGAGCGGGCTCAGGGCGAGCAGAGCGCCCCGGCACCGAGCCAGAAGGGCACAGCGCGATGCGGTTCAACTCCAAGGCACGTGTGGACTCCTCGGAGTTCGAGGACGTCGGCGGCTCCGGTGGCGGTGGGATGCGCTTCCCCATCCCCAGCGGCGGTGGCGGCAAGATCGGCCTGGGCACCGTCGTGGTGATCCTGGTCTTCCTCGTGCTGAGCCAGTGCACCGGCAACGGCATCGGCGGGCTGCTCCCCGACGACGGATCCTCCGGCGGCCAGGCCGGCGGTCAGCAGTGCGAGACCGGCGCCGACGCCAACGAGTCCGACACCTGCGCCGTCGCGCTGTTCACCCGGTCGGTCCAGGACTACTGGGAGCGGACGTTCCCCCAGCAGACCGGCCAGCAGTACGTCGACGCGGGCACCCGGGTCTTCTCCGGCCAGACCTCGTCGGGCTGCGGGGCGGCCGCCGCCGCGATGGGGCCGTTCTACTGCCCGCCGGACCAGCGGGTCTACCTCGACTCGACGTTCTTCGACGACATGCTCGAGGGCCAGCTCGGCGCCCAGGGCGGCACCTTCTCGATCGGCTACGTGATCGCCCACGAGTACGGCCACCACGTCGAGAACCTGCTCGGCGTCCTCGGCCGGATGCGCACCCAGCAGGGCGCCAAGAGCGATGCGGTGAAGGTCGAGCTGATGGCCGACTGCCTGGCCGGGATGTGGGCCGGCTCCGCCGAGCAGACCCGCGACCGCGAGGGCACCACGATCATCGAGGGACTCACCGAGGACGACATCTCCCGGGCCATCGACGCCGCGCAGGCCGTGGGCGACGACCGCATCCAGCAGCGCAGCTCCGGTCGGGTCGATCCCGAGTCCTGGACGCATGGATCCGCCGCCCAGCGCATGCACTGGTTCAATGTCGGCCTGACCGAAGGCAGCATCGAGGCCTGCAACACGTTCCGCCAGGGCGCCCTCTGACGCCCGCGAGACCGGAGACGCCATGCGCACCCGCACCCGCACCCCCGCCCCCGCCCGTGATCTGGCGCTGATCGCCACCTTCGCCGGGCTCATCGCCGCCCTGGGGCTGATCCCGCCGGTGAGCCCCTTCGGCATCCCGGTGCCCATCACCGCCCAGTCCATGGGCGCGATGCTCGCCGGCGCCATCCTCGGCGCCCGCCGGGGCGCGGCGGCGATGGCGCTCTTCCTGGCGCTGGTCGCCGTCGGGCTGCCGCTGCTCTCCGGCGGCCGGGGCGGCCTGGGCGTCTTCGCCGGTCCCAGCGTCGGCTACCTGGTCGGCTTCGTCGTCGGCGCGTGGGTGGTCGGCAAGCTCACCGAGATCGGCGGCGCGCCGTACCGGCTGGTGTGGGGCATCCCCGCCAACGTCATCGGCGGCATCGTCGTGGTCTACCTGCTCGGCATCCCCGGCACCGCCTGGCGCGCTGACATCTCGCTGGAGGCCGCGACCGTCGCCGCCGGCTGGTTCGTCGTCGGCGACGCCGCCAAGGCGGTGATCGCGGCGCTGGTCGCCCGCGGCGTGCATGCCGCCTACCCGGGCCTGCTCCAGCCGGGCCGGCGGGCCCGACGGCTCACAGAGAAGGCCATGGCGGGGCCGGAGTCCAGCTCTGTCTGAGCGGTCCGATCGGGGCATCCGACCGGACCGCGCGCATGACCCGGTCGCGGCGGTCGTCGCGGCCCACCGGGAGGGCCGGCCGCTGCTGCTGCCCACCTCCGGCACCACCTCGGGCACTCCCCGGGTGGTCCTCCGCTCCACCGCCTCGTGGTGGGACTCCTTCGAGGCGTACGCCGGCCTGACCGGCGTCGCCGCGGGCGCGCGGGTCTGGGTGCCCGGGCCGCTGAGCGCCACGATGAACCTCTTCGCCGCCGTGCATGCCCATGTGAGCGGCGCGACCCTGAGCGGCGATCCCGCCACCGCCACCCATGCCTGCCTGACGCCCGCGCAGCTCGATCGGCTCGGCTCGCGGCTTCCCACCGGGACAGCCGTGGTGGTGGCGGGCGACCGGCTCCCGGCGGCGCTGGCCGAGCGGGCGATCGCCCTGGGCCTGCGGGTGAGCCACTACTACGGCGCGGCCGAGCTCTCCTTCGTCGCGGCCGGGAGCTCGGGCCTGACGGCCTTCCCGGGCGTCGAGATCGAGCTGCGCGACGAGGTGATCTGGGTGCGCTCGGCGTACGTCTGCGAGGGGTACGCCGAGGGCGCCGGCCCGCTCCTGATGCAGGACGGCTGGGCGACCGTCGGCGACACCGGGCGCTGGGACGCCGCCGAGGGTGAGCGGCGTCGGCTGGTCGTGCTCGGCCGGCCCGACCACGTCGTGACCGCCGGCGCGACGGTCAGCCTGGCCGCCGTCGAGGAGGAGCTGGCGAGGGCGGCGAGGGGCCCGCTGGCGGTGTGCGGACTCCCCCACCCCACACTGGGTTCCGTGCTCACCGCCGTGCTGACCGACGCCGCCGATCTGGAGCCGGCGCGCGCCTACGCCCGCGAGCACCTGTCGCCGGCGCAGCGGCCTCGGCGCTGGCACGTGCTCGACACGCTTCCGCTCACCCCCGCCGGCAAGCTCGACCGCTCCGCGCTGACCCAGGAGCTCACTCGGACGGCCGGCGATGGGTGAGGCGATCATCGTCGACGCCCGGCGCACCCCGATCGGGACGCGCGGACGCGGCCTGGCCGCGGTCACCGCGCCGGAGCTGGCCGCGCCGGTGATCGCCGCCCTGGCCGCGTCGATGACACCCGACGAGGTCGTGCTGGGCAACTGCATGGGCCCCGGCGGCGACGTGGCGCGCGTGGCCACGCTGGCCGCGGGGCTGCCCTCGTCGGTCCCCGCGCTGACCGTGGACCGCCAGTGTGCCAGCGGACTCGCCGCCATCGAGATCGGCGCCGCCCTGGTGCGCGGCACCGGACGGGCGGTGCTGGCCGGAGGCGTCGAGAGCGCCTCGACCGCGCCCTGGCGATTCTGGCCTCCGGCCAACCCTGAAGCCTCACCCGAGCGGTACGAGCGAGCGCCCTTCGCGCCCACCCCCGAGCAGGACCCCGACATGGGCCTGGCCGCGGACCTGCTCGCCGAGGAGCACGGCATCGGCCGCGACCGCCAGGACGCGTACGCCGCCGCGTCGCACCAGCGCGCCTGGGCGGCGTCGGCGGCCGGCCTGCTGGACGAGGAGATCGTGCCCGTCGCCGGGCTGACCCGCGACGAGCGACTGCGCGAGGGGATGACGGCCTCCCGGCTGGCGCGGTTCCCCGCGGCCTTCCGCGAGGGCGGCACGGTGACGGCCGCCAACTCCTGCGGGATCAACGACGGCGCGGCCGCGGTCACCCTGGCGAGCAGCGGGCCGGGCCTGCGGATCCTGGCGACCGCGTCGGCCGGGGTCGACCCGCGCCGGCCGGGCATCGGCCTCGTGCCCGCCGTACGCCGGGCGCTGGACGAGGCCGGCCTGGAGGTCGCCGACCTCGACGTGATCGAGGTCAACGAGGCCTTCGCCGGGCAGGTGCTCGCCTGCTACGACGAGCTGGGCATCGACCCCGGGCGGGCGTGCGCGCAGGGTGGCGCGCTGGCGCTCGGCCATCCGTGGGGGGCGAGCGGCGCGGTGCTGGCCGTGCGGCTCTTCAGCCAGATGATCCGGCAGGGACACGGCCGCTACGGCCTCGCGGCGATCGCCGCGGGCGGCGGCCAGGGCACGGCGGTGGTGGTCGAGGCATGCCGCTGATCGAGCTGCGTGGCGTCGGCCACGAGTACCCGTCGGGCGCCGGCACGCGCACGGTCCTGCGGGACCTCGACCTGGGCCTGGAGGAGCACCGGATCGGCGTGATCGGGGCCAACGGCTCGGGCAAGTCGACCTTCGCCCGGCTGCTCAACGGCCTGGTCGTGCCGACGACCGGCACGGTGACCGTGGACGGCCTGGACACGCGCACCGAGGGCAAGGAGGTCCGGCGGCGGGTCGGCTTCTGCTTCACCGACCCCGACGCCCAGATCGTGATGCCCACCGTGGCCGAGGACGTCGCCTTCGGGCTGCGCCGGCGGAAGCTCGACCGCTCGGCGATCGACGAGCGGGTGCGGGCCGTGCTGGCGGCGTACGGTCTCGACGGGCATGCCGACCACCCCGCGCACCTCCTCTCCGGTGGGCAGAAGCAGCTCCTCGCGCTGGCCTCGGTCATGGTCACCGAGCCGCAGGTGCTCGTCCTCGACGAGCCGACCACGCTGCTCGACCTGGTCAACACCCGGCGCATCGCCGCCGCGATCGAGGCCGTCCCGGCCCAGGTGGTGCTGGTGACCCACGACCTCGACCTGGTCGGCGGCTTCGACCGGGTGCTGGTCTTCGACCGCACTCGCCTGGCCTTCGACGGCGCGCCCGCGGACGCCGTCGCGCACTATCGCGCGCTGGTGCTCGATGAGTGACCTCGGCACGTTCGTCCCCGGCACGAGCTGGCTGCATCGCGCGCCGGCCGGCGCCAAGCTGCTCGCGCTGGCCGCGGTCGCCGTCGCCACGGTCTTCTGGCGCGAGCCCTGGCAGACCGCGATCCTGCTGGCGGTGACCCTCGCGCTCTATCCCCTCGCCGGCCTCCCCTGGCGGGTCCTCCTCGCCCAGATCCGGCCACTGCGCTGGGTGCTCGGCCTGCTGCTGGTCTTCCAGCTCGTCGTGACCGACTGGCGGGCCGCGGTGGTCGTGACCGGCACGATGCTCGCCCTGGTCCTGCTCGCCGGGCTGGTCAGCTGCACCACCCGGACCACCGCCCTCGTCGACGTCGTCCAGGCAGCCTCGCGCCCGCTGCGGCCGCTCGGCGTCGATCCCGAGCGCGTCGGCCTGATGATGGCACTGGGCATCCGGTCGGTCCCCGTCGTCATCGGCCTCGGCCGCGAGGTCCGCGAGGCCCAGCTCGCCCGCGGTCTCGGCTCCAGCCCCACCGCGTACGCCGTGCCGCTGGTCGTCCGCTCGCTACGCCACGCCGACCGCCTCGGCGAGGCCCTCGCCGCGCGCGGGGAGGACTGAGCGCCTAGGGCGTGTCTCCTAAAGATCGGGGTGTGGGGTCGGGATTGTTGACCTAT